>JAVEYS010000008.1:0-62495 GCA_034003345.1 Bacteroidales bacterium
GAGCGAATGGTCGGTGGCCAACGGGTCGGCATCCATCGACGTTCCTGATTTTACATGTGGATCATGGAGTGACAACATACCTGTTGATCCTAATCTTCTCCGGGGTGGAAGTACTAAAGTAGTTGATATACAGAATAGTAGGCACCAAATGGGTGTGTAGGTATAACACATCGAGATATTATACCGGTATTGTAAAACCGCGTCATATATTTTTTACATTTGCGGGCAAATTCCCGCATTAATGTTAAGTGGTATTTTCTTTCTGGTTATCTTATTTCTAACCCTACTGGTTTTTTTTATTCCGAAGCCATTAAAATACTTTTTTACCCTGGCACTGCTCGCAGCGGGTATTAGTTTGACATCTTACTGGTGCTTCCTCACAGGCGTCGGCCAGTCATATGAAGTGCAATTGTTCACTCCGGATACAGGCAGTAGTATTGTTCTAGTAATTGACAGGCTCTCAGCGTTTTTTGTCATTATAATTAACTTTACGACCCTGATCGGTTTCCTCTACGCAAGAGGTTATCTCGCTCCTTATCACAGGAGTAAGAGCCCTCTGCGCTTCTCTATTCACTATTTCTCATACCTGTGGCTCTGGCTGTCAATGCTTATGGTTGTGATGATCCGTGACGGTCTCACCTTTCTGATTGTATGGGAATTAATGGCCCTATCGTCATTTTTCCTGGTGATCTTTGAAGCTGAAGAACGTACCATCATGAAGACCGGCATCAGTTACCTGATTCAAATGCACGTCGGTATGTTCTTCATCATGGTTGCCTTCCTCATTGTTTTCAGGGAAACGGGTAGTATGAGCTTTGACATTCTCGGGGAGTACTTTTCCTCTAACAGAAATCTGCCGCTGTTCATGCTGTTTTTTATCGGATTTGGCATTAAGGCCGGGTTTATTCCACTTCACACCTGGCTGCCTGAAGCTCATCCCGCAGCACCATCACATGTCTCAGGAGTGATGTCGGGAGTGATGATAAAGATGGGCATTTACGGCATCATAAGAGTACTCATGACCATGAAGTCGGACCTTTTGATTACCGGTGTCATTATTCTCCTTGTCTCACTTATGTCAGGGGTGTTGGGAGTAATGATGGCTATAGTACAGCATGATCTGAAGAGACTATTGGCGTATCACAGCATTGAAAATATAGGAATAATAGGCATAGGCATAGGCCTCGGGGTGATTGGGCTGGCTCTGAATAATCAGACAATGGCACTGCTGGGTTTCTCAGGTGGACTGCTGCATGTTCTGAACCACTCCCTCTTCAAGTCACTGCTCTTCTTTAATGCCGGGTCAGTGTACCATTCCACCCACACACGTAACATTGAACAGATGGGTGGTCTGATGAAGCGAATGCCCTGGACGGCTGCACTGTTCCTGGTAGGATCGCTGGCAATCTGCGGACTGCCACCGTTCAACGGGTTTATATCCGAGTACCTTATTTATATGGGTTTGTTCCAGAATCTTTCAGGGGCCTCCCTTTATCATTCGATACTGATTATAGGATCCATTGCCGGCCTCTCCCTGATAGGCGGACTGGCAATCTTCTGTTTTACTAAGGCATTTGGAATAGTATTTCTTGGTGAACCCAGATCTGATCCGGCAGCCAAAAGCCAGGAAGTGCCATGGATAATGATCATCCCTCAGCTCCTGACAGTGGCCTTGATCATGCTTATTGGTCTGGCGTCACCCCTGGCTGTGAAGCCGGTGTTTAACCTTGTTGACCAGACCTTTGGAATAGGAAGTCATGCCTTTGTGAATGCTGCCTTTGTCTCAAACCTGTCGCAGATAAGTATAATGGGCGGGATCTTCGTTGTAATACTCGTCTTACTCCTTGTTTATCGCAAGTATCACCTCAGAAAAAGGCAAATTGACACCGGACCGACATGGGGTTGCGGGTATACGGCAATCAGTCCCAGACAACAGTATACAGGTACCTCATTTGCATATAATTATAACCATATTGCCAAACCCTTGCTGCAGACACGGAAGGAGATGGATGACATAAGGGAGGAGGAGATCTTTCCACTTAAAAGATCTTTTGTCTCACACAGCGAGGACATCTTTAAGAAAATACTGCTTGACAAACCGGTAGACTGGTTCTCCGGGTTGCTTAAAAGGATTGCCGTAATGCAGACCGGTCAGATCAGGCATTATATACTCTATGCGTTTGTGTTCATGCTGATAGTTTTGTTGCTGGGATTGCTTAAAATGATTTGATGATGGCAGGTTTTTTTCTGATAGTTATAGCATCTATAGTCTTTCCGGGTATTATTCTCAAAACCAGGAGTATTGCTTCAGGGCGAAAAGGGCAGCGATTGTTTCAACCCATGACGGATATCTTCGTTCTTCTGAGAAAGGGCAGCGTTTTTAGTAATACTACCGGGGTGATCTTCCAGATTGCGCCTGCTGTCACTCTGGTAACAGTACTATGTGCTATGATGGTCATCCCCTTTGCTGAACAGAAGGCGGTACTCTCATTTGAGGGCGATTTCATTATGTTTGCCTACCTGCTTGCACTTGGTAAATTTTTTATGATTATTGCAGCGCTTGATACAGGCAGCAGTTTTGAAGGAATGGGAGCAAGCCGCGAAGCTCTCTTTTCGCTCCTTACCGAACCGGTATTTTTTATTCTGCTGGCAACCTTTGCCATGTTTACCGGGTACACATCCTTCTCCGTAATCTTTAACCATTTCTATATTACCGGGAACGATTATGTTCTTATCTATGGTATTATCGGAGCATACCTTTTTGTCCAGATAGCAATGATTGAGAACAGCAGGCTCCCTGTTGATGA
This sequence comes from Bacteroidales bacterium, assembly GCA_034003345.1. Lineage (GTDB taxonomy): Bacteria > Bacteroidota > Bacteroidia > Bacteroidales > VadinHA17 > SR-FBR-E99. The sequence goes on from JAVEYS010000008.1 coordinate 2,808, forward strand.
CCCCAAAACCCATCTTGAACTCACAATGATTCATGAAGTGATGATCCTTGACTACAGTGGATTTGACAAAGCTCTTATTCATATGGGTACTTACCTGAAGTTTGCGATCTATGGTTCGCTTATCTATAACCTTGTTGTACCGGCCGGCTGGAGCATCTTTCTTCAGACAGGTCTGTTTTTTGCGGTACAGGCTCTGTTTGCAATGACTATTGGCCTGACAGAATCATTCAGGGCCCGGAACAAGATGAACAAGAACCCGAAGTTCATTCTTACGCTGTCCTCTGTGGCTCTGATAGCATTTATGGTTATTCTTATTATGACTGAAAAACTGGCCTGAAAAAAATGGTGAATTATCTCATTGTCCTGCTTGCTATTACGCTAATGTATTTCTCATCGGCTGAGAGGCTATTCACATACATTAGGTTGATCGCACTGCAGGGAGTACTTCTTTGTGGTATAGCAATATTTGAATTAAAGGAGGTAAACCTGGCAAATCTGCTCTTTATTGTTGCCGAAACGCTGATATTCAAAGCTATGGCTCTGCCATATCTGCTGAACAGGATCATCCGGCGTTCAGGAGTGACACAGGTTCACCGACAGGCCATGCCCGGCTTCTACCTGCTTCTCTTATCCATTACCGGTCTGTTGATAAGCGTCATACTGGCAGATATACTGATTAATCCGTTTATAAATACAATCTACCTCGCTATTGCAATCTTCACTCTTTTTACCGGATTGTTGCTGATAGTGACTCATCAGCTGATAATATCCCACCTCATTGGATTCCTGGTTATTGAGAACGCCGTCTTCCTTTTTTCACTGGCCGTAGGGAACGAGATGCCCTTTTTTATAAACATTGGAATACTGCTCGACCTTTTCGTGGGAGTGCTTATACTAGGTTTCTTCGGAATGCGGCTTAAACCTCATACAAACGAGCTGACAACGCTAAAAGACTAATAAAAATGCTGTCACTGTTCTTTATATTTTCCCTGGTACTTGGCGTTTCGGTTATTATTTTCAGGAACAAGACTGTTACCCGGATACTCACGCTCGCCTTTGCGGCACTTCTTATTCTCCTGACAATATATGGGTGGATCAATCTGGGAAGAGCGGAACTTTCCTATTTTACATTCGACAGCACAGCTCTTCTTCTTCTCACTATTCTGGCTATTCTGTCTCTCCCGACAATCTGGCACGGGTTCATATACACCTCAGCCGATTCCACTAAACGGTACGCTGAATATCATGCAGGACTGATAGCTCTGATGACCTTTATGGCCGGAGCCTACCTCTCAAACACAATGACGGTGCTCTGGATCTTTGTGGAGGCGACTACCCTGGTTGTTGCGGTGCTTATTTATCATGACCGTACAGATATAGCGCTTGAGGCGACATGGAAATATGTTTTTATCTGTTCAACAGGCATTGCTCTTGCATACCTTGGGATACTGTTTCTGGGGTTTATCTATGGTAACGATGACACCTCCAACCTCTCATTCTCAAGATTGGCCTTTGTCGTCAATGAAGCCAACCCATTGTATCTGAAGATAGCCTTTATATTCGTGCTTGTAGGTTTCAGTACAAAAATGGGGCTTTTCCCGATGCACACCATCACTATTGATGCACACTCCGTGGCTCCACCTCCTGTCAGTGCTCTTATATCCACCTCGCTGATGAACGTTGGTTTTCTCGCCATATTCCGTGTTTACACGCTCTTTTCAGCCACTTCTGTTCTTCCGTTCATGAACCATGTGCTCATTATGGCAGGCCTCTTATCCCTTCTTGTTTCTGCCGGTTACATGCTCAAAGCCAAGCACCTGAAACGGATGTTAGCCTATTCCAGCCTGGAGAATATGGGTCTGGTAGCTATTGCTCTCGGTACAGGGGGGGCAGGCTACTATGCCGCGTTGTTACTTATTTTGCTTCACTCATTAGCCAAGGCAAGTCTCTTCTACCAGATGGGACAACTCTCAAGGGTTCTGCATACATTCAGGCTTGATGATACCGGAAGATATATGGCCCTTTACCCTGCCGGTGCCATTGTGCTGCTTATAGGAATGGTTTGCATACTCGCTATTCCACCCTCGGGTATGTTCATCTCAGAATTTATGATTTTAAAAGCCATGGTAATGAACGGACAGTGGTTTGTCCTTATAACTGCCGTTACCCTGCTTTGTTTTGTGATCTATGCAATGAGTACACGCATTATGCACATCACTTTTTCTGAGCCCAGAAATAAAAACAGTGAGCTTCTGCCCGGTGTAGTAAAGCCGGTTGAGACGATAAGTCAGTTTCTGCTCCTGGCTATCGTCATAATTATCTGTTTCTATCAACCACCTTTCCTTACCGATCTGATTAATAGTAGTATAGCATTTCTGCCCAAATAGAGATAATGAGCAAACAGAAATATACGGAACTGAAGAATGGCTCGTCACCGGCTGTTTTCAACGAGATATCAGTCATGGAATATGATATTTTTGTGATTGAAGTACTTAACCTTCTGAATAGTGACACAAATCACTGCATATCTTACCATTGCTTTAACTCTGACGGTGTCCTGACATTCATCTGCTGTATAGCCGATGATGAGAATGGTAAAATCAGGTTACTAAGTCACAATGGCTACCCGGATGGCTCTCCGCTTAGATCGTTGACGCCGGACTGTCCGGCTTTGCATATCTTCGAGCGGGAGATGCACGAGAATTATGGTGTTGAGTTTGTTGGTCACCCATGGCTCAAACCTTTAAGATATCCTCATGACCGGTCAGACCCTGCATCCATCATAAATAACTATCCCTTCTATGCCATTGATGGTGAGGAGCTGCATGAGGTGGGTGTGGGTCCGATACATGCAGGAGTGATTGAGCCCGGTCATTTCAGGTTCATTTGTAACGGGGAGAAAGTGCTTCACCTGGAGATACAACTGGGCTATCAGCACAGAGGGGTGGAAAAGCTTCTGGTTGAAAGATCTGATGGTCTTCAGCGCAGCTTGCTTGCAGAAAATATTGCGGGAGATACGGCTGTGGGTCATGGATTGGCACATGCCCAGCTTATTGAATCATTGGCAGGGATAGAGCCGTCGGAGTCATTGCAGGCTGAGAGATGTATTGCATTGGAGCTTGAGAGGATAGCCATACATATCGGTGATACGGCAGCGCTGTGCGGAGATGTGGCTTATCAGCTCGGACAGGTAGTCTGTGAGGCACTGAGAACGATGGTGATCAATACCACTCAGTTGTGGTGCGGCAACAGGTTCGGAAAGGGGCTGATACGGCCCGGAGGCTCAAACTATCCTCTTGACAGTGAGACAGCCGATGAGATAATCAGTGTGCTGAGAGAGGTGGGAAGAAGATTCCTTAACGTCACTGAGTGCATCTATTCTCTGCCAAGCATTCTCGGAAGGTTCGAGGATATAGGATCAGTGACCGGGAGCCAGGCTTTGAGAATCGGTACTGTGGGAATGGCTGCCCGCTCAAGCGGCATACCTCGCGATACCCGTAAGACACATCCCTTCCAGTCGTTCAGAAAGTACGATATGCACCCGGTCACAATGGAAACGGGTGATGTGCTTGCCCGTGCATTGCTCAGGACCAGGGAGGTCAGTGAATCAATCAGGATCATAGGTTCCATGGCTGACAGATGGAGAGAGGAGATAAAAGGCCATGAAAAGCCTGTTTATGATTACAGACTTATGCCAGGCAGACTGGCAGTATCCCTTACCGAGGGGTGGCGTGGGGAGATATGCCACCTTGCTGTTACCAACAGCATGGGAGAGATAATACATTATAAGGTCATTGATCCGTCAATGCACAACTGGATGGCGTTGGCCCTGGCAGTGCGAAACCAGGAGATATCAGATTTCCCGATATGCAACAAAAGCTTTAACCTTTCATATTGCGGTCATGACCTATGAATTAACACCAGCAGAGAGTTATGCTAAAAGAGATTAAAGTTCTATCCGACCATGGAAAACAATATATATCCGACCTTCGCCGGCAGCCAGTCAGTGAGAGGTTCAGAGGGCGTCCGGTAATCTCAGCGGAGATAACGGCCACCCAGGCAGAGATGGTAGCGGCACTGTGTCCTCTGCATGCCATTGACAGAATGAACGGAGCCATTGATCTGGGTAAGTGCTCTTTCTGTAATGAATGCGCCCTGATGTTACCGGATGTAATACACTTTACAAATGATTACCATATTGCAGCTAACAGGAGGGACAGTCTTGTGGTTCTGCCTGGAGAGGATGTGCCTCTGAAGACCGATGAAAAATCAGTCAGGGGAGAGGTGAGACGTCTGTTCAGGAAATCGCTCAAGCTGCGCCAGATATCGGCGGGAGGTGACAACTCATGCGAGATGGAATTGAATGCTGTCGGGAATGTCAATTTCGACTTTGGGCGCTACGGCGTGGAGTTTGTAGCCTCGCCACGTCATGCTGACGGGATAGTAATCACAGGACCTGTGACTGAGAACATGGCTGAGGCCCTGGAGATATGCTATGAGGCTGTGCCTTCTCCAAAAATAATCATCCTGGCAGGCACTGATGCCATCAGTGGAGGCTTGTTTGCAGACAGTGCGGCAATAAAAAGGGATTTCATCCTCAGTCATCACGTTGACCTCTATGTCCCGGGAAACCCGGCACACCCGCTGACATTCATCAACGGAGTGATGGATATGCTCGGTATCTGATCTATTTTCCGCCCAGCAAACCAATTATAGTCCTGCTCATTGCAGTTACACCGGTTAAATAAGCAGGCTCAAAATCAGGAGCAAAATTGTTACTGTGAAGTGCTGGGAGCATTATATCTTTTTCCACGCTCTCCCGGTATTTCTCGGGATTGACACCGCCCAGCCAGAAGAGGGCTATTTTCACCTTTTCAGGTGTGCGCCCGTATTTGCCGAAATCTTCTCCAACTGTTGCCGGTTCAACGCTGATGACGTTCTCACTTCCAATGATGTCGCCCATTGAGGCTATCGCCTGTGAAACAAGGCCGGGATCATTCTCAACAGGCGGTGTATAATCGCTGTCAACCGTGATAACAGGCATTCTGTCATCCTTGAGTCCTGATGCCCTTGCCTGCCCTTCTGCAATGCGCCGGAGGGAGGAAATGATCTGGTTGCAGACATCGTCGGAAAAGAACCTGATTGTAAGTTGCATGTCAACCTCTTCCGGTATAATATTGTGTTTTGTTCCTCCGTGAACAGACCCGACAGTCACCACTGCCGGGGAAACGGGATTTATTTCTCTGCTAACGATGGTCTGGTAATCGAGGATGATCTTTGCTGCAAGCACTACCGGGTCTATGGTCTTATGAGGCATTGCTCCGTGCCCCCCTATCCCGAATACCTTTATATCTACTGATTTCACTCCGGCGAAGATAGGTTCAGTAGAGTAGCCAACGGTTCCTGCAGGCAGTTCAGGGCTCACATGGTAGCAGAGGGCATAATCAGGCAGGGGGAACCTTTTAAAGAGCCCGTCGTCAATCATCTGCCCGGCTCCTCCGCTGATCTCCTCTGCCGGCTGGGCCAATGCAATTATAGTACCACTCCATCTTTTCTTCAGTGCAACGAGGGTTGATAGGGTGCCGCGCCATACTGTCATGTGAAAGTCGTGACCGCATGCATGCATAACAGGAGTCTCTGCTCCCTGGCTGTCGGTTGCTGTCACCTTACTGGCCCATGGCAGACCTGTTGCCTCCCTCACTGGCAAGGCATCCATATCTGTCCTAAGCATGATAACCGGTCCGTCACCGTTTCTTAAGACCCCCACAACACCATTGCCGGCAATACCTGTTGTCACCTCAAATCCCAGCTCCTTAAGCTCCTGGGACATCTTCGCAGCAGTCCTGAACTCCTGTAGTGAGAGCTCCGGATTCTGGTGAAGATCCCTGTACATCTGCCTGGCATCAGTAACAGAATTTGCTGCCTCTTTCCTGATCAGCTCATTAATATTCTGTCCGGTTGCCGGTAAGGAAAGGCTGATAAGCAGGCCTGCTAAAAATTTATAGAGATTGTTCATGCTTTCATTCTTAGGTATCGCAAATTTAACAATTAATGCTTCCTGGTTATAGGTGCGATAAAAAATGCAAATACCAGTTTTGGCCTCGCGGCATTTTATTATCTTGGTTACCTCCATCATAATGTAATAGTGAAATGAAAAAAATCTTATTAACCGGAATAATTGTATCTATGGGAATAGCACTAATTATCTCATGTGGCCAGGCAGGAGAGAAGGCCGCCATGGCAGAAGAGTTTACTTACGAGGTAGACAGGTTTGAAGATATCAGCGTATTGAGGTACCGGCTGCCGGGATTTGAAGCGCTGACAGCAGGAGAAAAGGAATTTATCTATTATCTCTCGGAGGCTGCTTTGTGTGGACGTGATATACTGTGGGACCAGAACTTCAGGTATAACCTTCTTATCCGCAAGACAATAGAAGCTGTCATAGATTCTTTTAAAGGTGATCGCGAGACAGAGGAATACAAGGCTTTCATAACCTATGCCAGGAGGGTCTTCTTTGCCAATGGCATACACCATCACTACTCGAATGACAAGTTTGTGCCGGGATTCTCCGAGGAGTATTTCTCGCAGCTTATCAGCGGGAGCGATGCATCACTGTTACCCATCAAAGAGGGTGAGACCGTTGACGGACTGATCACTCTCCTTACACCGATCCTTTTTGACCCACATCTTTATGCCAGAAAGGTTGAACAGACGGAGGGGACAGATATGATCACTGCCTCTGCAAATAACTTTTATGAGGGGGTGACTCAACCAGAAGTAGAGGCGTATTACAGGTCACTCGCCGACCCTGCTGATCCCCGGCCTGTATCATGGGGGTTGAACACCAAGGTAGTGAAAAATGACGGGAAGGTAACGGAGATACCTTACCGTAGCGGTGGCATGTACGGTCCTGCAATAGATCGTATAATTATGTGGCTTGAGAAAGCACGCGATGTGGCTCTCAGCCAGAGGCAGAAGGAGGAGATTGACCTGCTGATAGATTACTACAAGACAGGAGACCTTAAGACATGGGACGAATACAACATCTTATGGGCTGGGAATACAGACCTCTCTGTTGACTATATAAACGGTTTTATTGAGACCTATGGTGATCCGATGGGTCTCAAAGCCACATGGGAGTCTGTTGTTGACTACAAGGATGTGGAGGCATCAAAGAGGACGGCCATCATCACGGGGAATGCCCAGTGGTTTGAAGACCACTCTCCGGTAGACCCGCAATACCGCAAGGAGAAGGTAACCGGCGTTGCTGCCAGCGTCATTAATGTCGCAATGCTGGGAGGCGATTGCTACCCGGCGTCACCTCTGGGTATCAACCTGCCTAACTCCAATTGGATAAGGACTGAAGGCGGATCGAAGTCTGTCTCCCTGGCCAATATTACCGATGCCAAAGATATTGTATCCAGGGGTAGCGGTTTCCTGGAAGAGTTCGCTTATGACCAGGCTGAGATAGAGAGAGCCGTGAAATGGGGTTCGCTCTCCGATGCCCTGCATACCGACATGCATGAATGCATTGGTCATGCCAGTGGCAAACTGGCTCCCGGGACTGATCCGAGTGCCCTGAAAAACTATGCCTCACCGCTTGAGGAGATGAGAGCTGACCTGTTTGCACTCTATTATATGATGGATCCTAAGATGACGGAGCTGCATCTTATATCATCAGATGAGATTGCAAAAGCGGAATATGATAATTATATCCGTAACGGTTTGCTGACACAGACAGTAAGGATCAAGCCTGACAAGGATATAGAGCAGGCTCATATGAGGTGCCGTTCAGCCATTGCACACTGGGTATTTGATAAGGGACAGGCTGATAATGTCATTGAGACAGTGAAGCGCGACGGAAAGAGCTATGTCAGAATAAATGACTACCGGAAGTTGCGGGACCTCTTCGGACAGATGCTCAGAGAGGTGCAAAGAATAAAGTCAGAGGGTGATTTCGAGGCCGGAAAGAACATGATTGAGACCTACGGTGTGAAAATTGACCGGGAGCTACATAAAGAGATGCTTGCCAGATATGAGAAGCTAAATCTGGCCCCATACATCGGGTTTGTCAATCCCGTAATGACACCCGTAACAGATAAGGAAGGGAAGATCACTGATATAAAGATCGGATACTGCTCTGATTTCCTGGGACAGATGATGGAATACGGCAAAAACTATTCATTCCTTCCGGTGAGGAACTGAGAATGCTTAAGAGTATTTTACTTTTTCAGCTTTGATGCCTGCTCGTACAGAAGGGTGTCTTCTTCGGTTACAGGCTGGGTTTCAATATTATGAGGCATCGGACGCGTCTCCTCGTCGACATGAATAAATGTTATGAAACCATCGACCATGGGTTTGCTATTGCCGGACCTGGTGACCGTAATATAGGATACCAGGCTTGAGGTTCCTGTATAGACTATTTTTGATTCGAACTTCAGTACCTCACCGGGTTTGGCGGGGCTTGTGAAGTACATCCCGTGAATCTTCAGGCATACAATATTCTTTGGATCAATCAGGGTTGCTGCTGCAATGAACCCTGACTCTACGAACCACTCAGCGGTGCGGCCGGCGAAGAGTGTGCCGTGATGGTTGAGATCCTCACTCTTGATCAGACGCATTGTGATGTTTAAAACCGGGTGGTGGATCTTTTTAATCATAGTATTTCTTGTTAATGAGGTCAGTACTTTTCTTCTCTTTTCTGATAATGTATATCAGATATGCGGACGTGATAATCAGCAGTACGATAATTATATACTTTACCAGTGGCGAAAAATCAAAACCCTTGCTGATCTGCGGGGAGAGATTGACGGAATGCCCCACATCAATGCCGAAAAGGTTCTTGACAAAGAAGAGCAAAATAAATGCCAGCAGTCCAGCTGCTACAGGTGTTGTGATCCATCCTGATGCAATGCTGCCGAGCACCTTGAGATTGATATTCCTCACACCCTTGTAGAGGCCGATACCCAGTACGGCACCCACCACCACCTGTGTACTTGATACAGGCACCAGGGGTATGGGTGGAAGGCCGAGCCTGACCATAAAACCCGACAGTGATGCCGAGGAGAAGATGAACAGGACGAGGGCCTGTGACAACACTACCACAAATGCTGCTTCAGACGACAGCTCAATGAGATTATTTCCCACCGTCTGCATCACTTTTTTTGAGTAGGTAAGTACTCCTGCAGAAATGGCTATTGATCCGAGGAAGAAGAGCTGTTGCGCTCCGCTTAGGGTAAATAAGCCGAAGTCAGCATCATCAAGGGGTATGCTGGGCACGAAGACCCCCATGACGTTTGCGATGTTATTTGCTCCCAGGCTATATGCCCCGAAGGCTCCTGCAATCATCAGTCCGGCCCTGAGGTAAGACTCATATTCAAGCAGGTGAACTTTTATCTTTTTCCTGGTTATCTTCACCAGGTGGTAGAGGGTAAAGGCGAACAGTGCACCCAGAACAGGCCCTGTAATCCATGTGGTGACGATCTGTATCAGTGCACCGGTATCAACGGCATTGTTGGTAAAGAAGTTCCACCCGATGATTGCACCTACTATAGCCTGGGTGGTAGAGACCGGCAGCCCAGCCCTGGTCATGAAGTATACCGTCAGTCCGGCAGCAAGAGCAACAGTAAAGGCTCCTCCCATAGCATTTACCGACCCGAGACGTCCCAGCGTGTCAGAGGCCCCTGAGCCCTGTATAACTGCTCCCATGATGACAAATACCGAGGCTATCACAGCAGCCCTGGTGAAGGATATCATCCTTGATCCTACGGCAGATCCGAAGACGTTGGCTGCATCATTGGCGCCAAGTGTCCACCCGAGAAAAAGACCGCTGGTGAGAAAAAGGAAGATCATAATCAGAGCATTTGCCTTATAGCCATTGAGGCAAGCAGGTCAGCCGCTGCCTGGGCTGAGTCAGAGATATTCTCAATATGATGGATGATATATCTTATATGAGCCTTCTCTGCCAGTGATAGATCATTCATATCATGAAACACCTTTTTCTTTAACTGGAAAGCGGCCTTGTCTGTCTCTCTCTCAAAGAAATAGACCTTGATAAGTTTTTCCCGAACAAGATGAGGCTCCCTGAAGAAGGTTCTTGCAGCAGGTATGAGCTCTTCGGCTGCATTACCGGATACTTCTGCAAGTGAGATGAACTCATCAACAAGGGGTGAGGGTATATAAGGTATCTCCACATAAAACTCATTCAGCGATTTTTTTGCGGTGTCAATGATCTCATCAAGCTGCCACAACAGCTTGATCATCTCGCTCCTTTGCTGGGGGAGTATTGAATGGACGATCATGTCATTCTCAATGCTTCTCTGGAGCTTGTCAGCCTTTCCTTCCAGTTCATCGATCTTTGTCAGATGATTCTGGAAGGCATTGTTATCACCTTTGACATATGATTTGATACCCTCCTTAAAGATCAGTATCCCTATCTCAATGGTGTCAAAGAATTCATCAATTCTTAACGTCAGTTCTCTTGTTGTGTGGGTGAAAAGCGACATATACCGGGTATTATGTTGGTTAAGACAAATATATTAAGAAAAGCAGTCTGCATCATCCGCTCAGAAATCAATAATTCTCTCAACACGATGATTTTTGAGGTAGCTCTTGATTATTACCTGTATATCTCTGTTGTCAGCTGCCTTTTGGATACAATCGTGTACTGCCGTTAGCCCGAAGCCCACGTCATTAATATTAAAGTATCCGAAGCCGGCATATTTACCCTTCACGATCTTGACCACCGACCTCTCCTCGTTGTCGCGACCGCTATCGATGATGAAGAAGTTCCTCTCACGGAAGATGAATTCGTCTAATGCCATCAAGGCTCTCTCGTTATATGACCCGGGCTCTTCCTCGCCACAGCATGCACCGCGGCAGAGGCCTACCTGCCTGTGAAAACAGGCACCGTCTGTTTCATACATCCCGCAGAGCTTCTGACACAGGGAGTAGTCATTGATGATCTGTTCAAGTTTGCCCCTTGCCTTGTCTCGTGATGTGAAGAGCGACAGTGGTACCTCTTCATCACTGGCACTACGGTATTCGAACCTTATATAACCTTTTTCATCTGTATGGCTGTAGATACCCCACCGGAAGCCTGTGCGTCGCTGAGCCCTGTTGAACAGGGGCTTTTTCTTTTTTATCTCAGCCGACTCAAGAAGCAACGCTATCAGCTCACTGCCGGTACGTTCCCAGCTTATATCGGCTATCAGGGAGCACATCTTCATCTCTCTTCCCGAGGTGTTATTAGATAGGTGACTGTTAACCCTCTGGCTGAGGTTGCGGCTCTTACCTACGTAGATGACCTCTCCACTCTCGTCATGGAAGTAATAGATGCCCGGTTCTCCGGGAATCGCGGCCAGTTTTGCCAGGTCAAGTGCTGGATGCAGCTTTGCAGCTTTTCTGTTCTTCATCAGGCTTCCCGACTCGAGGGCATGATCCTTTTCAAGGAGCAGTTCAAGGAGCCTGACGGTGGCGAGAGCGTCACCAGAGGCCCTGTGCCTGCCCGTGATCTCTATACCCAGCTCCTTGCACAGGTTACCCAGACTGTAAGAACGGTGGCCGGGAAGAAGCTTACGGCTGAGCGCCACTGTATCAAGCAGGGGCCTTTTGAAATTGTATCCCAGCATGCTGAACTCCTGCCTGACAAACGAATAGTCAAACATGGCATTGTGAGCAACAAAGATTTTACCTTCAGTGAGCTCAACTAGCTTACGGGCCACCTCGAAAAATTTTGGTGCATCTTCTACCATCTCATTGGTGATACCTGTCAGCGAGGTAATGAAGTAGGGGATATTACGCTCAGGATTGATCAGGGTGGAGTATTCTTCTACAACCCGGGTACCATTGTGGATGTAAACGGCAATCTCGGTTATTCTTTCAAGTCTGGCGCTCCCCCCTGTGGTCTCTATGTCAATAACAGCGTACATTACTGCAGTAGCGCACTAAGATAATTACTTTTCAGCTACCGCTAATTATTCATAAATTTGTAGAAAAATGATTTACCATGGAATGCTTTGGTAGCTGCTTTTATCTCGATGGCAGTCTTCTACCAACCGGGCATACTTATGATACTGCTCCCGGCGATATCTCATTTTATGAAGTGATAAGGACCAGGGATGGTATTCCCTCCTTTTTTGATGATCATATGAAGAGACTGAAAGAGGGCATATCCACCAGATATGAACTCCGTGATGATATCCCCGTGAAGGTGGGGCAGGGACTTGACGCTCTGGTCAGGAAAGAGTCCTTCCCTGAGATAAACATCAGAGTGACAGTAACATTCACGGGACAGTCTTACTCATTGCATATTTGTTATATTTTGTCATCATACCCGACCGCTGAGATGATCAGCGATGGTGTCAGGCTAATCTGTTATTATGCTGAAAGGTTTGACCCGGGAGTAAAGGTTTTAAATAACAGCCTGCGACTGTCGGTAAATGAAGAACTGGCCAGGAGGGAAGCTTATGAAGCCCTCCTTGTAAACAAAGAGGGCTTCATCACGGAAGGAAGCAGGTCAAATGTCTTCTTCGTCACCGATAACGGAACTATAATCACGGCACCGGATAACCTGGTCCTTTCAGGCGTCACACGCAAATATGTGACGGAGATCATAAAAAACGAAAGGATCCCATTAGTATATGAGGCTGTCATGGAGAAGGATATAAGTCACTACAGGTCAGCATTTATTACGGGTACCTCGCCGATGGTACTTCCTGTCAGAAGTATTGAAGGCCAGATGTTTGAGGCCGGTGATCCGGTGACAGTAACCCTTCGTCGCATTTATAATGAAAAGGCTAATCAAAGCATGAAGGTTTATAAGCTGAGCAATAAAGCAGATAAATAAGTATCTTTGCAAAAAAGGATAACCAATGGCAAGTATAAAGGATCTTAAAAAGGATATCGATTACCTCTTTTTCGAACTGATCTCCGATTGTTTCATGTCTACAAGCCTGCATGAAGGTGAGAAGAAAACTGAAATACAGGATCTTATTGAGGAGGCTGTAAAAATGCGTAATGACTTTATTGACAGGGTCAATAATCCTGACGGAAAGGATAACCCGGTATTGGTCAAATCATACTACGGCACATTGCGTCGGGATCTTTTTGAAAAGGTTGACGCCTATTTTGAGAGGCTGAGCAAAATCACCAAGGCATAAAGCCGGAGCGTTTTCACCTTCCTCATGTCTCCTTCCGGCTTCAGTTTTTGAAAGCATGTGGGAATGTACTTACCTGATAATTTCTCATTTTAGAGAATCAGAATAGATCTTTATGCAGGCGGGGCTAGCTCGCTGAAGCTAACTCGCGACCCCGGAGGGAGTCGGGACCTTCATAACCATCTCATTATCTCCTTATTGCATCTGCTGCACCGTCCTTCATCAGTAAGACCCTTTACCTTTACAGAATACCCCGACCGTTTTATGACCACGGAATTACATGCGGGACAGATAGTATCGCTGCCTGCTTCTGAGCCCGGCATATTACCTGTATAGACAAAATCCAGATACTCTTCAGCGATCTCCCTGAGCCTGAGAATTGTCTCCGGAGAAGTGGGAGGGTCGGTTCTTCTGTATGTAGGGAAATACCGGCTGAGGTGCAGCGGAACTCCGGTTCCTGCATTCTCTGCTATCCACTCTGCCTCCCGTCGCATTTCGTCATCTGAGTCATTAAGGCCGGGTATGATCAGGGTAGTGATCTCCAGATGCCTTCCCGCGGATGCGATTGTTTTTATTGCTTCAAGTACAGGTTTGAGAGTGGCGCCTGTATAACGCCTGTAAAAATCGTTATTGAAACCCTTAAGATCGACATTGAAAGCATCAATAACCCTTATCAGTTCAGCCAGTGGCAGAGGGTTAATGTAGCCGTTGGTGACCATCACGTTGCGAAGCCCCCCGGCTGCGGCAAGCCTGGCGCAGTCGACTACATACTCGTACCAGACAACCGGCTCATTATATGTGTATGCTATGCCAATGTTTCCGCGGGATCTGAGTGCCTCCCTGATAAGTCCTTCAGGTGAGAGTGTGGGAGAGGCTTCCGCCTCAGCATGCTGAGATATATGATAATTCTGGCAGAAATCACACTTCAGGTTACAGCCGTACGATCCGACAGATAATATTGAAGATCCGGGGAAATAATGATAGAGCGGTTTTTTCTCGATAGGATCAATTGCGTATCCGGAGATTATGCCATATGTGACCAGGGAGATTTTGCCATCACGGTTCTCTCTCACGCCACAGATACCCCTGGAACCCGGTGAGATCAGGCACGAATGTGGACAGACAGTGCATCTTATGCTGTCATTATCCTGGTTCCTGTCACTCAGTTTCATGATGTGTTGTCTTTTAAACTTATAAATTTAATCTTATTTTTGTTTACCGGTGTGCCGTAAAAGGCAGTTACCCGGTTTTTCACTTTCGATAAACCTGCTACATACCCGATGACTACCAGAAGAGAATTCCTGAGACAATCAATGCTTGTCATGACTGTAATGCCGTTGTTTAACAGAACTTTGGTTGCATCGCCTGTGCCCTCCGTAAAGACGGGTCTGGCTCTGTATACTATCCGTGATGAAATGAGTAAGAATCCTGCGGCAGCTCTGACTGAGGTTGCCGCAATAGGATACGATTGGGTGGAGGCTGCGGATCACAATAACGGTAAATTTTACGGCCTCACACCCAGGGAGTTCGGGAAGCTCGTAAGTAAGAGCGGTATGACACCGATAAGTTCTCACAGCGCCATGAGGCCCGGTAACTATGAGAAAATGATAGAAGAGGCTGCCGAAGCCGGCATGAAGTATATCATCCTTCCATCACTTCCGGAGGAGTTGACAAGCTCAATTGACGGATTCCAGAGGGCGGCCGATTTCTTCAACAAGGCAGGGGAGAAATGCAGGAAGGAGGGTATAAAGTTCGGCTTCCACAATCATCAGACAGAGTTTAAGAAAATTAATGGCAGAGTACCATATGATTTGTTACTTGAGAATACAGATCCCCGGCTGGTGATCTTTGAAGTTGATCTGGCATGGATCACTGCCGCAGGAATAGATCCGATCTCCTATTTCAGAAAATATCCGGGACGGTTTGAGTTATGGCATATGAAGGATCTGACACCGGAGAAGCATGATGCTACCCTTGGTGAAGGGATCATTGATTTCAAACCCATTCTTGCTGAAGCAAAGACGGCTGGCATGAAATACTGGTTTCTGGAGCAGGATAACTGGCGCACTCATACTTCGATGGAGAGCGTTAAAATCAGCCGCAGTTATTATCTTAATGAGCTTCGGGATTAACCGGTTCCGGCCTGAGTCTTATGTTCCTTTCTCCGTGCCGTTTGTCACGTCTCCCCTGATCTCAATGGCATGACGCCTGCAAAAACCCTCAACAGCTTTTATGATGGCAGCCGTCTGTTCAGGGTAAAAGGTACCCAGCCTGAGAGTTATCTTTTGCTCTCTGTCATAGAAATCAATGATCAGTGTCTTGAACTCAACTGACTTAAGTGAGGAAGGTGTAAAGATCACTGGTGGCCGGTAGAATTCCTGTCTCAGGATGATATTTTCGTCGCCGACAGTAATGTATCTTTGGGTGTAACCCAGCCCGGAGGCTAAAAGCCATACTGAGAACAGCAATAGGAACCCGGTGGCTATCCACGCCGTTTCCATGGAGGCGGCAGTGCCCCTGATGCTGTACATGTACCATAGGGCAACGATCATACAGGCAACACCAAGAATAATTCTGAGAATCTTCCCTGTCCTTGTATTCTCGTGCAGATCAATGCTATATCTTTTTTCAGTCATATATATTATCTCAGCGTGCAATTTACTTAATTTTCAGTAGAGCATGATGTATATAAAGTTCATCGCCAGTTTTATTTTAATGATGGATTATTTACATTTAAGGTTTGTATTGAATCTTAACCACCTGTAAAATGAAAGAGGAAACAAAAAAAATCACAAGACGGTCATTTGTTGGCACTGCCGGTACAGCTATTGCCGGACTGACAATCCTTCCGGGTAATGTTGTAAGTGGTCTTGGACACCGTGCGCCAAGCGATAAGCTAAATATAGCCGGTATCGGTATCGGAGGTATGGGAGCCACCAATATCAGGAACGTTGCATCATCAGAAAATATAGTGGCTCTTTGCGATGTAGACTGGGCATATTCAAAGAGGGTTTTTGATGCATATCCTGCAGCCAGGAAATTCTGGGATTACAGAAAGATGTACGATGAGATGGGTAAGTCAATTGATGCCGTGATCATAGCAACAGCAGACCATACTCATGCTCTCACAGCATCTCATGCCCTGACGATGGGAAAGCATGTCTACCTGCAGAAGCCTTTGACGCACAGTGTGTACGAATCAAGACTCCTTACAAAGCTTGCTGCAAAGCACAAAGTAGCCACGTCGATGGGAAACCAGGGTTCATCAGGTGAGGGCGTGAACCAGATAATTGAGTGGATAGAGAGCGGCGTCATAGGAGAGGTAAGAAAGGTTGAGGCCTTCACCAACAGGCCTATATGGCCCCAGGGGCTGAACCGCCCTGCAAAAGGTGAGTGGGTCCCCGAGACACTTAACTGGGACCTCTTTATCGGTCCGGCCCCCATGCGTCCCTTCCACAGTATCTATACGCCGTGGAACTGGAGAGGCTGGTGGGATTTCGGGACAGGAGCACTTGGCGACATGGCCTGTCATATCCTTCATCCGGTATTCAAGGGCCTGAAGCTGAATTATCCCGTTAAGGCGGAGGGCAACTCCACACTTCTCCTCACAGACTGTGCTCCAAATGCCCAGTCGGTGAAGCTCGTCTTTCCTGAGAGACCGGCACCGAGAGGTTCAAGGGTTAAATACCCTGAGGTTGAAGTGACCTGGACTGACGGTGGCATACTCCCGATGAAGCCTGATGGATGGCCTGCCGGTACGGGGTATGATCCTGACGGCGGATGTATCTTCCACGGCAGCAAGGACACTCTCATTTGTGGAAGCTATGGCCGTGAGCCGTGGCTGCTGTCGGGTAATGTGCCCAACATACCGAAGACGGAACGGCGCGTGGCTGTAAGCCATGAAATGGACTGGGTGCGTGCATGCAAGGAAGCTCCGGAGACAAGGGTCATGACCAAGTCAGACTTTTCCGAAGCAGGACCATTCAATGAAATAGTAGTAATGGGTGTTCTGGCAGTAAGGTTGCAGGGACTAAACAAAACACTGGAATGGGATGGTGAGAAGATGGAGTTTACAAATATCAATGATAATGATAGCATAAAGATATGTGTCGAGGATCATTTCAATATAACGGATGGTCACCCGACTTTCGACAGAAAATATACTGACCCGATCAATGCGAAGCAATTTGCAGCCGAGATGATACAACACACCTATCGCAACGGCTGGTCACTGCCTGAAATGCCCGCTTAACATGAAGAAACATAATCAATAACCTAAAATTATATCTTATGAAACTTTTTAGAACAATACTTGTACTTATGCTTGCCGTAACATTTGTATCCTGCGGGCCAGGTAAGGATAAGAAGAACGCTGAGAATAAATCAACTGAAGCTGAGGTATGGACATACCTCTTTGACGGAACTTCCACGCAGGGGTGGCGCAACTATAACAAAGCAACCTTTCCCGAGCAGGGATGGGAGATTGTTGACGGCACCCTTCACTGTACAGGATCCGGAAGAGGCGAAGCCGGTGGTAGTGGCGGCGATATCGTTTATGATACTATGTTTAGTAATTTCGATCTGATGCTTGAATGGAAAATCTCAGAGGGAGGTAATAGTGGTATCTTTTACCTTGCTCAGGAGGTTCCGGGTTGGGAGATATACAGAACAGCTCCTGAGATGCAGGTGCTTGACAATGAGCGTCACCCCGATGCCCAGGCAGGCAAGGACGGCAACCGGCAGGCAGGTTCTCTTTATGACCTGATCCCTGCTGTCCCGCAGAATGCAAAACCCGCCGGGGAGTGGAACACAGCCGAGATCAAGGTATACAAAGGTTCGGTATGGCATATTCAGAATGGAGAGACAGTCCTTGAATATCACCTGTGGACACCTGAATGGGATACACTTGTTGCCGGCAGTAAGTTCCCTGCACTCAATCCTGATTGGGCCAAGGTGGCTACAGAAGGATATATCGGGCTGCAGGACCATGGCGATGATGTATGGTACAGAAATATTCGGATAAGGGAACTGTAGAACAGACCTTAAACAAATAAAAAAGGGCGTCCGGGATTTATCACCAGGCGCCCTTCTACTTTGATATGACAGGCTCTGTAACTCTTGTACGCATAGCCTGTTCGGCGTTTTACTCTTGCGGATTACCCTTCAATCCGATCTCCTCAGCCACCTCCCTCATACCCATGATGGTGTCTGATATCAGATCATTGAGGTCAACCCCCAGCATGGCAGCTCCCTTTTCTATAACGCCACGGTCAACTCCTGCAGCAAATCTCTTGTCATTCCATTTCTTGCGCACTGACCTGGCTTCCATGTCAAGAATACTGCGTGAAGGTCTGACAAGAGCGCTGGTAGTTACCAGTCCTGTCAGCTCATCAATGGCAAAGAGTGTCTTCTCAAGCAGTGATTGTGGCTCCGTATCGGAGCAGATGCCATAGCCGTGGCTTATCACTGCCCTGATGTATTCTTCCGGCCAGCCCTCTTCCTTTAATATCTTTTCGGTCATTGTGCAATGCTGATCGGGGTACATCTCATAATCCAGGTCATGGATCAATCCTATAACACCCCACATCTCTTCATCATCTCCATGTTTTCGTGCCATATTTCGCATGACAGCCTCAACCGAGAGGGCATGCCTGTAGAGACTGTCTGATGTGTTGTACTTGCGGAAGAGTTTAAGAGCCTCTTCACGTGTTGGTTTAGTTCCCGTCATAATTTTGGTTATATGTCTTAAAGTCTGGCATCTGTCAGGTTTTCACTACTCTTAAGGAGGTGGTTCTGCTTCCCATAGTGATTCTGAGAGTATAGACACCATTTGCCAGGTGGTGGCAATCGAATGGAATCCTGTTCTGCCCCGTTGTCAGTGCGGGTGAGGATCTCATTACGACCCTTCCTCCGGAATCGATGAGCTCAGTATATGCGTTCTGTTCACCTTCGGCATCCAGCTCAAGAATAAAACCATCAATGAACGGATTGGGCAGGATATTAACGGATTCCGAAGATATCTCTGTGCTTGTCCCTGATCTGATATAGGATACATATGCGGTATCGTTACCCGGATAGCCATCCTCCGGAAGGCGGTTTATGATATAGATCAGATAACTTTCATCTGACTGCAGGCTGCATTTCTGATTGAATGCAACATTGACCGTATCACCCGGGTCAATCTTCTGGTAGAAGGTCTCATTGACAAGCTCTCCATCATTTATCCTGTATGCCAGAGGGAAGCTTGTCAGTGCGGTGCGGCCGAAATTGATCACCCTCCCTTTTACTGTTATTTCAGACAGGTGGGCAGTGGATGGTGGCGGATATACAGAATCTATCTCCAGATCAGCATCCAGGAAGGCTATGTCAGGGAATGTGATTTGGTCTATCCAGGCTGCATCAAGTCCTCCCGAGAGAGAGACATCCTTCTTGTATATCCATTCCAGGAGATGGACGCCGGGTTGTAAAACTTTCTTCCTTAATGCCCATGGTGTGTCACCCGAGATCTCCATGTCTGCAACGCTGTCGATCCTGAATATGAGTTCGTCATAGTTTGATTCAGAGGATACCCGGGCATAGAATGACAAGGTGTCAGCAACCGGATTGTTTACATAGATTGACAATATTGACTC
The DNA here is from genome assembly GCA_034003345.1 of Bacteroidales bacterium. GTDB lineage: Bacteria > Bacteroidota > Bacteroidia > Bacteroidales > VadinHA17 > SR-FBR-E99. The sequence continues at coordinate 22,597 of JAVEYS010000008.1, forward strand.
AGTATTGTCGGGTATAATACCTGATCTGGCTGAGCGGGTGTTTTCAAAAGAATAGAGGGAGGTAATGGTCCACGGGTAGTCTCCTGTCCTTATCCATGGGAACACGTCGAACCTGTTGAACTCCCAGGTCTCGCGGGTCTTTCCGGTGCTGAGAGACCATGTGCCTCCAGCTTTATAATTACCGCAGACAAACTCCACATCGAAAGGAATGACTCTGCCTGAACCGGCGAGTATCGAAATATCTGCAACAAAACTTATTATCTTCTGTTCGCCGGGCTTTATCGTATCTGTCGGCATCTGTGTCACTCCAATATCAAGAAGCGGATCCGAGGCAGTTAATGTCACATATCCGATAGCTGATGACGATCCCTCATTTTTAACCATTACATTAATATGGATCGTCTCTCCCGGATCAGGAAGGAAGTTGGAGTTGCCGGATGATGCATCGTCATGCACGGCAGAGATAATTTCAAGCTGCGGAGCGCTAATAGTCATATCGATTCCGAAATTGTATTCATCACCGCCATTACTAAGGCTCAGGAGAAGTGAAGCAAGTTCTCCGTCTTCCACATCATCTGAAACGCTGAAAACAAAGCTGTCAGTTACTGTGTAAGAGGCACCCGGTGGCAGTACTCCAATATATGCATAATCCGATTCAACCGTTATCAGTCCCGATGTTGCAACAAGGGTTGCTGTCAGGTCTGACGATGCACTCTGACCCATGTTACGAATTGTTACATTGAGTTTTACAGACTCTCCGTAGTCGGGGATGCCATCACCGTTGCCCTCTGAATCGTCAAAGACAATATTCTCTGTGGTAAGAAAAGCTCCTTTAACAGGAGCAAAACGGATTGTCTTCATGAAAGGTACCATGTTCTGTCCGGTAACTACCAGCAGGCAAGAATCCTTGGATCCATCAGGAATAGTAAGTGAAATATTGCCGGAGGGGCTGACGAAGCTGGCATCCCACAGGGTATCGAAATTGGATATTGCTGCATAGGCAAAGGGATCTGCGAAGAGACTTAGTGACTGCAATTCAGGAGGGATGGTGTCAGGGACAGTAATGGCGAAGGTGTCAGGTCTGCCTATTACCGGTGTTAGTGAAGGATCGCCCAGCAGGATGTAAGTTTCCCAGTAATACTTCTTTCGGGGACTGGTACTTGTGGATACTGACATGTTGCCTGAGAAATTAATCTGACCCATTGTGGTATACCATTGTCCGGGTGGCTCACCATGGTTATGGAAGAGCCTGTCAAAAGCCCCGAGGCCGGTTATATCATAAGTGACATCCAGTGCTGGTGTGCCCGGGCCCACGGTCCAGTAAAAATCATCGGTCCAGTATGAATCATTGGTACAGCCAATAAATCCCAGGGCGCCCTTTTCAGGGGTCGATACCATTGAGGTGCCAAAACAGGGAGTAACATTTATCTGTGCAGTCCGGCATGCATTGGAAATGATAAGAGGATATTCATTCAAGTTTGTGAGAGCATTTACCATGGAGGCCTTGAAGAGAGGATCACTGAAACCGGATGCCTCTCCGTGGCCGGAATAGTTGAGCAGACATAATCCTTTGTTAAAGACTGTTTTCAGTGAATCATCCTTCAGTGGTGAATCCGGATAGAGCCATTTATAGACATGAAGAGAGGTGTCAGGCCCAAGAAAATTGTTGTACAGGTACTGCACCTGGCCGTTCATGTACAGTTCAAAGCCCGGGGCATTACCTGCTGTTGCTACTGCCTCGGACCAGAAGTTGTTTGAAGGATTATAGTTGAATGTTTCATAGTTAATAATCTTTTTTACCATGCCCTTAAGCTGTGTAGTGTCGGCAGCGGGCAACCTGCCTATAAACAACTCCGGTATATAATCACCCTCTCCGTCAAACTCGCCGTAATAGAGATCAGAAACATTGGTCGTTCCACGTGAGGTCGGGATAATGGAGGGATCTCCGGCGATAAGAAGGTATTGAACAGGTGTACCGGCAGCAACAGAACTGTTATATATCTCCGTGATTTTCTTTTTAAGGTTATAATAAATAGTATCTGCCGTCCCGCTCTCTTTATAAACTACAATACTCCTTATCCCTTTGAGCATCTTCCATTTGATAAGAGGTGCGATTTGTTTTACAAAGGCGGAATCGGTTACTATTATCATAGTTACAGGTTCGTCAGTGTATCCCGGAACATATGAATCTGAAATATATCCTCCTTTGTCAGCTGAGGCTGTGCTCTGCTCTTCTCCTTTGGAATCAGAAGGTTCAAATTTAATGTCAACCTTCATTGATGTAATGAGATCTATAAACCTGCCTGCAGGATTATAGAAGGCAGGGTATATGGCTATGTTTGTCAGCCGGCGTCCTCTGTATATGCCTTCATGGGTAATAACCACAGTATCATGAGCGATTAATCCCTTCGTGTTATAGGTCCTGGTATCTTTTATCCTTATCTTCTCATCCTGTGTCTCGTTCTTGGTCCTGTCAGGCTGTGATGGAAAGATCTCGGCTTGTTCATCAGCATAGTCGCTTAAATTGATCCTGCGTGAGGCAACGCCTGATAGAGAGACACTTACGGACATGCCTTCAGGTACTTCCACGAGTCGGCTGTAGACCGGAAGCTCCGGTTTGCCGGGATCAGAGGTAAGGTGATGACCGGGAAGGAGCATTCTGAAGTATGTGCCGGAGGGGTCATCAATTTTCCGGAGGAGAGGTTTTTCCGCCTGGTAAGTGATGGAGGAGGGATTAGGTGATGCAACCCCGGCACCGTGTTCACTGACAGATCGACCGTAAGGAACCTGTGCATATACACCTGACCGGATTGCCAGCATCAATATAGCTGTCAGCAGAACAATAGCCCTGTTGTTTACCCTCATAACCTGAATATACGAAGCCAAGATAATTAAAAAATGTCTCAAATCGAATGCCAAAGGTGCTCGTCGTCGTTATTCAATTTGAATTTGTATATTTATCTTCTAATACAGGGAAATTATTCAGGTAATGAAGAGGGGTTTTCTGCTTTTTGTATTCGTTATAGTATATTCATTAACAGCCAGGTCACAGATCAATAAGATGGGTGCGCCGTTGATCAGCTGGTTTGATGCTGCTGATACTCCGGGTAATCTTATTAACCTGTCGATTACCATGGATAAAAGGGGTGTGATGTATTTCGGTAATGAGTCTAACGGAATAGTCACATATGACGGATCAGGCTGGGATCTGATAAGCATGAAGAGCCCGCAGAGAGTCACTTCGCTGGCAACTGATACAAGGGGTGTGGTGTTCGTAGGTGGCGAGAATGATATTGGATTCCTGCAGCCTGACCTGTCAGGCAAACTTACCTATTACTCGCTCGCGGGCAAGAGCTCAGATGCCACTCTGCCTGGAAGGGTCATGACAATAACATCTATTGCAGCTGACAGTAGCAAAGTCTATTTCACTGATGGAAAGGGCTTATATATTTTTGATATTCGTGGTGATTCCCTCACGGTGATTGACATTGAGCGTAATTACGGCCTCAGTAACGCCTGCAGGTTACTCACTGTCGATAGACGTATGGTTATTGCTGATAACAGGAAAGGGCTTTTCGAGTATGTTGACGGAACAATTACTCCCCTGCCCGGCGGAGAGAATATCAGTATGACACACTTTGTAAAGCTGCTTCAATATGACAGAGACAATATACTTATAGGTACAGCAGAAAGAGGTCTGGAGCTTTTTAACCTCAGGACGGGAACACTTAACCGCCGCTTCCTAAGGAAGGAAGATGCCAGAAGGCTTATTAGAGACCCGCTGAGTGATGTAGTAATACTGCCCGGAAATATGATAGCGGCAGGACTGTCACACAGGGGAGGGGTATATATCTTCAGCCATGAGGGTAAGTTGCTGCAGCATATAACTGATGAGACCACTTCAGTCAGGGAATCATCAGTGACGGCTATGTACTGTGATTATGCCTCCAACTCACAACTGTGGTTCTGCACTAAGGGTTTCATCAACAAGGCATATGTCTCTCTCCCGGCCTGTGAGTTTGGAGATGCATCAGGCATCCATTCTGTTGCCGGCAGTTTTGTTGAGTTTGAAGATTCAGTATTTGTCGGAACCGCTTATGGCCTTTATAAGAATTATGTCGACGGATCAGGGATTATGCGGTTCCGGGTGCTCGAGTACCCGGACAGCGAGGTTAACGACCTTCTCGGTTTGAATATGCCTGAGGGGAAGGTGCTCCTGGCAGCAACAAGTGACGGGCTATGGCAGACAGATGAATACGGAGATGACACAGGCTTTCTTAATGGGACGCATCTGACAGCTCTCGGTTCTTCAGTCAACAATACCTCTTTGCTGGTTGCGGGATCAGCTGACGGGATCATAAGAACCCTTATATACTCAAAAGGCGAGTGGAGTGTTGTGAACACAAGCCGTAGAGATGATGTGAAAGGAAGGGTGACGGCTATAATAGGATCGGAGAGAGATGATTGGTGGATACTTACCTCTTCTCCCACTTCCCTCATTAAGATGCACTGTGAGGCCTCTGATACGACATTTACAGGTTATGGCCCTGAGCAGGGAGCTGATTGTGATACCATCAACAGCATTATCCTTTTAGACAAGAAACTATATCTCTGCACGGGCAGGGGTCTTTACAGCTTTAACCCGGATAATGATGCCTTTACCAGGGATCATGATCTTATCGGGAATACGTTTGACAATGTTGCTGTTAATAAGATTATTAAGACACCGGATGGAGATATCTTCCTGTCAGGATATGATACGCGGGATTTTAATGCACTGGTCAGAACAACAAGTCAGGGACACATTATATTCAGGAGACAGTTTGACTTCCTGCCTGATATTCCTACAACCGGTATGGCCTTCATTGAAGGTAATGTATGGATAGCCAAAGGGCTTAGTATCTTTGTCATCGACAATGCCAAGCTTGGCTTCAGCTATGGTGCCTTCAGTGTTTTCTTTACCCGGATCAATGCCGGCAAGAGATGGCTCATGGAGGGTTCTTTCTACACTTTTACTCCTGAGGCTGTCAGGATACTATCTACTCTTCAGCCTGTGGATGAGGGCATAATCCTGAACCACAACAACAATGATATCACTTTCAGATGGACAGCCACCTCCTATGTGGGAGAAGGCAGCACAGAATACAGTTACAGGCTTGATAACTTGGACGATGATTGGTCTGACTGGCAGAAACGTACATACCGGGACTACACCAATCTGCCTTCGGGAGACTATACATTCAGGTTAAAGGCGAGAACCATCACCGGCCTTGAAAGTGAAGAAGTAACATACTCTTTTTCCGTAAAAAGAGATTGGTATGGATCGCTGCTCGCTATTATACTGTATGTGGCAGCTGCTTCGGTGATACTTTTTTTTGTTATCAGTTACTATACAAGGAAGCTGAAGAGACTGAACTCACGACTCGAAAGTCTTCTCAGTAAGCGCAGAGAGGCGGCGGAGAGGAGCAAAGAGGAAGTGGCCTCCCTGGAGCAATATTCAGGTGCAGTTCAGAATGCCCTTCAGCCATCTGAAAAGAGACTTGCCGAGATATTCCCCAATAGCTTCATATTTAATAAGCCGCGTCAAATCATCAGCGGTGACTTCTGCTGGATGGCCGGAGGTACAGAGCGTTTCACGGTTGCTGTAGGTGACTGTACCGGACACGGGGTAACATCAGCATTCCGGACCCTCATGGTCATGTATTTGCTGAACGAGACAGCCAGAAGAGAGGTCGATGCTATGCCATCTGAAATTCTGAGGAGTTTACAGGAGAGACTGGTATCTTTTAAGACAACACCCACCTCTCTGCAGGCAGAACCGGAAAGTACTGCTCTTGCACTGCTGACTGTTGACCGGACTATTGACATTATTGAGTTTGCCGGTGCAGCTATGCAATGTTACAGGGTTACGGAGATGAACTATGACGAAGTGTCAGGATGGAAAAATGGAAATATTGGAGATGACAACACAATATTAACGGATGGCAAGTACCGGCTGGAGACAGTGCCCGGAGACAGAATGCCTCTTGGAATAAGTATGCCGGGGAGAGGTGTGTTTACAAAGCATGAATGGAAGCTGGAAAAAGACACATCATATTACATTTTTACCGACGGTTATTCTGATCAGTTCAATGGTGTTTCCGGTAAAAAATTCATGAAGAAAAACTTCAGAAAGCTGATACTGGATATACAGAAATACCCGATGAAAAAGCAGAAGGAGATTCTTGAAGAGCGCCTGCAGAGCTGGATGGGTTCATCATCCCAGACGGATGATATTCTGGTTGTAGGGTTTAGGATAGAATAGTAATCATTGTGCTGCAGCGAATTCATCGCTGAGCCGGTAGTAGATACCCTTTTCACTGCCTTCATATACAATTATTCCGCACAGAATAAAATCACTAAGTATCTTCTCGGCTGTTCTTGCATTTATTGTGGCAAGATTACGGAACTCTGACACTGTGATTTTCTCTCCGCCATACAGGTGCTTTAGCAGCATTTTCTCCTTTCCTTCAAACTTCAGCAACAGACCACGTGAGCTGCCGGCGCGGCGCCATACCTGTAGTATCACCCTGTCAGCCATAAAATTCTGATCATTCTGTCTAAAATATGCTTTCCATCTGCCCTGTTCATCTTTAGCCTTCACAGGAATATGGCTGCTACGGGGCACATCAACCTCCAGTATGCTTTTACCGTTAATATTATGATTTTTTGTTCTGATTGTGACTTCAGGGTCACAGTATAGCTTTGCCGCGGCATCAATCATGTAATATTCCTCGTCTGACCTGACGCCTGCAAGTGAGCCGTTATCCCTGACACCAATCAGCAGCTTGCCTCCACTGGTATTTGAGAAAGCTGAGAGTGTACGTGCTATCTTCCTCTGGTCAGAGATACTGTATTTGAAGTCAAGATGCAATCCCTCACCGCCGGAGATAAGGTTATGAATGTAGCGTCCCATAGTTGCGTGAATTATTGCTGATTGGCTATGCTGCTAAAATAAAATAAAATATTTGTATATTGGCTCGGTCAGCAAATGATGCAATGATATGAAAGTAGTGTATTTATTAACATTTTTTTCTATTCTGATATTTTCGTTTAACGGAACAGACGCCATGGCACAGAAGAGCTTTGAAAAAGATACTATCGTAACATCCGAGGGACCGGCAGAGATATGGTTCATTGGGCATGGAACACTGATGATAGCCTTCGATGGCAGGGTTATCCATGTTGATCCCTACTCTGCGGTAGCTGATTATTCTGCCCTTCCGGGGGCTGACATTGTGCTCGTGACCCATGAACACAGTGATCACCTTGATCTTAAGGCCATCGAAAAAATCAGGAAAGAAGATACAAAATTCTATTGTAATCTCCTGTCTGCCCCGGCTCTTCCCGGTGCCACTGTCATGAAGAACGGTGATATCCTGATGTCAGGCAATATGCGGATTGAAGCAGTGCCTGCCTACAATGTGCGACATGAAAGCTCTCAGGGAAATCCCTTCCATCCAAAGGGGGAGGGGAACGGCTATATACTCACCCTGGGTGATAAAAGGATCTATATTGCAGGAGATACTGAGCCCATTCCTGAGATGGCAGAAATTAAGGATATTGATATTGCATTCCTTCCGATGAATCTGCCATATACTATGACACCGGAGATGGTGGCTGACGCTGTCAGGATGTTCCATCCGGCCATACTGTATCCTTATCATTATGGTAACACTGACCCGGAACAACTGCTGCCGTTGCTGGCGGGCAGCAAAACGGAGGTAAGAATAAGAGACTTAAAGTAATATACGAATTCAAAAATTATGAAGCGCAGGAGTTTTTTCAGAACGGGTCTTGCAGGGGTTGCAGGGTTTTCGATATTCAATCGCACGGCATTTGCCGGCAAGGGTACATTGGTAGACAATGATATTACGTATCGCATCCTGGGAAGAACAGGCCTGAAGCTGCCGGTAGTCAGCTTCGGGGTGATGAGGTCTGACAACAGCGCCCTTGTGAAAGCAGCACACGAGGCTGGCATGAAGATGTTTGACACGGCACACACATATATGAACGGGCGTAATGAAGAGATACTGGGTGACTATTTCAGTTCGGTGCCACGTGAGTCGTTCATCATTGAGACTAAAGTCAAACCGGCAGGAGTGGATCAGCGTACCGGACTACCTTCGAGGGAGACTACCGCTGAAGATTTTCTGGAGAAGTTTGACCTGAGCCTGAAGAGGCTAAAGATGGACTATGTGGATATTCTGTACATGCATTCCGTTGACAGTGTGGAGATGGTCAGGCATAAGGAGATCGTTAATGCCATGCTTGAACTGAAACAAAAGGGAAAGGTCAGGTTTATAGGCATATCAACACACAAGAATGAGCCATTGGTCATCAATACCATGGCAGAAGACGGGATTTGGGATGTAGTACTCACGTCATACAATTACAGGCAGACATACATCAATGACCTTAACAGCGCATTGGATAAGGCCGTTGCTGCCGGCATGGGGGTGGTAGCCATGAAGACAATGGCCGGAGGCTGGCTTGACAAGGAAAGGACCAAGCCTGTGAATTCAATGGCGGCGCTCAAATGGGTCATCTCAAATCCGAATGTATGTACCACCATACCCGGGATAACGACTTTCGATCAACTGACCCTTGACCTTAAAGTTATGAGTGATCCCTCATTGACAGAATCTGAAAAGACTGATCTTCTGGCAGATGCATCATGCCCCGGCCTCTATTGCAACGCATGCAGCAACTGCGCTTCTGGCTGCCCCAACAACCTGCCTATTCCTGAACTGATGCGTGCATATATGTATGCTTATGGCTACAGGAACCTTTCAATGGCATCAGAGCTGCTGACAGAGACGGGAGTGACATCAGACCCGTGTTCCGGATGCGGAACATGCACGGCCAGCTGTGTCAAAGGATTCAACCTTAAAGAAAAGATTACTGATGTCTCAAGGCTTGTAGATGTTCCTTCTGACTTACTTACATAAATAGATAAATGCATGAATTTCAAGAAGTATATTCTTTCAGCTGCCATTATTATTGTATCTGTGACAGTTATCAGCGGGCAGCAGCTATTTCCCCTTCTAAAGGGATATAAATCTGTCAGTGAATATCCGGTGTACACACCAGATGATTTGTGGGACTATATTAACGGTGGTGCCGATGCCTACCTTGCTATGGGCTTCATTGACCTTAACATCACGGAATATGTTAAAGGGAAAAACCGGATAAAAGCGGAGATCTACAGGTTTGGAGATGATGACAGATCCTTCGGGATCTATTCAATGGAGCGATCACCCGATTACAGATTTATATCTACAGGCGTACAGGGTTACAATGAGGAGGGAGTAGTCCATTTCTATAAGGATCGCTATTATGTCAAGATCATGACTCATTCAGGATCGCATAAGGTCAATGACCGTATGCTTGAGCTTGCTGGTCTGATAGCATCACGCATTGAAGGAAAGAATGAGTTCCCGGCTCTTCTCAGGCTTTTCCCCCGGGAAGGATTGCTGGAGAACCAGGAGAATTACCTGCTTGAGAGTGTGCTGGGCCATGAGTTCCTGAAAGGTGCATTCAGGGCTTCGTATGAGGTTGACGGTAACCATTTTGATATTTATCTTTTCAACTGCAGTGACGACGAAGAAGCTTCATACATGGCCGGAAAACTGGCAGGAGATGCCTATACGTCTGGTGATGAAGTCTTTAAATATGTTTTTGAAGACGGGTACAATGGCATTCTGCATATGGCACAGCAGGGAGACAGGCTCATCATCGTTTCTGGTCTGGATTATGAAAGCACTCCTCTTGCTGAGCGTTATATCACAGTTATGCTTCGTAGATGAGGTAGTGACATTATACAAAAAAAGGTGTCTCTTTCGGGACACCTTTTTTTTATTTGTCTATGCTTCTTTTTACTTAAGCTGGAAGCTAATAGGCACGCTGTACCACACGTTGACAGGTTTGCCACCCTGTTTCCCCGGTTTCCACAGAGGAAGCATCTTGATTACTCTGATGGCCTCCTCGTCAAGTGACGGGTCAACGCCCCTGACGATGGATACCTGGTCCACTCTTCCTTTGTAGGTCACGCAGAACCTTAGTATCACCTTTCCCTGGATGTTGTTCTCCTTCGCCAGTTCGGGATACTTGATGTTATCATAGATGAACCTGAAGAGCTCTGTATCACCGCCAGGAAATGACGGCATCTCTTCAACAACTACGAACACCTCACGCGGGGCTTCTTCCTGGACCTCTTCCTTTACCTGTTCTATCACTTCAACAACCTCAGCGTCAACAACAGTCTCGGCTACGTCGTCTGCAGTCATGAACCGTGTTGCCTCTTCTGGTTTGACAGTATCAACAACCACAGGAGCCACATACTTAACCACTGTCTGCTGTTCGGAAGGCGGTGGTGGAGGTGGCGGTGGAGGTGGAGCGGCTGTCTCCTGCTGGATATCATTTGCCATCATGGCTATAACCTCGTTGGCATCCCTTGCTTTTACAAGAGCTACGTTCTTAGCTCTTATATAAGGTACAATAGCGGCAGTGATTACAATGACAATGCCAATGAATATTGAAAGAGCCATCGTTTTAGAATATTTCTTTCGAATGTCATAAGCTCCGTATTCTTTATTTCTGTTTTCGAATACGATGTCATCAAAACTTGGGTATCGTTTCTTTTCTTTTGCCATAGTGGTGTCCCTTCTATTGTGTTGAACCGGTAGAGGCAGCTGCGCCTGATGATCTGTTAATAGCATCAACAACCAGCTTTTCTTCAATCCAGTCAATGTCAGTAAATATATAACGGGCAATACCTACGATTGACATCTCATCAATAATATCTACGAAATTCCTGTATTTTGATGTCTTGTAGGCTTTTATAAGAACGATAGGCCCTGTATCATCATCCTTTTTAAGCTGGCTGATTGCACTTCGCATTGAGTCCTGCTTGATATCGATCTTGCCTGAGATAACATCTTTCTCAAACTGATCAATTTTGCGGAACAGTGCCCTGTTTCTGACAAGGAGAACCTGGCGTATGCCTTCTGCACTGAAATCAGTCTCCTGAAGAACAGTGACATCCGGGTCGGCTTTGCCGGGGTACCAGAATACCTTATCATCAGGTCCAAGGATAATATTTAGAGTACGGCTGTCAGCAATCTTGGGAGGTTCTACTTTTTCATTATCCCTGATTTTCTCAGGAAGAACGATTTCCATAACCTTAGGTTTGCTGAAAGCTGCTGTGAGCATGAAGAACGTGATGAGAAGACTCATGAGATCCACCATCGGCGTCATATCCACTCGGGCATCACCTTTTTTAGGTTTTTTCTTTCCGCCTCTGCTTTTTTCTTCTATTTGAATGTCTGCCATCTTACTCAGTTATTTCTTCTACAATTTCAACTGCTCTGAGATTCGTGATCAGGTTAAACCTGTTCACGTTCTTATCCTGCAAAATGTCCAGAACTTCCTTTACAACAGGAAACTCAACGTCTCCATCACCTTTGATTAGGGTTTGAACTGCTGGGTTTACCTGACGGGCAAAGAGGATCCATAACGCAAGCTGATTGTCCGTCGAATCAATAGGAACTCCTGTCTCAAGGGCAGCTCTATCATCCGAATTCTTGGTAGCGAGATAAGTTTTCATCTCCTGTATTGGAATGCCAACGGATGTGCCCATTTTTTCAAACAGGCGAAGCTCATCCTCGGTAAACTCAATGTTATATCGCTTACCCATTTCGGCAAGTATTTTCGGCCGGAACTTCAGAATAGTATCCTGTCCGTTATCAACATTGAAGAATATCCGGTTGTCTTTTGCGATGAGAACGGTCATAATATTGGCATCCATCATCGGTTTCTCCGAAACAGAAAAGGGTGTATCAACAGGGGCTGATTCTGAAGGCCTGAATGTTGCTGTCAGAATGAAGAATGTAAGCAGCAAGGTGAACAGGTCCACCATCGGCGTCATGTCGATTCGTGGGGATTTGGTTCCTAATTTAATCTTTGGCATATTTTAATTCCTTTCTTTTTTTGACCAAAAGAATAAATTCGGCGGTTACTTTCTAATAGACGCGGCGAAGGTCTGTGTCAGACTAAATCCTGCCTCATCAATTTTAAATACATAACCATCAATCCTGGTTGAGAACATGTTGAAGAATATAATAGCCAGGGTCGAACCTGTGATACCGAATGCAGTATTTACAAGGGCTTCGGATATACCGGTTGAGAGAGCGAGAGCATCAGGAGCACCTGACTGAGCGAGGGCTGCAAATGCACGGATCATCCCGATAACCGTTCCGATAAGACCTATAAGCACGGAGATGGAGGCGATTGTTGAAAGCATTACCATATTCTTGGAGAGGGTAGGAAGCTCGAGAGCTGTTGCTTCTTCCAGTGCCTGTTTCATAGAGGTGATCTTCTGGTCTTTTTCCAGTTCTGTGTCATGTTCAAGAGCACGATAGCGGGAGAGACCTGCTTTCATCACGTTGGCAAGTGAACCCTTCTGCTTGTCGCATGCAACAAGGGCATCTTCAATCCTGTCTTCTGCAAGCATTTGCTGAAGATTTGAAACAAACACATTGAGCCTAGCTTTTCCTTTTACCCTTGTAAGTGTGATCCATCTTTCAACTGTAAAGATGAGAAGGGTAATAACGATGGTAATAAGTATAGGCACAATAGTTCCACCCTTGTACATAAGTCCAAGAAGGTTACCCTGCAGTGGATGACCTTTGGGATTGCCACCTTCAAAGTTTACCGGGTTACCCAGTACTCTGGTGAAAATAAGATAAGCAGCAATAAATGCCAGAATAATTGATAGAGGTGCAAAAAGCGCTTGCCATACACCGCTGGACGACTTGGAATTTTTACTCATTTTAGTATTCTTTTTATTTGGTTTAAGTAAACAGTTGGCAAAAATAAATATTCTCTAATTCTTATACAATAGTCATAGTTACTTTGATTCACAATTATGTGCAAGAGGATCAGAATCTCTACTTTTCAAGAGAAGCATTATAAGTTCTCCTCTTTGTCACGGGGATCTCGATGGTCTGGTATCCTTTTGCACTTATCACCAGGGCTTCAGATTCCTCAGGCATAACAAACTTATATTCTCCCCTGGCATTGGTCCATGCTTCTGCAGCGGTATCTTTCACTCTTACAGATGCTCCCGGGATAGGCTCGCCTGATGAATCGGAGATAACACCTGTGATCTCGTTGGGATGAGCTTTAGGGATAGCGCTCCTCTGCAACTGGTTGATGTACTGTATAGATGACCTGGCAGCCTCGTTGCCGGGTTCAATAGCCAGTATTTTATTATTTTCTTCAATGGCCTTGGAATATTCACCCATTGTCATGTACATGGTGCTCAGGGAGCTGTGTGCCTTGACAGAATATACCGGAGAGAGGTTCATCATCCTGTTGTAGTAGGATTTAGCTTCATCATACCTTTTATTCTGCAGGGCTTCATAGCCCAGATATCTCATGGCGTCGTACATCTCCTTGGCGTTCTTGACAGAATCAACGGCTGCCTTCTGCAGCAGGGCTTCGAATCTTGGTTTTGCCAGCCCCAGTTCCGAATCAGGGTCTTTTGCTGATGCCGTGTTGGCTATCCAGAGATAGCCCTGCAGATTGTCAGGATACTTTTCTGTCATCTTGGTGAAGATCGCAGTTGCCTTGTCAAAAGCCTTATCCTGATAATAAGCCCTTCCTACCTGAATATAATCATTCTCACTGTCTCTGCCCTTTTCAAGGAGCTTTGCCCATGTAGCTGCCGCATCAGCATACTTTCTGGTGCCATACTGCACAGAACCCTTTTCGTAAATAAGGTTGAGGTCCTCTTCTTCATTGAAATTGATGGCATTATCATAGGCTTCGAATGATTTTGCCAGTTCAGCTTCAGCCTGGGAAATTCCGGCCTGAGCAGCATCGACTTTTGCCTGCAGGGCGTCTATATCAGCCTTAGCCTTCTCTTTTGAAGGGCTTTTAAGGGAGGGATACCTGGCCTGCAGTTTGCTGAGTTCAACGGCTTCATTGTCAGCTTCTATAATCTGCTTGCTGTAATCCTGGTTCTTCCTTGCAAGAATTCTTGCATAGTAGACATAGTCTTTCTTGATAATACGATCTGCGGCAAGGTTTGCAAAGAGCTGATCCATATATTTTTTTGCAAGGGTAAAATCACTCTCCTCATATGCGGAATAGCCTGCAATACGGTTCATGTAGGTTCTGGAGTTGTCAATCGTAAAGATCTCCTCCACATTCTTTATAACTTCCTGATATTCCTTGGCATAGTAAAGGGCATTGACGTATCTTATTTTTGCGGGAATGTTTCCTGCCGTCAGCTCCAGATATTTCTCAAAATATTTCTTTGATTCGCTGAACCTCCCGGCCATGGAATAGAGCTGACCCAGTTCCCTGTATGCCGGAGCATAATTCTGGTCAAGAGAAATGGCCTGCTCATAATAAGGTATTGCCGCCATAAGGTTGCGTCCCTTGACGTAAATGCTTCCTATCTTCATGTTGGCAGTCGGAGACTGCAGATCCCAATCCTGTGCGAGGTTATAATTCTTAATGGCCTTGGATCCGTCATTAACGAGGATATAAATATCACCTGCAATGATGTATACCTCGCTGTTTCTCGGGTCAATCCGGATTGCCTCCCTGATAAAAGGAAGTGCCTTGCTGGTATCAACCTGATCGGAACGTATATATGACTCGGCAATCTTGGCAAGAGTATAGGCATAGCTCTTGGGATCCTTGATCTTTGTGACTTTCTTATAGGGAGGGAGGAGTCCTTTTGCCTGAACTCTGAGCTCTTCTGCCTTAGCATCTTCTCCCTTATAGAATGCCACCTTGGCTAGCCCTATGTAGTTGAGAGGATCAGCCGGGTTTGCATTTACACCTTTGTTAAAGATGTCAGCAGCTTCTTTTGTTGCTACATTAAGCGAGTTAGAAATAGTATCGGCAAAGTAGTTTAGCAGCGTGTTCTCCCCGTAATGGAAAAAGATAACGCTGTTGGATGGTTCACTGGTAACAAGTTGCTGGAACAGTGTCTCTGCTTTGTCATACTGTTCGTTTTTCGTAAATGTTCTGGCTTCATCAAGTGTCTGGGCCTTCAGCCCGGAGCCAAAAAACATACAAAATACCGCTGCGGGCAGCAACGCTAGTTTCATACTTCTCTTAATCATCGTTATCATGTTTAGTTACTCTTTTTTTGTCTGTATAATTCTGATAGGCATTGTTGCGGGGACAAGGCCTGACTTGAGTATTATCCTCTGTCCCTTTTCTCCTGCCACAAAACTCACAAATCCTGACCCCAGTCCTGAAAATGATTCCCTGCAATTCATGTTGACTTCCCTCGTAAAAGGATATGTTTTGTCATATATAGATCCCTGAACAGGCAGGTAGAAGGTTGATTCGTCAAGATATGGCATTGAGACCGCTGCAATTTTTATCTTATTCAGCAGGTTTACGCTGAGGGAGTCATCACTGTCACTGATCCAGTTGACACTGACAATGCCTATAGCTCCCGGAGTGCCTGAGACATAACCGATCACTTCGGGATTGCTTTTAACGGCGAAGAAATTTGGGCCTGGTTTTTCCGGCAGATCAAATTTTTCCCTGAAGTATCTGATATTTCCCGAATGCATATTGTCAAACACAATATTGATGGGGCCCATTTTTGATTTGGGATTGATCTGTTTCCAGTCGGTGATTACACCCGTGAAGATATCTTTTACATTTTGATAAGTCAGCAGAGAATCGGCATTGTCCTTATTTAGGATAAGAGCCAGTGCGTCATAGGCCACGACTGTAGTCCGTACAACGGTTTGTATGTCTAGGAGTAATTTCCTCTGTTCCTCTGACGGTGTCCATGAAGAGACAATTACCTTTACCGAATCGTTAAGGAAATATGCCACAAGCTCGTTCTCGGGCTTATATACGGGTTTGATCTTGGCGTACCCGTACAGTGAAGTAAAGGTATCAATCTCGGCGTCTATGATCAGCCTGAATGACTCATCGGAACCAATAGTGATATCTCCGGAGGTGGGAGTCTCACGCAATGCTGCAGTCCCTTTGTTCTTGCATCCTGATAAAGCCAGAATAGTGGTCAGCAGCAGCAAGCCGGTCACAATTGTCAATATGTACCTCGATTTGTTCATACTCTTTACACTTTTCAACTTACTATGAGCCACAATATTAATAATTATCTCTATCTTGTTTTAAGAATTAATGCAAAATTAAATTAATAATCCTTTCATAGGTAATTGCAAAGCATGTGCCAATAATATATATGACCTTTGAAAAGCAATCTTCCCCCCACCTGAATATGAATTATTCATCCTCATCATCATTGCTGAAAAAGCTCTCTTTTATCTTCTCGTAAGAGACAAGTACCCTGTATATTGCATACACTATCAGGGGGACGGCAAGTACGATCCGGAGCGCTTTATCGATTGGAATGAGCTTGGTTGTGAGCAGAAATATCGCGAGGCCCAGATAGAAGAAGACCATCATCGTGCCGAAAATGGCAAAAACTTTGTCATACATCTTATTGCTGTTCATCATGATGAATTTTGGTCACGCAAATATATCATTTATATCTTTTTTGTTGCAGATCTATCCTAATAATTGACAAAAAAAAGAGAGCCACGCAGTGCGGCTCTCTCTCTTGTATGATTTAAGCATCTGCTATTTAGTAGCTTTTTCCAGTCTCTTCATTATTGAAAAGATGAAGGCTGCAGACAGGAGACAGCAGACGATGAAGACTGTCCAGAGCTGCCACAGTTCTACTTTGTCCCACAGTTTGCTGCCTACGAACAGCAGTTTGTTTCCTACGGCAGTTGCCAGTAGCCATCCGGCCTGCATCATACCCTGGAAGCGCGAGGGTGCTACCTTGGAGACAAAGGAGAGGCCCATGGGGCTCAGAAAGAGCTCTGCGACGGTCAGGATAAGGTAGCTGCTTATAAGCCAGTAAGGAGTCACTCTGAGTGCTTCCGCTACCGGTGATCCTTCGAGGGAGATGGGTGAAGGCAGTTTCACAGATGAAAGGAGGACTACTGTAAAACCGACTGCGGCGATGATCATACCGATACCGATCTTTTTCGGTGTTGAAGGTTCAATGTTCTTCTTGTTAAGCCAGGCAAAAACACCCATTACGGGAAATGTGAGGGCAACAATAAACAGAGGGTTGAACGACTGGAATACCTCAGGCTCGATTGAGTTCAACGGGTCGGCATGTGTCATGAACAGGTATGCGATAATGAATGATGCGCTGAACAGAACGGCGCCTGCAATTCTCATGGGTATTTTCATATTTCTGCCCACAAGTAATACCAGGCCGGCTATTGATCCGATCACTGCCAGCATTGAAGGCAGTGTAAAGAAGAGGTATGTGAACGAACCGACTTGTTTTGCGGTGTAGTCCCTTGCAAAAAGGGTAAGGGTAAGGCCGTTCTGGTGGAATGACATCCAGAAGAAGACGACAACAATGAATACCAATATCAGTGACGAAACGCGTGCATATTCATCCTTTTTGGCTGTTGTAAGCATCCATGTTATGAAGCCTGCGAACAGCCCAAAGGCCAGTCCTGATGCCCATCCAACGATAAACTGAAGACCAGTGGCGAAGATTGCCATGGCAATCAGGGAATAGATCAAAGGTCTTATCTCAAATTCAATAGTGTTGGCTGACCCATCGCTCGTTTTAGCAGGTTTCTCCTTGTTTGGCAGCAGTCTGTTAAAGAAGACATAGACCAGCATGGAAATGACCATAGCACCGGCTGCAATACCAAATGCATAATTGTAGCCTCTCGAGAAGACATCGAGGTAGCTGTTTGAAAAGGTTCCGAGGTCAGTCACCGGACCTGCAATGTTGACCTTGTCGGCCAGCATCTGGAAATCCTGCAGTTTTGTGGCCTCAGTCAGCAATCCATCGTTGAACTGGTGACAGAGAGAAGGGAGGCTGCCGTCATGCAAAAAGCCATTAGTCTTAAGCCACCAGTTTCTGACACTGTTGGCAGCAAAAGGAGCAAAGAAGGCACCGACATTAATACCCATGTAGAAAATCATAAAAGCAGTATCCCTAAGTTTGGAATACTTAGGATCATCATACATCTGACCGACGACGGCCTGGAGGTTACCCTTAAAAAGACCGTTGCCAAAGGCAATGGTGAAGAGGGCTATCACTGTAAATGTAAGCGTCATGCCAGGTATAGCCATAAGCAGATACCCTGCGAACATTATAATGATACCGAACATTATAACTGTCTTGTATTTTCTGGTTGAATCAGCAAGAATACCGCCAACGAGGGCCAGGGCATAAATGCTAAAGTAAAACCAGCTGTAGATTTCTCCTGCCTTTTCGGCAACTAAGCCGTACTTAGCTTGTAAAAAGAGTACAAGGATCGCCATCATGGTATAAAAGCCGAAACGTTCTCCCATATTGGCGAAAAAGGCAACCAGCAGTCCTTTTGGATGGTTTTTGAGCATAATTTTCTGTGTTAAGTTTGTTTCTTTATTCTGACGTTGACAAATATATTAATCTTTTTAATTTGGAAAGATGCATTATATCTTAGTGGTAATAATTTTGCATTGACTATAATTTTATATTTGTGTCATTGGTATTAAGCTCAAACCATGAAGATATTCAAATCCACTGAGATAAGAGAGATAGACGCGGCCACCATTCGTCTTGAACCCGTTACTCCTGCAGGGTTGATGGAGCGTGCTGCCACCACGTTTTTTCAGCGTTTAAAAGACATAATAGCGCCTGATAAGAAAATAAATGTTTTTGCCGGGCCGGGTAATAACGGGGGTGACGGACTGGTTCTTGCCAGGCTTCTTCATGAAGATGGCAGTCATGTCAGGGTTTTCATTGTTGAGACAGGTTCATCACACAGCAGTGATTTTCGGCTGAATGTTGACCGGCTGGTGAGAACAGGTGTCTCTCCGGTAATCATTGCTGATCCGGGAGCTTTCCCTGCCATAGGAAGGGATGAGGTGGTCATTGACGCTATCTTCGGCACAGGGCTGAGTAAGCCGCCGGCAGGTGTTGCTGCGGAGGTTATACGCAGGATTAATCTTACGGGGGCCTATATTATTTCTGTTGATATACCTTCCGGGCTTTTCTGTGAGGATAACGACGGAGTAAACCGTGATTTTATTATCCGGGCTTCACAGACTATCACGTTCCAGTTCCCCAAGCTTGCCTTCATGTTTGCCGGAAATGAAGATCAGACAGGCATATGGGAGGTTCTGGACATTGGTCTGCATTCGGATACGATTGCGTTGATGCCGACCTCTTATCATTACATTATGAGGGAGAGTGTCCGGCCTTTTCTTCAGAGGAGGCGGAAGTTTGATCATAAGGGTACTTTCGGGCATGCACTTATCATTGCAGGCAGCTACGGCAAGGCCGGCGCTGCCACGCTTGCTGCCGGGGCAGCACTACGTACCGGCGCCGGCCTGGTCACCGTACATACGCCGGCAATTGCAGTCATGGCTCTCCAGGCCTCACTGCCTGAGGCTATGGTATCACCTGACCCGGGGACGGACAATGTCACCCTGCTGCCTGACCTGGCACCGTACGATGCGGCAGGCGTAGGCCCCGGACTGGGTACAGATCCTGACACCGCTGACGTACTTAAGAAACTGCTTGAGACAACTGCCATCCCCCTGGTCCTCGATGCTGACGCACTGAATATCCTGGCTCAGCACCGCGAGATGCTTGACATCATCCCCCGGGGAACAATACTGACGCCACACCCTGGTGAATTCAGGAGACTGGCACAGACAGAGAGCAGTGACTACCGTCTCATGGAGCAGCAACGCGCTTTCGCTGCCAGGTACAAGTGCATTGTTGTTCTTAAGGGTGCCCATACATCTGTTGCTATGCCTGAGGGCGATCTGTTCTTCAACAGCACCGGTAACCCGGGTATGGCAACAGGTGGCAGCGGCGACGTTTTGACAGGGATGATTGCCTCATTACTGGCGCAGGGGTATGCTCCTGCTGATGCAGCCATTGCAGGCGTATACCTGCACGGAGTGGCAGGTGATGTGGCACTCAGGATACATTCGGAAGAGTCTGTTATTGCAGGAGACATACTGATGAATATAGGCAGAGCTTTCCGTGAAACACACTTCAACAGCTTCAGCATGTATTTATAATTAACAATATGAGAAGATTTACATTCATACTATTCATGGCTCTCTTCGTTCTTGCAGCCGGATGCACAAGCATGACAAGGAATGCCGGTAGCGATATTGTGGTCCTTCCACTGGGCGGAGAGGTGAAGGTTACAGAAGGCAGTATTGTCTATGCCTTGCCACAGACCGTGTTCGAAATCAGTATTACCGCCGAGAGGATGATTGAGGTCCCCGGCCCTTATGCCGCCTATGCCGGCGAGATGATTGGACTTGATAATGTTATCAAAGATGAAGATGAGACATGGACACTAACCGGTATTAACCTGGCAACAATTGAGGAGCTTGATCCGCAACAGTTCTATGTCATACAGGGCACTTCGCTGATGCAATCGAACCTGTTGAAGCTGAAAGAGAGCGGGCTTGTGCTTGATCTTAATCCAGATATTTATCTGAGGTCAGGACAATCCTATATCCGGGAGGGTGCTGATTACAGCAGCCTGCGCTTCACTGACAGGGGCGCTAATGACTACGTCTCAACCAGGACAGACACAGCCTACAGAATTGTTAAAGCTGACACTGCATTCATCAGAGTACCCTACCTGGTTCAGATGAAAAAGGGGATGACAGTGGCACAGGAGGCCAGGGAGGCTGCTGACAGACTCCTTGAACTTCGCGAGGGCAGACATATGATACTAACCGGTGAGACCAATATTTTTCCACAGGACAGAGCTGCCATTGACGAGATAAACAGACTGGAGAGGGAATATACCGCACTATTTGCCGGAAAGTCATGGTCTGATACCCGCCATTTCCGGATATGGTTCATTCCCGAGCCATCCATGGCTGGCAGTAAGAGTGTTCTTTTTACTTTCTCCGACACAGACGGGGTAAGAACAACGCCTGAAGGCGGCGGCCGGCCGGTCCAGATTGAGCTGATACCCTCCGGCAAGACCAGAGAGCTGAACCTTGTTGTCCGTCCGGCAACATCCCAGAAAGATCTGGAAACACGTGACAGGCTCTATTACAGGGTTCCTGATGTAGCCGACATAAGAATTACCTACGGCGATGAGACGTTATATACAGCCCGCAAGCTGGTATACCAGTTCGGAAACACGGTGACCCTTCCTTCCAATTTTATTATAGGCAGGTAGGAAGCAGGTACAGCCTGCCATCACAACTGTCTGTGGTCTTCTGTCACTGACAGAAGTCGTGCCGGCAATGGAGTGTTATAATCTGCCTGCAGCTCACCTGACAATTGCAGACTCAATCAGGTCAAAAAAGGCTCTTTCACGCTTCGATATGTGAAAATCTTCAGCTATTCTCTTACGGGCCCTGCGCCCCAGTTCATCCCGGAGAGTTCTGTCAGTACCCATGATCTCATCAAATATATTGAGAAGATATTCCTTCCCTGAACTCCGGATGATATAACCAGTGTCTCCGATAATGTGCGGAATGGCGCCTACAGATGATCCCACCGGGATGCAGTGGCAGAGCATAGCCTCACACAGGGCATTGGGAAATCCTTCAGAGACCGATAACTGCAACACAAACTGGCTCACCTCGAGCAGTGTTATGAATCGCTCAGCAGGCAGAAAGGGATAGATGGTCACGTTTGCAGGAATGATGCCCATCCTGCTTTTTATCTCCTCCGTTATACCTATTATAGTAAAGGTAGCTTGAGAGTACTCTCCTGCCAGGTAAAGCACAAGGTCGATTCCCTTAACCTTTAACCTGGTCATGCTGGTGACTGAAGCCAGAACAATGAAGGAATTGTCAACCTTCTTTCCGGGGTCACTGTTAAAATAATCAGGGTCGAACCCGTTGTTTATTACCCTGAAAGGCGTAGTGATCTCCGGGAAGAAATATTTATACCCCTGTTTAGGGTAGTCGCTCTGTTCAAGGAAGCTGTAGTCGCTCAATACCAGTGACTCATCAACCGGAAGCAGCTCATGGCACAGTTGAAACGACCAGCGGATAAAGGTTCGCATCACCGGTTTCCTGAGGCTTCCGTAGTTAAGTGAGGGGAAGGAGACACAGTCTGTTCCTCCGGGGATGATATATACCGGCGTTCCAGTTATTCTCCCCAGCAGTGCCGGAAGCAGGGACCAGTACCCTCCGAACATAATAAACAGAGCCCGGGTACCGTGCAGGTGTCTGAAAAGGAAAAGCAACTGTTTAAGAAAATTTATTGGTGTCATGCTCTTTCTCTTCCAGTCGTGACCGGGGGTCACAACCCTGTACCTTTCTGAAAGAAAAGAGATATCCTTGCGTATGAACGCAGAATCTTCAGGATATATATACAGGATCTTCTCCTTCATGGTATGATGATTAAAGTCGCGAGAGGAGAAACCTGAATCTTGCCAGTAGTTTTCTGGCAATTATATGTGATTTGGGGAGCGGTGAGAGTGTCACTGCACTCTTCTTTTTTAATGTGATTACGGCGTAGTCATGCTCCCTGTCAAAGAGTGAATAAGAAACATAATTGATAAGTACCAGATCACCGGCACAGGCATTGTCAAGCAGGAGGGAGGCCTCAATCGACTGATCAATTATCTGCAGTTGTCCGGGAGAGGCAGATCTGATGTAGTCCAGTGCCCTGGGATGTGGTATATGGATCAGTATCACAGACTGTTCATGCATATGACCGGCAAGGGTCCGGAACAGGTCTTTATGCTGGCTGACCGGAATATGCTCAAGCACATCCGGCAGAATGATGAAGTCAAAATGTAACGGGTATGAGAAGTCAGTCATGTCTGATACCATGAAGCTGACATTCGTGGCATGCGCAAGACGTTTCTTTGCAATAGATACAGATTCGGGACTGATGTCAACGGCTACTGCTTCACCCTTTCTGAGGTATTTCAGCAGTAAGCCTGTCAGCGTTCCTATGCCGCATCCTATCTCCAGGACTTTGCTGTTCTTGCGTAGTCCGGCAGCTTTAAGGAACCCCATTATCCTGTAATGTCTCAGGTTAACGCTGGTTTTTACCTGCTGCCCGGCAAAATCATCATACCATTTGCCTATCTGTTCACGTGTCTCCATAATAAGGCCAAAAAACATCATCCGCCTTACGGAGGCGGTATAGCAAAAGTAGATTTTTTTGTCAGGAGTGGTTCCTTAAAGCAGAGATTATTGCGCTTTGCCCTTGAAAGTTTTCATGAAATCCTCATAGCTCTGCTTCTGCCAGCTGGTGCCGGCAAAATAGATTAGCATGGGTTCGATCTGTACCGGTGTCTTGTATCCTGAGACAGGGGTTATGAGTTCGCTGTCAGCAGTCAGGAAGACCACGGTAGGGTAGCCCATGTTGCCCTGGAGCAGCGCATATGCAAGCTGGTGAGTCTTTCCGAGGCTTCCGTCGTTAATGAATTTCTTTCCCTGAAAGGTCACGGGATTCTTGCCTTCGGCATCGAATTTTACCGCGTAGTATTTGGTATTAAGAATCTCTGCGATGACGGGATTTGAGAACGTGTCCTTATCAAGCTTCTTGCACCAGCCGCACCAGTCTGTATAGGCATCGACGAATATCGGACGGGGGTTCGATTTCGCAAGCGCTGCTGCCTCTTCAATTGAATACCACTTCACCTCTTCGGTCTGGCCAGAAAGAAGCATTGCCGGAGCAATCAGTAAAAGTACAAGGATTAGATTCTTCATGTTATATAGATACTTACGATTAATTCTACTTCTGAAAATTTGATTGCGCAAAAATAGCAAATCAGTTCTATAACGAAAATAATGCCACAAAGTTCAGGTGTCATGTTTTTTGCATCGATTATTGGAATGATTTTTTATACATTTACGGACCTTCTAATATTATCATACATAAAAACTGAAAATGGAAAAATTACGGAAAACTCTTGCTGACTCCAAAACGGCAAGATGGACTGCCCTGGCAGTAGTAGCCTTCACCATGCTATGTGGTTACTATCTGACTGACGTGATGGCACCTCTGAAAGGTCTTCTCGAGGGTCAGCTTAGTTGGGATAGCTCGGAATTTGGGTTCTTCACCAGTGCTTACGGTTGGTTTAATGTATTTCTGATAATGCTTATTGTCGGCGGTATCATTCTGGACAAGAAAGGTGTTCGCTTTACCGGCATGATGGCAGCATCTATAATGGTCGCCGGAACAGCAATAAAATACTGGGCCATATCGACTCATATGCTTGATGGGCAGACCTGGCATGTTTTTTTCTGGGATGTGAATGCTCAGGTTTTAATGGCTGGGTTAGGCTATGCGATATTTGGTGTAGGCGTTGAGACTGCGGGTATAACAGTTTCAAAAATCATTGTCAAGTGGTTTAAGGGCAAAGAGCTTGCCCTGGCCATGGGCCTTGAAATGGCAACAGCAAGGTTGGGTACCGGACTTGCCCTCTCAACCTCAGTTCCAATTGCCAAAGCATTTAATACAGTTTCAGCTCCTATCCTTGTATGCCTGATTATGTTGTGCATCGGATTGATTTCATTCTTTATCTATACTTTCATGGATAAGAAGCTCGATGCTTCTATTGCCCTGTCTAAAGAAGGCCTGGAGAAAGAGGAGGAGGAAAGCTTCAAATTGTCAGATATTGGGTTCATTCTGAAAAACAAGGGATGGTGGTACATTGCAATACTATGCGTCCTTTTCTATTCAGCTGTCTTCCCTTTTCTGAAATATGCGACGGACCTTATGGTTCAGAAATTTCATATCAATGAAGACTGGGCAGGCATAATACCAGCTTTACTTCCCTTCGGGACAATATTGCTTACTCCGCTATTTGGCAATCTGTACGACAGAAAAGGTAAGGGCGCAACTATTATGATTATAGGAGCACTTCTTCTCATCTTCGTGCATGTCTTCTTTACCATTCCGTTCCTGAATCATTGGATTATTGCAATAATTCTGATTTTAGTTCTGGGCATCGGATTCTCCCTGGTACCATCAGCAATGTGGCCATCTGTACCGAAGATAATACCTGAGAAGCAATTAGGTACTGCTTATGCACTTGTTTTTTGGGTCCAGAACTGGGGATTAATGGGTGTTCCTGCTCTTATAGGATGGGTACTGAAAAAATATTGTTTCATTGGTTATTTTGCTGTTGTAGGTACTGGTTTTATAACTTCTCAGGGAGATCCAATTACTCATGTTGCTGTTTCGGACCAAAAAATTTATCCTTTAATTGAGGTTGGTTCCATGAGTCGCAAGAATGAAGATCTGCAGATCTCTCAGTTCATTAAGAGAGATGATGGTACAATTTCAGCTGTTGTAACAGTAGCAAACGACACAATCAGCTCTGAATTTATAACCCAGAAATCATTAAAAAAGGCAGAGAAAAAGAATGAAGTTAAAGTTACCCGTTACAGTTACTCTGATAAAGAGGGAGCTTTAATAGGTAATATTGAAAGCTTCATCACTGCAGATGGAAAGAGGACGTCAAAGTTCAGTAATGTGTTTTCTTTTTATAATTACACATTGCCGATGATGATATTTACTGCCCTTGGCATTCTGGCATTACTTTTTGCTTTCCTGCTTAAAGCGGAAAACAAGAAGAAAGGTTATGGCCTGGAGATGCCCAATATTGTAAAAGAATAATCAAAACAAATAAATTATGAGTGACATTAAAAATCTTGAACCGAAACTATTATGGAATTATTTCCATGAGATAACACAGATACCGCGCCCCTCCAAAAAGGAGCACAGGATGACAGAGTACCTGGAGAAATTCGGACTCGATCATGGCTTTGAGACCATCGTTGACAAGACAGGGAACGTAATTATCCGTAAGCCTGCCACAAAGGGTATGGAGAACCGCAAGGGCATAATCCTTCAGGGTCATGTTGACATGGTACCCCAGAAAAACTCAGATAAGAAGTTCGATTTTGAAAAGGACCCGATTGAGACCCGTGTTGACCAGGGCTGGGTGAAGGCCAACGGCACCACCCTTGGTGCTGACAACGGCATGGGTGTTGCAGCTGCCATGGCTGTGCTGACAGATCCCAAGATAGTCCACGGACCTATTGAGGCCCTCTTTACTGTTGACGAGGAGACGGGAATGACCGGTGCCAAGAACCTGGAGAAAGGTGTTCTCAAGGGTGAGATACTGATAAACATGGACTCCGAGGATGAGGGTGAACTCTATGTAGGCTGCGCAGGAGGTGTTGATGTCAGCGCTCTGCGTACCTATAAGCAGGAGAAGACTCCGGCAGGCATGACAGCATACAGCCTGACGCTGAAAGGACTCAAGGGCGGCCATTCGGGCCTTGACATACACCTGGGTAAGGCGAATGCCACTAAGCTGATGTTCAGATTCTTTCAGCAGGCTGAGCATGACTTTGGAATGCGTATCACTGATTACAGCGGTGGTAATCTGCGCAATGCCATCCCGCGTGAGGCCTTTGCAACTGTTGTAGCTCCCACGATCAGGAAAGATGAGTTCGAAAAGTTTATCAAGGGCTATGAAAAGATGTACAGGTCTGAGTTCAATGATGTGGACCCGGATATCAGACTGACTGCAAAAGTGTGTGAAACACCTGAGATGGTAATGAATGAGGGTGATCAGTACAGGATAATCAGGGGAGTATTCGTCTGCCCCAACGGGGTACAGAGAATGAGTCCGAGCATGCCGGGTGTTGTGGAGACATCCAACAACCTGTCGGTGGTTAATATAGGCAATGGTAAGTTTGAGGCCTACAGTCTGACAAGAAGCTCCGTGGAGACAGCCAAGGTGGCAACGGCATGGAAGATCGCTGCCGGCTTCCAGCTTGCAGGAGCTGAAGTAACTCTCTCTGGAGATTACCCGGGATGGAATCCAGACATGAAAAGCGCGATACTCGTAACCATGAAGGATACCTATCAGAAGTTATACGGTAAGATTCCTGAGATAAAGGCAATACATGCTGGACTCGAATGCGGTATTATAATGGGGCCTTATCCGAAGCTTGACTCAATCAGCTTTGGGCCTACGATCCGCTACCCTCACAGCCCGGATGAGAAGGTGGAGATTGCATCAGTAGAGAAATTCTGGAATTTCCTTGTAGCGACATTGAAAAATGCTCCGATGAACAAATAGAGGAGATGAGTAATTAATAATATTGCTGCGACCCGACAGAATCGGGTCGCAGTTTTTTTATGGGGATTCCTGTAAACTTCTGATTTCCGAGTACGAATCGACTAAATTAATCAAATAGTCAGGAAAATATTTGGAGAGTGATTATAAATACTATAATTTTGCATTCTGTTTTTTAATGAGGTTGACAATGTTGGTACACAAAGACGAGGCAAAAGCAAGGATTATTGAGATAGCCCGTGGCATATTCTCCCATTTTGGGTTTAAGAAGACCACCATGGAAGAAATTGCATTTGCAACAAGAAAGGGTAAGTCATCAATATATTATTATTTTAACAGTAAGGAAGATATATTTAAGGCTGTAGTGGAAAAGGAGGCTGATGAACTGCGTGAACATCTTCAGAATTCCATGAGTATGGTCTTAGATCCGATAGAGAAACTTAAGGTTTACATTATAGTAAGAATGAATCAGTTAAAAGAGCGTACAAACTTTTATTCAGCGCTAAAGAGTGATTATCTCAGCCACCTTGAATTCATTGAAAAAATTCGTAAGAATTATGACCAGGAGGAGGTTAGAATAGTTGAAAATATTCTGAGAGAAGGTGTTGAAAATAACGAGTTCAATGTTGATGACCCTCATCTGAGTAGTATTGCTATTGTAACGGCTATGAAAGGACTTGAGATCCCTTTATTGCTGGACGATGAGAAGAAAAACATGAACCATCGAATTGAAAAGATGCTTGACTTCCTATTTTATGGTATAGTCAGAAGATAATTTTTTTTGCAAAAAAGTCGAACAAAATACGAAAAACGTCTAATAGTAAATAGGTCAAATATTTGAAATGAAAAGAGTAGTTTTATTAATTACAGCAGGGCTGTTGACACTCAACGGAGTCTCACAGACAACCCTGAGCATCACAGAGTGTCGTGAAATGGCACTGGAGCATAACCGTACAATGAAATCAGCAGAGAAACAGGCTGATGCGGCGGCGGCAATGAAGAAGGCGGCTTTTGCACAGTATTTTCCGAACTTCAGTATAAACGGCGGATACACCTACATGAACAAAGAGTTCAAATTGCTTAGCAATGATCTTCTTTTGCCGGTTATACCTTATACAGCAATAGATGCGGCTACCGGCAGTGTAAGTCAGGAGGCATTTGCCAATCCAGCTGTAGCAAGCCATACGTTCGTTATTAATCCTTCAACGGGATCTCCAGTCACTGACTCGGAGGGAAATCCGGTATTCCAGCAATACACATGGTTTCCGGCATCTTCTTCGACATTAGGATCACAAAATATTTACGTAGCATCAGGAGGATTCACACAGCCTCTGTATATGGGAGGGAAGATACGACAGGCAAACAGGATCGCCGGGTGTGCAAATGATATAGCACAGGAGAAAGTCAATCTGACGAAGAATGAATTGCTCTATTCAACTGAGGAGGCCTATTGGAGAGTGATATCACTGGGAGAGAAGGTAAGACTGGCCGAACGATATCAGGAGATGCTTGTCCATCTTGTATCAGATATTGAGAATGTCAGATCAGAGGGTATAATTACAGACAATGATCTTCTTAAGGCCAGGCTGAAGCTTAGTGAAGCGGGGCTTATGAAACTCAGGGCAGGAAATGGGCTCGAGCTCTCAAAAATGGCATTGTGTCAGCTTATAGGTATAGAGTATTCTTCGGATATAATGCTTACTGATTCTTTGACAGCGGTAGTGTTTAAAATCCCTGATGTGGCATCTGACTCATTAGCAATTGAGGACAGGCCTGAGCTGGGGATGCTTAGGAAAGGAGAAGAGATAGCCAGGGCAGGAGAGAAGATGATGCTCTCCAGGTATCTTCCAAATATTGCTATGAGTGCCGGGTATACGGTTTCAAATCCCAATCCCTATAACGGATTTGAAAAGGAGTTTGGCGGAGACATGACGGTAGGTGTGGTATGCAATATACCACTCTTCCACTTTGGAGACAGGCATAATACAATGGCGGCAGCGCGTAATGAGCGTGAAGCTGCAGCCCTTCAGGTTGAAGAGACGAGAGAGATGCTGGTTCTTCAGTTTCAACAGGCTCTGTTCCAGTATTCTGAGTCGCAGAAAAAGAGCACCATTGCCAGTGAAGCTCTTGATCAGTCCTATGCCAACCTTATGTATACCCAAAACAACTTCAGGGAAGGTATTCTGAAAACCACTGATGTGTTGGAGGCACAGGTGCTATGGCAGAAAGCATATTCAGAATATATTGATTCGCTTACAGAACAACAGTTGTCTGTCTGCAATCTTAAAAGAGTTACAGCAACATATTAATTATAACATAAATATTTAAAAATGAAGAAATTGATTTTTTCGCTTGCAATACTGATAGTTATGGTATCATGCAATAACAGCAAAACCATTGATACAATGGCATCTGAGAAAAGTGCAGTGCCCGTTCATGTGGCTTCCTCCTCTTTAAGAGAATACAGTCCTTCGCTTGATTTGTCGGGTACAGTTTATGCAGACAGGGAGGCAAATCTTGGTGCAGCTCTTCCCGGCAGAGTTGAGAAAATATATTTTCCTGAAGGGGCAAGAGTGAAGAAGGGTGATATTCTTGTCAGTCTGTCAGGCGAACTGTACGCTTCGGCGCTGGTTGAATACAACACTCTGCAGAAGGATTATGACAGAGTATCGCGACTCATTGAAAAGGGTAGTATCTCGCAGCAGGAATATGATCATGTGAAGGCAATGTATGAAGCATCGGCCAGCAAGGTTGAGATGATGAAAAAGAATGCACAGATTGTAGCTCCCTTTTCCGGAACTATTGTTGAATATCTTGTCAATGAAGGGGAGAACTACTTCTTTAATATTAATCTTGATCCAGGTTATTCAACCACTTCGGGAGTGCTCAGACTTATGAAACTCGACCCTGTACAGGTTGAGGCGGAAGTTAACGAGAAGGATCTTCACCTGGTAAAGAAGGGAGGCAGGGCAGAGGTTACTCTTGATGCATTTCCTGATACGGTTTTTGCAGGAGTCATCTCAGCAGTAAAGCCGTTCCTTTCGGCAATGACCCATACCGCCACAATCAGGGTAGCAGTCTCAAACCATTCACTGATGTTAAAACCCGGGATGTTTGCAAGGGTCAGTATCCTTCTTGATGAGATAAGTACTGTTGCAGTACCTGAAGATGCCGTCTTACGGCAGCAGGGTACTGACGATGACTACATCTTCATTGCAGACAAAGGAGTTGTAAGTCAGAAGAAGGTTAAAACATTGTGGAATGATTCCGGATGGAAAGGTGTTGAAGGCATTGAAGATAACGTTACGGTAGTCACTGAAGGGAAAGAGAAGCTTCATGACGGAACGGAAATAACAATAAGATAACAGGAGGGATTTATAATGAATTTACCAAAGATTTCGGTCAATAAGCCTGTTGCCACTGCCATGGTTTTCCTGGCTGTGCTTCTTTTCGGGCTTGTCTCTTTGACCAGGTTGCCGCTTGATGTCATGCCGGCAATGGAGTTACCATCACTAACCGTTATTACAGTATATCCCGGAGCTTCTGCAGATGAAGTTGAAGAACAGGTTAGCAGGGTTCTTGAAGCTGTCCTGTCAGGATCTGCGGACCTGAAAAATATCAAGTCAGTCTCCCGTGAGAATGTATCTCTGGTTTCCCTTGAGTTTAACTGGGGCTCAGACATTACTCTGGCGGCAAACAACACCAGAGACCTTATGGAGCTTGTGAAAAGCCGGCTTCCTGATGGAGCCCGTGAACCTATTATATATAAGGTCAACAGTGCAATGATGCCTGTGCAGATTTATAGCATAAGTGCGAAAGAAAACTATAACGCCCTTGAGAATATTATTGAGGACGAGATTGCAAACCCTTTGAGGAAGGTAGAAGGGGTTGGTACTGTTATATATCTGGGTCAGCCTGAGAGAGAGATAAAGATCAACATTGATCCGGCACGACTTGATGCTTATAACCTATCGATACCTCAGATTGCGGCAATACTCAAGACTGAAAACATCAGCATTCCCGGTGGTAGCATTAAAACAGGCACAAGTGACTTCTCGGTCAGAATCCCCTCAAAGATCTCTTCAGCACAAGATCTGGGGATGATTCCACTGGTAAACTTCATGGGCAGAATGATCAGGCTCTCAGATGTGGCAACTATAGAAGACGGTTACCTGGAGACTGATGAGTTTGCACGTTCGGCCGAAGGAATGGGAGCCGCTTTAATGATCCAGAAGCAGTCGGGACAAAACTCTCTCGAGGTTGTCAAAGCCGTAAGGTTGAAAATGAAAGAGATATTGCCATCACTACCTGATGATGTTATCGTAAGTGAAGTCCTGAGTCAGGAAGAGGTCATCTCCCAGAGCGTAAAAAGCCTTACTGACACCCTCTGGTGGGCACTGCTCTTTGTCATAATAGTGGTAGTGGCATTTCTTCGCGACTGGAAGAGCAGCCTGATTGTCTTTCTTACCATACCATTCTCTCTGGTGACAGCATTTATTTATATGTATGTAGCCGGGTGGACCATAAACATTTTTTCACTTCTCTCGCTTATAATTGCAATAGGCATGGTGGTGGATGATACCATTGTGGTACTTGAGAATATTACAAAGCACATATCCAGAGGAGCACGCCCACGTGAGGCTGCCATCTTTGCTGCAAATGAAATGGGTTTGGCGGTTGTGGCTTCAACAACCACAGTGCTTGTAGTATTTATCCCGCTGATCTTTGTGGGTGGTGTAGTGGGCATATTCTTCAAACAGCTCGCCATTCTTACAACAGTTACACTGGTGGCATCACTGATAGCAGCTTTTACCCTTACACCAATGATCTCCTCTCTGCTTCTCCGAAAGAACAGAGAAAAGAGTAGTATCGGAATGCGAGCTAAATTATATGATATTAGTGAAAGGCAGCTGGAACGGGCTGAAAATACATACCGAAGGCTGCTTGGATGGGCTGTCCACCACAAAACAGGTGTGATAGTATCAGTATTGTTACTTCTTACTGCCGCTCTGATTGGTACCAGGTACGTAGGCACTGATTATCTGCCGGTATTTGACGCCGGAGATGTTATTGTGGTATTCCAGACTCCCATTGGCACAAGCTCTGTAGAGACTGACAGGGTAGCCACGAAAGTAATGAAGATCATGGAAGAGAATATCCCTGAAATGGTTCCGGGTTCATTATCCGCAATCTCAGGTCAGACAAGGGATGGCATTCTTACTACTGTAGGGTTTTCCGAAGGCAAGAATGTGGGCACGGTGCTTTGCCACCTGACACTGCCGAATAAACGTGAGAGAACAGCATCTGAGATAGGCGATGTCCTCAGGGAAAAGGTTGCCATGGTACCTGAAATTGAAAAGTTCCATGTCACCGCCGGCAATATACTTGAATCTGCCGTCCTGGGTAATGAAAAACCTATTGAGGTTAGAATCAGCGGCAAAGACCTGGAGCTGCTTGATGAAACATCTGACAGGGTGAGAGATTGTCTCTTAACTGTCAGTGGTTTGAAAGATGTCGAATCTACAGCTGATGCAGGGAAGCAGGAATATGAAGTCATCATTGACAGGATCAAGGCATCATCAATGGGACTAAACTCAGCAATGATCGCACTGCAGATACGTCAAAGTATTTATGGCGCTGAAGCAGGAGCTATTTCTGAGGGAAGTGATGATTATGATATTATGATCAGATATGCACCGGAATATAGAGATAACATAGCTTCAATAGGTAATATAATGCTCTCAACACTTATGGGAACACAGGTGAGACTGAGCGAGGTGGCAGACATCAGAACAGGCTACGGCCCCCTGGAGATTAAAAGAGAGTCTCAACAGAGATACGTAACGGTAAGCGCTGACTTAAGAGATCTGTCGCTTGGAGATGCCGAGACTCTTGTTAAAAACGCACTTGCTGACATTGATATCCCACAGGGAGTGGAGATAGACCTGGGAGGACAGATAAACTCCAGAAACGACTCGTTTAGTGATCTCTCACTGGTGCTGGTGATAGGAATCATACTTGTCTATATGGTTATGGCAGCACTGTTTGAGTCATTAAGAGACCCGTTTGTAATAATGTTGGCAGTACCATTCACAATTATAGGTGTTGTGGCAGCATTCCTTATTACAGACACCACCCTGAGCATTACCACTTTCATTGGAATCATAATGCTTGCAGGTATCGTGGTGAAAAACGGGATAATTCTGGTAGACTATACGAACCTTCTTAGGAAAAGGGGCTTGAGTCTATATGAAGCTATACAGGATGCCGGACACTCAAGGTTACGTCCTGTGGTCATGACATCATCAACTGTTATTCTTGCCATGGTGCCGCTGGCTTTCAGCAAAGGAATGGGATTTGAGATGTTTTCGCCCCTGGCAATTACAATGATTGGTGGCCTCCTGTTCTCAATGCTTATCACCCTCATTGTGGTGCCGGTGTTCTATGCAGTATTCAATAATAAAAATTAATAATCACAGGCTATGAAATTCATTTTTTGTACATGCAACGTGAGTGTTTCGGAAAGAATCACTTCACTTCTGGAGGCAAATGAGGTAAGTGATTACCAGATGACTGACCGGGTTATTGCCAGGAACGTCAGGGGCAATCCGCGGTTTGACACTCCCGTTTGGCCCGGGTATAATGTCACAATTACAATGCAGTTCAGTAATGAAAATAGAGCAGCGGAGATAGTGACTCTTCTAAGAAAATTTAATAAAGAATCTGCTTTCAATGATGATGAGTTACTGACTGTCTGCAGTTGGGACATGGATAACTATTTCTATGACTGATTAATTACATAATAATAAATAAATAAAATGAGATCAAGAGTTTTTTTAGCAGCAGGCTTAACAGTTATATTGTTTTCCTGTCAGACAATGCAGGCACAGGTGAGATTCGGCATTAAGGCCGGGGTGAATATTGAGACACAGTCAATGCTGGGTCAACTTTGGACTAATCAAAATGTACGCGCCGGTTTTATTGCCGGTGGCACCCTTGAATTTATTGTTAATGACCAGCTTTCATTTCAAACGGAGCTGGATATCCAGCAAAAGGGTGAAAAAATTAATGCCACAGAAAGTGGACTCAGCACGTCAGTAATTAATGAGTTCAATTATGTCACGGTTCCTCTTTTGATTAAGGGTAACTTTAATGATGAGCTGTCACTGGGTGATAAATGGAACATTTTTGGCTATACCGGTCCATATTATGGTTACCTGTTCTCAGCAAAGAATAAGTTAATAGATGACAATATCACAACTGAGACTGATATCATCAATAACAGTGATAAAAATGACTGGGGATTTATCTTTGGCGGCGGAGTGTCTTATAACCTTAGCAATCATGATATTATCTTCTGTGATCTTCGCTATGATATGGGATTGAATGAGATATATAGCGACGATACTGATATTAGGAACAAAGTTATCAGCATGTGTATTGGTTACCGTTTCTGAGGTTACCGATAACTGATCCATTGTCAACAGATCATTACTTTACAAGCAATTTGTGCCAGTGATGAATGGATGACAGATATAACAGTGAAGGAGTCCGCCTGGAAGCGGGCTCCTTCTGTATAGGCGCGGCAGGGTTGCAAACTTTTTGGTGAGAGTCCCGGATGCGTCTCGACAACAATAAGTGTCAGTCGAAATCAAGGGTGCTCCGCCGTCTGGCGGATGGAATCTGAATGAAGCAGGAGGCTACGTATGGCTATCTGAAGACAATGGAATCTTGCAAAGACCGGAATAGCTGCATCCCGTAGACATCTCCTGCATATGTCTGTTCAAAATATTTCCCTGATTCAGAACGCCAGAATAATTTGCTCTCTTTCACGCGTGGTCCATGCCTGTAATCCTCCAACCTTCTGCCAGATATCATTTTCGGGGTCACCGGCTTCTATTGTATAAGGGCCGTAATAAAAGACTCCGGGCTGGTATGAGTTGCCTCTGATCCTGATGTTGTAGATCATCTCTCCGGTGCTTTCACTGATCACCCTGATAACCGGGTCGGAAAGTCCTCTGGTAACTACCTCCGGCAACCAGCCGATGATTCTTCTCCCATAGTTATCTGCCTGTGTTACGGTTATGGGCCAGCCGGGGAATGGCTTTTCACTGACAGGGTCAGCATATCCGGGCCAGTTGGCAAGCTCGATCTCCCTGGTATTCCTGTGGAAGGTGATTGCGCTGTAACCTGTGACATGTCCATTCTGCCTGGTGGATGACACCTTGCTTTTATGAGTATTGGCAACGGCATACACTGTCATCTTATTGCCGAAGCCGTCACTGTACTCGCCGGTATACGTGGGGGCGCTGTCAGCCCTGTTTCTCCCGGGGTCGGGGGGGAACCATCTGCCGGGGAAGGCATCTCCTGTCGGAGGAGAGACTATTGCATAGCCGGCATCGCCCCAGCTGTCAGTCCCGTATTGTATGGTGGAGGGCAGACGCTGGCCGCCGCAGATGTGCAGTGCAAATGCCTTTCGTATTATCTTCAGCGCCTTGTTTCTTCCTGCCTGAGGCCATCCATCAGAGTTATAATCAGCCACCATCCTGTCGCCTCTGACATAAATGCCCGAATCTGGTATCTCCAGGAACGGTACGATGGTGTCGCTTGTTGCCTGGTCAGGCAGTGTGGTCAGGCTTGCCCACAGTGTCTGTGACAGAACCGCCTTCATCCATGTTTTCCCGCTCCAGTCGGCTGCCCATGCTTCAAGGAACGCATACTGCCGGTCGCCGAGAAGAGTTGCATCTTCAGTGTTTGCGGCCCATGATGGATTCCATCTGGGGTTCTGAGCCCAGCCGTTAACTATCATGGCGGCAGGCAGGAGACCGGCTGGTGCCGATTTGAATTTGCGGTCCTCGATGACCGCCAGGCTTACTCCGCCTACATTGCATTCGGTAAAACAGACACCTATTCCCTGGCCTGCCGGCTGAGGATCAACGGGGTCAGGCAGGTGGCTTGTCTGTGTCTTCTGAACTGTGTTTATGAAGCGTGCCGGCATCTGGTACCCGCCCGCATCCCGGGCAGCCGATCCCTGCAGGCCCGGAGGAGTAGCTATGCCCCCGCATCCCCACAGTTTTTCCTGGTATACATCATGCTCATCGGGGATAGTAACTGAAGGGATGGTAGTTGTCAGGTCACGGTAGGTCAGGCACCACAGATACCATTTGTAAAGATAATCCTCGATGGCATTGCCCACGGGCACGGCGGCAGTGGCAGAGGCACTCTCATATACCTGTCCTCCGGCAAAGAAGAGAAGATCGGGTTTCTGCTTCTTTATATTACCTGTCATCCTGGTGTGAGGGAAGAGGACTCCCCATTCAAAGGGGAAGTATCCTGAATCAATACCTTCCTGCCTTGTCGGATCCGGCTTGATGACATGTTCAATGCAGGACAGCGTGACCAGCTTGATCTCATCTTTATCAGCAGGGTCATGCCTTATAATACCGGAGAGGGTATTGACAGGCCCTTTGCCGAAGATATAGTCAGCCACCAGACGAAAAGACCTGTCGTCACTGTCGTTGAAGTCACGAAGCCTGAAGGATGCCGTATAGGAGGGTGTGTCAACGGCTGCCCTGGCTACCGTCTGCCATCTCCCTTCATCGGTGAACTGAAGCTCCACGGAGTCACATATCTCTTTAGTGACCGGCATCAGCTGTGCTGTCATCTTCAGGGTGCCCCTGCTCAGTGTGTATTGTGCGGTTACTATAGGTCCGGTATTGTGTTCCCTGTGACTGTGGATCCGCGATCCTCTCACTCTCCATTGAGAGAATGAGAAGAGGCTGCTGTTTCTATCCTCTCTCTCATGGTGGGAGACAAGCGCAATATTGCCTGTGAGTCTGTCGGATTCGATATTGAGTCCGGTAATCTCTGATAGTATCTGCCTGGAGAGAGGGTTGACAGCTATGACCCTCAGTTGTGCCATGCCGTTCTCACCTCTTTCTGCCGTGATCCTTAGGATTGTCTCCTGCCAGTCATCTCTCCCTTTTTCGGCGTAGGCAGCGTACTCATTTTCCTTCTCCAAATCCCGGACAAAAACTTTTCCTTTGTCATCAATGCCGATAAACAATCCGGCATCCTCGCCCCAGGAATGGTAGATGAGGCTGGCCGACCGGTACTCCATGGTTGATCCGGCACCAATAAGTATACCTGCAGCGCCATCAGAGGGAGCATGGTCAATGCTCTCCCTCCCTATTTTTACCATGGTCATGATATTTCCCTCCTCGGGGCCAATCCTGCGTGTCATCAGGTGTACTGTCCGCAGCGGCATTTTGCCGGTGCATATGAGGCTTCCGTCACGCACCTCCCAGTCGGCAAGCCTGTTTGCCCACAGGTCAGGCCCTGCCCACCTGCTGTCAGGATACTTCTCCCATGAAGAAGAATAGCCGTTTCCGGAAAAGCGTGTACATGAGCCGAAAAGGAAAATGATCATCGCCATCGCCAGTGACGATAAGATGAAACTGCCGTCTCTTTTCATTATGTAACTATTTAACGGTTATCTCTGCTAAGATATCATCTTTCATTACATTCTGGCCGGCTTTGACCTCTATTCTGATGATGGTGCCGCTGACAACAGACTGTATCTCATTCTGCATCTTCATTGCTTCCAGTATCATCAGTGCCTCGCCGCGCATCACTTCGGTGTTCTCCCGGACAAGAACATCAATGATCTTGCCGGGCATAGGTGCTTTCACCACCAGGGTTGTGATTTTGCCTCTGCCTGTACCGAGTACTTTCCTGCGCTGCATTGATACAGGCGTCTCCACTGTGAAGAGGTGGCTTATGTCGTTGAAGAGTATCTCATACCTGTTCTGTTTGGTACGGACAATCTCGACGGGGTAACGCCTGTTCTTCCATAATACATGGACACCGTATTTTTCATCTTCACGCAGTTCGATGTTGTACTCCCTTCCATTGACCTTGATGACGTTCTTCAGCGGCAAGGTAAAAGAGAACTTGTGGCCCTCATTGGAGAGGGCATATAGCTTTTTTATGGCGGGTTTAACAGGGCTCATAATATGTCATTAGAATTGAGTAAGTCTTTTTCTCAGCAGCCAGGGTGTCATTTCCCGGCTCTGATCGAAGCTGATGTTGGTCTTTTTATCTTCAAGGTTCTCTTCTACGAAGAGTTTTACGGCGAGCCATGCTGCAATGGTCTCTTCATATTCACTGCTGGCATGGTATTTATCCAGCTCTTTTTCTATGAATGATGTTGTGAAGGTGCCCTCCTGAAAAATCTGGTTCCGCATGAGCATCCTGAAGAAGGGAAGGGTTGTCTTGGTTCCTTTGATCCATATCTTGTCAAGGGCCATCTTGGTGTTGGTGACAGCATGTCTGCGGTCGGTGCCGGTGACAATCAGCTTGGCGATCATTGAATCGTAGGATGCCACGATTGATGACCCTGCCCTGACACCGGTATCCACCCGTACTCCCGGTTGGTCAGGGAAGCTGATCTACTCTATCCTGCCCGGGGAGGGGGCAAACCCTGCCTGCACGTCTTCAGCATTTATCCTGCACTCAATGGCCCAGCCCGTGAGCTTT
Source organism: Bacteroidales bacterium (assembly GCA_034003345.1). Lineage (GTDB taxonomy): Bacteria > Bacteroidota > Bacteroidia > Bacteroidales > VadinHA17 > SR-FBR-E99. The sequence continues at coordinate 61,317 of JAVEYS010000008.1, forward strand.
ATATCTTCCTGCTTCAGTGCCAGCTCTTCGCCGGAGGCGATAAGTATCTGCTGTTCAATGAGATCGATGCCTGTGATCATTTCAGTAACGGGATGCTCAACCTGTATCCTCGTATTCATCTCCATGAAATAGAAGTTGTGGTCTGAGTCGAGAAGGAATTCAACGGTACCGGCGGAGTAGTAACCGACAGCCCTGGCAATTTTTACGGCAGTCTCTCCCATGATGCGTCTCAGCTCTTCATCGAGGGCGGGGGAGGGGGCCTCCTCAAGCAGCTTCTGATGCTTGCGCTGAATGGAACATTCTCTCTCTCCAAGATGGATGATATTACCCTGCATATCACCCAGCACCTGGAACTCGATATGTTTGGGGTTCTCAATATACTTCTCAATAAAGACACTGGGATCATTGAAGGCCTTCTCAGCCTCTCGACTGGCCAGGGTGAACATCTTCTCCATCTCTGACTCCTGTCTTACGATGCGCATGCCGCGTCCGCCTCCTCCGGAGGCAGCCTTGATGATCACCGGATAGCCTATCCTTGCAGCGTGGCGCAGAGCTTCATCCTCATCGGCAACACTGCCATGGGTGCCCATGGCCATTGGAATCCTGTGCTTAAGAGCTATCTGCCGTGCCACGGGTTTGTTGCCCATCTTGTAGATGGCGTCAGGTGAGGGGCCAATGAAAATGATGCGGTTGTCACGGCATTTCTCAGCAAAATAGGCGTTCTCGGCCAGGAAGCCGTAACCGGGGTGCAGGGCGTCGCACTTTGTTTCAAGGGCTATGGATATCAGTCTCTCAATGTCAAGAAAGAGAGGTATATCAGCCGCCTCGTCATCCACCTCATGGATAATGTCTGCCATAGAGAGGTACATAGCGTCAGGCTCTGCCGAGGTCCGTACTGCCACGCACTTTATCTCCATCTGGTGGGCCGTTTTCATTATCCTTACCGCTATCTCTCCGCGGTTGGCAATCAATATCCTTTTTATTTTCTTCATGTTATGTTATTGGCTGCTTGCTTATAGTAAGGTCTGAGGTCTGGAGGCCAAAAGGTCTAAAGGGGCATGTTACCATGTTTTCTTGTTGGCACTTTCACGCTTTTATTATTCAGGGCAGAGAAAGCTGAAAGGAGTTTTCTGCGGGTCTGGGCAGGGTCAATTACCTCATCAATATATCCTTTTTCGT
>JAVEYS010000008.1:62595-70812 GCA_034003345.1 Bacteroidales bacterium
AGGGGCATGTTACCATGTTTTCTTGTTGGCACTTTCACGCTTTTATTATTCAGGGCAGAGAAAGCTGAAAGGAGTTTTCTGCGGGTCTGGGCAGGGTCAATTACCTCATCAATATATCCTTTTTCGTCTGCGATGAACGGGTTCGCCACCTTATCCCTGTACTTACGTACCAGCTCCTTCTTCATGGCTGCCGGATCCTTTGCTTCGGCCAGCTCGTGACGATAGAGTATTGCCACGGCGCCGTCAGGCCCCATCACTGCTATCTCTGCTGATGGCCATGCAAAGTTAAAATCGCCACCCATGCCTTTGCTGTTCATCACTATGTAGGCCCCTCCGTATGCCTTGCGCAGGATCACTGTGATCCTTGGCACCGTAGCCTCAGCATAGGCGAAGAGAAGCTTGGCGCCGTGCCTTATGATACCTGAGTGTTCCTGATCTTTACCGGGGAGGAAACCTGGCACATCTTCAAGAGTAAGCAATGGGATATTGAAGGCGTCACAGAAACGTATGAAACGGGCACCTTTGGTTGAGGAGTCGATGTCGAGCACACCTGCAAGCACTTTGGGCTGGTTGGCTACGATACCGATAGTTTTCCCCTCCATACGGCCAAAACCTGTGATTAGGTTTGGCGCAAAAAGTTCCGATGTCTCGAAGAAACTGTTACGGTCAACAATCATGTTGATGATATCACGCACGTCATAGGCCTTGTTGGGGTCATCCGGGACAATGTCGCGCAGCCTGGGGTTGATATCAGGAGTCTCATCACTGTAGCTGGCAACGGGCGGGTTCTCAAGGTTATTTGAGGGAAGGTATGACAGAAACTTCTTCACAGCGATGATTGTGTTCTCCTCATCGTCATATATCATGTTAGCCACACCGCTTTTACGTGCATGAACCTCTGCCCCGCCCAGATCCTCGCTGGTTATCTCTTCGTTCAGCACCTCCCTGACCACGTTGGGGCCGGTGACGAACATGTAGCTTGTATGGCTGGTCATGAACACCCAGTCGGTCAGAGCCGGGGCGTAGACGGCGCCACCTGCTGCCGGCCCCATTATCACCGAGATCTGCGGAATAATGCCTGACGACTGGATAATATTATTAAAGATGACCGCATAGCCGTTCAGGCTGGCGATCCCTTCCTGAATCCTTGCACCGCCGGAGTCATTGATTCCGATGAAGGGGGCTCCCATCTTGAGCGCCATCTCCTGTACCTTGGCGATTTTGCGGGCATGAACTATTCCCAGCGAGCCTCCCATGACGGTAAAATCCTGGGCAAAGGCGAACACCAGTCTTCCGTCTATCTTCCCGTGACCGGTAACTACCCCGTCGCCGTATGACACCTCTACCTTGCCGAACTCCACACCCTGTTCGGAAGGGGTGACGTAAGTATCTATCTCCTCAAAGGTGCCGGCATCGAACAGAAGGGCTATTCTTTCATGGGCTGTCAGCTTACCCTTGGAGTGTTGTTTCTTTATGCGCCCGGCACTGAACTGTTTCCTGAGCGCCTCTTCCCTTGCAAGAAATGACCTGAAGTATTTCCCGTTTATATCCATAATATTGCAATTGGTTGATAATGCAATGCTGGTCGTCTCCTAACAGCATGACAAAAATCATTAATTTGCCAAACATTTGCAAACCAATTTTCGAACGGAAACGGGAAGGTGTGTTTAAAAGGCTAGTATACTGGACTATATCTTTAGAACTAATTTACCTGACATATTTTCTTATTGCATCTACCCAGACCCTGTATCCCTCATAGGTGAGATGGAGTCCGTCAATGCTGTATTTCCCGGGCAGATGGTTGTCAGAGTCTGCCATAAGGCTGAACAGATCGATATAGGTATGTCCGAACTCTGTTGCCAGTTCACTGAGTCTTCCGTTGAGCTCCATTATCACTCCGGTTTTGTTGGTATGGTTAAGTGCCATGCCGGTAGCCGGATTGACAGGAAGTACACTCTCAACATAAACTTTGGTTTTTGGCGTTTCAGCTTTTATACGCTCAAGGATAGTCCTGTAATTGGCCGTGATCTGATCCACGGTCATGTTTCGTGACAGGTCATTGACGCCGATCATGATAAAGATCTTTGCAGGCTTGAGCCTGGTGATGGCGTCAAGACGAAGAAGGATGCCATCGGTAACATCAGCGCTGATGCCTCTGTTGTGACATCTCTTATTGTCAAACATTTCGAACCATTCGGCACCGTCGGTTATGCTGTTACCCAGAAAGATTATCTCGTTCCTGGTGTCGGGAAGGTGATCGTACATGTCCTTGCTGTGCCACCAGTAAGCTGAGTATTGTGAGCTGTCAACTGCAGTGGCAGGTTGTTGTGAATAGGCAAGCGAAAATGTGCCTATTGCGAGAATGATCAACACTAGGGATTTTTTCATTTGGTAATGTTTTTAATTATTTGAACCATGTTTTTATACTGGGCCTCCATGTCGGAGAGTAGAGCCAGCTGTACCCTGGTCCTCTGCAGGTTATGAAGGGGATATTTAATCTTGTAGTAGTGGTCGCCATCGATATAATCTGTAAGGAACCTTGTGGCCATGATATATGTAAGCAGTTTCGGTGCAAAGGGAAGGTATTCAATCTCCGTTTTGTTGAGTGTGCTACGGATCTCCGAGAGATAACCCCTGGCATATGCTCTGTAAATATCTATATCCATGGATACTGATGACAGATCCGGACTGTCTTCATCGGCCCTGTTCGCGGCAGTGCGGATCGCATCGCCGAAGTCGTAGTGAACAAACCCCGGCATTACGGTGTCAAGGTCAATGAGACAAAGTGCTCTGTCGGCTGAGTCGAAAAGGATGTTATTGAACTTTGTGTCATTATGTGTTATCCTCATTGGAATTTTCCCCTCTTCGCCAAGCCTTAGGAGAATCTGCATTTCTTCCTCACGCTTTATTATCTCCTCAATCTCACGTCTCACCGAATTGACTCTGCCTGCAGGATCTTTATCAATGACACTGTGAAAGGTCCCGAGTCTCCTGGCTATGTGATGGAAATAGGGAATGGTTTCGTGGAGGGGTTTGCCGGGCAGATCGGCAAGCATGGCCTGGAATCTCCCGGTGATCCTGCCTCCTTCATAAGCCTTCTGGTGAGAGTCAACCCTCTCGTAGGACCTGTGATCGGAGATGAATATGAACATGCGCCAGTAGCTTCCATCATCATCCCTGATAAATGTTTTCAGTGTCTCCTGTGCCGGTATCAGCGTAAGGCATTCCCTCCTGATATCACTGCCTTTAATGGCAGATAATTTCATCCGCAGGTGGTTGGTTACTCTCTCCATATTATCCTGCAGCTTTGGAATGTCAGTAAAGACATTGTTGTTAAGCCGCTGCAGTATGTAATCGTCACACTCCTTTTCTTCTGTGGCGATCAGGTATGTATCATGAATATGACCGGGACCGAAGGGATTGCCGGAGAGGAAAGAGCCCTCCGCGCTGAAATTACAGAAGATATTCTTCAGGTCGGGTTCCATATCACAGAGGGACTATCTTCCCTTGAGTTTGTATCCGTGCAGTGAATAGTACAGCAGGATAAGGTATGAGGGGATGCATACCCAGTAAGCAGCCTGGGTGTTGAATATGTCAGCCATTTTTCCGTATGCCAGCGGTATTAATGCGCCGCCTACAACAGCCATGATCAGAAGTGCTGATGCCGTCTTGGTAAACCTGCCCACACCATTAAGAGCCAGTGGCCACATGGAGGGCCAGATAAGCGCATTGGCCAGCCCGAGCAGTGCCACGAAGAGGACAGTAACTGGTATGGTGAGGGTGACGGCGTCAAAGGTGACAAGGTCCCTGAAAGGCATCGTTATCTGCTGGTGAGCGGGCGTAATGATGGCGCCAACCGTAAAAACCAGGCCAAGTATTGCTGAGATGCGCAGAGCATTCACCTGTGACAGCATCCTGGGTATAAAAATTATGCCGCAGATGTATCCTATTATCATGCTCAGCATGGTCAGTGAGGTGAAGTATTTTGCGGATGACATGTCTATGTGCAGCGACTGGCCGTACCTGATAATTGTGTCCCCGGCAATGACCTCAACACCGACATAAAAGAAGAGTGCTATGGCCCCAAGAATCATGTGAGGGAAGTGCCATATGCTTGTCTTGTTGATATTGGTCTCTCCCACAGATGGCTCCTCGGAGTCGGTGTCAACCTCGGGTAGGTGGGCAAACCGCAGCAGCAGTCCGAGTGCTACCAGTATGACAGCCATGATTATATATGGGTTGATCACTCGTATGGCAAGCTGATCGAGTATCCCTGCCCTGACAGCGGCGTCAGTTGCAGCGGCAAGCTGCTGGTCAATAAGATGAGAGTCTTTCATGATGTGAGCGCCTAGTATGATAGGTGCAATAGCACCTGCAAACTTGTTGGCGATACCCATCATGCTTATTCGTTTGGCAGCGCTCTCACGCGGACCGATGATGGTGACATATGGATTGGATGCTGTCTGCAGCAGGGCCATGCCGGTACCCTGTACAAAGAGCCCCAGGAGAAATATGACGAAATTTCTGGAGAGTGCGGCAGGGATGAAAATAAGTGCTCCCACAGCCATGATCCACAGGCCGATAGACATGCCGTTTTTGAAACCTGTCTTCTTGAGAACGGCCGATGCGGGAAGCGACATTACAAAATATGAGATATAAAAGGCTGTCGTGACAAAATAGGCCTGGAAATCAGTAAGCTCGCAGGCAGTCCGCAGAAACGGAATGAGAATGCCATTCAGCCATGTTACAAAACCAAAAATGAAAAAGAAAATGGCAATGACTGTCATGCCAACGATGTAATTCCTGCGGCTGATCGGTGCCGTTGTTTCACCTGTCATCATCTTGTTTATGTATAATATGGTTGTGGTTAATAAAGCCTTAATTGTTTCATTCCGGCTATTCAAGCCAAAACTACTATTTTTACTAATAAACAACAATAATTGAAAAAATAGTTTCTGCAGTTCTGAAAAAAAAGAACTGTGACAAATTATTATTATTTTTGAACTAAAAGAAAATCATGTCATTACAGGAACAGGAATTAACGAACGCCGGAAGCCAGGTTTACGAGACAGGCAAAGTATTTGAAAAATTTGGTCTGGCGCCTGTCAACGGGAGGGTGCTGGCACTGTTTACCGTATCTGAAAAAGCAGAGTTGACCTTTGAGCAGATATGTGATTATTTTGGAACCAGCAAGAGTGTTATCAGCAATTCGCTTAACCTTCTACTGAGCAGGAAGTTGATAGATTTCAGAACATATAAAACAGGCAGGAAGCGATATTTTTTTCTGACGGACAGGTTTTTTATGGTTTATTTTGGGGAGGTGCTGGCCGCTATGGGTGAACTCCGTGAAGTGATCTATAAGACACTGTCGCAGAACCCTTCTGGTTCTCCCGAGGTAAGCTCCCGGATGCTTCGCTGGGTGGCAACGGCAAATATTTTTGAAAAAGAGCTGGAATCAGCCTTTGAGCAATTAGGCAGGAACTGATTATCGCAAAGAACAATGACAAATGAAAATAATTGAGATTCACGGGTTATTTCCCATATCGCTTCTTAATGTTAATTTTGCCACATAAATCATTATAATGGAATACAGCGAAATTATTGACCGTATCAGGGGCAAGAAAGCCTTCATAAGTGATATGGACGGAGTAATATACCATGGCAATAAGCTTCTTCCCGGGGTGCCTGAGTTTGTTGAGTGGCTTAAGAGAGAGAACAAGAAATTTCTCTTCCTGACAAATTCAAGTGAACGTACAGCCAGGGAGCTCCAGGAGAAAATGTCACGTCTTGGCATTGACCTCGAGGAGCACGTCTTTTACACCAGTGCTCTGGCGACGGCATATTTCCTGGCAGCCCAGAGGCCGGGTGGCACGGCATACATCATCGGAGAGGCAGGGCTTATCAATGCAATGTATAATGCTGGTTACACAATGAACAATTACAACCCTGATTATGTAGTGGTTGGTGACACCCGCAGCTACAGCTTTGAAAAGATTGAGCAGGCTGTCAACCTGGTGCTAAAAGGCGCCAAGCTGATCGGCACTAACCCTGATCTCACCGGTCCGGTTGAGAATGGTATCATCCCTGCAACCAAGGCCCTTATATCACCGATAGAGCTTGCCACCGGCAGACAGGCCTATTTTGTTGGCAAACCCAACCCTCTGATGATGAGGATTGCCCTGAAAAGGATAGGATGTTCAAATGAAGAGACAATAATTATTGGCGACAGGATGGATACCGATATTATTGCAGGTATAGAGTCAGAGATTGAAACGCTTCTGGTGTTAACAGGAATATCCACCCTTAAGACAGTGGATAAATTCCCCTACAGGCCTACATATATACTTGAAGGTGTGTATGACCTGATTAAATAGATCGCTCAGCAACGGCTGGAGTCAGGCCAATAATTTTTACTGATTTATTCTTAAATAACATTGTACCCACACGCAACTGCCATAGGAGCCGACCTGGGAAGGTTTGCAGTCAGGACTGCCATAGTAAGGTATGACGGGGTCATCATGCAGAGGCATACCTTTCCTGTTGAGCAGTTGCTCACCCGAAAAAATATCATTTCAGCTCTGCAGGCAGCTCTCAGGCGGACCAGGGAAGCAGCCACAGCGAAGGGGATCAATCCACTTGCGGCAGGCATCTCTGTCCCGGGTTACATAGACCATGACAATGGTATAGTGCTTGGTCCTGACCACGGAATAAGGGGATGGAAGAATGTGCCGCTCGCTTCTATGATGAGCAGTGCGCTGGGAATACCGGCTTATGCAGGTAATGATGCTAACCTGATGACCGTGGCCGAACACCGGTACGGCAGGGCCAGGGGATACAGGCACGTGGTATTCATCGCATTGCGCACAGGCATAGGCGGTGGAATCATTATTGATGGAAGACTCTACAGGGGGGTGAATAACTCGGGAGGCGAGGTGGGAATGATGATCATTGATGCAGATGCCGCAGGAGAGGAGAAGCCGGGTAAAGGGACCCTCGAAGAGTATGCCTCCGGAGAGGCCCTTGTAAGAAGCTACCTGGCTGCAGGAGGAGCTGATAACAGCAGCACGGGAAGAGTGAGGGCAAAGGATATTTTTGAGATGAGCAGGGCGGGCAACATAATTGCCAGGCAGGTTGTCTCAGCAAATGCCAGGTATATCGGTATAGGGCTGGCAAACATATCTTCCATTTTTGCTCCGGAAATAATAGTGCTGGGTGGTGGCATGGCACTTGCCGGAAAGGAATATATTGACCTTATCAGGAAGAATACTGCACTCCATTGCCTGCCATGGAGTTCGAAAGGGATGAAGATTGAAACAGCCCTGCTTGGTGATGATGCCGCCGTGGCTGGCGCTGCCTGCTATGCACTCGAACGGCTTGACGGAAGGTCTATATAAAAGGGAACAGGTCAGCTCCGGAGGGTGCTGACAGAAACCGGCTGATCAGTAGGTGCGGGTCATCGTGGCGGGTATGACCACAATGAAGTCAGCAAGCCCCATGTTGTCAGGCTCCAATGTGTCAATATCATCCTGAATGACAGTGGTGATGGTTGCAATCCTGATACCTGGATGGGAAATCTTCAGATAATGAATTATACCCAGGTAATTTTCCGAGTGATAGGCACCGTTGTAGTGGATAAATCTCTTTCCCCGGACAAGGTTCTGTGCTATGAAATAGGCCATGGTGGCATCCTTAATTGCCTGGGCCTTTGGTAGATTGTCGTTTGGCTTACCACCCATGCCCGGCATGCCGTGCATTGACATCATATCCTTGTAGCATTTCAATTCAGGGTCATATGTTACAGGCAAAGGGGCAATGTATTGTCTGGCCGCAGGCGACAGGCTGTCAAGCACTTCAAACCCGTTCCTGGATACCATGGAGGCATATCTCCTCGGTATATTTGTGGCAATAAATGGGAGACCGTTCATCCTGGCAAACTCAACAAGCGGCTTATAGTCGGTCTTGTAGTTTTTCCAGAGCTTGACCTCTGCCTCAAACTTATCAGCCTCATATTTGTCGTCGAGATATTCGTCAAGCAGCAGCTGGTTGTCGGACTCAAACATCTCAGCCCCCAGAATCAGTTCTCTTCCGGCAGACTTGTACAGGTCTGCCGTGACCTCATATTCAAGCCAGTGAGCAATGGGGTTGTCATGTAACTCACCAAAGAAGACGACATCAGCTGAACTGATACTATTTATCATCTCATTGTAACCTGAGTTT
>JAVEYS010000009.1:0-67881 GCA_034003345.1 Bacteroidales bacterium
TGATAGCCCCGCCGCAGGCATCAGTGTATAACGCTGCTATGTCTGCCTCAGTAGGTCCGGCAGGGATATCTCCATAACACAGATCCATGCCTGTCTGGCCCGTGGGGAACACCCCCGTAAGGACTGGAGCTGTCTGGTCCCCTCCGCTGTAGGTAATGCTCGGAACAGATGAAACATAATTGCCACGCCAGTCTCTTACAGTATAGGTGTAGGTGACACTCCACGAGCAGTCATTCCCCGTGGGTGTTCCGGACTTGGTGACAGTTATTGTGCCACCGCAATTGTCAGAATAGAGCGCAGCTATGGTTGCTATTGATGGCCCTACCGGAATTGAGCTATAACACAGATCCATGTCTGCCTGGCCCGTGGGGAACACCCCCGTTAATGTGGGAGGCTGATTATCTATCTCTACAGTTACTATTCCGTACAGATCTAGCAACGGATCATCGGGCATGCCACCAAATTCAACATAATAAGAATAACCGTTATATGTTATTCGTTCATCATTCCACGTTCCGGAAAGTGAAGAGCTTGAAGGGTAAATGTGAGCAAAAGCTTCATCATTACCATTGTAATTGTTTGGTTCGGCTCCCGGATTCCAGTTTGCATAAGTGATCACTGTTCCTGATTCTTCACCTTGCCAGAACATTGTTCCGGCTTCCGGACCTGTCATCCAGTACCAGTCATCAGCAGCATAGTAAAAATCAGATCCTCCGATCCAGCCATTGCTGTTCATCTGATAAAGCAGAAAATCGTTTTCAGCATCGGAAGTTATTGTTACCAGATATCCCTGCATCCCGTAAAGAAAAGCTCTTTCTGCATCCAGTCTGGCTACGGGCCATCTGATATTGGAATTTGAAACAAACCTGTAATAGTGATTTGTATTAATATTAAACCTCTCTAGTGAAAATACTATTTGTTTCGTCCCCAAGGGCGGGGTTCCGCTGAGATTCCTATATGTTACAGTTCTTAAGACAGATTGATATTGCGCAACAGTTGCCTGTCCCGATAAATACAGAACTCCATAGGTTGAGTTCCAGGTGGCTGTTATTCCGTAATTTTCAGTACACTCCAGTCTGTCTTGTCCGGCGACATAGCTGGTCTCAATTTGTACATAAGCTTCGTTTACTACCTGATTATTAAGGTCAGTCAAGTTTAAGGCTGGTGCAATAGATATTGGAGACCCGCAGTAAGTGTAAGAACCTTCTACATCGAGATCCGGAGCGGGAGGATTACATGATATAGCATTAAATACCAGGGCATCAAGGTATATGTCACTCCCGTTTGCAATAGAGATTTCAATATAACCGGTGGATATCCCCGCCTTTTCAACATGCAAAACAAAAACCGACGATGCAGAAAGGGCTGTGGTATATTTATAACCTGACCAGGAAACTCCATCAGTGGATTCCCGAATCCTTAGCTGGGAACCATTTTGTGCCGGCCTCCAGATTATATAATATTCCTGCCCTGCGGGTATTAAATATGGTAAACGGAACCTTGCATAGTCGGATGTAGAATTAATCAATGCCCCGGTACCGTCAGGCACAAAGTTTGCATAAGTAGAATTATTAATGCTAATACCGGAATAATAGGTGGCATTACCGGAAATCAGCTGGCTGGTATATTCGGCACCACATTCATCAGAAAAACATTTGGTAGCATAATATGATACGGCATCAACGCTGAAATCTGCAGTGCCAGTTTGCATATAGATTTTGATATATCTTGTCGGAGTGGATGCAACAACCTCTTCACTGAAATATCTTTCGTTGAAAGTACTTATATTTCCTCGTGGATTGAACGTTATGCCATCTGTCGATTCGCTCCACCAGAGCAGTGATAACCCGGTAACATTTTGATATTGTCTCCAGATAAATGAATAAGTCTGTCCAACGGCAACAGTATCAAGCAGATCAATAATAATATATTGCCCATTATTGCTAAAGTAGGCTCCATTACCATCCGGTGCTCCAAGAGCGTTAATTCCTGTAGAGCCTCCATAAGCGTTATCAGCGGTTATGATAGACCCAAACCCCTGAATTACCTTGGAGATCTTCCCTGTTCCGCACTGTGCTGATACAGAAACATCAAAAAATAAAATGAAAATTACTACCAGTAACGGTAGTAGTGGTTTTCTGTTTCTTAACATTCTACAGGTAGTTTTTTGGTGCCTATAACTGCTGTATGATACTTATACTCATGAAATATGAAAATGGTTGCTTCATCCACAGACATTTTTTATCTCTGAAGATGTGAAATTGCACTAAATAAGTCGTGCCGGCAAACAGTGCTGGCACGACTTATCCACATTGATAAATGTTTATTAACACGAATAGAAGCTGAATACTAAATGATTAGCATAGCATCACCATAGGTTCCGAACCTGTATTTTTCCTTGACTGCGGTACGATATGATTCAAAAAGAAGGTTATAGCCTGCAAAGGCGGAAACCATCATCAGCAGGGTGGAATATGGCAGATGGAAGTTGCTCACAAGCATATCCGGAACCTTAAACTCGTATGGAGGAAAGATGAACTTGTTCGTCCACCCGTTGAAAGGCTTCACCATTCCAGAGGTCGATACTGAACTTTCCAGCGTTCGGATGACCGTCGTACCCACAGCACAAACCCTGCTTTTCCGTTCTTTGGCATTATTTATCATTTCTGAAGCCTCTTCGGAGATGATAATTCTTTCCGAATCAACCTTATGTTTTGTGAGATCCTCAACATCTACATTACGGAAATTCCCAAGGCCAACGTGAAGTGTTATCTCTGCAAACTCCACACCCACTATCTCAAGTCTTTTAAGAAGTTCCCTGCTGAAATGCAGTCCGGCTGTAGGTGCCGCTACAGCGCCCTCATACTTTGCAAAAATTGTCTGATATCTCTCGTTGTCTTCCGGTTCAACAGGTCTGTTTATAAATTTAGGAAGCGGTGTCTCACCCAGAGAGTAAAGAGTATCCTTGAACTCCTCATAGGTGCCGTCAAAAAGGAACCTGAGGGTACGGCCTCTTGACGTAGTATTGTCAATCACCTCGGCCACAAGCATATCATCTTCACCAAAATATAGTTTATTACCTATCCTGATCTTCCTTGCAGGATCAACAAGCACATCCCACAGCCTCTGCTCACGGTTCAATTCACGCAACAGGAAAACCTCTATTTCAGCTCCCGTTTTCTCTTTGTTGCCGTATAACCTTGCGGGAAACACTTTCGTATTGTTGAAAACAAGTACATCCTGCTCCTTAAAATAGCTTGCTATATCCTTAAATACCTTATGTTCAACCTCTCCGGTATCCCGGTGCACAATCATTAACCTCGATTCGTCTCTGTTTTTTACTGGATACAATGCTATCAATTCCTGAGGCAGTGTGTACTTAAATTGAGATAGTTTCATAGTCAAAATTCCTTAGTACAAGAATATTTATACGATTGAATTATCGTTTTGTTTCAAATTTTCCAGAAATATTTTTAATTCTTCTATATTCAGGGCGTTCTCAAGGCGAAACTGGCCAATGGAGTTGCGTACAAGTGCCTGCAAATGTGCTCCGCTTCCCAGCGCTGATCCCAGATCACGGGCAAAAGCCCTGATATACGTCCCTTTGCTGCAAACAATCCTGATCTTTGCTTCATTGCCTTTGTAATCCAGCAGTTCGAGCTCACGGAAAAAGATTGTTACTTTGTCAAGTGTCTTTTCTATCTTCTTTCTGGCCAGTTCGTAAGCCCTCTTCCCATCAACAAACTTTGCTGAAAATAGTGGAGGTTCCTGTAACTGCTCGCCCAGGAACTCCTTCAGCTTTTCCTTAACAAGATCTGAAGTAATATGATCTGCCGGGTACTCGGCATCTACCTCACTCTCGAGGTCAAAAGACGGCGTTGTCTGACCGAACCTGACAGTTGCCGTGTACTCTTTGTCGAGGTCTCTGAAACCGTCAATCCTCTTGGTAGCCTTTCCTGTACATACAATCATCAGACCGGTTGCAAGAGGATCGAGAGTGCCTGCATGGCCAACCTTAAGTTTTTTAAAGCCACAATGATGCCTTATGGCGAGCTTTACTTTATTCACCAGGTCAAAAGAGGTCCAGTACAGCGGCTTCTGCAGCAGCAGTACCTCTCCTTCTTCAAAATCAGAACAGTACTTCAGCACTCTCAGGCAAAAATTATTAATGAAAGCCCTAAAACAAGGCAGTAAATAGCAAACCATATCAGCTTACCCTTTTTGACGATGTCTATCATCCATCGACAGGCAAGGTAACCTGACACAAATGCGGCAATGAAAGCAATTATCAACGGAACAATAACCAGGTCAATGGCAGTGCTGTCAGAAGTGACAACCTGTACAAAGTTAGCACCGATGATTGGTATTATCACCATCAGGAAGGAGAATCGCGCGAGTTCGTTCTTGCTGTTGCCCAGCATCAGTCCGGTAGAAATTGTCGATCCTGACCTTGACAGGCCCGGCAGCACAGCCAGAGCCTGAGCAATACCCATTATGAAAGCTCCCCCATATGTAATTGGGTTATTTCTTTTTCTGACGAATTGTCCAACAGCAAGGAACAGTGCCGTAACCAGTAGAAACGATCCTGTTATATTCATATCAGCAACAAAAAGTGATTCCACCTTATCGCGTATGGTAAATCCGACAACAGCTACCGGAATCATGGAAACCACTATTTTCAATGCGTACACCGTCTCCTCATTCATTTTGAATCTGAATATTCCGCGAAGAAGTTTTATTATGTCCTTCCAGAATACAGCAAAGATGCTCAATACCGTTGCTCCGTGAACCACGATGGAAAAGAGGAAACTCTCCTCTATCCCGCCAAACAAATACTTAACTATTTCAAGGTGCCCTTCACTGCTGACCGGTAAAAATTCAGTCAGTCCCTGCACCAATCCGAAGATCAGGGCTTCATACCAGTTCATTCTTCTAAATCAGGTTTAATAAGGCAGGAAGTTACTCCCTGGGTCTTTTCATTATAGCGTAAATCTCAAAAATAAAACCCCCCAGCACTATCAGGGGAGCCAAAGTGATCCTTCTGAAACTGAAAATATCCTCCGAGAAGACCTTTGGGTCATCAGATCTGCCTCCGGCCATGAGAATGAATCCCACAATGATGATGGCAAAACCTATTGCCATCAACTTATAGTTCTCCCTCCCCAGGGCAAAACTGGATTTTTTGTCATCTTCTTTTTTAGCGACCATATATTTCTAGTAATAAAGTTTATCCTCGTGCATGCCCAGGTACCTGTTCACGGCAAAAAAAGTAGACAGAGCATTGATTGTCACCCCTGCAGCAGCCAGAGCAAGGCATAACAGCAGAAAGAGGTTGATATTTTCATAAGTGAATAACGTAAAAAACTCTTTCTCAATAAGATACATGAGCCCCATCAGTAGTCCAATGGCAATAAGTGCAGCCAGGAAGCCGAAAAAGACACTCCTGAGAAGGAAGGGTTTCCTGATGAAAGACCTGTTGGCTCCAATAAGCTGCATAGTATTTATCAGGAACCTTTTCGAGTATATAGAGAGTCTTATTGTATTATTGATTATGGTCATTGCAATGAGGAAAAGCAATGCGCTTATAACTAACAGGAATGCGCTGATTTTCTTCACATTATCATTGATCAAGTTAAGTATTGATTCCTGGTAATAAACCTCATCAACCACCGGGTACCCGGAAATAATTTTCTCGATTTTTATAACGCTGTCAGGATGTGTGTAGTCAGCCAGCAGATATACGTCAATAGTAGGCATAAGTGGATTATACCCTAAAAAATCGAGAAAGTCCTCCCCCAGTTCGTCACTGAGCTTAAATGCAGCCTCATCTTTCGAGACATATTCTGTCTGTTTGACATATGGCTTTGCATCAAGCTCTTTCTGCAACATCTTTATATCTGCCTCACGTGCATCATCCTTAAGCATGATTGTAAATGAGAGACTCTCCCTGAAATAATCGGAAAGTTGTCTTGCATTGATAAGGACCATCCCCAATATGCCCAAAAGAAAGAGTACCAAGGAGATACTCACAACCAGGGTGATGTACGAACTGCCCAATCTATACCTGGATATGCCTCCGGTTGATCTTGCCACTGTTGAAACTTTGCATCAAAAATAGTACACAAACAGCCAAATCCCTCAAATGGCAAACAATTTTTTCCAAAATGGTCCCGGAATGCCGGTAATAAAAAAGATGGATGTCAGGCCTCCACAACAGTCATCCAGCCGAACTCATCATTTTCATCACCATGCTGAATGCCGACCAGCTTATTGTATAGCCTCATTGAAACAGGCCCCGGATTGCCATCTTTGCAGTACTCATATATCTTGCCGGTTTCCGGATCGACAATCTTTGCAATAGGGCTTATCACGGCTGCCGTTCCACATGCACCTGTCTCTTCAAACTCTTCCAGCTCCTCAACAGGAATTCGTCTTCTTTCAGTTTTAAGACCTATTTTTTCAGCCAGTGCAATCAGGCTCTTATTGGTAATGGAGGGAAGTATTGAATCTGAAAGGGGTGTGATATAAGTATTGTTCTTTATGCCAAAGAAGTTTGCGGGTCCGCACTCATCTATGTATTTCTTTTCCAGAGCATCAAGGAAGAGTACGTTAGCGTATCCATCCTCATGAGCTTTTCCCAGTGCCCTCATGCTGGCAGCATAATTGCCGCCTACTTTTATGCTACCTGTACCCAGCGGAGCAGCACGGTCCACATCACGGCAAATCATCATGTTTACAGGCTTGACACCACCCTTGAAATAGGGCCCTACCGGAGTAACAAAAACGATAAAAGTATATTCAGTGGAAGGTTTTACGCCTACCTCTGCTCCGCTGCCATACAGCAACGGTCTGATATAGAGTGAGGCTCCTGAACCATATGGAGGAACAAATTTCTCGTTGAGCCTGATAGCAGTGAATACCGCCTCCCTGAACAGTTCTGTTGGTACCGGCTCCATCTTTATCCCCCTGGCTGACGAAATTAACCTACTGGCATTCTCATTCCAACGGAATAATCTCACTTTCCCATCTTTGCCCCTGAATGCCTTCATCCCTTCGAAAGCCTCCTGTCCATAATGAAGACCTGTAGCGGCAATATGTATATTAATGGAATCCGAATCGGATATTTCCGGCTTGCTCCACTGACCGTTTTTGAAATAGCATCTAACATTAAAATCAGTCTTAATATAGCCAAAAGGCAGATTGTTCCAGTCTAATTTAATCATGATAACAAGTATTAGGATTTTTCAAATGTACTCTTTAAAACCAAAGCACCAAATGATTTTAGATATTGTTGAGCTTCTCTCCTGCAAAAGACTGAAGGGCATTGAGTTGCTCTTTTACCGGTACTGACCGGATTTTGCGGGCCGTTCCGGTGAGGAAGGAGTTACTTTCAATTTTGCGATACATATCCCTGAACCATGTCTTCGGATCATTGATCTTGCCGTACGCTATCTCCTCCCTGTATAACCTGTCAATCATTGTTACAAAATCAATCCTGCCTGTATAGTCATAAACAGCATCGTGCAATACCATACCGGCAGCACTGGTCTGTTCTGGCAAATTGGCGGAAGAGATCAGAGCAGTGACTGCCTCCAGGGTCTGCTGACTGAACCCATAGACCAGCAGAATTTCAGCAGCCCTCTTTTTTGAGGCAACTTCCGGAGCATTATAATCAAATGCATAACCGAAAAAAATAAACACTGATGCCAGTCTCAGGTAAATATATTCCTGATCTTCCAGTTTCTCAGCCCTTGCAAGCAGATCAGCCTGCATGCAAACGTTGCGTATATACTCGGCACTATGAAAGAAAAGGTCCGGCGATGCTATTTCCGAATACTTTGTAAAGACATATTCCTCCACATCAAGAATACGTATCATCTCGATCCTGGTAAGAAACTTCCTGTTAGGTGCGTCATCCTGTTCCCGGAATTCAGGTCTTATCCCGGTCACAAAATACATGTCGAGGTCGCCCTTATACTTTACGGGCATTCTCCCCCTGTAATCACAGGTGAAATATTCCTTGACGAATTCATATGTAGTGCCTGAAATATTAATCTTTCCGGGCTCTCCTGATGACTCCATTCTGCTGGCAGTATTTACAGTATCACCCCATATATCATAGGTTATCTTCTTATGCCCTACTACTCCGGCGATGACTGTTCCGGTGTGAATACCTATCCTGATATCCCAGAAACGAGCCGCCGGCCTTGACGGGTCATTTTTTAAATATTGCATATACTTCTGCATCTCCAGCGCAGCAAGCACCACCTCGACAGGATTGGTACGGTTTCGTTCCGGAATCCCACCCGCACACATATAGGCATCACCTATTGTCTTTATCTTTTCAATTCTGTACTTCTCTGCCACAGAATCAAAGTGGAAAAAGAAACGGTCAAGCTCATCTATCAGGGCCTCCGGGTTCATCTCTTCCGCAATCTTTGTAAATCCCTGTATATCTGAGAAAAGCACAGTCACAAAATTATATTTTCTCTTGTCAGCCTTCCCTTTTAACATTATCTCTTCTGCAGTACCTTTTGGCAGCATGTTGGACAGAAGGTTATCCGACTTATCCTTTTCGTGCTGGAGTTCTTCAGTACGTTCAGCAATCAGTTGCTCAAGCCTTTTCTGTCTCTCCATGAACAGACGGTGAGTCCTGATGCGCATCAAGAAAGCTACAAGCAGCAGAAGGAAAGGATATATAATTAATGCCAGGGGAGATAGATACCACGGTGCCTTCACGCGAAAGCTGAAGGAGCCCTCTCCGGCCACTGTACCAGCACTGTCTGAGCTCTCTCCGGCCTCTTCACCAGCACTAAATGTGCCCTCTCCGGCCACTTCAACAGCACTGACCGAGCTTTCTCCGGCCACTTCTCCGATACCGATTAAGTCTTCACCTGCCGCTTCTTCATCGCCGTTACGGTAACGGTACCTGAATGTATACTGTCCGCGCCCCAGGCTGGTATACTCCTTGTAATCCCTTTCAGACCAGCCTGTCCATTCATAATCTGGCCCATACATAAAATATGAATACTCTGTTGAAGAGTCTTTCGCCATTTTAAATACAATACCTTCATGATACTTAAGCACTGGCATATGCCCATCTGCATCTATTCTTTCCCCTGTCCGGTACATGTACACTCCGGTTATCATGCCTCCATTATTTCCTTCAATTACCGGATCAGCAGAGGTAAGCGTATAGTATAAGCCGCTACCACCACACAACAACATAATGTACAATACAACTCCACTGAAAAAACTGCCAGCCATAATGGAATAAAATAGTCTGATCTATACAAAAATAAACTAATATTTAACTGTTTTGGTATATCGGTCTGTACTGTCCGGTTGCAATGATTAATTTTGTCTATTATCTGATATTATGATGGAATTAGTATTTGCCACAAATAACGCACACAAAATCACTGAGATAAGCGATCTCCTGAATAATAATTTCAAGATACTTGCCCTTGCTGAAGTGAATATCATGGAGGATATTCCCGAAGATGCGGAAACTCTTGCGGAAAACGCCCTGTTCAAAGCACGGTTTGTGCATGACAGAACAGGTCTGAATGTCTTTGCTGACGATACCGGACTGGAAGTAGACGCTCTTGGAGGTGCCCCCGGGGTATATTCTGCGAGATATGCCGGTGAGAAGAAAAGCTTCGATGATAACATCGACAAACTGCTTGGCGAGTTGAAAGAGATTGAAAACAGGAGCGCACGCTTCAGAACTGTTATTGCTTTGATTCTTAACGGAAGGGAGTATTTATTTGAAGGAATGGTTGAAGGAGAAATCATAAGGGAAAGGCATGGTACCGGCGGCTTCGGGTATGATCAGGTTTTCAAAGCGCTGGGAAATAGCAGGACATTTGCCGAAATACCTCTCTCTGAAAAAAACAAAATCTCTCATCGGGCACAGGCAATGAGAAAGCTAATCGCATTTCTGACTGACAGTGCTGGAGAGCAATGAAGGAGACAGCCACTGACCAAGCGCTATGAGAGTGATGATTTCATTAACTGCCCTCTTCTTTTTCTCCCTCCTCTTAAGAGGACAGGGGGCTGTCGGATCATGGAATGATCATCTTTCTTACAGTTCATCCTATTGCATTGCTGCTGGCGGAGACAAGATATATTCATCAGCCGGGTCATCAGTACTTGTATATGACCTGGCCTCAGGTGTATCATCCTCAATATCCAGAATCTCAGGCCTGAATGAAACAGCAATAGGCCTTCTGGCATGGTGCGAGGAGGAAGAGGCACTCATAATCATTTATAAGAACACCGGAATAGATATCGTCAGGAAAGGCGTTATAACCAATATCCCGGATATCCAAAACAAATATATTGCCGGTCTGAAGGAGATTTATGGAGTGACCGTCTCAGGAAAACGGGCCTGGCTGTCAGGAAGCTTTGGAATCGTTGTCATCGATGTCAGGGGAAGCTACGTAGTCGACACCTGGAGACCTGGTCCTGACGGCGAGACAAACCCGGTCAATAAGACTGTTATACTTAACAACTCTATTTACGCCTCCACTGACAGGGGTATATATTCTGCTCCAATAAGTCAAACCGGGCTCTCATATTTCGGCAACTGGGAGCTGCTTGACGGGTTGCCCTCCCCTGACTCAGAATATAATAACCTGGCTACTTTAGGGTCAGCCCTATTTGTAAGCAAGCCAGGATTCTCCTCCTCCCCTGACTCTCTTTTCAGAGTCATTCCCGGGCAGGATGCCACACTCATAACAACAGCACCAGCGGAATCAATAAGGTCACTGGACAGTGACGGCAGTCAGATAATCATGTCAATGCCATCATCACTGTGGCTTCTCTCGTCAGAAGGAATCTTAACGAGAGAAATAACAGGGTACGGATGGGCCTCAGCCAACCCCTTAAGTGCAACAGGCTACGGAGAGGGTCTGTGGATAGCAGATGCATCGGTCGGATTGGTGTCAACAAACGATTACACCAGCTTCAGCAACTACACTCTTCCAGGGCCTTATACCAATAACGTAGCTGACATACGTTTTGCGGGTGATAAATTTTATATTACCGGAGGCACGGTGGACAACGCATGGGGAAATGTATACCGGCCTTTTCAGCTCTTCACCGGCACAGGAAACACCTGGCAGAGCCACATTCTTTATGATGCAGCTGACAGGGATGCCATGCGGGTTATTGATGACCCGGACGATGAAAATCATTTCTTCGTATCATCCTGGGGGAACGGATTGTACGAATTTCAGGAAGATGAGTTAGTAAATATCTATAACCAGTACAACTCACCCCTGGCAAGTATCATTCCCGGTGACAATTATACGCGTATATGCGGGCTGGCGTATGACAAATCAGGAAACCTCTGGATGACCCAATCGGGCGTGGCAGGCAATCTCAAGGCCCTCACACCGGAAGGTACCTGGATAACTACATCGATGAACCTCAATGTGCCAGTGACCGGAGACATGATCATAGACCGTAACCAGTATATCTGGGTGACACTTCCACGGGGGTATGGTCTGCTTGTCTACGATCCGTCAGGCACACCGGAGATAACCTCAGATGACAGGTACCTGCGACTGCAGGTCCGGGATGCCGAAGGAAATGTCATGAGCAACATTTTTTCAATCGCATCAGACCTTGACGGCAACATATGGGTAGGTACGGATATGGGCCCGGCAGTCTTTTATAATCCCGGAAAGGTTTTTTCCGGTACTATGAACGCTTCCAGGATCAAAATCCCGAGAAATGACGGGTCAGGATTGGCTGATTATCTCCTGGGGACAGAGACGGTGACTACTATAGCCGTTGACGGAGCAAACAGGAAATGGTTCGGGACAATCAGTTCCGGAGCCTACCTGATGTCTGACGACAACAAGGAAGAGGTGATTCACTTCACCAGTGACAACAGCCCCCTCCTGTCTGATAACCTCGTGAAAATAGCAGTGAACGGGGTATCAGGTGAGATATGGTTCGGCACATCGGAAGGAATAGTATCATTTCGTGGTGACGCCACGGCAGGAAATGCAGATTATTCAGGGATGTATGTGTTCCCTAATCCCGTCAGGGAGGACTATGAAGGAGTGGTTACTGTCACCGGACTGGTGGAAAACTCATCTGTAAAATTCACTGATGTCAGTGGCAACCTTGTTTATGAGACTACCTCCCTTGGAGGTCAGGTGACATGGGACCTGCGCAACTATAGGTCGCAACGCGTTGCCACAGGCGTTTATCTGGTATTTTGCACAAATGATGACGGAAGCCTGGCCAAAGTGACAAAGATGCTTGTGATCAGATGATCAATTGTCAGTGATCATGCTTTTTATCCGCTCTATCTGAAGCTTTTTGTTTACCTCTCTGAGGTGCCGTGCAGTTGCAGTAAAATACTGATGACCGGAAATGAATTTCACCTGCATCTTGTTCCAGTCGTTAAGATTTGTGATCTTCTCCTGGGCTTTCAGCTCCTCAAAGAGAGTATTTGAAACGGGGATGAAATCACTTCTGCCCAGGTAATCAAGATCAGAATCACAAATGATCTGCTCCAGCAGGTCTGAGGGCTTCGGCGGCAGTTTGGTCGACATGATGATCCTGCATATCTTCTCAATCTGTTCTTCCGTATAGCCGTACGCCGGAAGCATATCACGCGCCAGGAGAGTACTCTGATACTCATGATCGTCATATGACAGTGTATGCCCTGCATCATGGAAAAGGGCAGCTGTTTTGAGCAGCAGTATCTCTTCATCCGTGCATCCCTCAGCCCATCCAATCAGTTCCACCTCCGTGACCACATCAACAGTGTGCTTGACATTGTGATAAAAGAGAAAGTCGGGCAGTTCCTTTTCCAGCTTATCGAGAATGACCTCCTGGATATCTGTGAACTGTATCAATCCGAACTTGATCCGGAACGCTTCATTGGGCTCAGATCCCTGCCCGTCGACACATAACTCAGGTAAAAGACCCTTTACCTGGTACATCTGGATATTACCGGTATACTTCACAGGCAGTTTGCCAAAGTATTCAGAACTGAAGAACTCCTTTACCAGTTCATAGGTCATTACCGAGATCAGAATAGAGTCCTTTTCCGAGACAGCCTCTATACGACTTGCAGTGTTTACTGCCCGTCCCTTGATATCATATGAGACCTTGTTTTTCCCGGAAACAGTGGCTGTTACCGGGCCTGTATGTATGCCTGTTTTCAGGTTCCATATCCTCTCATTGCCCCTCTTCCTTGCTTCATATTCCCTGAGAAACCGTCTGAGCTCCACCGCTGCCATGACAACCTCTACCGGGTTGGTTATATTCCTGGCAGGAATCCCTCCGGCACACATGAAAGTATCGCCAATGGTCCTTATCTTTTCAACATGATATTTCCTGATAATTTTATCGAATTCAAAAAATATCTCATCAAGCTCATCCATCACAGACGCTGAATCCATACCATCCATGTGATTGGAGAAACCACTGATGTCAGCAAACAGAACAGTGACCATGTTAAACCTGAGCGAACTCACCTCTTCAACAACCGTTGCCCCTTTCAGCTCATTATTCTCAACAATGAGCCTATACCTCTCACTGGTTTCCAGGATCCTTTCTCTTTCCCGCTCAAGTTTCCTAACCTGCTCCTCAAGTTCTTTATTCTGTCGGACAAGCCTTGCTATACGCTTGAGAAGCTGATTTTTAGATACTGAATCCATTTTCAAAAACTTAAAGGTAAATATACTAATTTTAAGATATAGGTTTGACCCGCAGAAGGGTCTGAGGAAACTTTAATACTTTTGATGCAGGGGTTTTCCTGATGCTGGTAAAGACAAAAGCCATACTGTTACGTCACGTCCGTTATTCAGACAACTCACTGATTGCCCATTTCTATACTCAGGAGTATGGCAGGTTGTCTGTTATGGTCAAAGGCATCTCTTCAAAAAAGGGAAGTGCAAAATTTAATTATTTCCAGCCCCTTAATATCTTCAATACAGAAATCTATCATTATGACAACAGGGAGCTCCATAATCTGAAGGAGATGAGCCTTGCCTATATCCCCGGAAAGATACCGGGAGATATTCACCGCACCTCGGTTGCCCTGTTTATAAGTGAGATCCTGAACAATGTCATCAGGGAAGAGGATGTGAACAGGATGCTGTACGACTTTATAGAATCATCTGTCATCACCCTTGATGAGATGACCGCCGGCATAAGCAATTTTCATCTCTGGTTCCTTGTGGCATTCACTGACTATGCCGGGATTGGTCCGTCACATACTACAATTAACGATGGTTATTTTGACATGCTCACCGGTCAGTTCACCACGTTACGGCCCACACATCCGGATTTCATTGAACCACAGAGCGCAAAGGTTCTTAACCGTTTGCTACAGATGTCGGCCGAGGAGATTGGTTCACTGCGCATGTCCGGCGAGCAGCGGACAGACCTTCTTGAACGGCTTTTAAAATATTACAGCCTGCACCTTACGGGAATAAGAGAGATACGTTCACTCCAGGTTCTGAAAGATATTTTCAGGGAAATTTAGGCAGGCTTTACCTATCTTTAGAGCAAAATAGAATCAATGACTTTCATACCTTCGGTAATAAAGTGGATCAACACGAAGAGACGCTCCCAGATAGATCTTTTCAGGAACTACCCGGCGGAGACACAACAGGAGGTACTTTCGAGGCTCATTTCTGCCAGCAGAGATACAATATGGGGCCGGGAGCATGGATACGCATCTGTCATTAACCACGACCAGTTCTGCACAAACGTCCCCATCCAGACCTATGAAGAGCTCATCCCCTTCGTTGAGCGACTCAGAGCAGGGGAAAAGAACCTCCTCTGGCCCGGGGAGGTTAAGTGGTTTGCCAAATCATCCGGCACAACAAGCACTAAAAGCAAGTTTATTCCCATAACGCGTGAGTCTCTTGAGAACACTCATTACCGCGGAACAAAAGACTGCCTCTTGCTCTACACATCTCTAAATCCCTCAACCAGAATCTTCCTTGGCAAGGGTCTCACCCTGGGCGGCAGCCACCAGATCAACAGTTTCAGCAATAACTCGCTCTATGGTGACCTGTCTGCCATACTCATTGAGAATGCACCCGGATATGCTGATCTCATACGTACCCCGCCAGCACGCATAGCATTGATTCAGGATTTTGAAGAAAAGATGAAGATGATTACCGAAAAGACGGTAGACATGAACATTACAAGTATCTCCGGAGTCCCCTCATGGTATCTGGTACTAATCAGACACATCCTCTCTGCCACAGGGAAGGAGAACCTTCACCAGGTATGGCCTAACCTTGAGGTTTTTTTCCATGGCGGTGTCAGTTTTGCCCCTTACCGTGATCAGTATAAAAAACTGCTTCCTGACCCGAAGATGAACTATATGGAGACATACAATGCGTCTGAAGGTTTCTTCGGCATACAGGATGATCTCGCTGACAGCTCACTGCTACTGATGCTTGATTATGGCATCTACTATGAATTTATCCCGGTGGAGCAGACTGACACTGACAACCCTCGTACATTTACAATCGGTGAAGTAGAAAAAGGAGTTAATTATGCTGTGGTAATCTCTACTGACGGTGGCCTGTGGAGATATGCCATCGGTGACACAGTGGAATTCACCAGCCTCTTCCCGCACAAAATAAAAATAACTGGAAGGACAAAACACTTTATTAATGCCTTCGGTGAAGAGTTGATTATTGATAACGCCGAGAAAGCACTGGAGAAGGCGTGCCGGGGTACGGAGGCACAAATCAGCGAATATACCGCAGGACCGGTATACATGGGAAGCGATAGTCGCGGATCACACGAATGGGTTATTGAATTTGAAAGGGAGCCCAACGATCTTGATCATTTTATTGAGATCCTTGATACCACACTGAAGGCTGTCAACTCTGACTATGAAGCTAAAAGGTACAAGGACCTGACGCTCTCAAAGCCGGTTGTGCGGGTAGTTCCCCGGGGGACTTTCTATAATTGGTTCAGGGAGAGAGACAAACTCGGCGGACAGAATAAAATGCCAAGACTGTCAAACAACAGGGAGTTTATTGAGAGCGTTATGAAATCCATTCCAATCTGAAATCTTTTTATCAACACACAATACTTCTCCCTCCCTTTTTCATATATTTAAACTCATAATTAAACAGTCATTTTTATGCATATAGCAATAGCAGGAAACATCGGATCAGGAAAGACAACGCTGGCCGGGCTGCTTTCTAAACATTACGGCTGGCAGGCTCATTATGAGGATGTTGATGACAACCCTTACCTCAATGATTTCTATGAGGACATGCAAAGATGGTCATTCAACCTGCAGATTTATTTTCTTAACTCCCGCTTCAGCCAGGTACTTGAAATCAAAAAGGCAAAGAATACTATTGTTCAGGACCGCACAATATACGAAGACGCCTATATTTTTGCCCCCAACCTTCATGCTATGGGGTTGATGTCTACGCGTGACTTCGAAAATTATTTCACACTCTTTAAACTGATGAGCTCGCTCGTGGAGCCGCCTGACCTGCTCCTTTACCTCAGAGCTTCTGTGCCCACTCTCGTTAGCCAGATACAGAAACGCGGACGCGAATATGAGAGCTCAATCAGACTCGATTATCTCAAGAGACTGAATGAACGATACGAGGCATGGATTGAGTCATATAAGCTGGGAAGACTGCTCATACTTGAGGCAGATTATTATGACTTCCCCGAAAACAAAGAGCACCTTAGTGAAGTTATTGACAAAATCAATGCAGAGCTGCACGGTCTGTTCTGACGAATTCCGCCGGCGTAAGACCGTGAAATACTTTGATGTCAGAATTTTCTTTTTTAACTTTGTTTCAGGTCTGTAATATTCTAATATTAAGCCAATAAATGAAAAGAGGGATTTTTATCTCATTGGCTCTTATTATTACCATAAGCTCATATAGCCAGAACAGCTATTATGAAACATCTGAATCAATTTCCCCGGCTGTTAAAATCATTAACAGTAAACCAGATGCCAATTTTCACATCTGCCAGGTTTTTGAGGAGGGTAAGATCATCAGCTATTCACCCTGTGAAGTGAAGCAGTACCGGCTAAAGGAAGGTCGGGAATATTTTTCAGGGGAGATTGCCGTATCAGATACTCTTGCCAGAATATTCCCGGAGTATCTGACCGAAGGCAAATCAACTCATTATTACTACCTGAACAGGTATAAAAGCTACTCCTTCCGGGAAAAAGAGAGTACTGAATCATACCTTATCCCTGAAAATAATGGAAAGGAAAACAATACTCTTGAAGATTTCCTGGCAATGATATACTCTGATTATCCGGCATTGACAGAAACAGCCGTATCAATTATCAATAGCTTATAGCTGAACATTATTGCAGAAATCAGCTTTTAAAAAGAATATGATTCTAATTGTTTTGATTCAATAAAATAAATAAATGATGAAAAAGATTTATCTCGCTGCACTACTGGTTCTCATAACCATGTTCTCATGGGCACAGCCCATAAATGAGTTACCTGTTGACCCCGCCTACCGGATTGGAAAACTGGATAATGGGCTCACCTACTACATCAGGCATAACACTGAGCCTGCAGGAAGGGCAAGCTATTACATCATCCAGAACGTTGGGGCAATACTTGAAAAAGACAGCCAGAATGGTCTGGCACATTTCCTGGAACATATGTCTTTCAATGGCACTCAGCATTTCCCCGATAAGGAGCTGCTGAGCCGCCTGGAAAAAAACGGCGTTGCTTTCGGCAGGAACATTAACGCCTATACAAGCTGGGATGAGACAGTCTACAACCTCAGCGATGTCCCCGTGAATAAGCCAGGCCTTGTTGATACATGCATCCAGATTCTGGCAGACTGGTCTGACTACCTGACTCTTGATGAAGTGGAGATTAACAAAGAAAGGGGGGTGATAAAAGAAGAGTGGCGCACCCGGCGGAATGCCTCATGGCGGATGATGACACAGATGCTCCCCGTACTCTTTGAAGGCTCACAGTATGCTGTGCGTGATGTTATCGGCGATACCCTGGTCATCAATAATTTCCATCCCGACACACTTCGCGACTTCTACCATAACTGGTACCGCACTGATCTTCAGGCTATCGCCGTAGTGGGTGATATTGACGTCGATGAGGTGGAAGGTAAGATCAAAGAAATATTCTCCCCGATTGCGGCTGTTGAAAATCCTATCCCCAGGCCCGAGAACCTTCTTGTGCCCAGGGAAGGGACAAAATACCTGCTTGTAACTGATCCTGAGGCTCCTGAAACTTCCATCAGCCTTTACATCATTGACCGTCAGCCTGACAAGAGAGCCAGGGATGTGGACTATATCCGCGATGGCTTTGTCATATCGCTGATGAACAATATGATGCGCAACCGGTTCAGCGAGATAGTACAGAAAGGAACACCTCCATTCATCTCAGGCGCCCTAAACTATGGCTCGTTTTTGGCACGTAACTACAATGCCCTTACTCTTTCTGCATCTCTACGTGAGAACGAAGAAGCCAGGGGCTTTGAAGCTGCGCTGACGGAGCTGGAGAGGGCACGCAGACATGGATTTACCAAAGGTGAACTTGAAAGAGCTAAAGCAACCATGCTCTCAAACTTCGAAAACCTCTATAAACAAAAAGATAAGATAAGCAATGATGACTGGGCCGATCAGATAAAGGATAACTTCCTTACAGCCGAACCAATCCCGTCTCTTGATGTCCAGTACAGCTACTATAAAGAGATCCTTCCGCTGATCACACCGGAAGAGGTGACAGAGAGACTCAGGGAACTGATCACTGATGACAACAGGTTCATAGTAGTGGATGGACCTGAAGATAAGGATCATCTGACGGAAGCTGAAGCATTTGATATTGTTAGAGAAATAGCCACGGCAGATATCAAGCCCTATGAAGATGTCACCGGCGGATCTGACCTGATTACGGAAACACTGAGCGGTGCTGCAGTGATAAAAACGGTGGCTCTGCCCCAGTTTGATGCTACTGAATGGACCCTTTCCAATGGAGCCAAAGTGGTATTCAGACATGCCGATTTTGAGAAGGATAATGTGACTATAACAGGCTATGCATCCGGTGGATCATCATTATATCCTGATTCTCTGGTCCCCTCCCTCACCCTCTTTCCTCAGGTTATCTCAATGTACGGTGCCGGGGAGTTTGATAACGTGGCTCTGACGAAAATGCTGGCCGGCAAGAAAGCTTCTGTCTCACTTGGGATACAGGAGACGATGCAGACCGTGGCAGGCACATCAACACCCAAGGATTTTGAAACTCTCATGCAGCTCCTCTACCTGCGGTTTGCCAGGCCCAATTACAACCGTGAAGCCTATGACGCAATCTTAGGACGCTATACAGCAGTGATCACCGCCATGCAGAAAGACCCCAACAAAATGATGTCTGACAGTCTTTCAATGAACATGACCGGATACCATCCGAGAACCTTCCTGCTGACTCCCGAATCAATGAAGCTTATCAGCTATGATGATATCAACTACATCTATGAGAACTCCTTTAACGATGCTTCTGCATTCACTTTCTTCATTACGGGAAATATTGAAGAGTCTGTAGCCCGTGAGATGGCCTCAAAATATTTAGGATCACTGCCCTCAAAGTATGTAACCAGGACGTGGAAGGACCTTGGCATGCATCAACCGTACGGAACAGTTAAAAAAGAGATATCTGTTCCTCTTGCCGTTCCAAAAGCTACTGTCATCATGAGCTATACTGCCAGCACAAAATACAAGCCGGCAAACTATATTACCATGGATGTTCTAAAGGGGATACTTGACCTGGTTTATACTGAGAAGGTACGCGAGGAACAGGGCGGAACCTATGGGGTGAGCCTGAATGCCTCCTCTCAGAAACAGCCTGTGGAAAAAGCCACACTGTTGATTGCGTTCGAGTGTGACCCGGAGCGGGCATCCGAACTCAAATCAATCATATACAAGGAATTGAATGAGATAGCACAGAACGGCCCGACTCAGGTAAATCTTGACAAGACTGTAAGCAACATGCTTAAGACCCGCGAGGAGGACCTGCAGCATAACAGCTACTGGGCCGGCACAATACGTAACTACTATCTTAACGAAATTGACAGAAATGACCCCAAAAATTATGCTGACATCCTGAATAAGATGACAGTAAAAGATTTGCAAAAGATGGCTAAAAAATTTCTTGCAAAGGCAGATCTTCTTGAATTAATCTTCGTACCCGAGAAGAAATAAATTTCTCCATTTCCTGTGCCATACCGGCACTGTGAGTTCTCCTGTTATCTGTCATGTCCAGGTAACAGGAGTTCTTTATTTGTCTGGCTATTGCCTCTCCCTCTGTATGATTATGAAACCTGTCACCGGAGGCAACAACCACCAGTGACGGCACACTGACCTTAGCAAGTTCATCACCGATACGATAACGGCTGAGATCCCTTACGGCTTTCCCCAGCCGATCCGGTTCTGCTGTATCAAGATTCCTGCAGTTAATGAGATACATCTCTCTATCCCGCTCCATGTCTATGGCGAAATTCCTGAGATACCACTTGAGAATTGGTTTTACTGGTTTATATACGTATTTCGCTACCCTGGCAAGCGCCAGTAACCATCTGTTGAAGGGGAACGAGCCGTTAGGCTGAACAAGGATTACTGCATCGGGCTTGTTCGTCAACCCGGCAAAGGCCTCAATAATTGCTGTGGCGCCCAATGAATATCCTGCCAGAATATAGGGTTCATCTTTTGAAAATTTTAATTCAACAAATCTGACAACATCACTGGCGATATCTTCAACAGAGAAGCTGTGACGACTATTGATCCCTGCACTCCCTTTTTCCCTGGTTTCAAGATAATACACCGTATGCCCACGCGTCAGCTCAACAAGTGTTTCACGGAAATTTTCAATTATTGAAATCAGACCGGGAATGAAAACAATAGGGACAGAATCACCCACTCCGGCAGATGTAAAGACAACACACAACAGATCTACCCCTGTAGGAAGAGTATTATATTCAACCCTGTAGCTTGCCCCATTGTGACAGAAACCTGAATAGTCACGCTCCATTTTCATTCTTTTGCAGGAAGATTATCTTCACAATGATTTTTTTACATCTGATGACCTGTGAGAGAATAACGGTTCTTTCTCACTTCCTGGCTCTGATACCTTTAGATTCGTGAATGTTGCTCCGTGAACATCATCAAGAACCACGGCTGTGCGGTAATCCATTTTATCACAGACCAGCTTCACATTCTCAAATGAGATACCCTTTGCATGCCTGATATAAAATCCCCATGCCGGCAGCTCTTTGAACATCGAAAACTCAGGGTAATTTTTCCCCAGCTCAGGCACCTTGTCAAGCTCATCAAGTCCCACCTTCGCATATTGCGGATTGCCCCCTCCCGGATAATGAATCTCAATGTTTCTCAGGGTGATGTTCTCTATGGGGGCATCAGGCATTCCTACTATGGATGAGGGAGATATGTTACGGGGCAGATCCTCCACCGGACCCTCATAATTGTAGCCGGCATCAGGCTTTGTTGCCGGGACCTCCGCATAGACATTGGAGATGGTAACACCGGTCATCGTGCCTTTCCTGTTGCCACTCCTCTCTCCTATCCGGAGGAAAATGACGTTTCCCGTATTGATTGACCGCAGGCTGTCAACAACAATGCTTTCGACAATGCCTCCATCAACGGCAGCGAACGTGATGGCCGATCTGTAGGTATCAAAGACCACATTTCTTATGATCCTTATGTTTCGGAAACCCCCACGCCCGACAGTCCCGAACTTGATGCCGTTAGCACTGGTCCTGACAGTGTTGTTGTAAACAAGTACGTTCTGACAGATGAAGTTTGTAGCATGCGATTTCAGGCAGATACCGTCATCTGCAGCATCAAAGTATGAATTAGAAACCACGACACTGTCACAATCCACTATATCCACCCCGTCATTGTTCCAGTAAGACTTGCTGTCAACGGTGATATTGTCAATAAGCAGATTACGGCACTGGTCATACTGCTGGTTCCAGCTGCCAGGGTC
Source organism: Bacteroidales bacterium (assembly GCA_034003345.1). Taxonomy (GTDB): domain Bacteria; phylum Bacteroidota; class Bacteroidia; order Bacteroidales; family VadinHA17; genus SR-FBR-E99. The sequence continues at coordinate 22,017 of JAVEYS010000009.1, forward strand.
CTTTAAAAAAATATCCCTGATCACTATATTCCTGCAGCCTCTGAAATAGATATTCTGCGGACGGATGGTCTCGCTGGGCCTGTCATACTTCAGCGGATCCTTAACCACACCCTTGTGTATCATGTCAACAAGGTTGTTTGCCACCTGGAAGCCCTGCCCGTCAATCACCCCCTTACCCGTTATCCCTATATCATGCTGATCAAGGGCAAAAATCATGGCTGTCCAGTTGTAATTCTTCTCATAATCAAAAGGGTTCACAGAACCAACAAGAATAGCTCCCTCTTCAAGGTGAATAGTGACATTTGATTTTAGATATATAGTCCCGGTGAGATATCGTCCGACATAGAATACCAGCCTGCCACCGCCGTTATCACTGATATAATCTATTCCTTTCTGGATTGAACTGGTATTGAGGGTTGTTCCGTTTGACTTCGCACCAAACATTGATGCATTATAATCCGTAGCCGTCATTTGCACTACTGCTGCCAGGAGAATAAGTGATAATAATGTCTTTCTTGTTTCCATGAGTAAAAAACTTCTATTGTGTTTGTCATATGCTACCCGCATATCCGGGTATTTTTCTTTATTCCTGTTCATGCCTGTTAACCATGAAGGTTTAATATCATTTTTTATAATAGCTGACTGGCCCGATCATGCCCATTGACTGCAGTGGCTGGTTTTTGCTGCCGGCATTGGTCCAGTATTGTGCTGTGGGGTTGTCAGCAAGTGACTTCATGTAATTACCCATTGAGGTGGTAACTTTGACTTCCAGACTGTTCTCGCCTTGTTTAAGGTACTCTGAGATGTCAAAGATTTTGTGCCCATACCATTTTACCCCGCATGATTTATCGTTTATAATGAGCTCGGCCGTACCATAAACCTTTCCCAGGTTAAGCACAATTCCTTCGTCTGTGTCACACCGGAAGGTGTTCCGGTAGATAATCGTGCCGGAGAAATAAACAAAATCAGGCATCTCCTTCAGGTCGTTCAGCCTGTCAATGAAAACCTCCTCGGGAGAGCCACCGCGACAGTGCCTGAATTCAGCCCTCCATCCCTCAGCAACCTCATGTGCATCATTGCCTGTTGTGGGCAGAGGCTTCCATTCAGACTCTGGTTTTCCCTGGTCGAAAGCAAACAGAAGGGATTCTGCAGGACCCAGATTAAGGTTTATACCTCCTTCAGTGTCAAGTTCTACCTTCATGCGGTTGCCTGTCTCCGGGTTCCATAAGGAACATTGCTTTGAGTGGCAAACAGTCCTGCTGAAGGCTATTCTTGTCTGATGAGAGTTTTGAATACTGGAATTGACAATGAAAATGTACTCTGATCCGGTGTCGGACCGGTACCTTGTCTGCATCAGGTAAGGACCCGGGTTTTCGATAGACATATACGAGTTAATCGCGTACTGCTTTATAACTGTCCCGTACCATCCTATAAAATCCTTTTCCGGTTTTTTGAGCAGAATAAACCGTTCCGGATATGTCTTCATTTTTCTGACTGCGGATGCGACCGCCTCATCCCTTTCGTTATGATCATTCCATCCCGGGTATTTCGAAGGGACAGTACCTATACAGAACACCCTGCCTCCTGAGGCAATAAATTCAAGCAGTCTGTCTGCCGTGGCAGGGGTAATAGTGTCAACCTGCACGAGAAAGATAGTATGATATCTACGGGATCCGTACAGCAGGTATCCTCTTTCGCATTTTGCTGATTCCAGTATTCGTTCAGAGATATAATCGCATCCGCTGCCGTTTTTGACCATTGCCTCCCATACCAGCGACAGGTATTCGGCATGCAGCACTGACGGGAAGGGCTCATTCTGCATTCCTATTAGTCTCCACATATCGGCGGTGGGAGGCAGGATGGCAATGTCTGCATACATCTCACTGTTCTGCAGCAAGGCGGATAGCCTCGCCTTATACTCATTAAGGAGATGAAAGTGAGGCCACCAGGTGTTCTGTTCATTGAAGTAACCGCCATATCTTATCCATCCCGGATAAGGCGCTTCAGGTGGCGAGTAATTGAATCCGTGAAATATTGAGTGTGTAACGCCTGATATTATGCTCTGATCGCTGCCAATCTTGAGGTTTTCAAGTGAGGTATTGAAAACCGTATAGGTGTCTGTCATCTCCTCGCAGCTCACCACTCTTCTGCCTGTCAGATGGGCAGCAGAGGAGACATATTTGTTGATCATTGTGTAAGCTCTGCCTCTGCGGTAATCACTCTCGGGCATCTCTTCTCCTATACGGTGCTTCAGCCAGTTCATTGTCCACGATTCACCCTCGGGTATATCGACAGTCATACTGCTCTCAAGCGGGAAGAATCCCCGCCCGTAGGCCTGCATGCGTGATTTTACACCATTCTCGCGGCACCAGGAGGCAAATGTTTTCAGGAACCGCTCTTCAAGCATCTCGGCTTTGGTAGTCTCAAAATCATAGCGGATACCTCTGATCATCTCCTCAAACCCCGCCTCTTCCGCAACGCCGTAATGAAAGTCCGTCACATTGCCCATAGCACCGGTTTTGAATAACAGAAAGGGCAGAAAAGGAAGGAGGTCATATCCTCTTCTCCTGATGAATTCATCACGCATATCACCTGTCCAGTTGGAACCTTCGAGCTCCATGCTGTCAGTAAAGAGTGAGCGCAGGTAATCAGCCAGTGGTCCGGTGACTGATTCTATCGTATCTGACATCCGGTTGAGATATTTTTTTACTGCAGCCTTATTGTAATGATCAAGTACCGGTCCGCTTGCCCCCGGAGCGCCGTTTATCACCTCCATGAAGCCTGTAATTTCTATCAGTGCTATCAGCGCATGATCACCTCCGGGAATGAACAGGTTGAAGAATTGATCCTCCTTCCTGTCGGACAGATCGGTTATCTCTTCCATGTCTGATACCGGGTCCGGCACAAGCACAAGTGACAGCAGCTTATATCTGCGTCCGGCCCACGGAGAGCTTACTGCCGGGTCTGCCTCCATGAAAAGCTCATCGCGGGAAATAGAATAGTCAAGGGGTCCGCTAAGTTTTTTCACCCCAATGACTACTATGCGTGCCTGCTCGGCCTCTGGCAGGTTTTCGGCACCGAAAGGCCAGCCTGATCCTACTATAAGGTCACAGGTCATATCCAGTTCTTTTGCCTCACCAAAAACCACCTGAAGCATCTCTATCCACTCATCGCTGAGCCACATTAGCGATGGTTTACCGATATCATCACCCTCAAATCTGGAGGGGAACTGTACGGGGTTGATCTCCACACCACCAACACCTGCCTCCTTCAGTAGCCGGAGTTCCCTGATAAGTTCGGCCGCCTCCACTTTGTTCCCGTTCCACCACCAACGCACAAACGGTCTGTAATGCGATGCCGGGTTTCTGAACAACTCATATAACCCGGATTTGCTCCTTATTGCACCTGTGACCTGTTTTGAACCGGCAAGGAGGTTCACAGGGCCCGCTGCCATCCATCCGGCAGCAACAAGGGTGCTTTCCGATATGAATGTTCTTCTTCTCATATCCTGCCAAACGGGAACTCCATCATGGTGTCCCAGTTACGGCCATTATGTTTCAGGAGACAGATACTGCGTACCTCAAAATAGCCTGTGAATTTATTGTCTCTGTATTCAGACCAGGCCTCAGTGAACGCTGCCCGGGTCAGATCCCTGGTTGCCAGGGTAATATGCGGTTGCATCTCATGCATGATCTCCGCTTCACTGAAGTCCAGTTCTTTCAGGAGCACCTCCTTCAACCTCAGGTGCAGGCTCCGGACAGGATCAGGATCGGTAATCCTGATATATATTACTCTCGGAGGGAAGGCACCGTAACCGTCAAGATCAACCCTGAAGGACTCTTCTCTTAAAGCGAACCTCTGGAGTACGGTTGATATTGCCCCCTCTTCTCCCCGACCTCTTTTAAAAGGCATCTGCAGAGTGATGTGAGCAGGTGACTTCAGAGCATGTCCGGCACCGTATACTGAGTGTATCCTCTCCTTTATCACCCGAATGTTATTCTTCAGTTCATCATGAGGAATAAGAGCAATAAAATAGAGTTCATTTTTATCCACGATAAATTATTATTCAGGCTTCAGTCAAATATCTATAAAATTATTTAAAAAAACTGATGACCAGGGCAATGTTCAATAATGTTACCACACCACCCAACCCATATAATAATATTTTCGAAAAGAGTGAATTTTTGTATTTGCCCATCACCCTGGCAGAAGAGGTGAGGTAGACCTGCAGGAAGATAGTGAATGCCAGCTGCATACTCAAAACCATCTGCGATATTATCAGGCCTTTAAACGGATCTGCTATCAGAAAGATGATCACTAATGCCAGTATAAGTGATATGCCAACACCGAGTCTCGAGTGGTTGTCTTTAATATCATACGGTTCTTTAAACATCCCGGCAAATATGCTTCCTGCCGCCATGCCTGAAGTTATGGTGGAAGCTATTCCCGAAAACAGCAGGGCTACCGCAAAAACAACTGCAGCATGACTGCCCAGCAGAGGAGCAAGCAGGTGATTGGCCTGCTGAAGTTCCGTCACAGGGGTCTTCGTTTTGAAAAAGGTGGCAGCGGCCAGGAGTATCATGGCACTATTGATTGCCCATCCTATTATCATTGATGTTAAAGTGTCGGCAAATTCAAATTTCAACTGTTTTTTGATCACCTTTTCATCTTTCAGATTCCATTGCCGGCTCTGAATAACCTCCGAGTGCAGGAACAGGTTATGAGGCATTACCACTGCTCCCAGCACACTCATGATGATTATCATGGAGCCATCAGGGAACGATGGTGTCACCCAACCCTTTATGGCGGTTCCCCATTCAATGTCAACAAGAGTCAGCTCGTACAGAAATGATAATCCAATAACTGAAACAAAGGCTATGATCCATTTCTCTATCGCCCTGTAGGAATTGGAATAGAGCATTATCACGACAAAAATAGTGACAAGTATAGCCCCTGCTTTTACTGGTATGGCGAACAGCATATTAAGGGCTATCGCTCCTCCCAGTATCTCTGCCAGGGAGGTGGAGACAGAGGCAAACATTGCAGATGAAAGCAGGAATCTTGCATACGGCTTTTTGACATATACAGCCGCTGCCTCAGAGAGACATAGTCCTGTGACAATACCCAGATGAGCCACATTATGCTGTAGAAGAACCAGCATTATAGTGGATAATGTGACCATCCACAGAAGGGCATAACCGTAATCAGCACCGGCAGCAAGGTTTGATGCCCAGTTCCCGGGATCAATGAACCCTACTGTCACCAGCAAGCCCGGACCGATGAACTTAAATATATCCAGCGCCCCATACTGCCTTTTATATCCCTTGCGATCTATGTCTCTTAAAAATTTGAACATGTAACTATGATATTTTATTCGTAGACTGTTTTCATTCAGTATTGTCCCCCGGGGTTAGTGTTACTGCTGCTCCCGTGATAAGTATGGCAGCGTCTTCATGTATTTAATATCTGTTCCCCCCTTTCCTGTAGTAACGGAGCGTCAGGTATCCGGTAACACCTGACAACAGTGACCCTGCAAGTATACCTATCCTGGCTGAATCCATCAGGAGTGCAGTATCGGCAAAGGCCAGGTTGGCAATGAACATTGACATAGTAAATCCCACACCTGCAAGCATGGCTATGCCTATTATCTGGCCGAAAGAGACTCCTCCCGGGAGTCTGGCAAACCTGAGCCTGATGCCCGCATATGAAAACAGCGTTACTCCTACTGTCTTTCCCAGGAACATGCTGAGTGCCAGGCTGGTGATCAGGGGCACATCAGAATGCATGCCTGCACTGAAAGCAACCCCGGCATTAAAGAAGGCAAAGAGGGGCATAATAAGATAAGCCACCCAACCCTGTAAAATATGCTCTATATGCTGAAGCGGGGACTGTACCTTTTCAGTCCACTCTTCAATCTCCTCAATCTGTTCCATCTGCCCGGAAGTGAGCAGGGGTGCCGGTGCCTCATCTGTCTCCCTTATTTCATCCGCTATCTCACACAATCTGCCGGTAAACGTCGTCACATCAGTTTTCTGTCTTAAGGGCACAGTAAATGCAAGCAGCACTCCTGCAATCGTTGGATGAATGCCCGACTTCAGGAAGAAATACCAAACAATAATACCGCACAAGAGATGCAGGTACTTGGGAAACAAATTTTTGATGTTTAGTATTATAAGCAGCACCATGGGAATGGCAGCCCATAGCAGCATTATCCAGTCAATGGAAGAGCTGTAGAAGATGGCTATCACCAGTACCGCACCTATGTCGTCAATGATGGCGAAGGCAGCAAGGAAGACCTTAAGCCCGACAGGCACCCTTTTCCCAAGTATTTTTAATATTGCCAGGGTGAATGCAATATCTGTGGCCATAGGTATGCCCCATCCCTGTGATGCCACAGGATTGCTATTCAGAAAAACATAAAACCCTACGGGTATTACCATCCCTCCAACAGCTGCTATGAGTGGCAGAGCTGCCTTTGATGGAGAGTTGAGTTCTCCGATCATCAGTTCCCGCTTGATCTCAAGGCCGATCATAAAAAAGAAAACCGCCATCAGGCCATCATTGACCCACAGGATCAATGACTTGTTAATACTGAAGCTTCCCGCATCAATTCCAATCTTTGTCTCCTTGAGACCGTCATAAAAGTCGCGCAACTGAGTATTGGCAAAAATCAACGCCAGAATCATTGCACCAAAAAGCACGATGCCACCAAGACTCTGAGTACGGTCAAACTTCTGAAATGTTGATACAATTATGCTTTTCATTATTAGCAGATTGCCCTTAAATTTTCAACACCCGGGATCTATGGTTCAAACCCCTAAATATATCAATTTATCTATTTCTAACTTATAAAATACTGATGAGCAACTGGTTATTCAAACCACGATTTGATATACACCTCCCGGTCATGCTGCAGATCTGTCGCACGGTAAGATACAGAAGCATCATTCTCAATGTAATAGACCCAGTAACCTGATACTATACCAGGGCTGTAAAATATCCTTCGAAGATATAACCTGTCACCTTCTGTGAAGTCACACTTCTTGCCATACGCTGATATGATTCCGTAGCGATCTTCCATCGATGTCTTGATCCATATTATGTTAGGCCCGTCATAATTCTCAGGCCCTGTCTGGCGATGATCAATATAATCGCCAACATACCTCCTCGTAATGACCAGGTCACCGTCCTGTATATCCGAAGAAGCCTTTTTCAATGAGCCGCATGAGGCTGTCAGCACTGTTAATATCAGTAAAAGCGCTCTTTTCATACTGTTCGCTGTTTATCCGACATATTCATGTCTCTCCTGCAATGTAGAAGAGGCTTATAAAATTACATCATTTCCCCGGATCAGATTACATGAATGATATATTTGCCACATATTATCTCAAAACATGGTATGGATCCCATTACTTCAGCATTGTATGACAGAGTGAAAGAAGGAGTAAAGTACACGCTGTCAGACTGATGATCGGAAGGTGGTGTCTTTATCCTGTTTAAGTTTCCCAACGCGTTGACGGACGTTTCGAGCAAGAGAACCCCCCTATTCAAACTTCCTCAAGAGTGAGAATAGTGAGGCCAGGGGTTACCGGATGGCCCTCTTCGCCCAGCCTGTTTTTATGCTTACGTATAATGTCAGTATCTTCAGCAATACCGAAGGCGATTATTAGATATCCTCCCTATGGGTTTTTTACCCATATTTGTATAAGTTTTGTCAGAATCCGGCTTCAGCACCTGTAAAGGAACGGGTTATAAAGAATTATTAGCTGATGAAAAAGAATGAATTCCTGACTGTCCCGAACATAATCACCTCCTACCGGCTGATCATTGATCCGGTAATTCTATATTTCATCCTTTCAGATAAGGAGAACCTCTTCGCGATCTTCCTGATAATAAATCTGGTTACAGATGCTTTAGACGGTTTCATAGCACGCAGGCTGAAGCAGGAGACCGAGATTGGTGCCAAGCTTGATGGATTTGCTGATAACTTCACATACCTCCTTGCGTTTCTCGGCCTCTTCGTTTTCAAGATGGATGACATAAGGCCACACCTTGTAAGCTTCATCTTTATGATCACCATGCTGGTGTCAACAGTGATCGTTTCTCTTATAAAATTCAGGAAATTCCCTGCCTACCATCTTTACACAACAAAGATTGGAGGCTATATAGAGGGAGGGTTTTTTATCTCTCTCTTCACGGTAGGATTTATTACCCCCTATTATTATTTTATGGCAGCATGGGCTGTTATGGGAGCAATAGAATGCATAGCAATAAACCTTCTTATATCTGAAATGCGGTCTGACATCAAGGGACTTTACTGGGTTGTTAAAGAGAGAAAAGCTCAAAAGAAAATAACTGAATGATCTTTCACTCCTCGTTCGAGAATATCTACTTATGGCTGCCTCTTATAGGCTTTCTTGTGGGTCTGATCAGTACCCTCATAGGAGGCGGGGGAGGAGGGTTTTTCTTTATCCCTGTCCTTATATTTATTTTCGGGATACCTGCGCATGTAGCTATCACTACTTCACTGGCTGCCACACTGCCTATCTGCCTGGTAGGATCTATAGCTTGCTACCGTAATGGCCATGTTGATCTCCGGTTGGGACTGTTGATGTCTGCCGGAGGTATCCTGGGAGCTCTGGCGGGAGCCGGCTTTATAAGCCTTATCTCACAGCAGCAGCTGATTATCATGTATGGTTTTTACTCTGTTTTGCTCTCCGTGATAATGCTCAGAGGTATCTGGCAGGAGAAAAGAAACAAGACCAATGGCGTTGATAATAATACAGATACAAAACTAATGACAGCTACCAAAGGCACTTTATACGGCTTCCTGGCTGGAGTCATCACTGCCTCGTCAGGCACAACAGGTGCTACCCCGGTCCAGGCAGGGTTGTTTGCTATGCGTAAACCTGTCAAAGTTGTGATTGGAACATCACTGATGGTTGTTATGGCAAATACGGCCTCTGGTCTTGGTGCCCACTTCCTGGTCGGTAAAATAGACCTTACACTTATATATTTCCTTACATCCGGAACAATATTGGGAGCCCTTCTCGGTCCGAAAGTGATAAAAGAAGCCAGGCTCGAACATGTTGACGGTCCTATTCGCTTCTGGTATGCCATTAGTCTGATCGTCTTTGGTATAGCAATGATAATAAGCGCGTTTACGATAGCCTCTTCAATAAATATCCTGTGAAATCAATCTGGATCATATATGTTATCATCATTGGTTATTACCTCCTGGGAACAGCAGGTATATATTTCATTAACATTAAGAAAGACCGTGAGACAAGACGCAAAGCCTGGATAAAGCACATCACCTATTTCTTCCTGATCAGCATCATTTTTTTCAGTATAGCCATAAAAACAGAATCGTTCCGATATATTGCCATTGTTATTATTGTGGCCGGCTTCTTTGAACTGATAAAACTGTTCCTGGAATCAGGATACCGGAATATGCTTTTCTTCCTTGTTTCATTGCTGGCTCTTACCGTACTATCTGCCGGATTCTACTCATTCGCCCTGATGGAACAGGGCCTGGTACTTTTTGCCTTTCTAATTCTATGCATTTTTGATGGCTTCAGCCAGGTTACTGGTCAGTTGCTGGGGAAAAGGAGACTCTTCCCAAAAGTCAGCCCCAATAAGACTGTGGAAGGATTGACAGGAGGTGCCATTGTGTCAATATTGAGTGCTCTCGTGTTTAAAAACATTATACCGGCAGATCCTGTCAGATCATTGATAACAGCCTCCGTTGTTGTCCTTTTCGCATTCGGAGGCGATGCGTTAAAATCGCTCTATAAAAGAAAATATAACGTCAAGGATTTTTCCAGGCTCATTCCCGGTCACGGCGGTGTTCTTGACAGGTTCGACAGCCTTATTGCCGGTGGAGCTGGAGTAGCTCTGCTTGGACTGTTTTACTCTTTTTAAGCCACGCCTAAATCTCGTTCAGTGTAGCCGCATCATCATCCTGAACAATCGACTCATCCTCTGTTCTGAAAAAATGATTATTATCCGGATTATAGATAATATTGAGTGCTCGCGGTAACACACTCACATCAAAATGTTGTGCATAAAAGAGCTCACCGTCAATGTGATATGGCATCCTTGTCGGGAATTCAAGTGACAGCCTGTCAGTCTGGTAATAGTTTACCCTTCTGTCGCTGATATGTGTCCCTTTGGGCACCATCAGCAATATCTTCAGCCTTTGAAAAAGATTCAGTCTTTGAATAGCGCAAATATCGAGAAGGGAATCATTTGCAATACTTTTTGGAGTAAGGTAAAAGGAGCCGGCAAATCTTCTTCCATTGGCTACGGTATGCATGAAACAATCAGTCTCATAGGTCGATCCGTTGCACAGCATTTTCACTCTTTTTTCCTTATAGGCAATCAAAGTCTTGATGATATGCCATATGTATTTATTTTTGCCACCGGGCTTGACCTCCCCTGATTCGGTATAATTTTCCGACGCCACCTGTGCATCGAAGCCAAGGCCCATTCCATTCAGGATTATTTTTCCGTTACAGATGCCAACATCCATAGGTATCACATTTGCCCTGAAAAACATCTCCCAGTCTTTTTCCGAAAACCGGTCGGGAAAACCCGTGATCTGGATGAAATCGTTCCCTGTTCCACCGGCTATAAGGCCTACAACAACATCCGTATTATTAACGAGAGGAGTGGCTATCTCATTCATGGTACCATCCCCGCCTACCCCTACAATATAGTTATATCCCATTGAGGAATAATGTTCTGAAAGCTCAGTTGCATGTCCTATATGCTTTGTTATTACAACTTCAGCATCCAGGCTGTGAATGGCAATCATCTTACGGATTTTTTCCACAAGGGAAAGAGCATAGCCATTGCCGGCTATCGGATTAACAATAAAAACCCATTTTTGATGTTTTTCCATAGCTTTCGGGTTACCAGATATTAATTAAAATATTACCGCAAGGTAATATCTGTCAGAAATTACCGACCAGAAGGGTACATATTGAATGAGGCTTGCTAACGGTGACTGCTGCCTTCGTCGCTATGTACAGCCTGTAGCTGATCTCATCATCAGTCGGATTCATAACAACAATGGCAAGAGATCCGTCAACGTTGATAAATGCCGTTGTAAGAAGCTGTGCCCTGCTTGATGAGCTGATAATTCTGGCTGCACCAGGCCTTATGAACTTCGAGAAATGCCCGATATAATAGTAGGAGTTCATGTAATAAAGAGACCCCTCATTGACCTTTGCATGTATCGGTGCGAAGCAGAAGTTAGCCACATGGTTCGGACCACCGGTCTCGTCAAGAAGGAGATTCCAGTCTGTCCATGCAACAGCTCCGTTGTTGAAGTCATGGATCATATTTTCGCCATATTGCTCACCCCATTTCCACTGATCGATTGTCTCCCAGCTAAAGGGGTAAATGCAGGCCTCTGTAAGAAGCAGGTTCGTTTCAGGAAAGGCTTCGGCAACCCGCTTCACATTCTCGTACTGCCTGCCTCCTGTCCATACTTCATACCAATGGAAGCCTATACCCCATACATATCTGGCCGCTTCAGAGTCGCCCAGTATTGTTGAAGCCCTGTGATAGATCAGATCCCTGTTGTGATCCCATGCAATAAGTTTCCTGTCACTCATATTATTATTGTGAAGTGTCGGGCCCAGAAAATTCTTAATGAAGTCTCTCTCCTCCTCTGCAGTATAGATACAGCTCTCCCATATCTGTCTGGCCATGGGTTCATTCTGTACTGACAGACCCCACACCGGGATCCCTTTTTGCTCAAGGGCCTGAATATATTTAACATAATAGTTTGCCCATGACTGATAGTATTCAGGCAGGAGGGTTCCGCCAAACAACATGTCTCCGTTGTCTTTCATCCATGCCGGAGGACTCCAGGGACTTATAAACAGTGACAGCTTGCCGCCGGCAGCTTCCACAGCCCTCTTGATTAGTGGTATCTTGTACTTCTCATCGTGGGCAATACTGAAGGTGGTGAGTTCCTTATCGCCATCTTCAACATACGTATACATGTCACTGGAGAAATCGCAGCTGTTCATGTTGGTTCTTCCAAATGAATATCCGATGCCGTAATCGCTGTCGAAATATGCCCTTATGAGTTCTTCCTGACTCTCTTCCGGCAATTTTGCCCATGTCTCTGCTGAGGCATCGGTGAATGCTCCTCCTATACCCAGGAAGGTCTGAAACCTATGGCCCGGATCAACAAACACGGATGGCTGAGTCTCAAGTGGCTGGTCAAAATCGGAGAAAACAAGCGTATCTGAAGGAGACAGCCTCATGTTCGTCCCCTCGGCAGTGGTAAAGACAACCACTCTCTTGTCGCCCAGTGCAAATGCAGGGGGAGAATTGCCTACCGGAGTGTTTTCCTTTATCCCTTGGCCAGTACACGCTGCCAAAAGTAAAATACCCGTAAAAATTAATCCCTTTCTCATACTTAATGCCAGATTTGAATATTGATCAAACTTTATTTCTGCTTTACGTCCCGCTCTGTTCAGACATTGCCAGAGCAACTGCTATTCAGCCTGATCCCAATCAACAAGGGTTGATGGATAAAAGCTTATTCCCATGGCTTTCATGCGCGCTCCGTGATGCGCAAGACGGACCTTGTAATCATCCAAGTTTCTCATTTCGTAAGGCGTCCATCCTATCTCGGCATAACCAAGGAGCCTCGGGAAAAGAAGATATTCAGCCTCCTCACGGTTCGATACGGTTTCAGCCCAGAGCGGAGCCTCTATTCCTGTAATATTCTCCCTGGTTATCTCAGGAACAAGGGTAGCAGGATCCCAGCTGTAACCATGGTCCACTTCAATGTATCCGGCCCAGTTCAGACCGTAAGTGCTGGTAGAGTCATACTTCATATCGATATATGCATACTTTGCCGGAGACATCAGGACTCTTGCACCCTGCTGCACACCTTTGATTGCATTTCCGGATCTTGCCCAGTACTGAACCACCGTGTTGGGTTTAAGGGTAGCCAGCGCTATCTCATCCCAGCCTGTAACTTTCTTGCCGTGAGATATTACTATATCCTGCACCCTGTTGATGAAATAGACATAATCATCATGTTTTGTCACATGTGATTCATCTCCTCCTATATGAATATAGTCACCAGGGGTCATTGATGCCAGCTCTCCAATCACATCATCAATGAATTTGTAAGTTGTTTCAGATCTGGTGTTAAGCGTGCTGAATCCTACCTTAATACCCGTATACAATTCCGGCGACTTACCATCTGTGTTTAGTTCAGGGTATGAAGCCAGAGCCGCATTTGTATGACCCGGCATATCAATCTCGGGGATGACGGTAATATATCTCTCCTCTGCATATTTAACGATATCCCTATATTGCTCCTGGGTGTAAAATCCTCCCTCACCTCCTCCTACTTCGGTTTTACCTCCATAGAGAGCCAGATCTGGCCATGATTTGATCTCGATCCTCCATCCCTGATCATCTGAAAGATGTATATGCAGACTGTTCATTTTGTACGCGGCCATCTGGTCAATGAAGGTCTTAATATCTTCAACCCCGAAGAAATGACGGGCCACATCACGCATAGCCCCGCGATAAGAATATAACGGGAAATCGCGTATAGTACCTGTGGGTATCTCCCACGGGCCCTCCTGTATATCAGCCATCTCTGCCCTGGCTGGTAAGAGCTGCCTAACGGTTTGAATAGCATAAAACAATCCTGCCGGTGTGTTGGCGGTTATCTTCAGTAACCTGGCAGTGACTGTCAGCTCATATCCTTCATCACCCAGCTCAACATCGTCATCTGACAGTTGGAGGAGGATGTCTCCCCTTCCCGGTCTGCCTTTGCCGGAGATAACCGCCAGCCCGAGGCCGGTGGAAGGATTTATTTTGTCGGCCAGAAACTGTCCGATCCGGGCTATCTCTTCTGATCCCTCCTGTACGAAAATATCACTGTGCTTTGATAGGGTGAACGTTTCACCTGTAGCAGTTACTGATACCGGCTTGGGAATAATGCCTGCTTTCGTCATATCCGTCGGCTCCTGTGAACAGGCCGTCATTATAAACAGTGTCATACATGTCACTATCACAGTTAAAAAGTTGATTTTTTTCATTGATATCGCTTTCTTTTTATTCTTCTCTCTCATAGATGCACATTAAATATACTTATTTTCAGTTACATTACTCCGGCAACATAGTATTCACCGGTGTCTGTTTTACTCACACTACCTGCTCATATATCTGTCAGATCACAAATATATGTTGAATCCTCCCCAAATTTCAAATTCAAGAAACACTGGCTTAATCTTTCCCGCCAGGCCCTCACTGTTAGCAAGATCTCTTTGCTGCGCTTCCTGCATCCACCATACCATATTTTTATTGTCACTTCAGTGATAATATATACTTTTGCACTTACTGACATGAGTGTTATTGAGCCAAAGGATCTCGAAGAGCTCTCATTTATTTTCAGAGGCGACAAGGGTCACCATCGCGCTGAGCGGATAATGAGGTTCCTTGCAATTGACAAGGTAAATCATGTCTATGATAACTCCAATACTTTTTACGGTGCTGAATTCACGACAAGACTGCTTGATGATCTGGGTGTCAACTATGTTGTCGGCAATGCCGAAAGGCTCAAATCGTTGCCTGAGGGACCTTTCATAACCGTATCAAACCATCCCTACGGGGGCCTTGACGGGATCATGACTATTGATCTTATAGCCCGGATGCGTAAGGATTATAAGTTCATGGTCAACAAGATCCTCTCCATGATCAAAACATTGGATGACAGCTTTATTTCAGTTGTCCCGACGGGCAATAAAAAGACCGGCATCAGTGCAGCCAGCATAAGAGGTATACGTGATATGATTGACCATCTGAAGGACGGACACGCGGTAGGCTTATTCCCATCAGGAGCCGTTTCAGATTTCAGCCTGTGCGAACTCCGGGTCAGAGATCGTACGTGGCAGAAAAGCATTCTGCACGTCATCCATTCCATGAAAGTACCTGTTCTGCCTATACGCTTCTTTGACAAAAACACCCCGTTCTTTTACTTCCTTGGACTGATCAACTGGAGGATACGTCTGCTCAGACTACCTGCTGAGGTCTTTAACAAAACAGGCCAAAACCCTCGCATCGGTATCGGTGAATTAATTTCACCGGAAGAACAGGCTATGTTTCATGACCCGGTGTCACTTGGATCCTTCCTTAGGGAAAAAGTGTACGAAATGCCTTTGCCGGATGCTTTTGTTCCAGGAAAAATGATTAATCTTAAAAATTAATATCCAGGTGATATGAATAAAGATAACCGACAGGGGGGAAATTTGAGGCCAGGTCTCAGCAGGGACGTGATCAGGACTGTCTTCAGTGACAGGGTAAGAACGAACCTGTTAAAAAAACAGGAACAGAAGGCAATATCATGGCTGGTGCAGCGAATTCCATCGTTCATCAGCTCCAATATGCTTACTGCAATTGGTTTTGTCGGCAATTTGATCGTGGCTACAAGCTTTGTTCTGGCAACCTATTACAGCAGGTCTTTCCTGTTATTCGGGGTGTTGGGATTTTTCTTTGGCTGGTTCGGAGATTCCCTTGACGGGCGGATTGCCTATTACAGGAACAAACCCAGAAAGAAGTACGGATTTACACTCGACATCACAATAGACTGGATGAGCATCATAATAATTGGACTGGCTTACATTATTTATGCGGAAGGTATCTGGGAGCTTTTCGGATACGGATTCGTGGTTATGTACGGCTGGGAAATGATCATAGCCCTTATTCGGTATAAAATTACCGATAAATATTCCATTGACTCCGGTAAGCTGGGCCCCACTGAAGCAAGGATAATTATTGTCGCCATTATGATTACCGAAGTATTCCTGCCCGGTTCTCTCAATTACTCTGCTGGTTTGGTGGTCATCGTACTGTTCATTGTCAATATCATTGATACCAGATATTTACTGAGAATAGCTGATGATATTGACAAACAGGAACTCAAAGAAAAACCTTAAATTATCTTTATAACCACACAAGCCTGAATAATATGGGAGAAATAACCGTAAAGGAAGTTATTACACGTAGTGAACTTCGTGATTTCATTTATCTGCCGGAGAAGGTCCACCGTAATGAGGCCGAATGGCTGCCACCTATTTACATGGATGAATGGCAGCTATACGATAAGAAAAAGAATAAATCATTCGGGTATGCTGATGCTCTTCTTCTGATTGCCTACAGGAATAAAAAACCTGTTGGCAGGATCATGGGGCTTGTCAACCGCAGATATAATGAGATAAACCAGGAAAAACACGGCAGGTTCTGCTTCATGGAGTGTTATAACGACCAGGAGGTGTTCCATCTGCTTCTGAGTAGTATTGAAGATTGGGCCAGGCAAAACGGGATGAGCAAGATAGTAGGTCCTCTCGGATTCTCCGATAAGGACCCCCAGGGGTTTCAGATAGAGGGCTTTGAGTATCCCCAGTTTATCACCAGCGCAAACAACTCTGCATACATGGTGCCACTGATCGAAAATGAGGGATATGAAAAAAAGGTTGACCTTGTAAATTACCTCGGTGAATTACCAAAAGAGTTCCCCCTGGTCTATGAAAGGGTATTAGACAGGATGGAGAAAGGCGGAGAGTACAAAATCATTGAGTTCCAGAGCAAAAAGAGATTGAGACCATATATTATCCCGATCCTGGAACTTATGAATGAGACCTTCGCGGAGATATATGGCTTTGTGCCCCTTACTGATAAAGAAAAATCTGATTTTGCAGCCCGTTACCTGCCAATTCTTGATCCGAAATTTGTCAAGGCTGTTAAAAAAGAGGGGCAGTTGATTGGCTTTGCCATCGGCCTGCCAGACCTGAGCACAGGAATAAAAGCCTGCCGTGGAAGATTGCTGCCCTTTGGAATATTCAAGGTCCTGCGTGAATCAAAACGATCACGCAAGCTGATAATGATGCTCGGCGGCGTGAAAAAGGAATTCAGGGGTAAGGGAATAGATGTGCTGATGGGAGTAAAGATCCTTCAGGACGCCATAAACAGCAGAATGGAGACCATTGACAGTCACCTGGTGCTTGAGGATAACCTGAAAATGAGGGGCGAATACGAACGGATCGGGTGTAAGGTGGTCAAGAAATTCAGGATCTACCAGAAAGACCTTTGAAAAACAACGGCGATTGACAAATTTGTGTCACTCCCACGTAATGACGGATATTCTCTTCTTCCCGTCCATTTTCACCGTAAGACCTTTCTTAAAACGGACATGCGTCACATACTGACGCCTCTTTATTACTTTTTGCTTCTGAAGAATGTCCCAGTTCAGGATAGTATTTTTCTGATTATGCTGAATCGAGAAATATCCGACATTCATTGATGTTACATTGTGGAAGAAGTGTGAACCGTAAGATGCATCAAGCGGATAGTCATCCAGACTTGTTTCAATGATGACCTTTGCATTACATATCTGAGGCCATGTAACAGGAATGCCTATCCATCTGTCCCTGGTACCCCATCTTCCCGGACCCAGCAGAAGATACGGACGGTCTGACTGTATCATTTCATCATTGAAAGCATCAATCTCAGCTGCAATCTCCACCGTTTTTGACTTGTCAAAAGTCTCCCTGTTGACAAAGATCACATCACTTATGTCGCCAATCATGCCATTCCCCATACTCTTTTCAGTATAGAGAAGTATTCGTGACCTGTCTACCTCATCCATATTAACCTCATAGTCAATTGCCGCACCTATTATAGGCTTGATCTGCAGAAGGTAAAATGCAGCCTTGTAATCCTTGTCCTTATTGAGGTCAATGGCAAACTCAATTTCAACAGGTGTCCCCAGTGCCTCCTTGACTATATCAAGTATTTCGGTCAGCGACTGGGCAAGGGGTATATATTCGTATTTCAGTATGTCGGCAAAATTGATGATCCTTGGCCCGGCCCTGTCAATACCCGGATAAATTGATTTGTTCTCAGCAGAATAGACAGATGCACAGTGGTTGATCACACCATGTCTCTCGGCATCCTCAACATTCAACCGCACAAGACCCACAGTGTCTCCTTCAAGCAGGTTAAATTCTTTCTTATTGAGGTCAATGGCAAACAGTTCTACCTGTGAATTAAGGTACTGATCCCTGGGACTGCTGTTCTCAAGTGTCGGATACTTGGGAGAGAACCTGAAGGCCTTTTCTCCTTCAACCACGTATGTGCCCAGCCCTACAGCTGTGACCGCAAATCCATCTTCCGGCTCCATGTGACCATAAGGATAGTAGTTGTATGACTGACTGACACCGCTGATATGAGGATAATAAGTGTTTTCATGCTGCTCGCCAACCACCTCCTGTATTATGACGGCCATTCTCTCCTCTTCTATCTTGTAATTGATGGCGCTTATATAATCACGGGCCGTATCGGAAAAGATCGATGCATAAACAAGCTTTATGGCTCCCGTTAGCTGCTCCAGGCGAACCTCAATGTCTTCATGTATGTTGGGCAACAGGTATGTTTCGAAAATTCCGGCAAAGGGTTGCATAAGGGAGTCTTCAAATAGACCCGACGAACGAACGGCCAGCGGTTTGAAGATTTTTTCAAGTATTACACGTAATTTGCTCTCCAGTTCGTCTGAGAGCTTACCTTCTATAAACAGTCTTTTGATCTGATCATAACTGGTCATGGTGAAGACTCTGTCTCTCAGATCATTATTGTCTAAGAAATCATCATATTCATTTGTCCCGATTATAAAAGTACGCGGTGCCTTGATATTTATGCCCGGCACATAGTTAGAGATGTCAAAATTGTAGATCAGCGTATGAATAAACGATAATCCTCTTCCTTTGCCACCGAGAGCACCCGGAGAGAGCTGAACGATGTTGCTCTCCTCCAGTATGAGAGTCTCATCAAAGTCCACAATCTTGCCTTTGTTCTTCTCATATTTCAGCTTTTTTACTATTCCCACGAGGTAATCTCGCAGAGACTCAGGATCTTTGAAATCACTGATCTTTTTGGGAGCTATCTCTCTTGCCAGCTGTATCTCACCACGGGCAGTAAGCCAGAGGGAAAAATGATTCTTTTTTGCATGGTACAGCAGCGTTTCGGTAGGGATAGACTGAAGCTGCTCTTCAAACTCGTTCATGTTCTTGGCGGTAGCTATAGTCCTTCCCGCAGCATCCTTGTAAATAAAATCGCCGAATCCCAGATTGTAGCTGATGAAATTCCTGATATCCTGTGCCAGCGTATCGGAGTCCTTGTTGATGAATACGCAGTTAAGCTCCAGGGCTGTCTTTTCATTCTCAATCTCAGATGACTGAATAATGGTAGGAATGTCAGATATTTCACTTTTTATATATCTGACCAGATCAAAACCGGCATTCTCGTCAAATTTGCCGTTCTTCTGGAACTTCACGTCTGTTATCAGACACAGAAAAAAATCCTTGTATTTGCGGAAAATGGTTATGGCCTCCTCATAGTTAGACGCCATCAGAATCTTCGGACGGACCCTCAGGCGGAGCATCTTGTATAGTTCATCCATAGTGCTGACGTCCTCTATAATAAGTCTTGTCTGCTCCATCACGCAATGATAGAGGAGAGGAATGTAACGCGAATAATATTTTGCGGAGTCTTCAACAAGCAGTATGATTCGACTTAATCCAACCTTCGTATCATTCTCCACATTAACATAATCCTCAAGCTGTTTGACCATGGCAAAGAAGATCCTCGAATCACCGTTCCATACAAATACGTTGTCTATGAGATCCGTCTTCTTCTGCTCAGATTGAAAATACTCCACATATTGGTTATTGTTGAGCAGAAGGTAAATGGGAATATATTTGTAAAGCGTCTTCAGTTTGCCGGCTATCTCCATTGGCATCTTCCTGTCAATACCCACCATAATGATTATCAGGTCAAAATGCCTGGAATAAAGCTTCTCGAATGCCTCCTCAAACGAGGAAACACCAGTGATCCTGGGTATGGTTGTCAGGTTCAACTGATAATAGACGCCAAGGATATAATCAGAGAATTTGCCTTCACGCTCAAGGCTGTATGCATCATAGAGGTTTGATATGATCAGTATCTCCTTAACCTTGAATTTCATGAGATCATGAAATATGTCACGGTCATAATTGTTCTTCTCAAGAAAGTTCTGCAGCAGTTTGCGCTTGTTAATCAGAAAATCCTTAGCTGCCTGGTATTTCTGTTTCAGTTCCTCATCTGATCTGTATTTTTTTATTGCAACTTCGCCCTGAACGGTGTTCAGATAATTACATATCAGCGTCGAGATATTATTTATCAGGTCTCTCTCTTCCTTCATGAAGGGTCCCTCATCGATGTCAGGAAATTCCTTCGTATAATATACTTCCACCTCCCCCGCCCTGTCATCAATGGTAAGGAACGGCTGTCTCTGCCGCCATTTGGTGATTACAAAGCCAGGCGACATGTACTCCTTGCCGCCAAAGCTAATCCTGGCCACCGTGTTTTCCGGATACTGCCAGGCATCTGGAAGAATGTAGGCAATCTGTTTAAGTGCGCTCTCAACTGACTTTTCAGCCTGGAGGATCGATGTGGTCTGGTTAATGCATGCCAGTTCCTTGATGCGCTCGGCCTTTTCGTAAATGATCTCTTTGAGGCCTCTTTCTGTTGCAATGACCGAATCAAGACCGTAGATGAGGTTTATGAAGCCGGATGTGAGTAAGCCGAGTGTCTCCACAAACTGCTTTTCCTCTTCCATGAAGGGCTCCTCCCTGTCAGCAAGGTGATCGTCAGTAGTAAAGACCTGGATGATCCCGCTTTTACCGGAAATAGTGCCGAAAGACGCTTCCGTCACGTAAGGCGTTTCCACCAGATCAGACGAGGAGTAGTTGTTCGTATCATACCTGATCCGGCACTTTATATCCTCCGGGTAACTGAAAGCGCGGGGAATAAGATCAATAATCTCTTCCAGTGTCGCTTCAATTGAGATACCGTTCCTGAACCTCTTTGAGATCTCGTTGATACAGGCAAATATCCTGCTACCTTCAGCCTTGCCGCTGACCTGGGAGCCATCCCGCTCCCCGGGCTGCCTGATCTCATTCCCTTTGATAATATTCAAAAAACCGGTTATCAGATTGGCCATGTTATTGATAAGCTCATCCTCAGAAGCCAGGTATGCTTCCCTGTTTTCGAATGGGAATCCCTTCAGATAATAAATCTCGATCTTCCCGGACTTGTTATCAATGGTGGTAAAAACCTTTCTTAAACTACAGTCAATATTGTCTAAACTCTTTCCGGAACTTAAATATTCACTGCCGTCATAGACAATCCTTGCCACGGCATACTCGGGATATTTCCATGATTTTGGCATGTTCCTGCAGATCTGCGACAGGGTCTCTTCAATATTTTTCTCCTCGATCTGCCTCCTTGAACTCTCCAAATTGCGTACATCTTCAGCCGCTGGAGCATCTACTGATTCCAATGAATTTTGAGAATTCAGGTAGTTGCAGAGAATTGTTGCTATATTTTCCAGCAACTGCCTCTCCTCATGAAGAAACGGTCCTTCATCTGCTCTTGGAAATTGCTTGGTATAAAAGAGATCAATGGCCCCCCACTTCCTGTCATAGGTCTCAAATATCTGCTTCTGTATCCAGCGTGTCTCCTTGAAAACTTCAGGCTTGTATTCCCGGTTGTCATACTTTATCCGTGCATAGGCATACTCGGAAAACTGCCATGCCTTTGGAATCTCTTTTACTATTTCCAGGAGGGTGATCTCAACGGGATTATTCTTACTGATGATCTTGTTAATGGTATAGATAATAGATAAACCCTTCTGGCTCTGAATCTTCTCTGCCAGAAGCTTCTGCATCTCCTTCTGCCATCGGGATATATTTTCCATTTGCTACCGTTTCAAACCGTAAAAAGGCGGAATCTCGTTAAAATTTATATGAAAGTTAAAAAAATCCTTGATAATGCTTGTCAGACAACCGGAAATTGCAGAAATTTAATTACATAAAACTGGAAGAACAAGTACTCATCCTTAAAACGTAAAACCATGTCGAATCCCGTTGAAGAATTTATGGCGAAGATTATCGCGAAGAATCCAGGTGAGGTTGAATTTCACCAGGCTGTCAGAGAAGTAAGTGAATCCCTTATGCCGTTCATAATGGAGAACCCGAAGTACCGCTCCGCAAAGATCCTTGAAAGAATGGCTGAACCCGAAAGGATTATTATCTTCAGAGTCCCATGGGTTGATGATAAGGGAGAGATCCAGATAAATAAGGGCTACCGTATTGAAATGAACAGTGCAATCGGGCCATATAAGGGTGGCCTGCGCTTTCATCCTACGGTAAACCTGGGTATCCTCAAGTTCCTGGCTTTTGAGCAGGTACTGAAAAACAGTCTGACAACACTCCCCATGGGTGGCGGAAAGGGAGGATCGGACTTTGATCCCAAGGAAAAAAGTGACAACGAAGTAATGCGCTTCTGCCAGTCATTCATGAGCGAACTGTTCAGACATGTAGGTGCAAATACCGATGTGCCTGCCGGTGACATAGGTGTTGGAGGCAGGGAGATAGGATTCCTTTTCGGACAGTACAAGCGGTTGAGAAATGAATTCACCGGTGTCCTCACAGGTAAAGGCCTCGAATGGGGAGGAAGCCTCATCAGGCTTGAAGCAACAGGCTATGGACAGGTCTATTTCGCCGAAGAGATGCTTAATACCAGGGGCGAATCACTTAAAAACAAAATATGTACGGTATCCGGTTCGGGTAACGTAGCCCAGTTCGCTACTGAAAAAGCCATACAGATGGGAGCAAAAGTTGTTTCACTGTCTGACTCAAACGGATATATATACGATCCTGAAGGTATTAATGAAGAAAAACTCACTTTCGTCAAATACCTGAAGAATGTTAAAAGAGGCAGGATCAGGGAATATGCTGAAAAATACAGATGTCAGTATGTAGAGGGTAAATCCACACCCTGGGAGGTGCCATGTCAGGTAGCATTCCCCGCTGCAACACAGAATGAGATATCCGGTGCCGATGCCGAGCTGCTGGTCAAAAACGGTTGCTTCGTCGTCTCGGAAGGAGCCAACATGCCCTCCACGCCGGAAGCAGTGAATGTATTTATCAATCACAAGATCCTGTTTGGCCCCGGGAAAGCTGCAAACGCCGGCGGAGTATCAACATCAGGACTGGAGATGACACAAAATTCAATGCGTCTCTCCTGGTCACGCGAGGAGGTTGACACCCGCCTTCACCGGATAATGAAAGATATTCATGCAACCTGTGTTAAATACGGAACACAGAAGGACGGATACATCAACTACGTTGACGGGGCTAATATTGGAGGATTTGTGAAGGTTGCCGAGGCCATGCTGGCCCAGGGAGTGGTCTAACCCGTGAAAACTGTCTTCAGAGAGACCTCCTTCGAGGTCCTGATGCAGAAGAGAGTGCAGCAGGTCCTTCTCATCTGCAGTAAATATGATGCCTTCATTATGGAGGAGGATGGAAAGATTGATGAGAAAGTATTTAATGATTATGTCTCATTCAACCTCCGATACCCTCCAAAGTTCATTCATGTCACATCTGCCAAAGAGGCATTGGAAACACTGGCCGACAGACAGGTAGACCTGATCATCAATATGCTGAGCATCTGTGACATGGATCCTTTTGAGCTCTCTCTGAAGATTAAAAGTAACTGGCCTGATAAGCCAATCGTAATCCTCGCTCCCGTATCCAGGGAGATAGCCATGAGGCTTGACAGCGAGGAGATGGCATGTATCGATTATGTTTTCAACTGGCTGGGGAGTACCAATATTCTGCTCCCGATAATCAGCCTGATCGAGGATAAGATGAATGTGGACGAGGATGCCCTGCATGAAGGAGTACAGTCAATACTGCTCTTTGAAAGCTCCGTCAGGCTGGCATCCGTCTGCCTTCGTCAGCTCTACCGTATCATCCTCGAACAGTCACATGAGTACATGATCGAAGGCCTTAATGAGCATCAGAAAATGATGCAGATGAGAGGAAGGCCTAAAATTCTCCTCGCAACAAACTCCGATGATGCCATCAATCTCTTTGAAAAACACAAACCGGAACTCCTTGGTATTATTGGTGGCCTGGATATATATCGAAACGGTATAAGGACAGACAGTACCACAGAGGATTTCTTCAGACAGGTAAGAGACATTGATCATGACATCCCGGTAATAATCCACTCTTCTGCTTCTGACAATGAAAAGTCTGCCGGCGATTATTCAACAGCATTACTGAGTGACAACGCCATCTGTCTGCCAACCGAAATGAAAACAGTTTTGAGAAGATACTTCTCATTTGGTGATTTCGTCTTTATTGACCCCGGCACAGGTGAAGAGATTGCACGTATTTCCGATCTCCAGAATTTTCAGCGCATGATTTTTGAGATACCTGACGACTCCCTGCGCTATCATCTGTCGAAAAATCATCTGTCGAAATGGTTATATGCCCGCGCCCTGTTCTCACTGGCCGAATTCATGAAGGAGGTTAGCCTGGATGACTTTGCCAGCCTTGATCAGGCACGACGCTTTTTCTTCGATACAATCGCCAATTTCAGACGCAACAAAGGACATGGAATAATAGCAGACTTCTACAGGGAACATTTCGATGAATACCTTACTTTCACCAGAATCGGCGACGGTTCAATGGGAGGAAAAGCCCGTGGACTGGCTTTTCTCGATTATCTGATCAAGGAGAACCGCTATTTTGAAAGCTTTAGTGATACTGTCGTTTCTATCCCCAGGACAGTAGTACTGAGTACTGACTTGTTCGATGAATTCATGGAGACCAATAACCTCTATGGAACAGGTTTGTCAGATAAAAGTGATCGCGAAATACTTAATGCATTTATTAATGCCAGGCTGCCGGCAAGAATTAACAAGGACCTGTTTGTCTTCATATCAATAATCAACGGACCAGTGGCCATACGTTCGTCAAGCCTTCTTGAAGACTCACATTTCCAGCCCTTTGCCGGTGTCTACTCAACTTACATGATACCTAAGCCAGATGATGAAAGGATCATGCTTGACCTGCTAAGTACCGGTATAAAAAGTGTTTATGCCTCTGTCTTTTTCAAGGGGAGCAAAGATTACATGAAGGCCACTGCGAATGTCATTGAGGAGGAGAAGATGGGCATCGTTCTCCAGGAGGTGTGCGGGCAGCCGTATGGTAACCGCTTCTATCCCACTATCTCCGGAGTGGCAAGATCAATAAATTTTTATCCTATCGAGCCCGAACAATCTGAAGACGGGTTTGTCAGTCTCGCCTTCGGCCTCGGCAAATACATTGTTGACGGAGGCATTTCACTCAGGTTCTCTCCAAAGTACCCGAGGAAAATCCTGCAGCTGTCAGACACAAAAATGGCATTGAGTGAAACACAGCAGGAATTCTATGCTCTTGATCTCAACCCGGCAAGTTTCGTCCCCAGTACTGATGACTCGGTGAACCTGCTAAAGCTTAAGGTCAGTGATGCGGAAAATGACGGCTCACTGATCTTTACTGCTTCAACCTATGACTACCAGGACGATATGCTCAGAGATGAACCCATTGAAGGGGGCAGAAAAGTGATCACATTTGCCAACATACTGAAGTATGATCTGTTCCCCCTGGCAGACATCCTGAAAACAATACTTGAACTGGGACAGAAACAACTGAACAACCCTGTTGAGATCGAATTTGCCGCAAACATTGATCCGGAGAAAAAAAAGCCTGTAAGCTTCAATCTGCTGCAGATACGCCCGATAGTCGAAAACTATGAAACAATAAAATTCAGGCTTGAGGAGATCCCGCAACAGGAAACTGTCGTAGTCTCTCATTCAGCCCTTGGCAACGGCACAGTAAAAGGGATATGTGAAGTGGTGTATGTCAGGACAGAGAATTTTGAGGCATCTAAGAACCCGGAAATAGCAAGCAGGCTCAACGTCATAAATGACACTTTCCTGAAGGATGAGAAAAATTATATTCTTATCGGCCCCGGAAGATGGGGATCAAGTGACCCCTGGCGAGGCATACCCATCAAGTGGCAGCAGATATCGGCGGCAAGAGTCATTGTTGAATCAGGCCTTGAAAATTACCGTATCGACCCTAGCCAGGGAACACACTTCTTCCAGAATCTCACAGCTTTCAGAGTAGGCTATTTCACAGTCAATCCCTTCATTGGTGACGGATTTATAGATTATGGATTTCTTTCAGAGGCCGAAACGGTTTATGAAGATGATCTCCTCAGACATGTACGATTCAGGCAGCCCCTGACAGTCATGATTGATGGAAAGAAAAAGAGCGGTGTAATCATGAAACCAGAGAGTGATAAGAGCTGATATGCCCGGGAAGACTGCCTGCAGGTCAGCAGTGAATAATAGCACAGATAGCGCCGGTAATCAATTCTGTAAAGCCCAGTTCAAATACTGTAGCTTCTGTGGTAATAACCCCTCTCTCCGGCTAATGTAAAAAGGTCACATCACCTGCTTCGTTGAAATAATCACCGTCAGCATATCTGCCGGCGACCTTCCATACATAGACTCCCTGGGGAGCCAGGTTTCCATTGCCAAAATAACCGTCCCACCCCTGTGACATATCATGGCTTTCGTAGATCAACACACCCCACCTGTTGAATATCTGAAGCTTGTATTCAATCACGTTTTCAAAGAATGGTCTGAAGACATAATCCATCTCCGGATAAAGCCCTTCGCTCCATTGGCCGCCGGTGGGACCGCTCTCATTCCATTTGAACACATTAGGGAACTTTAGACTGCCGGTCTTCCATTCTACCACCACGGGTGTTTCCATCACAGAGGAGTCAACACAGCCATCATTTGTGGCCACAACCAGCGATACTGTATATGTTCCCTCCGTATCATACCTGTGATATGGATTCTCCTCAGCAGAGGTGTTACCGTCACCAAAGTCCCACTGCCAGTTGTCAGCATAGTAAGAGTAACTGTAAAAGACAACAATCTGTTCATTATTAACAACATGAGTAGGATAAGCATCGAAGATCGCTGATGGATTCTGATATACAGTGATAATCCCGTTACGCACTGACTCGCCTGCTATGTTATTAACCGTCAGCTTGATAATATAACTCCCCGGGACAAAATATGTATGCATCGGATTCTTTTCATCCGAATACTGTCTGTCACCGAAATCCCATGTATAACTCTCCCCATAGATACTCTTGTTCCTGAAATGTACGGTAAGCGGAGCACATCCTTCTGCCAGACCTTCAAATTCAGCCACCGGAAGAGGTGGCATAATTACCGTTATTTGAACACTCTGACTTGCCGCACATCCCCAGCTTTTCGGGGGGATGTCATATCTAAGATTATAAATCCCGAGCCCTGCCTCCGAAGGGTTGAAAATATTCCCGGTAATACCTGTACCTGACCAGCTGCCTCCAGTAGGGTAAGCCACCAGGCTGACAGGAGAGCCATTAAGGTAAACAGTACCCGGATCCTCAATGATTATTGAGGGCAGGGCCATGACGGTGATGATCGTGCTGTCATTATCGCTGCAGTCAGTATTTATTATATTATACCTGATAAGATGATCACCTACCCCTGCAAGGACAGGGATAAACTGGTTACCCACAACCCCCGGCCCTGACCATATGCCTCCCAGATCATGGGCTGTGAGGGTTACAGCAGGACTGTTCTCGCATAGCGTGTCAACAGGGGTGATAGTCGCATCAGGTGTGGCAACAGTAATGATCGTCTCATCTTCGTCAGTACATCCGTTCGCATCTGTTATTGAATATGTTATGATATGATTGCCCGTGTTGGCCACCGCCGGATAGAAAATATTCCCTGTCACTCCCGTTCCCGACCATACTCCTCCCGGATCATTCGCCTCTAATACAATCACTGGATCAGTGGAGCAGACTATCCCCCCGTTCAGAATAGTGGCGTCAGGTACCGGTGCTACCGTTATTATTGTCTCATCGAAATCACTGCACCCGTCATCATTGGTCAGCTCATATCTTATCGTATGGTTCCCCGGCCCGGCCACTGACGGATCAAAGATATCTCTGGTAACCCCGCTGCCCGTCCATATACCCCCGGGATCATGAGCAGTAAGTGTGACGGGAGGATCATTTGCACACATCTTGCTTACCGGTGTAATGGTAGCATCAGGATAGGGTACTATCAGAATGATCGCGGTAGTCTCAACAGGAGGATGGTCGCCATTAACAAGGTCATGTGGACCTCCGGAAATATCAGGGTCATCATACGGATTGCAGTAGTTCCAATTTCTGAGGGTTACCTCAAAATACTGCCCTATTAACTTATCACTATCCACAAAAATGACATCTGACAGTACCCCTGAGCCTGTTACCGGACCGTGAAGAGTAATGACATTATCAATATATGGGAAGGTTCTTGAACTGCCGTCAACAGTGACAGGGTTACCGGTCATGGTGTTGCCAGTACCGTAGATCCATTGTATCCACCTTGTATTAACATTGGGATTGTCACTTTCCTGGGGTGGGACACAGTTGAAACGGGTCAGATCCTGAAAACGAACGTTGGCACTGTTACCGAAGCAAATGGGATAAATCTCCGGATCAATATTCATCTGTCCGCCGTTATGATCGTCATCATCCCACACAGTAACAATCTGCTCCTGCGATGAGGAGGTGCAGAGAACACTATTGACCACCAGTGTGGCCTGAGGATGATAGTTGCAGATATCCCCGGCTGATGTATAGGTCACTATGGCAGTGGCCTCAAAAATCCCCGGGGCAGTCTCAACTGCCGGGATAGTCTCAACAGTTCCATTATCCCAGTCAAACCTGATGTTTACAGGATACCCGTCATCATTTACACCGGTATAACTGACCGTCCATGTAGCCGTCACCGGAGAGCAGAGTTTGTCGGGAGTAATATTATTTGCCTTGGAAAATATTGAACAATTCTGCCCCGAGATATTGAGTGTTAATAGTATAGCAATATTATATAGAATCCATCTCTTCATGAACCATTGATTCCATTCCCCATTGTCGTTTGTACTGCAACCTGTTAAACGGAACTCATGCCCCGGGGGTTACAAAATATTTGCCTGATTACTGTTAAAAAAATGTCAGAAAGCCATGCCCGGGACTGGCTTTCTGACCGGTTAACTGATATTTTAAGCACTGGAATGTATGTGAATAATCTCTATATATAGCCGTTATTCACCTCTTTTTTAAATCATTGCAACCCCTGATGATTTTACAGAGTCTTTCTTTATGCGAAAAGAAATTTGTTAGTGCAAATCATAGGGCCGGATGGATAATTAAGATATAAATTTGTGATGGTCTACTTTTAACCGGGCTGTCATGAATAATGGCTCACTTTTGTACCGCAATTACTGCTGCAGGCCATGAGATTAATAAATCCTGTTAATATTATTAGGATACTGAGCACAATCATGCTGATTGAGGCCGTTTCATTCCTTGCCTGCCTGCCTGTTTCATTAATATACAACGACCCGGCAGAACCATTCCTGTGGTCATCACTTGTTACCGGTTCGCTATATCTGCTCATGCGTGGAATAAGCCGGAATTCGGTCACTGATCAGATAAGCAACAGAGATACTTTTCTGATCGTTACCCTGGCATGGATAATCATTTCTATTGCAGGAAGCCTGCCTTATCTTTTCAGCAAAACAATACCCTCATTCATAAATGCTTTATTTGAGTCGACGTCAGGATTTACCACAACAGGAGCATCAATCCTTACTGATGTAGAAAGCCTTCCACATTCAATTCTTTTCTGGAGAAGCCTGACCCACTGGATCGGAGGCATCGGAATAATTGTATTAGTGATACTTATCCTCCCCTCACTGAAAATTGCAGGGTATCATCTCTTCAGCCTGGAATCATCCGTAAAAGAAAAGATATACCCGAAAATCAAAGGTGTGGCAAACAGGATAATGATCATTTATCTCGGCATCACCATCCTGGAGATAATCTTCCTGCTCCTGGGCGGCATGAATCCTTTCGACAGTATCTGTCACTCCTTCGGAACGATCGCAACAGGCGGTTTTTCGACAAAGAATAGCAGTATTGCGGATTATTCGCCCTACATACAATATGTTATAGCGATCTTCATGTTCCTCTCCGCTACCAGTTATGTAGTATATTATTATTTACTGTCTGGCAATTTCAGCAAGGTGCTGAAAAATGAGGAATTCTGGTTTTATCTGTTCATAGTCACTGCGAGCGTTTCCTTTGTAACCGTCACCCTCTATCTCAACACTGACCGTAACCTTGAACTCTCTTTCAGACATGCTTTCTTCCAGGTAATCTCCCAGATATCATGTACCGGGTTTGCAACAACCGACTATATGGCTTTCCCTCCCATCGGGTGGTTCTTTATGTTCCTGATTATGTTTCTGGGAGGATCAACAGGATCAACTACCGGAGGGATTAAGATGGCACGGCATCTTATTTCTTTGAAAAACCTCAGGAATACATTTATCAAATTACATCATCCAAATGCAGTGATACCAATCAGGCTTAACGATCAGACAGTGCCTGATAACACTGTTAATCAAATGATTGTATTTATATCATTATACATACTGATCTTCCTTGCAGGTAATCTGTTAATGCAAATTTCGGGAATCTCAATCATTGAAGCATCCGGGGCTGCGGCAACATCCCTGGCAGGAATAGGGCCAGGACTTGGTGCATCAGGTAATATGGGCAACTATGCGCATTTTAATGCCGTTGCCAAGCTAATTATGATGATCCTGATGATTATCGGTCGTCTTGAAATCTTTACCATCATTACCCTCTTTACCAGGACTTTCCGGAGAAATTAGCTGTGATGCCGGCCACATGCCAGACATCGTTCTGTCATAACTGTCTTTGCAGTCCGGCAACCAATTTATTAAATTTCTGCGGCAAGAAGTTATATCAATGGTCACAGGTTAAGTCTCAGTACTTTATACTTCATCCATTCAGACAATTGGGCAAATATCCGAAGCTTCTCCAATCCCTTCCTGCCAGATACGTTAGTAAGACTGCTTGTCGGGATAAAGCAAAATCAGGAATAATAACATAATTTCGTCTTTTAAAAATCTTATCAGCATCAATATATCGGAGGAAATATGATTTTGGAGATACTATTTCCCTTTTTTTAACCTTACAATTCTATCTGAATGGCACTGGGAATAATTATCAGGCAGATTGCAGTACTGGCAATTTTGGTTTTAATCGGACTGACGGCCTCCAGGGCAAAAGTGATCAGTTCAGCATCAAAAGACCTCCTGGCAAAGATCATTTTCTATGTTACCTTACCGTCATTGCTCTTTACCAACTTCAGCAAGATAAACCTGACCCCCGAGCTTCTTTCCGGTAGCCTGCAGGCTCTGTTATTGTCACTCTTAGTGCTTCTTTTCATGCTGTTTATGGGATGGCTGATCTCAAAACTGGCCGGCATGGAGAGTGGCCCCGGATCAATTTTCAGACTGCACAGCATGCTGGGTAATATAATATATCTTGGACTTCCGCTGATCTCAACCCAGTTCGGGAAGGAAGGCCTCCTTTACGGAAGTATTTTTATTCTTGTATCAAACATCCTGACGTGGACTGTCGGAGTTGCTGTGGTAACGCCCGGCAATGAATTCAGTCTCAGAGGAAATTTGCGGAGGATATTTAATATCAACACCATAGCCATTGTCTCAGGCTTCATACTCTTTCTCCTGTCAATTAAGCTGCCTTCTATTATCCTCGATTCTGTCGGTGCTCTTGGAAGTACAACATCATACCTGTCAATGATATATATTGGGGCTGTGCTATATTATGCAGATGGCAGGAAAATGCTGAGAAACAAAAATGTATATCTTTTATCCGTAAGCAGGCTACTGCTTGTTCCATTCATCCTCATCGGGATATTCACTCTTTTGAATTATCTGTTTCCCTCCATGCTAAATCGAAATGTACTGTCGGTGATTGTGATGGAAGCAGCCATGCCATGCATGGTTAACGTGGTTATTATGGTCAACATTCTCGGCAGAGATGATGATACTCCAACAGCAAATGTGTTTGTGTCGACTGTTCTGAGTGTAATAACCATCCCTCTGATTCTTATGAGCCTGAAACTGATCAACTGGTAAATATAAATTTGAATATCCTTTCAGTTTTATTGCTATAATTTGAGGATAAACCTAACCCGGCGTATTTTACCCGATCTTCAGATCACTGCCAGTCAAAAAGAAACAGCGGCAATGTTTATTCAAGTATTTTGGCTGAAGCTTCTTCGGTCCAGGTTAACAGTGATGTGACCTCTTCAGGATTCATTCTTGCTACAGGGTGCATCAGCAGGTATGATCTCAGTGGCATGCCGCCCGACTTCACCTCATCTTTAATGTTTTCGAGCTCCCCTATTTTTTCACGTTTACTGTAACCTTCCCATTCAGAAAAGTTCAGATGTGATTTTCCGTTATTTATATGATCTGTGAGTAACCATGATACCGGAGCCAGCCTGGAATACCAGGGAAATTCTGTCTGGTCAGAATGACAATCAAAACATGACTGTCTGAGCAGCCCCGATATAGAATCCGATACCAGTCCACTGTTGACAATGTTGCTGCCATCCTCCGGTTTATTCCCTGGGAGTCCCGAGGGAAAAAACTGTATGACGATGAGCACAAGTACCAGTAAAAAGATCAAAATTTTTGCCGTTTTCATGTTACAGAGTTAAAATGGGAGAATGAAATATTACTTCAACAGACTGTCAGCCCAAGCCCCGGCCCATGACTGCATGATCTTACTCTCCTCTCCCAGCAGCTTCATTTCCGGGTTTTTCTTAACGGCAGCCTCCGGAGGCATTTTGTTATCTTCCAGGACCTTGATAATATTATCAAGGGAAGCAATGATTTTGCTCTTTGGAAGACCAGGTAAGCTATCCCACAAAAGAGCATTTTTTGCATACTGCGATTTCCCGTTTATGTTGTGACACAAGTAGCATTTGCTGTCTATCACTTTCTTTACTTTCTCGGGGTAGACCGAGCCGCTTTGTTGCTCGGTTTGGCCCAAAGATGAACCCTGTATAAGGGAAAACCCTATAATTACCGCTGGAAAAATGATGGAGAAGAGTGTCTTCATGACCTTTATGATTTACTCAAAGTTATGAAATTAATTTCTTCCGTCACTTGTGAAGTTAACCAGGTAACATTATGGGTGAAACAGTGAGATCCGGTGAATCCTTCATGAAGATTTCTACTGCTTCATCTTTAATAATCACACAGTTCACGGACTGACACGTTCACCGGTAAATGAATTCCGGTTAACCCCTGAGGCTTAAAGATCCCGGTTACGGGAGAAGAAAAAAGTTGCACCTGACTTCATTTTTTTAACGTGATTTCGAGGGAACTCCCGGCTAAAATCAAAATTTCAATATCATGAAAACCCGGGAAAAGCAGTTAAGAAAACTATTAATGGGCGATAGTTTTTTTCTTAATCAGAATGAACATAAATTCTGTTTTAGACGGACCCACCTGTCGGAAAAACTCACAACTGATTCAACTTACATCCGTCCAGTTTTCATGCACTGACAACCACTCACCGTCAGCATACCTGAACACTGATGTAACCTTCCATGGAGGAAGAGATTCTCCTTCTAAAATGCCTTGGTAACGGTACGATACGATCACGATATCATCGTAAATCTGGAATACCGGCTCAATCAGTTCATGCTGGTGCGGAGGAACCTGACCTTTAAAGGCTTCCAGATATGTCTTCAGAGAGTCATAACCAATCACCCGGTTCTGAGCACCGAGGTCATCGCTCCAGATGATGTCTTTTGCCGCATATTCAAGGAAGCCCATAGGGTCGCCGGCAGCCCATCTGTCATTTTCCATTTGAATCTTTTGCCAGACAGCTGCTTTAGCTTCATCCTTGGTTGGCAGTACTTGCTTATTCTTGCATGTAAGAAGGAGCATCGGGAGGAGAAGAATGAAAACAACACTGTAAATGAATTCTCCTTTCATTGGAGTTTTCTTTTTCATAATGCTGGATTATTGTTCCTTCGCCAATATTGGCGTATACAAATATATGCCCGTTTAAGTTGAATGTCAAGCAAATCCACATTATATATCGCCCGTGCTTCTCCCTGAACTTAAGGCTAAGAAGAACTCTGATCGGGGAGGGTTTTGGAATTCCTCCCCGGGTCAATAAGTTGCTATGCACATTATTTGATGCTTACCACTGTTCGTGACTCCTGAACCCGACATGATAAACCGGACCCCGGTTCCGTCAAAAATAGTGTGTCGGCTTAAAGAGAATCCATTAACAGAACTTTAATGTTTGAATATTGTTTATATTTTAAGATATTGGAATAGATACACAGAGATTTACAATAAAGAAACAACGGAATGCTGAAAATGAGTAAAAGTTTAACAATTCTTCTAATTATAATTACTTTAATAATTACTGGCAATTCTTTTGCCAGTGCTCAGAATACCATGATTGACA
Source organism: Bacteroidales bacterium (assembly GCA_034003345.1). Lineage (GTDB taxonomy): Bacteria > Bacteroidota > Bacteroidia > Bacteroidales > VadinHA17 > SR-FBR-E99. Next base: position 56,451 of record JAVEYS010000009.1, read on the forward strand.
AAACAGTAGTTAAAGAACTGGATATTCAAAAATATCTGGGTACCTGGTATGAAATTGCGCGTTACGACCATAGTTTTGAACGTGGACTGGTTGGTGTTACAGCAAATTACTCCTTTCGTGAGGATGGCAAGATAAAAGTCCTGAACAGCGGCTATAAAAATAGTCTTGATGGTAAATTTTCAGAGGCTGTGGGAAAAGCCAAGATCCCTGATCCTATTAACGAACCGGCTAAACTGAAAGTGTCATTTTTCCTGTTCTTCTACGGTGATTACTATGTTATGGAGTTGGATAAAGACTATCAATGGGCTCTCATTGGCAGCAGTTCAGATAAGTATCTTTGGATTTTGAGCCGTAAGCCATTTATTGACAAAGATCTTTATAATGAATTGCTTGATAAACTGCAAAAACGTGGCTACGACGTCTCCAAACTGATAAAAGTGGAGCAAAAAAAACCTTAAATCTTAACATGGAACCGGGATGAATATAAAAATTGTTATTATTGGTTATCTGCTCACCTTCATAGTTTTTTTGATTATAGATATGTTATGGCTGGGTGTTATAGCCAAAAACATATATCAAAGATACCTGGGTAGTTTTCTGACTGACAGTGTTAATTGGACCGCAGCAATCATATTCTATTTTATTTTCGTTGTGGGGATTTCAATTTTCGTCATTTACCCGTCGGTAAACAAAGACTCCGTATATAATGCTATTTTCATGGGAGCTTTGTTTGGCTTTTTTACATATGCCACCTACGATTTAACAAATCTAGCCACACTCAAGGGCTGGCCGCTACCTATCGTTATTATTGATATCCTCTGGGGGTCCGCCCTTTCTGCCATAGTTGGTTTTTCTGGTTTTAAAATTGTAAAATGGTTGACTTAATAGAAAATGTATAAAATAGAAGCACCTCATATCAACGGAAAATTTCTTTACTATGCATTTATTGCTGGAGGTAATCAAATACTTCAAAATCAAGCAGAAATAAATAGAATAAATGTTTTCCCGGTAAATGATAAAGACACCGGTACCAACCTTGCATCCACAATTCGTTCTGTAATCGACAATATCAAACCTAATAAATCGTATAAAACCACGGTAAATAATATTGCAGATGCTGCATTAATTGGTGCCCGGGGTAACTCAGGTGTTATTTTCGCCCAGTTTCTGCACGGTTTGAGCAGGGAAACAATGAACAAACCCATTATTACCCTTCCTGAATTTGCGGACAGTGTGACTAAATCAATACCTTACATCTATAAGGCAATAGCCAACCCTGTTGAAGGCACAATGGTAACGGTAATTAAGGAGTGGTCTGACTTTCTAAATGCCAAAAAAGAAGCCATTAACGATTTTAAAAATGTAATAATTGATTCTATTGCAGTGCTTGAAAAATCGTTAGCAGAGACCACCGTAAAACTGAAAGCTTTAAACAAATCGGGTTTTGTTGACGCCGGAGCAAAAGGGTTTGTTCTGTTTATCAAAGGCATTATTGATTTTATTAAAAACCAAAACATCCGCAATCTGGTTGTTGAAGCAGAAGAAAGAATTTCACTGGTTCATACCGAAGAAATAAGCAGCGAGAAAATTACACATCGCTTTTGTACAGAGGCAATTTTTAAGAACCTGAACATCAATATGTCAGAACTGCAAGACATATTAAACAACAATGGTAATTCGGTAGTTGTTGCAGGTTCGGAAAGCATGTGCCGGGTTCATGTCCACACCAATCATCCTGCAGAGCTCTTTCATCAGTTGAAAGATATGGGAACCATCACTTTTCAGAAAGTGGATGATATGGTACGCCAGCAGGAGGTGGTTGCCAGACGAAAATGGAACATTGCACTTGTAACAGATTCTACCTGTGATCTGCCACAGGAATTAATTGATTATTATCAGATTCATGTAGTACCACTCAATATAAATTTTGGCGACAATCATTATCTGGATAAAGTAACCATTCAGCCCGGTCAGTTTTACGATTTGCTTGAAAAACATGATGATTTCCCAAAAACATCTCAAATCAACGAACAGGCTTTTACCAATTTATTTTCACATCTGGCTTCTCACTACGATGCCATAATAGCCGTTCATCTTACCGGTCAGTTTAGCGGAACATATGCAAATAGTGTAAAAGCCGGCGAACGCATCTCGAAAGAGTTTAACAAACAGGTCCATGTTATCGACTCAAAAAATCTATCCGGAGCACTGGGATTGCTGGTTCTAAAGACTGCTAAGAACATTGAAGCCGGAAGGTCTATGGAATCAATTATTCAATCGCTTGAAAAAGATGTCATTCAGTCAAAAATATTCGTGAGCGTTCGCGATTTAAAGTATATGATTAAAGGAGGCCGGGTATCAAAACCAAAAGGGATAATTGCAAGCGTACTTGGTTTAAACCCTGTCATTTCAATAGATGAAAATGGGAAATCGCTCCTGTTTGGAAAGACCTTCAGCCAGGAAGCAAGCCTGAATAAAATCTACAAACACATTAATAAGATAAGTGCTGGGAAGAGTATGTGGAACTATATCATACTGCATGCCCATAATCCTGAAGGTGCTCAGCAAGCAGCAGCAAAAATGGCCGCAATGACCGGACTTAAACCTGTTTCCACTGTAGATATTTCTCCCGTTATTGGCATGCATGCCGGTAACGGAGCCATTGCCATTTCTCTACTGTTTAACAGTTAATACTTCACCAATGATGACAACATTGTTACATGCTTCCATGCTCATATGGGCTCTGGTGACCCTGTTATGGATATGGAGCATAATAATAAAAAACGTGAGTATTGTGGATCTTTTTTGGGGGATCGGTTTTGTTGTGGTTAATGCGTTTTACGTTTTTAGTTCAGACGAACTAAATCCAAGAAAAATATTGATCCTGGCTTTGGTTTCTGTCTGGGGGCTCAGGCTTGCCATCTATCTTGCAATAAGAAATATTGGCAAGGGAGAAGATTTCAGGTATCAGGAGTTCAGACGTAATTATGGTGCTGAGCGTTATTGGTGGTTCAGCTATTTTCAAACATTTTTATTACAGGGACTCTTGATTATGATTGTTTCCTTACCCTTACTGGGGATTAGCAAGAGCACCCATTCAGGAAACCTGAATCTGCTCGATTACATTGCGATCGTTATCTGGCTGATTGGCTTTGTCTTTGAAGCGGGAGGCGATTATCAATTGGCGCATTTTAAAAGAGATCCCGGAAACAAAGGAAAAGTATTGAACAGAGGCTTATGGAGGTATACCCGCCATCCAAATTATTTTGGCGATACGGCAGTATGGTGGGCCTATGCACTTTTCAGTATCGCCGCCGGGAGTTTCTGGCAAATAATCGGTTCCGTTGTGATGACTTTACTGATTATCAAGGTGTCAGGTGTGGCCCTGATAGAAAAATCCCTGAACAAGTCAAAGCCTCAATACGAGGAATATATTAAAAAAACGAGCTCTTTTTTCCCCTGGTTTCCAAAAAAATAACCGCCCGTCCGGATACGGTCAACACTCCCGGTTTTGCTGCGAGCCTGAAGCGCTGGCTTCAAATGCTGACATCCACTAACCGTCTGCATAACTGAACGCCTGTTTTACTCTCAATGGGGAGCAGATTCCCCTTCGAATGTAGAGTACAGATTTATGCTGTTCAATCCAGCTCTGACACATCCTTCATCATCCGGTTCACTATTCCTGTCCAGATATAAGTTTTGTGGTATCCTCCCCATGAATTATCAGGACTGTAAAACTCCCACAAGTTATGATCACAGGCAAGTCTGTCATACATCACCTCTGTGACTTTGTCAACAAGTTCTGTGGCCTCTTTGTTGTAACCGTAATCCAGCAGTCCCTTTTCAATAAGGTAATTCCACTGTACCCAAACCGGACCATTCCAATAACCTTTATCATTATAGTAGGGATCATCAGCAGCCAGGGAGGGGATACCATATCTTCTCCAGAATTTATCCCTGTCAGTTAAATGTTTAACCAGAGAGGCAGCCTGCTCCTTGTTTGCAACCCCCGCCCATAAGGGGAGAAAACCGATAATCTCCATTCGCTTCAGATCATTCTCTGTTTTATAGGTAAAGCTGTTGTCTTCTTTATTTACATTATAGTAGAATTCAGTCTCCGCATCCCAGCAGGATTTATTTATCAGGTTTATTCTGTTTTCATAGTCTTCCTTCCAGCGATTAGCCTCATCATTCAGACCCAGTTCCAATGCCATTGCCTCGAGCGATTTAGCCTCCATGACGAGCATACAGTTTAAATCGAGGCCTTCGAAGTTGGAGGGCCAGCCAACCTCATCCCACACGGCAACCAAAGCATCCCTCACCGATTCCAGTACCGCATGGCCGCCCCATTCACATAATCCATCCTGATCTTTATCCCTGTTGGAAATATAAAAATTATAGAATCGTACTGATGATCCATACATCTCTTCCAGAAATTTCTTATCACCTGTCAGTTTATATACTTCATTGTTCAACCATGCGTACCAGGGAGCTGAGGAGGTGAGTTCGCCGTTATACTCAATAATCTCGTCAAGAAAGGCTCCTGTCCGGTAATTAATGTAGCCGTTGGGATATTGCCGCTGTAGGTAAACACGTTGAGAATTCATTGCTCCTTCCGGGTCAACATCGGCATAGGCAAGCATTGTGATGCTCTCATGGAAGACCTGCCCTCCATGTCCCCAACCCCAGGCTGGTTCTCTGGAAAAGACATAGTAATTATATGCTGATTTTGCCTGTGGCGGATAGAACACCTGCCGCATCATATTTACATTACTCCAGAAAAGCGCCTCCTGTTTCTCATTCTTAAACCGGAAAACTTTTACCTTCCTGAGCAATGTCTGGTTTGCATCAACAAACGGAGCAATATCTTTCTGAAGCATCTCCATTGTTTCCTCCATAGCAGTATCTCTGCTCTCTGCTTGCGGATAGACAGACCGAATTAACCGAAAATGTTCAGTCTCCCCTGGTGAGAGAGTCGTTTTTTTCCGGAACGAAACGATACGGGCAAATCCCGGTAACTCTTCCGTGAATCTATCCTTACCAGGGAAGTTCATAAAGCTGGTGATGGGAACGTTTATTACCTCCCTTGAATGGATACCACTTTCGCCATCTTTGCTGCAAACAACCACGTAACCATATACTTTCCCCGGTTCGGCGGAGATGTCTGTGAACTGGCTATCCTTAATTCCACTGGCTATCCTGTAGTAGACATCTTCAGGATAGAGCCTGCGATAAACAGAAAATTCTTCTGCACCCCCGGGAGAAGTCCAGCTTATATGGTTGTGTTCAATTTCCACCTTATCAATGACCGGGATATCATCTGAAGCAATTTTCAGGTCAATACGGGCAGAATTTGCTTTAAAATCACCATTTGTAATTGCCTGAAGCCCGCTTTTTTCACTGTAGCCTGTCAGCCGGTAAGCTTTTGCATTCCTGTCAATAATCCCTCCTTCTATCATAAAATACCCGCCGGGTTCGAAAACCTGCTGTGAAGTCCCCCAGACGGGGCTGTTTTCAGTTACCATCCGGCAGAAATCATTATCAACAATTAACTGAATCCTGTTCACTGGCGATTCACCCTCCAAACGATCACTATCGGGAGTATAGAATCTTCCGGTAAGCCTTCTTGCCGGCTTCCGGTCAGGGTATACTGATGACGGGTAATAAGGAGATTCACCATTCTCACTTGTAAATGCGCAGGCATCATTAACGTCTGATGACAGCATAATTATATTCCTCAGGCTGTCGGCATAGGGTAGTTGGTGCTCCAGAGTCCAACTGTCAGGATATTCCTCATGTGAGAATTCGATGATGCTCTTTTCCGTGTCAGAACTGATATTATGAAATCCCCTCCGGTTACTCCTCATAAAAGGATATATTTCCAGGTCAGCATCCTGATCTCCCAGATTGTTAACAGATAAATCTATCAGTGCCATCCTTGATGAGTATGTCATAAAAACCGCATCAACTCTGATATTTTCATACGGATTGAAGCTGTATTTCACAATGTCCGGGTAAGACGAAGTGATTACCGGCGGCTTGTACATATCACTCACGCGATATACCCATTTCCCGTTCATGAAGAAACCAAGGCAGATATCTCCACCTGTATCGGTTATAAAATCGGCTCCCAGTGAATCCTGGTCGTATTTAAATTCATAACCTTCGTCAAGAACAAAATCAGATCGTTCCCGGGCAGCGGCATACGTTGTGTATAACGGATAGTTTTCGCGTGCATCAAGTGACGATAAATAGTCGGCTCTATCCTGACATGAAACAAGAATAAGGAGCACAATACCGATCAGGGGAATTAGACTTTTGTTCATTTTCTGCCCTCTGTTTTTCAAGCTGTTCTTACAATCCTGAAAGATTCTTCTTTTCATTTTTTTGATATACTCTTACCGTGGGAAACTGTGCAATGCGTAATGTAGTGCATCCATAAGGAATGAGTGTAATTTCTACCGGATTATCGGTATCCAACTGATACTGTTCACTGTAAGGAAGGGGTCCGGCTGATCCATCATAAAGATCCCAGAATGGAATAATTACCGCTTTTGTTTTTATCTCCAACGGGGCGTTTTCCGGATTCCATGGGTATGAATCATCTTTAACATTGCGTCTGACAACCTTATAATTATCAGAAAGATTTGCCAGTGAGGCAGAAATCAATCCGTAATTCCATGGAGTTGTTGGCTTTACTTCGTAATAGAATGGCCCATATTTGTCGTTGTTTTTAATCTTTTCCCATTTCTCACCAATTTTCAGGGCAAAAGCCAACGGGCCACGTTCAATTGACACCGAATTTTCATGCCAGCGTTCAGTCCTCAGCTCCATCGGAAGAAACAACTCCACTACATCTCCGTTCTTCCATTCACGCTTAATTTTAATGATCTGGTTACCTGAATAGTTATCCCACTCTGTACCATTCACTCTGACTGTTGCATTATTACACCAGCCCGGAATGCGGAGATGGAACGGGAAGGTAACAGGTTCATCCATCTTAAGGGTAACCTTTATGTTTTCGTCGAACGGATAATTTGTTTGCTCAGTGACATGCACCTGTCTGCCTCCTCCAACTTTTATTGTCGCCATGGAGGGGGCATAAATAAGTGCCGCGATCCCCCGGTCAGCAGTTGCATACCAGAGATTCTGTGTAAACTTGGGCCAACCCTGGTGCATATTTGACGTACAGCACGGATAGCCGGTCAGCACTCCGAAGAGCTGGTCTGTCCCCTCATAGGCCGTATTAAAATTACGCGGATGACGGGATATCAATACCTGGTTTGCCTGCTGGTAATATTGCCGGCTGTCATAATTATCAGTTGCCTGTGCAGGCAAAGCATTATAGGCAATGTGTTCAAGGTAGTCAGCAAAACCAACGTCTCCTGTAATGGGCAGGATGGTCTCCATCGAAAACATCATCTCCACCGCAGTACAAAATTCAGAACCCTGGACCGGGTTATTACCATGCAGCATTTCATCAGCCCCAAAGAGGCCATGAACCATCCCGTGATGCTGGCGCAAATCTGCCAGTCCCTCTTTAACTGCATCAATATATTTTTCCTGTGTATCTTGCTGATAATAGACAATAGGTTCTTTCATCCCCTGGGCAATATTTACACAATGTAAATTCCACTGTTTCCTCAATTCGCCATCGTGGCAAATGGCTGTCCAGTTTTCTGTCTGATGATGAATTAATTCGGCCAGATTGAGTAAGAAATCTTCCCCGGTAATGTTGTACAACCAGTAAACCACTGCCAGATTATCACCTCCGCGGTCCGCACCCCAGTGCGTCCAGTTATCGAGCGGTTTTTCAGGTAGCTCTTTCAATTGAAAGCGGAAATAATTCAGCAAAAGTGTAATGACCCGCTCGTCATTTGTTGCTGAATAGTATTGCTGAAGTACTTTCAGCATCACCATCTTCGGCCACCAATCGCGGGCATTCTGCCGCTGAAGCCCCGGCTCGTTTTCCCTGTCGGCAAACGGCCCGAAATATCCATCTTCCCGCTGACTGTTTAATGTCCACTCAATCCAGGGTCTTGTCTTTTCAATCAGCTCCTTATCATCCATAATGTAGGCAAGGGGGAGCAAACCGTCAATCCAGTAGGGACCACGCTCCCATACATCACCGTCACCTCCAAGCCAGCCATTGCGGGGACCCATAACAGGTTCATATACCTCGTCAAGATGCCCGGTCAGGCCATTCTTCTGCCTGATCAGCTGGTCTTTAAGCCATCCAAGGGGTTTAATGCTTCCCAGGGGGAGTTCCATATAAGGCTTTGAAAGCAACGGTGCTTTATTGTTCAGGTACAGTGCTCCGGAATCCATTTTGTGCTGGGCATAAATGTCCAGAGCAAAAGCTGTCATTATTACCGCAATGATTGCAACTGTCTTTTTCATTTAATTAGGTTTTTCATAATGATTCCTATTGGCCGGCAACCATAACATGACCATTCATTGACTGCCTGCAGGATTCATTCATTTTTAGTTCATTCGTTCAAATTGACAATTTCTTTGTCAAGGTTCATCTCTGTCAAGGATCCTGTATTTATTGCTGACTTAAAATTAGCTCCTTATCAACATAAGTATCATCTGATAAGGGTGTTTTTAATTCGATTGTTGAGACCATACCGACACGGTTAATAACTTTCGCCCCTTTCAGATCACTTATCTCTTCTGCGGAAAATATCTCTATCAGGTAATCAGAGTCCGGTCTCCCTCTTACAATTATTCTCAGCTTACCGCCGTCAGCCTTTTGTGAAATAACTTTCACTCCTGAATTATCCTGCCCCGGCACCGCATGAATAACCGGTGACAAGGCGGCCATACCACCGCTGTGCCGAATCACAATTCTGTTCTCACCCTCTTTCAATCTGAATTCCTCTGGCATTAAACAAATGCTTTCAGAACGTTCGATTGTTGTATATGGAACATTTTTACCGTTAATCTCTACCGAGCTGATAGTGGTAAACAGGGGGAACTCGGGAAAGAACCTGACAGTTGCCGATTTGCCTTTACTGGTAATCAGGTAGTTGGTTTCAGTACCTGATCTCTCCATTCTCATATCAACCAGTGTTTTATTCATCCTTATGCTGGTGACATTTGCATTCTCCCATCTCCATGGGAAACGGGGTGCTAATTCAAGTTCATCTAACAGAGCATCGGTTTTTAATCCGAGCATCCCTTCTATTGCAGGTTGAATAATCATTGATTCCGACCAGCACTGTACCGGACAAACTCCTGTGGGAGCATATATTTGCCCGTTTAGTGCTTCCGGAGTACAACCCAATGCCCACTCTCTGTAATGGTTCATGTTTTGCATCAGATGCAAATATCCGGAGGTGTAACAACCGTTCATATATTCAGCCAGCGATCCCCATCCTGTAAATAAAGGCCATACCATCCCTTCGTGATAGGTCCGTGGATTAGATTTAGGGTTAAATTCACTAATGATCCTTAATCCCCAGTCAGAGGTAAAATCATTCCCGGCATACTCTGATGTAAGTTCAAAGGCTTTGGCAGTATCAGCTATTGCATTCAGATAAACACATGCTGCCGAAAGGATTGAATTGTCATCCATGAATGAACCGTCTTTCATCTTTCCCTGATAGAAATATCTCCCGGATGGATTCCAGAATTCACGATCGATAATCTGTTTTGTTCTTTCTGCAAATTGCCCGGCCTGAAGTGACAGTTGTTTATCACCAAGAGCCTCTGCAATATACTTAACTGCATCAGCTGCAGCAACCTGGCAACCTGCGAGATGGAATTCGGTATGTGAACCGAACAACCTCCCTCCTTCGGTCCAGCCATGTCCGACATTGGTATTCTCAATCAGACCGTCGCCATCGGTATCAGTGCTCAAAATATAGTCGTAGGCCTTCTTTAAGCCTGGCCAGATTGTCCTGATAAAATCAATATCTCCCGAATATTTCAGGTAATGGGCAGCCAGGAACAGGTACAGTGGCGATGCATCAGAGGCATCGTAGTGTACTGCACCACTCGAGGTTAATTCGTGAAATATCTTGCCCGTAACGTCCTGGTAACGGTCAAAAACCTGCAAAATATTCTTTACTGTCTCGAAATTACCGGAGGCGTCCATGGCCATTCCACTCCATTCTCCGTCACGCCCGAAGTACCAGGCATATCCCGGACGCCCACTGATTTTCTGATTTCCGTTCCAGCCTCTTGCTGTAGTTGCAAAACCAGCCATCAGACTTGTTCCAATGCCGGGGGTTTCCTGTATAAACTGGTTCATTCTGAGCAGAGACCATTTATAGCTTTCGTTAAAAACCGGATCAGGTGACTCAATCAGCAGGTAGTTTTGCAACAATGATTTGTAATATTCATTCGTCTTAAAAAAGAGCGTATTGACCTCTTGCCACTGATTTTGCAGTAAGTCAATGCTCTTTCCCTTATCCTCCACTTCTGCGATAAAACAAACATTCAGGCTTTGTCCGGTAATCTCATTTGCATTGAAGACAAAAGCGCTGTTCAGCTGGATTTTATCAGTCTGGTACAATTCGAACCTCCCCTCCGGTAAATATTTCACCGAGTCATTCTGACCCATCACGTATGTTTCGGGAAGCGCACTGAATGAAGTAAGCGAATTCAAATTCCCCTTGTCTCCCGAAATAAGCATTGCATTTATTTCCGGCATCCAGCAATAATCAATTTTGCCTGTTGCCCTGGACGAATAGGGCCACATGTAACGAAGATTGGAGGTCTGTTTTATTACTATTTTATCAATGGAATGATCATCCCACTCATAGTGCATAACAACAACCGGTTTGTCAAATGAGGCAGTGATTATTTCTCTCAGGTCCGTTTCTCCCAGCCTGTATTCACGGATAATCATCTCAGGAGAGACGGTAATTTTCGGACTCATCCTGCTTAACTGTATGATTTCACTGCTGTTGTTCAGTATAACCTCAACATGATAATCACGCAATGCCATAAACGGATGTGCCCATATCTCATCAATGCCACCCTTTTCTTTCCCCATAACCAGTATCCGACGACCGGCCAGAGTCACGAAATCATTTGAGCCTTTTTCCCGTATCAGCTCTGCGCTGAGGACGGGAATTTTCCAGTGACATGCCTCCAGCAACGGCATTGAATCTGCTGGCAAAGAAACCTCATTAACAGTCTGAGGGTCATATTCCCAGAAATACTTTCCCTCATGATCAAGCTGCCCCGAGGTATAACGAAACACATTATGTGTGAAAAAATTAAGTTGCAAAGTATTGAAGTTAGCGATCGAATAGTCAAGAAAAGCTCCGGCAGCAATGATTTTTCCTCTCCCTACATTATATTCAAACAGCCGTTTTGTGTTCTCAATAAAAGTGATATACTTCCACTCGATACCGGCCACTTTTCCTTCAGACGGAATCATATCTCCGAAAAAACCAATCTTGCGAACAATCTGATC
>JAVEYS010000010.1:0-60875 GCA_034003345.1 Bacteroidales bacterium
CCTGCCATAAGGTGGCCTGAAGAGGTTGCTGCAGGTTATTTCTCTTCCCTTCAGTGCATCAGCACAATAGGCCCTGACAGGTGTTTTGAGACCGTTGAGATGGCTGTATCCGTGGTTACCTATTGTATGGCCCCCGGCAGCGATCCGGGCAAAGAGACCTGGAAAGGCAAGGACATTTCTCCCGGTACAGAAGAAGGTGGCATGCACATCATGTTCCTGCAGGATATCAAGTATCTGCGGTGTTGATTCGGGATCAGGGCCATCATCGAAGGTGAGGTAAAGTCTTTTCCCCGGGCCTCTTAAGCTGTAAATGGCATCAGGGTAGATAATCCCGGCGGGTAACGGTCTGCCGTAATTACGTATCATCTCCCCGGCATCTCTCCGTAATACCTTGTAAGCTCTTCAGAAGCCTTCGTTGCCAGGGTGTTCATCCCGAACCTGCTTGCCAGCCTGTAAACATCCATCAATGCCTGGAGGGAAACTGAAATGTTATAGTCAAGGCCATATGACTTGTCATCGGGAAGTCCTGATATGAAACTCAGCGAGGCCAGTGAGTTATCAACAACATCGGAGAGTATCTTTTCACCTTCCTTAAGCCTGCCTGCCATGGCGAGAGCCTCACCGAGATCAGAAGCGAAATAATCATAAGGCATCTTATCAGGAGGCACTATGCTAAGCCCCTTCTCTGCTGCCGCAACAGCCCTTACAGTATCTCCTTCAAGTGACAGAGCAATTGATAGTTTAGCGAACTGCCGCCTGAAGACGTCAAACATCCTGCGGTTGTTCTCATCAAGATACACACCCTCCTTCTCTGCGTTGCCCCATTTAAACCGGTTCATCATGTTCTCATACATCTCCTGTGTATCAACCATCCCCGTTTCCCCCTGAATCGTCTGGTTGATACTTACAGGGCTTATCCGGTAAGCCATACCCTCCAGGATGAAAAAATCCTCAAGACCGATATATGAGGATGGTGGAACGGTTACCGAGTAGTAGAATGGCCGCTCCCAGTTATTACCTGCCATAACATCCATTATAGCCAGGTCATCCTTGATAGCCATCGACCCCTTGAATTTCCATATCATTGGTTTTAACATCCTGTCTGCATGATAAGGCCGCACTGCTCCTGTAGCAATCACATGAGCCGAGTCAACATTAACAGTAAAGACCTTTACGGGAATGAAATTAAAGAAGTCACCCCTGCCTGACAGGTCTACCTTGGCCTTCGGGTCATCCGACCCGGCAAACTCCACCACTTTCTCCAGAGGCGTCGGCTCTTTTATCATATCCTCAACAGGAAGCTGCACTCGTTCACCTTCAACATATTTCTCAGGGCTAAGGGTGAATGGTAAAGGATCGGATTCAAATGCCTTTCGGCTCATGGTCTCAATGTAGAAGCCGCTCTGCAGATAGCTGAGATTAGCAACGCGGATGTCCGTACGGTAACCCTCAACATCCTGGATGTACCATAACGGGAAGGAATCATTGTCACCATAAGTTAACAGTATGGCGTTATTATCACAGGAAGCGAGATAGTTTGAGGCAATGTCCCTGGCAGTGTACCTGTCAGATCTGTCATGATCATCATAGTTCTGCTTCAGCATCACCAGCGGTACTATTGCAATAATCACCGCCGATGGCAAGAGGGCTGCAGGATAATCCCTAATGTATTTCCGGAGGAGTTCGTAAAGCAACATTACACTCATTCCTATCCATACAGCAAAAGCATAGAATGATCCGGCATAGGCATAGTCCCTCTCTCTGGGCTGGCTGGGGTTCTGGTTCAGGTATGTCACTATTGCCAGGCCCGTCATCAGAAAGAGCAGTAACACAAGCGAAAATCCCTTTTTGTCGCGTCTGTACTGCCAGAATATACCGGCCAGACCAGCCAGCAGGGGCAGGAGATAATAGGTATTATGAGCAGGGTTATTATGGTTCTCCGCCGGAAGCATTGCCTGATCGCCGAGGCGGGCGTTATCCATGAATGGTATGCCGGTAATCCAGTTGCCGTCCATGACATTGCCGTTACCCTGGATATCATTCTGGCGTCCTGAGAAGTTCCACATGAAGTATCTCAGATACATAACCCCCACCTGATACCTGATGAAGAAGCGCAGGTTTTCGCCAAAGGAGGGAATAGTGACCTGCTCATTTTTTCCACCAGACCTGATGGTTACTTTCTTTCCATTTATACGGCCCCAGTACTCATACTGACGTATATGATCAGGATCACTGCTGTACATCCTCGGGAAGATGGTCGCAAAACGCTTGTCATATTCATATTCGGCCTTGAAATAGGGAACATACTTTCCCTCTTTCTTGTTATAGCCACCTATCTCCTTCGTGACACCGGTTACGGGAGCAGAGTAGTAGTACCCGTATAGGAAGGGCGCTCTGGGATATTGAGACCTGTTGATATAATAGATAAACGAGAAGACGTCAGAAGGGTCGTTCTGATTCATCGGCGGATGAGCATTGGCTCTTATTATGATAAGGGCAAAAGAGGCATAGCCGATCATCAGTACCGCCACCACTGTCATAACAAAGTTCAGGATAATCTTGCTCTTTTTAAGCGAATACCATATACCAAATACTATCAGTCCAATCAGAAGAATAATATAGATATACAAACCGGTGTTGTAAGGCAGCCCCAGAGTGTTGACGAAAAATAGCTCAAACCAGCCTGCCACTTTAGCCACACCGGGAACAAAAATGAAGTTCAGCACTCCCAGTACCAGGAATCCGGTGACAAGCACATAGATGACCCCCTTTCCGGTCACATTGTGCTTCCTGAAGTACCATATGAGAACGAGTACCGGCAGTGTGAGCAGGTTCAGCAGGTGAACCCCTATTGACAGTCCCATCAGGTAGGCAATCAGAATGATCCATCTGGTTGCATGAGGCTCATCAGCCTCATCGTACCAACGGAGCATGGCCCAGAACACCGCGGCTGTAAAGAGTGAGCTGGTAGCATATACTTCACCCTCAACAGCGGAGAACCAAAAAGTATCAGAGAAGGCATAAGCAAGGGCGCCTGCAGCACCAGCAGCCAGTATTGCAACCATTTTTCCACCGGTGACATTATCACCGTCACCTGTGGCAATACGTACCAGCCTTGTTATGGACCAGAAGAGGAACAAGACTGTGAATGCGCTGGCCAGGGCAGAGAGGATGTTCACCATCATTGCCACCCTGGAGGTATCGCCCCCGGCAAACAGGGTAAAGAAGCGGCCGAGAAGAAGGAAGAAGGGAGCACCGGGCGGATGACCCACCTCAAGCCTGAATGAACAGAGAATAAACTCACCACAGTCCCAGAAACTAACTGTCGGTTCGATTGTCAGAAGATAGACCAGGAGTGCAACGGCGAAAACCGCCCATCCTGTTATGTTGTTCCACAGTCTGAATCCTTTTATCATTTTTCCAGTAATTTATTTTTGATCATAAAACGCCATGGCTTGCTTACCCATGGTTCACCGGCATAATTTATCCCCACGCGAGGTCCGGCAGTAAGATCCGGGCGGAAGCCATTATCCTCAATCCATATCCTCTGTGACATCGTCAGGTCTTCACGGTTGAATGAACCGTCAATACCCAGCCCTCTGGTAACGCGTCCCGGTCCGGTAAACGGTCTTACACCCCTTATGAGCACTGCCTGAGGAGAGTCTGCCGGACCGGTTACCACATTCATCATCCAGTGCATGCCATAGATAAAATATATATAAAGATGACCGCCTTCCATAAACATTGGTTCCGTCCTTCTGGTCCTTCCCTTGCTGGCATGACACGCTTTGTCAGTATCACCCAGATATGCCTCTGTCTCAGTTATCATATACCTCCCGGTTCTCTCCCCGGTGTTAATGACGATATCCATTCCCGTCACCGTTTGTGCCACTGTAACAGCGTCACCAAGAAAGATAGTCCGGCCAATTCTCTGCATAGTGCCCTGATCAGTATTGAACTTTGTCAGGGAGATCTTCCCATCTTTTAAGTACGCTGTCCCCCTCCTGCTTCAGACCCTGGTCCATGACAATACTCCTCTTATCAGTGGCAAGAGTCAGCTCGGTATAAATCTTGTTATCATCAAACCCGGCTTCCGCAGCACGGTAACGGTCAGAGGCATAGACAATCCGAGAGATGCCTGCCCAGTATATTGCTCCGAGGCACATGGGACATGGTTCACAGGAAGCATATATCACACAGTTGCTGAGGTCATGGGTACCCAGAGCAGCAGAAGCCATACGGATTGCCATGATTTCAGCATGTGCTGTAGGATCATGCCCGGCGACAACCCTGTTACCGGCCCGCGCAATAACGAGCCCGTTACTGACAATCACCGCCCCGAAAGGCCCTCCTCCGTCGGTCATATTCTGATCTGCGGTCTTTATTGCAAGATCAAGAAAACTCCTATCCTCATCATTAATTTTCATGATTGATGAACGTAATATTTAACAGTGTGTAAAAATACGAAAAGAATGCCGGTTCCCGGAGTGTTGTATTTAAGTTATATTTATGGCCGGAAGAGTATACCCCATTAGCGTTTACCGGCAGCAGACATATTGCCAGAGGCATCAGATATGCAGCCGGGAGAGGGTGGTCAGGATATAAAGACTGGTGGGTATATCTGCTTAACATATGGATGATAAAGAAATTAAAAATACAACATCTTGCTCGAAATAAAAATAAGTTGTATTTTTGCAGACCCCAAAAATGGGGTTTTTATTTTGAAAAATCATTAATTAACAAAACCTTAGTACAAAGTGAACACCTTAAGCTACAAGACAGTGTCAGCCAACAAAGCGACTGTTGATAAAGAGTGGGTACTTGTAGATGCAGAGGGTCAGACACTCGGACGTCTGGCATCTGTTGTTGCCCTGATGCTGAGGGGGAAGCACAAAACCAGCTTCACACCCCATGTTGACTGCGGCGATAACGTCATCGTTATCAATGCAGAAAAAGTAACGATGACGGGAGCAAAGATGACCGACAAGGAGTACATCAGGCATACCGGTTACCCCGGTGGCCAGAGGATCGTCAAAGCTGACGAGCTGATGAAGAAACATCCCATTAGGCTTATTGAATATGCCGTCAAAGGGATGCTTCCGAAAAACAGACTTGGAAGCGCTATCTTCAGGAACCTTTATGTGTATGAAGGGCCCGGGCACAAGCATGAGGCCCAACAACCCAAACTAATCGATTTAAAAACCATTAAGTAAAAAACATGGAAGTTATTAACGCTATCGGAAGAAGGAAAGCGGCAGTCGCCAGAATATATCTCAGCGACGGTAAGGGACAGATCACGATCAATAACAGGGAATATAAGCAATACTTCCCCAATGAGATTCTTCAGTATGTTGTTCTCCAGCCACTCAACCTTCTCAATGTTGCCGACAAATATGACATCAAAGTCACCCTTGACGGTGGTGGATTCAAAGGTCAGGCAGAGGCGGTACGTCTTGCGATTTCCAGGGCTCTGATCAAGATTGATCCGGAGTACAAATCAAAGCTTAAGGCTGAAGGCTTTACCACACGCGACCCGCGTGAGGTTGAGAGAAAGAAGCCGGGCAGGCCCAAGGCACGCAAGAGATTCCAGTTCAGCAAGCGTTAGGAGTTCAACAGCAATTAATTATAGATGCAGGTTTAGTATCTAAATTGCATTGACTTCCCGCGAGGAACTACTCTGCAATTGACTTCACAGAACGTAAACTTAACAATCACAAACAAAATGGCAAGAACCAATTTTAAAGAATTACTGGATGCCGGTGTACACTTTGGCCACCTGAAGAGAAAATGGAACCCGGCTATGGCTCCTTATATATTTATGGAGCGCAACGGCATTCATATTATTGACCTTGAGAAAACAACAATAAAGATTGACGAGGCCGCCGCTGCTTTGAGGCAGATAGCCAAATCAGGCCGCAAAGTGCTCTTCGTAGCCACAAAGAAACAGGCGAAGGACATCGTGTCAGAAAAGGTCGGAGCAGTGAATATGCCCTACGTCACAGAGAGATGGCCGGGCGGAATGCTCACTAACTTCCCTACTATCCGTAAGGCGGTAAAGAAGATGGGATCAATTGATAAAATGGCTGTCGACGGTACATTTGACAACCTCTCCAAGAGAGAGAAGCTGCAGATCACACGCCAGAGGGCCAAGCTTGAAAAGAACCTCGGATCAATATCCGATATGACACGCCAGCCATCAGCACTCTTCGTGGTAGACGTAGTCAAGGAACGCATCGCCGTGCATGAGGCTAAGAGACTCGGAATACCCGTGTTCGCAATGGTTGACACAAACTCGGATCCTTCGGATATCGACTTTGTCATACCTGCCAATGATGATGCTGCCAAATCTATCTCTCTGGTGATTGACCTCATGTGTCAGGCTATCGCCGAAGGACTTAACGAACGTAAGGCAGAGAAGGAGAAGGACAACGCACAGGCTGACAAGGGAGAGCAGCCCGAAGGTACTCAAAAGAGTAAATTCACCGCGCTCGACTATACAGAGGAGAAACAACCCGAAGATAAGGCTGATTCGACTGAAGAAAAGTCTGAGGAGAAAGTTGCCACAGATGATGTAGAAGGTACACAAGAGGACAAATAATAAGATCAACCTTTAAATAGAATTAATACTATGTCAAATATTAGCGCTGCCGATGTCGCCAAACTGAGAAGGATGACAGGCGCCGGCATGATGGATTGTAAAAAAGCCCTGGAAGAGGCAACGGGCGATTTCGAAAAAGCACAGGAACTGATAAGGAAAAGAGGCCAGGCAATAGCCAATAAGCGCGCTGACCGCGAAGCCTCTGAAGGTGTAGTGCTTGCCAAAACAACAGCAGACGCCGGTAGCGGAATGATGATTTCACTGAACTGCGAAACAGACTTTGTTGCAAAGAATGCTGACTTTATAGCCCTGGGTTACAAGATCCTTGATGCAGCCCTCGAAAACGCTGCAACTGACCTTGATGCCCTTAAGAATATTATTGTCGACGGCAAAAAGGTCTCTGACCTGGTGATAGAGAAAAGTGGCATCACAGGTGAGAAGTATGAACTCTCATACTTCGGCACCATAAACGCCCCGGCTGTTCAGGCATATATCCACCCGGGAAACAAGCTTGCTACACTGGTTGGCTTCAGCAAAGCCGGCATTGACATACAGGTGTATAAGGATGTCGCCATGCAGGTGGCTGCAATGAACCCTGTTTCACTTGATAAGGAGGATGTTCCTGAAAAGATCCTTGCACAGGAGCTTGATATCGCAAGAGAACAGGCACGTCGCGAAGGTAAACCGGAAGAGATGCTGGAAAAGATTGCCCAGGGCAAACTGAACAAGTTCTTTAAAGAGAGCACCCTGATGAATCAGGAATTCATCAAGGATAGCAAACACACCATCAGACAGTATCTTGAAAGTAAGGACAAGACTCTGAAAGCAACAGGTTTCATCCGCTATACGCTGAACATCTGATAAAATATAACAGATATTGTATAATGGACGACGTCACCAAGTGACGTCGTTCTTTTTTTTACCGGCTGTCTGCAGCAGATATCAGATTTATATCTCCAGTACCATAAATAATTAGTAAATTGTACAATTAAAGAATGATGCCATATGAAAAAGAATGTAGGTAAAACTGACATGCTTGTCAGACTTATTCTGGCAGCAGTGCTCGTAATCATCTATTTTATTGGCGTTGGAAAACTCCTGGGATTGATCTTGATAATTATTGCGATCATTCTGGCAGTAACCGCCCTTACACAGACCTGCCCTCTCTATTTCCTCTTCAGGATAGACACCCTTAAAAAGAAGGATTAGTGATGAGTAAGCATGAGATTTGTGTGCAGCGACACCTTCACAGGTTGTCGCTGCACATTTTATACATTCTTTCATTCTGGACACATTTTTTACTAATTTCGTTCCCATCAATAAACAGATGTTGAAATGAAATATAAAAGGATACTGCTTAAACTCAGTGGGGAATCTGCCGGAGGTCCGAACGGAACCGGACTGAATGCTGATGTCCTGACAAGCTATGCGCAGCAGATCAATGATGTAGTCACATCCGGATGCCAGGTAGCCATTGTCATCGGGGGCGGAAATATTTTCAGAGGGCTTGGCAGCATCGAAGAAGGCTATGACCGGGTGAAGGGTGACCAGATGGGAATGCTGGCTACCGTCATTAACAGCCTGGCACTGGAGAGCTTCCTCGTCAGAGCCGGTTGCAGCACAAAGGTCTTCACCTCCATACGCATGGAGCCTGTAGGTGAGCTTTACGGAAGGGACAAGGTCTCCTCTGCTCTTGACTGCGGGTGCGTCTGTATCCTCGCCGGAGGAACAGGAAATCCCTACTTCACCACTGACACAGCAGCCGCTCTTCGTGCCGTGGAACTTAAATGCGACGTACTGCTCAAGGGCACCCGCGTTGATGGCGTTTATACCGCAGATCCCGAAAAAGACCCAACAGCCGTAAAATATGATACCCTTACATTCAGGGAAGCTATTGACAGGAATCTGAGAGTCATGGATCAGACTGCTTTCTCAATGTGCAGCGAGAATGGCATGCCTGTCATTGTATTTGACATGAACAATGAGGGAAACCTGAGTGCTGTCACTAAAGGTACCAGCTGCGGCACACTTATTACTCTCTGAAAAAATTTTTTTTACATTTGTCTTTAGCAGAATAACATCAATCATATGACTGACGAACTGGAACTAATTAAAGACGAAGCCGAAGAGAAGATGGAAAAAGCCATCAAACATCTTGAATACGAACTTTCACATCTTCGCGCCGGCCGGGCAAACCCGCTCCTGCTTGACGGTATTACGGTAGACTACTACGGCACCATGACTCCGCTGGCACAGGTATCAAACATTAATACCCCGGACGCTAAGAGCATTCTCATACAACCCTGGGAGAAGAATATGCTTAGTGTTATCGAAAAAGCAATACTGGCTGCCAATATAGGCATTACCCCGATAAACAACGGTGAGGCCATTCGCATTAACGTACCTCCCCTAACCGAGGAGCGCAGGCACCAGCTGGTCAAACAGGTAAAGCAGGAAAGCGAGACGGCCAAGATCAGTATACGCACAAGCCGTAAATGGTTCCTTGATGAGCTGAAGACACTGCTCAAGGATGGGCTGCCTGAAGATGAGGAAAAAAACGGAGAGAAACTGATTCAGGAGCTGACTGACAGATATATAGCAAGCGTTGACAAGGTCATGGAGACCAAGGAAAAGGAGATATTGACAGTATAAAAAAAGGGCGTCCCAATAACGCCCTCTTTTTTATTTACTGGTGTCTGTTGCAGTTTATTCTGGCTGGCCGGGAAGAAAAATCATCTCGTATCTCTTTGCCATCTCCACAGCCTGGTCAGTGAAGGGTTCCTCATAAAAGCCATTGTTCACATAAGTGTCGGTCTGTGAGAGATAGAACGGACTCCCCGGAATACCCGATGTGCCTGTCGGTATGACGGTCAGTGATTTGTCCCAGTCGGCCGTGTTAAAGATATGCCGCTCCGAAGCACCGTGATGTGCACGGAAATTATCTCTGAAGGCATAAGGCTCAACCGTATGATAACTGCCCCCCACACTATAAGTTTCTGAATTCAGGCCAAGGAGCCTGTTAAGGATCCTGACACTACCCATGGGATGCTCAAGGGTGAAAGTGTGTATTTTACCCCACTGCCAGTTATTTCCGTACTCTCCGTACTTCGCTGTAAGAGTGTCTATGGCAGATCTGATGCTTAGAGCAATGATCTCATCCATTGTCTCTTTCTCCGGAGTATTGATATTGTCAACCCATTCATCCGGACCCTCCTTTAACATACGATAGATATAGAAGTCATACTGTCTGCCCAGTGACGCCCCGTACAGGTCGGTCAGTTCATCATACATGATATTTCGCGCCAGCTCAATGCGTATGAATTCGAACAATGACGGGGCTATCAGTGAAGCCCCCATTGAATAATCCCACCCCTTCAGCTCATCTATTGCTGCCTGTTCAGTCCCATCAGGGTCTTCAATAGTTGCTGCCGCCTTAAGCAGCGCCGGTGTCAGCATGGCAGCATAAACAGAGTGATTATCGGTAATCATCCTCCTGAAGTCATCAATTCCCAGTATCTCTTTCTCAGCTGCCATCTCCCTTATGCGCATGATGCGGTAAGGCATGGCAAACTCGCCGCTGATGAAGAAAGGATAACCTTCCGTCACAGTACGTTGATTGGCTGATGATACAAACCCTTCTGCCGGGTTGAAGGATGTGGGAAGAAATTCGAATGGTACATATCCTTTCCATTCATACTCATCGGTGTCACCTTTTCTGGGAAACAACCCCGTTCCCTTTCTTACCGGCACACCTCCGCCAGTGTTCAGCCCTATGTTGCCGTCAACATCAGCATAGGCAAAATTCTGACTGATAGACTTGAAATTGCTCAGCGCCACCCGGAACTCATCCCATGAACCTGCCCTGTTAAGAAGGTATACTGCCTTTATCTCGTCACTGTAGTCATATCCTGACCAGCACATTGTCAGTACTGCATCATCTATGCCCCTCATTCCTGAGATAACCGGACCGTGATGAGTGTACTTAATTGACCTTGTCTGAGAAGAATCGTCAGTGATCTTCAATAGCTCCTCTTCGTTCCTGAAGGGAAGCCACTGACCATTGTACATGTAGTTGTTGCCGGATGAATCAACTGTCTCAACAAATAGATCTATATCATCAACGCTGAGGTTAGTCATTCCCCAGGCAATCCTCTCATTATGCCCTGCAATTATAAATGGCTCTCCCGGAAAGAGAACCCCTGTTACGTTGAGTTCACCAGGGATAACCTGATGTATCTGCATCCAGAAGCCCGGCACATTGAACCCAAGGTGCATGTCGTTTGACAGAATCGGTTTGCCGGTCTCACTCCTGGCTCCCGTAACAGCCCAGTTGTTGCTTCCTGACAGGGTAACGATACCCAGCTTCTCCAGCTCCTTCATTGAACCTATGGCGGATATCGATTTATTTAAAAGCTCGTCATCAATCTTAAAGTCCGGGAAGACCACCTCATCAACCAGGTTCCAGTCGGCAATTAGTCCGGAGGCTTTCTCCGGGCCAAGTTTTTTAACAAGTTTATAATTGTTTATCTCATCCGTGAGGTTTGCGGAAGCAAGATCCCAACCGATAAATCCAATGATGTTCGTAATATCAGTAAGAGTCCATGGTTCAGGAGTGTATCCCAGAATCTTGAACTCTGGCGGCAGTTTCTTTCCGCATTTTTTAATCCATGCATTCACCCCGTCAGTATATGCCTGAAGAGTGGCCAGTACTGCCGGATCTTCCTTTTCCAGAACCAACTTTGATTTTTCAGACATCTCCAGCGCCCTGAGAAAATAATCTGTCTCACACATATCTCTCTTGAACATCTCCGACAAACGCCCCTGGGTTGCATGCCTTACCATGTCCATCTGCCAGAGCCTCTCCTGAGCAGTGATATAACCCGTCATGAAATAGAGATCATGTTCATTGTCTGCATATATATGAGGTACGCCGCGCTCGTCGCGGATGACTTTAGCATCGGCCGTCAGGCCGGAGAGCGTCATTTCGCCGTTAAGCTCCGGCAGCCCTGACTTGCGCAGAGAAGATACAATAATTACTCCTGCTATCAGAGCAACAACAAGAACCACGGCAATGACTTGTAAAGAGATTTTTAGAATCTTCATAGGAGGTTTAGTTTGGTTTCTTTAAAAATAATAAATGATCAACACGTGACAAGGGCAATAATCCTCAGCGCTTAAAAAAAATCCTCCTTCCCTGCGGACATTGACTGCAAATATCAATCATACTGCGGCTTGTCATGACAGCATCCCTGAATAATCTGTATCTCTGCCCCTGCCATATATCACTGAAAGACTGGTTGTGGAGATTACCCATTGCATGACTGGCATTTTTATCGTAACAGCATGGTACCACATCGCCATCTGTTGTTATGACTGCCGTGGTCCACATTCTGATACAGCCTCTTTCAGGTACGCCGGCAATTTTCCATTGGCCGTCCGAATTAATGTATCTCGACCTGCGTTGATCGGCAGGTATCCATTCCGCTGCCCTGTCATTGTTGAGCACCTGAATGCTCTTGATCCTGAACCCCGCTCCTATTGATGCTGCAAAAGCCGCTGCCTCACCTGCTTCATGTTCATTGCCCCTGTGCAGCAGGAATTGCAGGGTGATCTTTGGCGCTGAACGCCTCTTGCCAGCCATTCCCGCCAGCATAATTATTCCCTCTGTCACACGTGAATGGTCGCCACCTCTACGGTATAAAGAATAAGCCTCAGGGGTAACTCCATCATATGAAATGATTATCTCCTTCAATGATGATTCTGCCAGCCTGGTACATGTCTCACTGTCCAGATAATGGCCGTTGGTGGAGATGACCTGATTCATTCCGGCAAAAAGCTCTGCTATTTGGAAGAACTGGGGGTGCATCAACGGCTCTCCCTGGAAGCTGAGCCATGCCGAAAGCGCACGTCCTCTGAATACTGACGCAATAACGGATGCGAGATCGTAGCTCATGAACTCACTCCTCCTTCTCAGTAGCCGGGCCCCGGTAAAGCATTCCGGACAGCCAAGATTACATTTGCTGCTCAGCTCCACACTAATGGCAGGTGGCAGTGGCGGACTAAGAAAAATGCCGACAAATCTCCTGACTGCATAAGAGAAAACAGAGTAACTTGCATTTATATATTTAAAAGACATGTCAGAGACAAATAAACATTTTTTTTGGTCATTGTATAGGGGAGAGGAGTATTTTCCGGTCATTAATATGAAAAGATGATTTGGATTAAGAACAAAAAAAAATAACGACCATGAAAACAAAAGTCTTTTTTACACTGATAGCAACCATGCTACTCCTCCTTTTACCTGCCGGTGATATTCTTGCATCATCTTCAGCACTGAAAACAAAGAAAGTTCAACAACAGGTAACAACCATTCGCGGAAGAGTGGTGGATGCTGAGTCAAACCAACCCCTGATCTTTGCAAGCATTGCTCTTCAGGGCACTAACGTCTCAACCGTTTCAAACCTTGACGGTGAATTCACTCTCAAGGTAAGCGAGGGAGAGGCTGGTAATCTGGAATTCTCATATTTAGGCTACAAGAACAGGGTAATGTCAATTGATGAGATGAAGACCAACGGTCAGCGAAACGTGATTGAGCTCGAGACCGCAATGATCCCTATAAAAGAGATTATCGTCAAACCTCTTGTGCCGGAAGAGATAATAGAAAAGGTGATAGACCGCTTTGAGGAAAACTATCCGGCAGTACCAAATGATATGACCGGCTTCTACCGTGAGACCATCAGGAAAAACCGTAGTTATGTTTCTATAGGCGAGGCTGTAGTTGAAGTATTTAAGGCTCCTTATCAGAATGATCTCAGATATGACGCCGTAAGGATATTCAAGGGCAGAAAGAGCAGTGACGTTGATAAGATGGATACCGTTCTCTTTAAACTCCAGGGCGGACCCACAACCACCCTATACCTTGACGTGGTCAAGAACCCGGAAACGTTCCTCACCAGGGAAGCCCTGAGCCAGTATGAACTTGAGCTGTCAAGCATCGTTGTCATTGATGACAGAACCAATTATGTGATCAACTTCTATCAGAAACCTTCCATAACAACACCCTTGTTTCAGGGACGGCTCTTCATAGATATCGAGACATATGCAGTAGCTCAGGCAGAGTTCTCATTCAACCTTGAGAACAAGGACATTGCAGCATCAATGTTCATCAGGAAGAAACCAATGGGTATGCAGGTGACACCTGAACTGACATCTTACCTGGTCCGCTACCGTGAGATGGACGGCAAATGGTACTTTACCCACTCCAGAGCAGAGGTCAAGTTTAAAATCGACTGGAAAAGAAAACTCTTCAACACAAATTATACTACCATGTCTGAACTTGCCATCACCGACCGTACGGAAGAAGACGTGGTAAAGTTCACTTCAAAAGAGAAGATCAGGCCTTCAGACGTCTTCACCGAAGAGGTGACAGCCTTTGCTGATCCTGATTTCTGGGGTGACTACAATGTGATAGAACCAGATCAAAGCATCGAGGCAGCCATAAGAAAGCTGAGCAGAAAAGTCAAATTCAGCGACAGGACAGAATAACAATCGCCGATGACCTATGCACAGTGACAGTGATATAATAAGGAGGATCAGGCAGGGTGACAAACAGGAGTTTGAGAAACTGTTCCGATCCTCCTATGTTTCACTGGTACGTTATGCCAAAACCTTTGTTAAAGACCATGATGCATCAGAAGAGATAGTGCAGGACCTTTTCTTCAGGCTGTGGCAGGAGAAGCATAACCTCAGGATTGAAAGTTCATTGAACGGTTATCTCTTTCGCTCGGTTCACAACAGGGCACTGCACTATATAGAACATCAGAAGGTGGTCAGCCGCCATGCGGAAGAGATGGCTGCGAAAACCAGCCCTACAGTAGAACCGGTGACAGAGTCCATCTATTACAGCGAGCTCCAGGCCAGAGTGGCGAAGGTGCTTGAGAGACTGCCGCAGAGATGCAGTACAATATTCAGGATGAGTCGGTTCGAAGGACTGAAGTATAATGAAATAGCTGACAAACTGGCGGTTTCACTCAAGACAGTTGAGTCAGACATGGGAAAAGCGCTCAGAGAATTCAGAAAAGCACTCGCAGAATAATGAAGAAAGAGAGACAGATAGAAAAAATGACTGACCGGGAGTGGGCCGATGCAGCTGCATGGCTCTCAGGTGAAGAGAGCAACGGCAGTGATTCCGCAAAGCTCCTGATCAGTGAAGACAGTGAGATAATGAAGAAATGGAATGATCTGAAATATACAGATAATGAGATTATTGATGTCGATAAAGCCTGGGAAAAGCTTAACAGCAGGATCGATACCAAAAATCCGGGCATACCGTTGCAAAAAGTAACATTCCTGAGGACATTCTCCAGGATTGCCGCAATGGTGATCATTGTGGTCGGGATGGGATGGTTACTCTTTGAGGTGGGCGCTCCCGGAAAGATGACGATGACCTCCGCTGCAGACCAGAAAAACATAGAGGTGCTGCTGCCTGACGGCAGTAAGGTATTTCTTAACCGTAACAGCAAGCTTACATATCCTAAGGAGTTCAGAAGCAGAAGCCGGAAGGTATCTCTCAGCGGCGAGGCCTTCTTTGAAATAACCCCTGATAAGGACCGACCATTCATTATAGATGCAGGCAAGGCAAATGTCAGGGTGCTGGGAACATCATTCAACGTGATCACTGACAATGACAAACATGAGGTGGAAGTATATGTCTCATCAGGCACGGTAAAGCTGACGAGCACTGATGGATCGAAAAGTGTGACTCTCGAGCCTGAATTCATTGGCATGGTTTCCGATGCCTCAGCATCCCAGGCACCAAACACCAACGCCAATTATCTTGCATGGCATACAGATGTGCTTGTCTATGAAGGTGAACGACTTGAGGTGGTTTTTTCAGATCTTAAGCGTAGCTTCAATATCGATATTAAAGCTGCTGACCCTGCAATTTACGAGTACAGGCTTACCTCACCTTTTGAACGGCAGCCTCATGATACAATTATTAAACTGATTTGCACTACCTTTAACCTTCATTCTGCCAGAGAAGAGGATACTTACATACTTTATCCCTGACAGGTACAATTTTAACTGATGTGGCCGACAGGTTCAAAGGGTATACAAGTGATCCTGGTCGCCGGCATGCTTCTGCTCTCACTGCAGTTGTTTTCACAGGAGAGTATCCTTGACAAACCTGTTATACTGCCGGGGAACAGCATTAAGGTATCCAGGGCACTGAATGAGCTAAGCAGACTCACTGGCTATCTCTTTACCTATGACACACATATTGTCAACTCAGAAAGGACATTCTCTCTGCCGAATCACGAGATACCTGTCAGAGAATTACTCGATTCGCTGACCGGTGATCCTGCGGTAACCTACTCTGTCATTGGCAAACACATAATCCTCTATCGTGAGATGCCTATACCGGCCAATCCGGAAACCGATAATGATTCAGTCCCATTCTTTCAATCCATCGGCGGAAAGATCACCGATGCCGAGACCTCGGAACCACTCCCTTACGCAACAATAGGTATAAGCCACCGGGGAAGGGGGACAGTGACAAACATCAACGGTGACTTTATGCTGAGAATCAGTGAAGAGTGTATTGACGATACTCTCACCGTCTCTTATGTCGGA
The DNA here is from genome assembly GCA_034003345.1 of Bacteroidales bacterium. Lineage (GTDB taxonomy): Bacteria > Bacteroidota > Bacteroidia > Bacteroidales > VadinHA17 > SR-FBR-E99. Next base: position 16,232 of record JAVEYS010000010.1, read on the forward strand.
TATGTCAACCGGCAGATCCCTGTCAGGAGCCTCCCAGGCAACATCATGACCATCAGTATGCACAGGGATTTCATCCCGATTCCGGAAATAATCATCAGGGCACAGGATCCACAGCTCATCATAAGGAAAACCATCTCCTCCATAGCCTCCAACTACGGCACCTCGCCTGCATTGCTGACGGGATTTTACCGCGAAGGTATCTACCGCAAAAAAGAGCCCCAGATATACTCTGAAGCGGTGGTACAGATATACAAAAGCCCCTATGCCAGGTCAATACAGAATGATCAGGTAAGGGTGGTGCGCAGCAGAAAGATCGAGAACCTGGAAGTAAAGGATACACTGGCTGTCAGGCTAAAGGCAGGACTGAGCGCCACTCTGTCACTGGACGGTATGAAGAATCTGTTCGACTTTCTTGACCCCCAGTCTTTCAGCTCCTACGAATATCACCTCACAGATATTGTCACAATTGACGGACAAACAGCATATGTTGTCTCATTCAGGCAAAGGGATTGGATCACCGAGCCACTGATGCAGGGAAATATATACATCAATGTTGATAATTACAGTGTAATACTTGCCGAATTTGAAGTCAATCCACAATTTGTAGGTCAGACCACCGGATCATTTATCAGCAAACTTCCAAGGGAGTATTCGATGAAACCTGAATATGTGAGATACAGGACACGCTACAGGAATGTGGAGGGAAGATATTATCTTGCACATGTCAGGGGAGATCTTGGCTTCATGGCAAGAGGGAAGAAACGGTTATTCAGCAGCCGGTTCAATATTTTCTTTGAGCTGGCAATAACAGATTACCGAACGAAAAATGTGGACAGGTTTGACCACGAAGAATTGGCACCGGTCTATTCAATATTCTCTTTGACAATTGACGGATATGATGCCGGATACTGGAAAGATTTTGATTTTCTGAAGCCGGAGGAAGATCTTATTGAAGCCCTGGAAAAACTGAAGGTGAAACTGGGAGAATTCAGTGAGTAAGGTCGGCTGCTAATAACTCTCCAATATCTTATAAAGAGCGGTCAGGTCAGGTGTCAGTATGATCTCTGTCCTCCTGTTCTTCTGCCTGGCATCAGGAATCTTTCTTGCATCAACAGGCATATACTCGCTACGCCCTGAGGCAACCAGCCGTTTAGGATTGATATGTGTATCCTGTGTCAGAACCCTGACAACTGTAGTAGCCCGTTTGACACTCAGATCCCAGTTGTCAAGTATTTGCTGACCGGGAGCGGCCCTGTAGGGCACATCATCTGTATGCCCTTCAATGGTTATAGTTATATCCGGGTTTTTTTCCAGTAAAGCACCCAGCTTGCGGAGCGCCGTCCGGCCGTTAGCATCGATCTCATAGCTGCCGGTCTTAAAGAGCAGCTTATCATCCATTGAGACATAAACCTGGCCGTTCTTCATGGTCACCGTGAGCCCGTTGTTCTCAAACCCGAAGAGTGCATCCGACACCTTCTCCTTAAGAGCCTTTACTGCCTGCTGTTGTGCATTAAGCATCTTCTCAAGCTCGGCGAGTCTTGTGTTTCTCTTCTCAAGCTCATATGTAAGCTCCTCAAGCGTTGCTTTTTTGGTGTCAAGGTTCATCTCCAGGTCTCGCATAAGATCCTCTCTCTGCTGAAGCTCGGTCTGAGCCTGCCTCAACTCTGCCAGAAGCCTCTCCGTCTCCTTGGCCTTACCGGCTTCCAGCTCCTGCTGTGCCTGCTGCAGCTCTTCATAACGTGTGGTGAGCCTGCTGACCTCATCCCTTGATCTGCTAAGCTCAGTGTTTGCCTCTCCAAGCTCTTGGGTCAGCCTGTCGGTATCTTCAGTGAGCTGCATCGATTTAGTGGTCAGCTCCCTGTTTGACATCGTAAGCCATATATTTTCTGCCTTGAGTGAATCTCGCTCTGACATCAGCATGTAACTCCTGTCAGTTAGAGCGTTGTACCGCTTCCCGGTGACACATGAGACTGCTGTGAGTGCGATAAGCAACACCGGTAAAAAAAGTTTCCGTGACATCATGACCTGACTGTTTTTTTGACATTACCCCTGCTGCGAAATAAATAATAAATGATTTATCATGTTGTTAATAGTCGGATGATTAATTAACAATATAAAATATTTACTACCATCACCGGGCAAAGCCATCATTCCACTAAAATTAAAATATGAGTATCTTTGCCCGACCACTTATGGTCCCAGATTAATGTCACACTCAGAACGGCTGTTAGATAAAATTAATACTCCTGATGACCTCAGGAAGCTTAACAGGCTTGACCTTGTAAAGCTCAGCGACGAGCTCAGACAGTTTATCATTGATGAGGTAAGCGCTAACCCCGGTCACTTAGGTGCGAGCCTGGGGGTGGTTGAGCTGACCGTTGCACTGCACTACGTATATAACACCCCTTATGATAAGATCGTCTGGGATGTTGGCCACCAGGCCTACGCACACAAGATTCTCACCGGACGAAAAGCCCAGTTTAATACAAATCGTAAATACAAGGGTATAAGTGGTTTCCCGCGTATGTCCGAGAGCGAATATGATGCGTTCGGCGTTGGTCATTCATCAACATCCATTTCGGCCGCCCTGGGAATGGCCGTAGCTTCACAGACCAAGGGTGAAAACCGTAAGGTGGTGGCAGTGATAGGCGATGGTGCTCTTCAGGCCGGCCTCGCCTATGAAGGTATGAACAACGCCGGTAATCAGAAAGCAGACCTGCTTGTCATTCTCAACGACAATAACATATCTATTGATGCAAGCGTGGGTGCCCTTAAGGAGTACCTTCTTGACATCACTACCAGCAGAACTTATAACAGATTTAAGGACAAGATATGGAGGTTGCTGGGACGGTACAGGAAAGTCGGTGTAAGGGCCCGGACAATAGCATCACAACTTGAAGGAACCATCAAAGGAACAGTACTTGGACAAAGCAACCTGTTCGAGGCATTTCAGTTCAGATATTTCGGTCCTATTGACGGACACGATGTTATGCATCTCACCAGGGTACTTGAAGACCTCAAGACCATCCCCGGACCCAAGCTTCTTCACTGCGTCACCGTTAAGGGCAAGGGATTTCCCATGGCTGAGGAGCAACAGACCGTTTTTCATGCACCCGGAAAGTTCGACAGATGTACCGGCGAGCTTATCAAACCTGCCGAGTGTTCAAAACACCCACTCTACCAGCAGGTGTTCGGCAATACAATAGTTGAGCTGGCCCGGCAGAACAACAAAATCATAGGTATCACCCCGGCTATGCCTACGGGCTGCTCACTTAACATCATGATGAAGGAGATGCCAGGGAGAGCCTACGATGTGGGCATATGTGAACAGCACGCTGTCACCTTCGCCGCCGGCATGGCAGCCAACGGCATGCTTCCATTCTGTAACATCTACTCCTCATTCATGCAGCGAGCTTATGATCAGGTTATTCACGACGTGGCTATTCAGGGTCTGAAGGTAGTCTTCTGTCTTGACCGCGGAGGACTGGTAGGATCTGATGGCGCCACACATCATGGCTTTTTTGATCTTGCCTTCATGCGTAATATCCCGGGAATGATAACTGCAGCACCAATGGATGAGGTGGAACTGCGCAACATGATGTACACTGCACAACTCGACAAGATAAAGGGTCCGTTCAGCATTCGCTACCCGCGTGGTACAGGAGTGATATGCGACTGGCAAAAGCCCTTTGAGGAGATAGAGGCGGGCCACGCACGTCTGATAAGCGAGGGTACTGATATTGCCGTCCTGAGCATAGGCCACCCGGGTAACTTTGTTGTGGAAGCTGTTGAAAAGCTGAAGGAACATGGCATATCCGTCATGCACTACGATATGCGTTTTGCCAATCCGCTCGACGAAGAGGTGCTGCATAAGGTAATGAAAGAATTCAGTAAAATCATCACTGTTGAGGACGGCGTGATCAAGGGTGGGTTCGGCAGTGCCGTCCTGGAGTTTGCCGCCGACCACGGTTATACCCCTGAGATAAAGCGCCTGGGTATCTCCGATCACTTCGTGGAGCATGGGACCCAGAAGGAGCTGTGGCACGAGTGCGGGTATGATGCGGAGGGAATCTATGCTACGATCATACAAGCCTGCAACAGATAGTTTGGGGCACAGAGTTTGAGAGAACCAGATACATTAACCGCGCTTGAGGAATGACAGGCAACTTGTTCACGGGGAGAAAGGGAATTATTAAAAAAATTATTATATTTTCGCACTCTGCAGGATCGCAGGTTGAGGAGTGAAACGACGACCCGGACCGCCGGCTGGCGGTGCGCTCACCGAAGGCCAATCCCGATAACGAAGTGTATCTTGAACCGCAAGACTGCAAGACAATAACATAAATTAAAGAAGCAGAGAAAAACAATAATCCGCCCGGATGGGGACCGAGCGATAGGAGTTAGCCCGGTGGGCTAACTCCGCGAAGGGGCCAGACTGCAGGGAAGGCAAACTGGGCTGCGAGCAGCCGGGCTGTAGGGAAGACAATTCCGCCTTCCGGATGAGATGAGTAAACAGAATACTGACAGACAATAACATAAGTTAAAGAAGCAGAGACAAACGATAATCCGCCCGGATGGCGGAATTGGTAGACGCGCTGGTCTCAAACACCAGTGGCAGCGATGCCGTGCCGGTTCGATCCCGGCTCCGGGTACAGAAACGGAAGAAAGAGATTTTTTTATCTTGATCTTCCGTTTTTTATTTTGTATGTCAGTGATATTCTGAGATAAGAATTCAAAAACTTTGTTACAGGAATTGGTTTGATATAATTCGCTTTGAAACAAAATTTTCTCAGGGTTCTCTAGTCTCTTAAGCAGCCAATTGGAACTACCAGCACACCATCTGCGCGCGTATATGCAACCTGACCTCCACTAAGCACCATAAGAAAAGATGGTGGGTTCATCTTCTCAGCATCAACACGTTGAATGTCGATATTAATGATAGCATCAACATAATTCATGGCAATGCGGACATACTGGTTTCGGGATGTAACTGCAGCCGGCCAGCCTCCTCTGCAAATAGCATGAGAGATCTGCTCTATGGTCAAAGTGCTTTTCGAAGCAATATCTGTCTTCCCATCAAAAAGATCTTTAAGAGATACCCTGCCTTTCGATTCTTGAGATTCATATAGACTCATGGGGCGCATAATCATACGGGCAATTCTACCAGTACCAGAATGAGAAGTTACATTATCTCTGGGCGTGGCTGAGCCCGTAAGAATAAAATGGCCCATTAAACCTCGTTTATCCGCAGCAAATCTTACAGCATCCCAAATTACCGGAGCCATTTGCCATTCATCAAGAAGCAAAGGTGGGTCACCTTCCAGAAGAAGTGAAGGTTTTGTATCAGCCATAGCCAGAAAACCTGGTCCTTCATCAGGGTCTTGAAAATACACTACACTATTGGCAGTTTATAATGAAGATTGTGTTTCCCCACACCATTTTGCACCTTCCACGAGAACCGCTCCTGTCGATTCAAGTAAAATCTTTAATAGCTTATCGCTGACACGAGGGATGTAATTCGAAGCTTTCAATTATAAGATTTCGATTTTTACCAAAGACACTCATTTAAAGTGATTTTAGAAACTTATTCCGATATTTGGCGATGTTTTACTCCGAACTTCGGCAGCTATCTACTTCCCAGATCAACTCCAAATCCCTCAGAAAAGATTCGGGAAAAAGTTCAGTTGGGGGTACAAATAAAGTGAGTACTGATTCCATGACTCATATTGCCATGGGTCAATGCTTACAACAAATATCATCAACCAAATCTCTTACCTGCAAAAAGATTTAACCGGCCCTTAAAACAGATATCTGTTTTCATGGTGCCGGCTGCAAGAAAAAAGCCCTCCCCACATTAGTCCCGGGAGGGCTTTTTTACTCCAACCTATTCCGTCATACACTTTATTCGGCGGCTTTCTTTACAATGAATGTCTTACGCTCATTCCCAACACCTTTGATAGTAAGCGACTCCCACTCCTCAGGAAGGATAGGATTAAGCTGAATTATCCCATCATCAGTGAGGTGTAAACCTCCAAAACCAAATATCACTGTTTGAAGCAGTCCTCCGGCTCCAGTAACAAAATAGGGATTATTGCTCTGGGCTGTTTCAGCCAGTGCTCCAAAAGGAGGACGTTTATTAGGGCGGTAGCTCTCCCTGAAAAGACGGTATGCCACCTCAGGCTCGCCAAGCCGGGCATAAATCAGTGCCAGTACAGACTTGCTCATTGCCGGTCCCTCAACAGCCAGTTTCGGCTCATAGTATTTTAAATCTTTCATGATTGATTCCCTGTCTGTCACTATTTCCAGCGGGTAAGAGAGAAGATTAACATCTGCCTGTTTGATCCTCTCACCGTTGTAACGGCTATGCTCCATAGTTGTTCCGTCAGGGAAATGATGGATTAGTATCCCGTCTGCCATTTTGTCCCACTCCGGGGAAGGCTTTTCACCAAGGACAAGCGCTGCCAGGGAGGCAAATCTTAATGCTGTCATAACTGATCCGTTCGTAAAGGCATTATCATCAACATTATGTGCAAACTCATTTGCCCCCACTACGTTTTTTACCGAGTAGCTTCCGTCAGCATTGGATGATACACGACTGACCCAGTACCCGGCAATTTCCTTTAACAGAGGATAGCCTTTTTCTTCAAGCCAACGCTTATCTCCGGTCACCCTGTAATAATTCCAGGCTGCGATGGCTATGTCAGCTGTAATATGATGCTCGAATGTACCTGTAAGAGCAAACGGAGGCGTAGCCTCATCGCCGGTATCATCACTCTCCCATGGAAACATGGCTCCATCATAACCATATACTGATGCTTTATGCCTTGCCTCATCGAGCCTGTTAACTCTATAATTGATCATCGACTCTGCTATCCCTTTGTTAAGTATCAATAAGGGTGGAAACATCCATAATTCCGAATCCCAGAAAATATGCCCGTTGTAATTCTGTGATGAGAGCCCCATAGGTGGTATGCTCAGATCAGTACCTTCGGCACCAAATGAATATAGATGATACAACGCCAGGCGTACATCCTGCTGCGACTGCAGGTCTCCCTCTATTTCGATATCCCCCTGCCAGAGGGATTGCCAAAGTGATATATGACGGGCAAGAAGATCATCACGGGGAGTCAGCATCATGTAAATTATCAGACGCTCTGATTCTGATTTAGGATCTGAGAAATCCTTTGTTGTGCATTCGGCTCCTGCCCATGCGAAGGATAATTCAGATCCCTTTTTTAGTGCTGACTCAAAGGATAACATATTTTCATAATCACCGGCAGTTTCATCACACAGAGGCGGACGCAGATTTTCATCAGTAGAATTAAGTGAGTGCCAGATAAATGCTGCTGAGGTGGAGACTCCATGCTTCTGTTCCCTGCTTTGAGCAACTGTCTGAATAAACGGCATCGTAACTTCAAGATCTCTTAATATCTTGAATGTATCCACAGGCTGCCTGTATTCATGCGGAGTGATGATCTTACCTGTCACTTTTACTTTGATATTTTTATCAGCAGAGATAATAACGTCTAGGTACCCCGCATATGGCAAGTTCCTGAGAGCATAAAGGTTAAATGTAAACGAGGCCTTGTTCTTGTACGTAAAAGTGGTTTTCAAATAAGCTTCCTTCATGACAAGAGTCTGACTCCAATCCCTTATGTTTTCTGAGGTGACTTTTTCACCGTCAACCTCTATTCCCATAGTGGTGAAGTTCATCCCGGGCAGAATCTTGCTTACCCCAAGCGGTAGTTCATTGTCATATACATTATTCAGTATAACCAGTCCGGACTCAAAAGGGGTTGGGGATGAGACGATACCTATCCGGCCATTACCCAAACCTATGCCTGTATAGTTTTTGGCATTTGTCACTGAAATATTCCAGCTGTCATTCTGACACAGGGCAACCGCTGAAGTAAAAAGCAGAATGACAAAAAAGAGACTGTGAATATTATTATCTGTTTTGTTTTGTTGTATGAAAAGGACTCTCATCAGCTTATGTTTTTTTGGTGATATTCATGCTGAGCATATCCGTCTGCAATATGGCTAGTTGGTAGAAATCAGGACGATCTACCGCAGGCCGGAGAGCCGGAAATACTTAAGTTTGTGTAAAAAAGGAAGAGAAAATATTCTCTTCCTTTTTGATCTGCAATTAACTGATTATTACTGGGTGTATCCAGGGTTTTGTACGAGATTGGAATTTGAGTCCATCTCTGATTGAGGCAGTGGATAAAGCCCATTTCTGGATGCTATATATCCGAGAGATCCGAGCTCCTGTTCAGCCAATCCCCATCTGACAAGGTCAAAGTATCTTTTACCTTCAAGGGCAAGTTCTACCCTGCGTTCATGAACTATTGCAGCAAAAATATCATCAGTAATCTCTACGTCAGGCAGAATAGAATTATTCCCTCCCCTGGCTCTTTTTCTGACAAGATTTATGTTGCTTACAGCCTCATCAGGTTTCTCAAGGTGATATGCTGCTTCGGCGTAACCCAGAAGCACTTCGGCATATCGGATATTTTTCTGATTCTGCTCATGACGTTCAGCATTTGTACCTACAGGAATATCAACAACATATTTACCGCATGAATAACCTGTTTCCGGTGCCCAGGCTGCTTCAAAGGGATATTCACTGACCTCATCGGAAATAATATCTCCGGGTCTGATTACTGTGTAACGAAGCCGTGGGTCCGACGGTTCAAACTCATCAACCAGATCCTGGGTAGGCAGGCAGAAACCCAGACCAAAAATTGTGCTTCCATTTCTTGGTCTGACCCAGAAATTGAACCCGTTGCCATATGATCCGCCTCCCTGGAACTGGGTTTCGAAAATCACCTCCGTACCATTATCATACTCAGGTTTGAAGATATCTCCGAAGTTATCCTGCAGCGAATAGTCAGTAGAGCCTATCACATCACCAAAAGCATCGTATGCCTCCTGCCATTTTTCCTGGAATAGAGATGCTATACCAAGTAGCGCCTGCGCTGAGCCTTTGCTTGCTCTTCCGATGTTTGCAGCAGTGTATTCGTCTCTTTCGGGGAGAAGATCGATTGCAAGAGTCAGATCTGCCTCAATAAGATTCCATGTTTCCCCGGCAGTTGCCCTTGAGGGATATGTATCTCCACCTGTTGGTGATGTAACCAGAGGCAGGCCGCCAAAACGAATTATAAGATTATAATAGTAGAATGCGCGGAGAAAATATGCTTCACCCAGAATACGGTCTCTGGTATTGCTGTCCATATCAATGCCCGGCACATATTCAAGCACAAGGTTGCACCTGTATATTCCACGGTAATATAACTGCCAATAGACTATGGGCGGCGTATCAGCCGGATTAAGGTTAAGATTATCAAGGGATGTAAGCGCACCAAGATCAACGCCCTGGCCTTTTACAGCATCATCTGACGGAATATCCTTTTCAAATGCTATACTCTTAACCCAGAAATCTGTCATTATCTCATAAGAAGCGTTAATGGCAGCGGAGGCGTCTGCCTCATCACGGTAAAAGTTCGCAGAGGTAAGGACAGCATTAGGGGACTTGTCGAGAAAATCCTCACAGGATGAGCCCGCCAACAAGAAGAATACGGTCAATATAACAGAGAAAATCCTTATATTTTTCATAACGAATATTTTTTAACATTAAAATGTAACATTCAGACCAACCAGAAAGCTCTTGCTCTGCGGATATGTCACCTCGTCAAAGCCTACAGTTTTTTCTGCTGCACGAGAAGCTCCGACCTCAGGATCATAACCAGTATAATCGGTTATTGTCAAGAGGTTGTGAGCAGCCACATAGATCCTCAATCTGGATATATTTACCTTCTTCAACAGTTCATCTGAAATCTTATATCCGATCTGCAAATCCTTTAAACGGAAATATGAGCCGTCTTCAACATACCTGGTGGAGGCTCTTGCATTCTGGTTATTATCAATAGTAGTAACCCTTGGTTCACTGTTGCTCGTTCCGGCACCTGTCCACCGGTTTAGGATCTGAGTGCTTTTATTATAGTTATAGCCTGAATTGGTAAGCCAGTAGGCGGCCGCATTGTATATTTCATTGCCGTACTGCCCCTGAAACAGTGCTGAGAAGTCAAAATTCCTGTATCCCAGGTTCAGATTAATCCCATAGAAGAAATCAGGATAGGGACTACCTATGAAAGTACGATCGTCACTTGTTATCTCGCCATCCTTGGTGATGTCTTTAAAACGTATATCTCCGGGGACAGCACCGGGCTGTGTTGCATGAGCCTCAACCTCTGCCTCTGTCTGGAATATACCATCAGCTACATAGCCGTAAAACTCCCTTATAGAATGTCCTACTTCAGTGCGGGTGGCCAGGTCAAAAAAGACAGTGCTCGTGATTGGCTCCCCGTTGTCGCCCAGACTGATAACCTCGTTCCTGAGTGTTGAAATATTGCCTGTGACACCATAACTGAAGTCCCCGGCATAATCTTTCCAGCCAACCAGGAACTCCCATCCCTTGTTGCTGATCTTACCCATGTTTTCATATCCTGTGCTTCCGAAACCTGATGTTGAGGGCTGTGGAAGGGTAAGTAACATATCAGAAGTAATCTTTGAATACCGGTCTATAGTAACAGTAAGTCTGTTTCCAAAAGCGGACAGATCAAGGCCCAGGTTTGTCTGTGTCGTAGTTTCCCATTTAACATCAGGATTGAAGTCTGAGGCAGGAGCATAACCCACAAGTGGTACCTGAGAAGTTCCCATTGTATAAAATACCTGGGCAAGGTTGCTGGAAAAGGCATACAGGCCGATGTCCTGGTTTCCCAGGCTCCCCCATGATACTCTGGGTTTCAGTTCATCAATAAATGGAATATTGAAAAAGGGTTCTTCAGATACTCTCCATCCAAGTGAAACTGATGGGAACGTTCCCCATCGGTTGCTTTTTCCGAAACGTGATGAGCCATCAACACGTACATTTGCCGTCATAAGATACCGGCCCTTGACATCAAGACTGGCCCGTCCGTAAAATGAGGCAAGTGACCATTCATAGAGATTGCCTCTTGCCTTGTCATTGGAGGAGCCACCATCGAGATACTGAAGAAAATCCATGTTCCCGACAAATCCTTCCCTGTACCCACTCATTACCTCATTTGCGGATGACTCAACCGTATTTCCTGCCAGGAGATCAAGCGTGACCGACTCACTGATCAGCGGTTTATAGTTAACAGTATTCTCCCAGATGATGTCAGAATAGTTATTGCTTGTCTGAGTCAGGCTGTTGATGGTCCTGTTTGCATTACCCTCAGAAAAAGTCGGGTCAAAATCACGAATAACCGTAGAATAGATATTAAACCCAAGGCTTGACCTGAACTTCAGATTATCCAATATTGCATACTCCGCGAAAATATTCCCGAAGGCAAGGTTATTCTGACTGGTCTTATCAGATCTTTCTGCCATTCCAAGCGGATTCTGTGCATCACCTTCATTTGCTCCCGGTCCCGCATAACTACCGTCAGCATTGTAAATATCAACAGTAGGAGGCTGGAATAGCGCTGACCTGACAACACCATTTATCTCCACATCAATCATCTCCTCTTCTGTGCGTGCCAGATTCAGATTAGCTCCGACATGCAATTTTTTGGAGATCCGTGAGTCAATATTGAACCTGATGTTGTATCTCTCCAACCCCGAGAATTTGACAGTACCCTCCTGGCCAAGATAACCGGCCCCAAGCAGGAATTGTGTATTCTCATCACCCTTGCTTACAGTAAGGTCATACTTCTGGTATGTTGCATTCTGAAAGATCGCATCCTGCCAGTCAGTACCGTTACTTACTGACGGATTATTCCACACTGTCGGGAGGCCGGCATTAGTCAGTGCCTCATCACAGATATCTGTATACTGATCAGCGTTGAGCAGATCAAGCTTATTTGATATCTTTTGTATACCATACTGGGTATTGAATTCCACATCAGTCACCCCGGCCTTTCCTCTTTTTGTGGTAATAAGGATAACCCCGTTAGATGATCTGGTTCCGTAAATAGCAGCTGCCGCTGCATCCTTCAAGATACTTATTGACTCAATATCTGTTGTGTTCAGATTGCTCAGCCCATCCTTTGTTGGCACACCATCAATGACATACAAAGGATCACTATCACCTATTGTACCAACACCACGTATCCTTACCTGGATTCCTGCACCAGGTGCCCCGTGGTTCTGGGTTATCATGACACCAGAAGCCTGACCCTGCAGGGCCTGCTGAACGCCCGCAACAGGCAGGGAACTAATCTCATCTGAGCTGATAGCAGAAACAGCACCGGTCAGATCCCTCTTTTTCTGCACACCGTAACCAATGACAACTACTTCATCCAACTCAAGGTCTCCCTCCTCAAGAACAATATTAAAGCTGGTCTGATTGCCTATTACTATCTCACGCGAAGTCATGCCTATAAATGAAACAACCAGGATTTCACTCCCGGACGGAATCTCTAATTGAAAAGTGCCATCAGCACCAGTAGCTGTTCCTTTAGTTGTCCCTTTGACAACAACAGACACCCCCGGCAGTGATTCTCCATTTATGTCAGTTACCTTTCCGGTAACCCTTTTAAGTTGTATATTTTCAATTATCCCACCGTTCGTAGCCGGGGTTAAAAGAATCTGGCGGTCATAAGCGACAAATTTTACGTCATCACCGAACAATTCCCCCAATATATCTGCAATAGTCTCATTATCTGCAGATAAGGTTACTGTTTTTTCTACATCTATCAGCTTAGGACTGTACAAAAAATAAAATTCGCTCTCGTCTTCTATAATAAGAAGAGCATCGGAAATCTTTGTATTTTCAAGATTTAGTGTCAGCCTGGTCATCTGTGAGTAAGTCTCCGTCGCCCAAAGCTGGCATATTGTTAGCATTATCAGGAATGCTGAAAGTCTCATAATTCGTATCGTTCGTTTAGAAAAGACTCTGAATAAATTCCTTTCATAATTATCGAGGTTTTTCATAAATTTGAGTGGATTAAGTTTACTGAAAGTTTTGCTTAAAAGAATGCTTAGTCTTGCGGGACAGTACGCCAATACTGTCCCGCTCTGTTCACGGCAGGGTTTGTTTCATAGGCAGATAATTCTTATGTTTTATTTATCATTTTCACTTCATCCGATAATTTATTGAGACCTTTCTCCTGTTAAAAGTCCCGTCAGTGTTCATGTCCCTTCCGGAAATAGTATAATCCACTGGAGATACTTTTGCTATTAAATCCAGGGCCGAAATAAGGCTTTCATTAATGAATGTTGCCGTAAGTGTCAGATCCGCAACTGCGGGATCCGATATTTCAATGTCGACATTAAACCACCTGCTTAGTTTTGTCACAACTTCTGACATAGGCTCTGCTGTGAAAACAAGTTTCCCCTCCTTCCATGAGAAATAGCGATCATCCCTAATCGTCCTTGTTGCTACCTCTCCGCTCTCCCTGTAATAAACAACCATATCCTCAGGCTTCATTTCACAGATAGTCGTGTTTTTAGTGCCGGAAGACTGCCAGATCTCAACCTTTCCTTCAATAAGAGATGTCTCTATTCTGTTCTCCTCCGGATAAGCCATTACATTGAAGCTGGTTCCGACAGCCACAATATCAATATCTCCTGCATTGACAACAAACGGTCTGCGGACGTTGGAAGCCACCTCAAAATATCCTTCACCTATTAGATCCACCTTGCGATATTTTTTATCGAAGACAACCGGGTAACGTAATGAGCTGCTATGGTTCAGCCATACTATTGTACTGTCAGGTAACAGTACTTTTGTAATGGCATCAACAGAGGAAAAAACTTCATTATATGAATTCCCCGATGCTGATATATCAGACCGGATAGAATAATACTTTACAGAATAAAAAAGAGAAAGACCAAGAACGGGGACCAAAAGTGCCGCCGCAACATTTCTCAGATTTCTTGTAAAATACTCCCATCGCCGGGGTCTCATGTTATAAGTTTTCCCGGTGCCCGACAGACCGTCAGGCTGCATCAGGTTAACCTTCTCATGTATTCCGGCAAGAATTGCTTCGAAGTCGGCTCCTATCTCTGAATCATTCTCTCCCAGACTTTCCCATGCCTGCCAGAGAAGTTTCCTGCATTCAGGTGTATCACCTGAGCTGTCAAGCCAGTCAAGAACCTTCTTCAGTTCCCCTTCTGTACAATTATTACTTAAATATTTTCTTACTGTTTTTTCGTCCATCGCACAAATAAAATAAAATCACCCTTTAAATAGATTAAACAACGATTCGGGGTAACAATAGATATGTTTTTTACTGTGAGGCATTTACACTGGTGTTCGCGATTAACAAAGGCTCATTTCTGCTCTCTTAACTGAATATAAGACGCAGAAAGTGATTTTTCCACCACAAGAAATAAGCCTTTTTTTGAAAACACTCAGCGTACAAACAGATAGCAGAATAGAATCGCCGAAAAAGTATAGTTCCCGAGTTTGCTCCTAATAGCTTTAAGAGCTCTTGACATATGAGTCTCTATCGTGTTGACAGAGATGTCCAGCTTTTCTGCTATTTCCTGGTATTTGAGACCGTCAACCTTATGAAGTAAAAATATCTCTCTTTGCCTGTCAGGCAATTCGGCAATGATTTTCTTTAATTCATTGTCAAGGTCATTATATTCGGCTTCCAGCTCCTCCGGAGAACTGGAAAAATCCTGAATATTCCTTAACTGTTCCAGAAACCGTTCATCTTTTCTCTTCTTACGAATAGCAGAAATTGCCGAGTTATGGGCAATTGTAAAAATATAATACTTAACAGAGGTGCCCTTCTCAATTTTCTCTCTGTTCTGCCACAGGTTCAGAAATACATCCTGAACAATGTTCTCTGCTTCTTCTCTTGATTTAGTAATAGAAAAGGAAAAGCCCAGTAGATTTTTGCAATACCTCTCATAAAGCTGGTCAAAGGCCTTCATGTTACCAGCCTTGATCTCAAACATCAGGTCTTCATCATTGTAAGAAACAGACTCACCCACCCCAGCTCGTTTGCAGCCAAATATAGTATAATTTGATCTCGAAGACCATATGGTTTGACATAATATAACTTCATTCAGTTAATTATAAAAGGATAAAAAAGGAACGGTAACCAAGACCATGATTCTTTCAAAGATGTAATACATTAAGTCAGAATTATCTCCGGTGAGGATTGACAATTTGATCATTACTTTATCGGGAATATAGCTCTGTCAGGGGTTGAATGGAATTAAGTGATGGCTTTTTCCGCTCACTCCCCATACAGGGAATACTATTTGCTATCGTAAGTATCCGTACTGTCTTTTATGTCTATCTCATCACCAGCTGAAAATCGTCTTATGCCATCTGTTTTACTATGCCAGTGATTGCCTTTGTTCTGCTTCTTTTGTGAGGACATACAATTGTACATTCCCCTCTCCGGCTGTTTCAGACAGGTCACCTCCTGATAGAAGGCTAATGGAATATTGTGAGATTATCTCACTTATTGCCAACTGCCTCCAGAGCCACCGCCCTGCAGAAGTCCGCATCCAGCTGGTCAATCATCATCAGTATGACAGACTCGCCCTTCCGGTCTTGGATACCTATGTAAGTTGGCAGCACAGCCGGCAGTTCTCCGGTTATGGCAGCCACAAAAACACAGGCTGTGAGGTAAGCGCCAAAACCGGAAGGATGCGTTCCGTCAAGGTTGAAAAGCCTGAAGTCAGGTCTCAGCCTCCTGGCAATGGCCCATGCTTCACCCACCGGAACCACCGTCGCGTCATTTTGTTCCGCTGCATCACGGTATACACTACTGATTGTCTCCTGCAGCTGCGGCACCTTTTCCCTGGCCCAGGTGAGATAATAGAAAGGTTCTGCACCTTCCTTCCTGACATAGTCGCTGAATAATGCAAGGTACTTCATGGCACTGTCCTTCTCGCTGACAGTCCCCAGGCTCCATTCCTGCAGGACCACAATATCAAAATCACCGGAATGGATCTTCTCCCGTGTCTTCAGTCCACGCTCTCCCTGCCAATGCTCACTGAGCTTTGCGCCACCCAGGGTGATTTTCTCGGTGATCAGTTTAGTGCCTGTCATCTCCGAAATCTCCGACGCCATCTGGGGCATGTTCTCAAAATAGGTGTAACTGTTTCCTACAAACAGTACTCTGAGTGTATCCCTGTGAGTTTGTGCAAGGGCAGTATTACTAAGGAAAATAAACCCGCAAAGTGTAATAACAATAAACCAACCTTTTTTCATTTTTTTCAGTATTAAAAGATAACTACACCTCCTTAATTCTCGTTTCGTATTCCACCGTAAGCTCCCCCCTGCTGACCGGTTTCCCGTGACCAGGCAGGAATGTATGGCAGCCTGTACCAAGGATCTTCTTCCAGCTGGCGATCAACTGGTGTTCGTCGTCTGCAAAAGGCGGAAAGGGACTGCCGGGCATCGTACCGATGATAGAATCGCCGGCAATGGCTACGGCATTGTCAATCACCACGGTTGCACCTCCCGGAGAGTGTCCGGGTGTATGAATGATATAACCATTGATACCAAAACGGTTCAGATCAAATGTCTCCTTGAAGACATGATCAGATTTACAGGGTTCATATTTAAAGACCGGGGCTATTTTCTTCCCCAGGCTCACCAGACCTTTAGTAAACTGATAGGTGCCTTTTGGTATGGGTGTGTCTCCCCTGGCGAGCACATCTTTCTCATCCTCCTGTACCACAATCTCAGCTCCATATTCGCGGGAAAGCCATGCTGCATTTCCTGCATGATCAAAATGTGTATGAGTCAGTACAACAGCCTCCGGTATTATCCCCTTACGCTCAAGGGCATGTTCTATCCTGCTCCGGTCAAAACTGATTCCGGTATCAACCATTATCGTCCTGCTGTCTCTTCTGACAATAAAGATGTTACACCGGGCAGGCGTCAGCTTGAATATCTCAGTTCCCTGTTCTGTTGTTATAGACTCCATCACGACACTAATTTACATCTCTTTCTGCAAGTTAAATATCTTAAAAAGAAATCAATGTCATGAAATATTTTAACTTTATCTGATAATTACAATAATCATGAAACATTTCCCGGCATACCAGATTGATGCCTTTACCATAGGACCTTTCACCGGCAATCCTGCAGCTGTTTGCGTCCTTAATGAATGGCTTACCGATGACATAATGCAAAAGATAGCCATGGAGAACAACCTGTCAGAGACAGCCTTCATTGTGCCTTCCGGAGGCGAGTGGCTGATAAGGTGGTTCACTCCTGTCACCGAGGTCGACCTTTGCGGGCATGCTACCCTGGCATCATCCTACGTTATATTGAATATACTTAATCCTGAAAAGGACAAAGTAAGCTTCAGTACACTCAAGTTGGGATCACTCACCGTGAGAAAGAAGGGAGATATCCTTGAGCTTGATCTCCCTGCAGACACTTTACAGGAATGCATCCTACCGGATCTTGTAAGGGAAAGCATGGGAAAAGCACCGCTTGAATGGTTTATGGGAAGGAGTGATTACCTCCTTCTTTACGGAACAGAAAATGACATACTGGACCTTAACCCCGATTTCAGGAGGCTCGGCAGAGCGGATGGCCGGGGCGTGATTGCCACTGCACCCGGGTCGGATACTGACTTCGTCTCAAGGTTCTTTGCACCACAGGCAGGCATAGACGAAGATCCGGTCACAGGCTCGGCCCATACAACACTAACGCCGTTCTGGTCAGCCCGCCTTGGCAAAAAATCAATGAGAGCCAGGCAACTCTCCACACGTGGAGGTTATCTGGAATGTACCTTGTCAGGTGACCGTACACTAATAGCAGGGCATGCACTTCTCTATCTGAAAGGAGAAATATTTATCTAAAAACAGAACATTATGAAAAGGCAACGCTTTAATGGTTTCATTTCGCTGATCTCATTAGCGGCACTCCTTGGAATGGCCGGCACCAGCTGCTCAAAACAAAATGACATTCCTGCCGTATTCTCAAGTGACTATGCTGTCTTTGCATGGAATGATCTTGGGATGCACTGTCTTAATCCTACTTACGACAAAGCCGTAATCCTGCCTCCTTATAATAATCTTATGGTACAGGTGGTAGAGAGAGGGAACCCTCCTAAGATAGTAACGGGTGATATCACTGTTGAGTACACTCTGGTTGGTAACACGACATCTTACAATAAGCGACAGTATGGTGGATTCTGGGATAACGTCACAGCTTTGTTTGGTCTTGCCACTCTTGAGCATGATGTCGGACTTACCGGAAACAGATTAAGTGGGGTGATGACGGCTGGCACAGATCATTTTGAAGCTACCGGCATACCTGTCACTCCTGTAAATGATATGGGTGCATGGGATCCACTCCAGGTGGCAGAGATAACAGTAAAAGACAAATCCGGAAAGACTGTTGCATCAACACGGGCAACGGTTCCGACCTCTGATGATATTAACTGTGCCAAATGTCACGGACAGGATGCTTTCAACGATATCCTTGCCAGGCATGATGACGAGAATGGCACAAGCCTGATGGATTCCAAACCTGTCCTGTGTGCTGAATGTCATGGAAGCGCTGCCCTTGGTAAGATGGGCAGAGGCTCGTCAGGCAAGTACCTTTCCGAAGCCCTTCATGGGTTCCATGCTGATAAAGAAGCCTCATGCTACGACTGCCATCCCGGCAATACAACTAAATGCAACCGCAGTGCGAAGCATACTGCTGCCGATGGTAATTGCACAAGATGCCATGGTACGATGGAACAGGTTGCTTCCTCGACAAATGCCGGGCGTATACCCTGGGTCAATGAACCGTCATGTTCTGTATGCCACACGGGCGTCACAGACGTCGGCTCTTCCTCTGTGCTTTACAGAAATTCAACAGGTCATGGAAATATGATGTGCTCAGCATGCCATGGCAGCCCTCATGCCATGGTGCCTTCATTAAAGGATGTTGATAATTACCAGGCGATGCAATATCAGCCCTACAGCAAATCACCGAAGACACTGGGCAGCTGTGGAACCTGTCATGGCAGCTCCAGGGGAGATGACAACCTTAATGAGTTCATGGAAGTCCACGGAGGAAGCAAGCCTGAAAAGGAGAACGGGTGTTTCATCTGCCATACCTCTGTGGAAAATAGTATTGCAAAGTGGCCACACGCCTTTACCTGGAAAAACAGCAACTGAACGAATCCGGATCATTTTCACATAATCAGAAAAGGGACTAAGTCTATTCCTTAAGGTGTCTTTCCTCTTTTTTTGAAATAGCCTTAAAAACAACTATGTTTGCCGACGAAATAACAGAGGATGACAATAAAAGATGCCGTTCATCCCTACGGGGAAAAGCAGGATCAATTTGACAGGCGCTATCTGCGCATGGCCGCGGTATGGTCAGAAAACTCTTACTGCCAGAGAAGGAAGGTGGGAGCACTGATAGTAAAAGACAAGATGATCATATCAGACGGATACAACGGAACGCCGGCAGGATTTGAAAATGTTTGCGAGGATGAAAACAATATGACCAAACCATACGTTTTACATGCTGAAGCTAATGCTATCACCAAGGTCGCCAGGTCAAACAACTCAAGCGAGAACGCCACTCTGTATATCACAGACTCCCCATGCATGGAGTGCGCCAAGCTGATAATACAGTCAGGCATCAGACGCGTTGTGTATAGTAAACAGTACCGCAATCTTGATGGCATTGAGCTTCTTAAACGTGCAGACATTGAGCTTGTTTACATTGACCTCGGAGAAAAGAAAAATGAAATATAACAGAGCGTATCTTCCATTGATAATAGGAGTAGCCATTGCAGCAGGGATACTGGTAGGGTTTTATATGCCCCATCCGCATGCAGGACTATATACCAACTTTGCCCCTTCCAATGATAAGCTGAGCCGCGTGCTTGACATTATCGAATCAGATTATGTTGACACCGTCAACCGTAATGCACTGATAGAGGAGGCAATCCCGGTCATGCTACGCAAGCTTGATCCCCATTCAGTATATATACCAGCCAAGGACCTGGCACAGGCCAACGAACCACTGCAGGGAAACTTTGACGGTATAGGTGTATCATTCAACATGCTTACTGACACCGTATTGATAATAAGCACTATCCCTGGAGGCCCATCAGAAAAAGCCGGGATCATCTCCGGTGATAAGATTGTCTATGTTAACGATTCGCTTATTGCCGGGAAGACCATTCCTGATGAGGATATAGTAAAAATGCTCAAGGGGCCCCGCGGCACAAAAGTCGACCTGAAGATTGAACGCAAGGGAGTTGACAATCTCCTGCCTTTTACCATTGTGCGTGACAAGATCCCTATCTACAGTATTGATGTATCATATATGATGTCCGACGATGTGGGTTATATAAAGATCTCCAACTTCGCCCTCACAACACATGATGAGTTCAAAAAGGGAGTCCATGAACTGAAGGCGCAGGGAATGAAAAAACTCATCCTCGATCTGAGAGGTAATTCCGGAGGAGTGATGGATGCTGCCACAATGATTGCCGATGAATTCCTTCCGGAGGGGAAGCTCATTGTCTTTACAATGGGCAAATCGACACCACGTCAGGATGTAAAAGCAACAGCACATGGAGAGTTCGAAGAGGGAGAACTGGTTGTACTGATAGATGAGTGGAGTGCCTCTGCCAGCGAGATCCTCGCGGGAGCAGTACAGGATAATGACCGCGGAACGATAATAGGACGCCGCTCCTTCGGTAAAGGCCTCGTGCAGGAACCTGTCATGTTCCGTGACGGATCAGGAATGAGACTCACCATAGCCCGATACTACACTCCTACTGGCAGGTCAATACAAAAACCCTATGACCAGGGAATAGAAAAATATTATGAAGACCTGGGCAACAGACTTATGCACGGTGAATTTGAAGAGGCTGACTCTATCAGGATGGATGACTCACTCCGTTTCACAACCCCCGGCGGAAAAACCGTCTACGGTGGAGGAGGAATCATGCCTGATATCTTTATTCCCATCGACACAAACGGCATCTCTGATTATTTCCTCGCCATCAGGAATTCAGGATTACTTTACAGGTATGCACTCAAGTATACAGAGGACAACCGCGAAACCCTGCGAAAATTTAATGACCTCGCCTCTCTGAACAAGTGGCTCTCAGACCAGAATCTTATCTCCAAGTTCGTTTCGTTCGCCGGACAGAATGGCATTCCTGCCAATAACACCCAGCTAGCTGTTTCAGGGAATGTTATTTATGTACAGCTGAAAGCATATATAGCACGCAACATGCTTGACAACAAGGGATTCTATCCAATCTGGCAGGAGATTGACAAGACGCTGCTTGATGCCTTTACCTACATCGAGAACAACTGATTGATACTAACACTTCAATCTATGAACAAACCCGGCGATCAGTCCTGCTGACCTCTCCGTCTCTTCTATGAACCCCAGGTGACCGGAATTCTCAAGAATGACTACCTCGGCATTCTGTGGAAGACTGGTGTCACGTAATGCCTTTTCCGGAGTAAAATATTGATCATCCTTCCCCAGTAACCATAAAAGCGGCACCCTTCCTTCCTCCAGTATATGCTGTCTGGATGGCCTGGCAATCATCCCGTTCAGGAGAGCAATAATACCATTACCGGGATTCCGTGATGCTATTAATTTCAACCTTTTAAGTGCAAAGGATAATGCCCTGATATTCTTCTTTGCAAACATCATACTTACATTCCCCGGATACATGATATTCTTCCTTCCGGCCTTGACAACAGCTATCTCCCGCTCTCTTCTTGACACTGCCTCCGGCGTGTCGGCATATGGATGTGAATGGAAAAGCACATAGCCGGCAAGCATCTCAGGATACAACTCCACAAACGCAAGCGCGACATACCCTCCAAGAGAATGACCAACAAGCACTATTCTTTCCGCTCCGGCATCTGATGTCACTGCCTTTACAGCTCCGGCAAGAAACTCCATTGTATGACTGGTGCCCTTCACCCCGGACTCACCATGACCGGGCAGATCAACAGCAATAATTCTGAAATCGTCCTCAAGTTTTTCTGTGAGAGGCATCCATACCTCACCCGCCTCAAGATAGCCATGCAGTAATACAATATCCCTGCCTGTCCCTGTCACACTGTAGGAAATGGTTATGCCTTCAAATATTACACTCCTTTTCATTGTTCGTTTGTTATCGGAAAAAAACTTTCTAAATTTACAAGTAAGAAAAGAAATCGCAGTATTTTTTAAATAATCCTGAACTCAAAAGTACATCGCCGATGAACAAAGTCCTTTTCTCGGCCGTCTCGAAGAAATTTGTGATGGCACTGGCCGGTTTGTTCCTGTTACTGTTCCTTCCGGTTCATCTTGGTATCAACCTTATGCTTCTAAAGAGTGATCCGGAACCCTTCAACAATGCCGCCCACTTCATGGCCACATTCCCATTGGTGAAGGTGGTAGAGATATTGCTTCTCCTGGCAATCCTGATCCACATCTCCTACGGTATCACCCTGCAGATACGTAACTGGCTCTCACGGCCTGTGAGATACGCTGTAAGGAACAGGTCTGAGACCAATGCTTTCTCAAGATTCATGATATGGACAGGGGGATCTGTACTTATCTTTCTGGTAATCCATTTCTTCAATTTCTATTTTATCAAGCTTGGAATTGTTGAAGGTGATCCGGAAAACTTCTATTCAGTAGTCTACCAGCTATTTGCCATCCCGGGATATGTCATACTGTATTGGGTGTGCTTCCTGTTGCTTGGTTTCCACCTGTATCATGCCCTGCAGTCAGCATTCCAGACACTTGGGTGGGCAAATGAGTTCTGGACACCGGTAATCAAGGTGATCTCTCTTATCTATTCGATATTGCTTCCTACAGGATTTGCAATTATCCCCCTTGTCATCTGGCTTTTCAAATAACCCGAAGAACTGAAACATTATGATAACACTGAATGCAAAGATCCCTGAGGGTCCCCTTGAAGAGAAATGGACCAGGTATAAGTCAGGTTCCAGGCTTGTGAACCCGGCAAACAAAAAGAAGCTTGACATCATCATTGTTGGTACAGGGCTCTCCGGCGCCGGGGCTGCCTCCTCTCTGGGAGAGCTGGGATATAATGTCAAGGTCTTCTGTTACCAGGATTCACCGCGCAGGGCGCACTCCGTGGCAGCACAGGGTGGCATCAACGCTGCAAAGAACTATAAGAATGACGGCGACAATATATATCGTCTCTTTTATGACATGATCAAAGGGGGTGATTTCCGTGCCCGCGAAGCCAATGTCTACCGCATTGCCGAGGTTAGCAATCAGGTCATTGACCACTATACTGCCATCGGTGTTCCTTTCGCCAGAGAATACGGAGGTACGCTTGATACCCGTTCTTTTGGCGGCGTGCAGGTGTCACGGACTTTTTATGCAAAGGGTCAGACCGGGCAGCAATGTCTCCTGGGGGCCTACTCATCGCTTAACAGACAGATCAAGGCAGGGACAGTCACCATGTACCCCCGCCGTGATATGCTTGATCTGGTTGTGATTGACGGTAAAGCGCGGGGTATAATAACCCGCAACCTCCTCACCGGTGAGATTGAAAGGCACTCGGCCCATGCTGTCGTTCTTGCCACGGGTGGTTACGGTACGGTATACTACCTCTCAACACTGGCCGTTAACAGCAACGCTTCAGCAGCCTGGAAAGCATACAAGAAGGGAGCAGCCTTTGCCAACCCCAGCTTCGTGCAGATCCATCCAACGAGTATACCCCAGCTCAACGAATTCCAGAGCAAACTGACCCTGATGTCAGAATCGCTCCGCAATGACGGGCGTATCTGGGTGCCTAAGAATAAGGGTGACAACAGACCAGCCAATGATATCCCCGATGATGAGCGTGATTACTATCTCGAACGCCGGTATCCCACTTTCGGCAACCTGGTACCCCGCGATGTGGCATCCAGGGCAGCCAAGGAGAGATGCGATGCGGGATATGGTGTAGGAAAGACCGGCCTTGCCGTCAACCTTGACTTCCGCGATGCAATAAAAAAGCAGGGGAAGAAAACCATTGAGAACAAATACGGCAACCTGTTTGAGATGTACACCGCCATCACCGGAATAAACCCCTATGAAGTGCCGATGCAAATCTATCCTGCAGGACACTATACGATGGGAGGTCTGTGGGTCGACTATGAACTTATGACAACCATCCCGGGTCTATATGCCATTGGCGAGGCAAATTTCTCCGATCACGGTGCCAACAGACTTGGCGCCAGCTCCCTGATGCAGACTGCCGGTGACGGGTACTTCATCCTCCCGGTCACAATCAGCAGTTACCTGTCAGGAGAGATCAGGACACCCCGGATCCCAACAACCGGACCTGAATTCGATGAGACCGAGAAGGCTGTGAGGGAGAGAATTGCCAGACTCCTGGCGATAAAGGGGAAACAGACAGCTGCAAGCTTCCATAAGCGCCTCGGCAAGATCATGTGGGACAACTGCGGTATGACAAGGAACGAGGAGGGCCTCAGAAAAGCAAAAGAGATGGTCAGCCAGCTGAAAGATGAGTTCTGGAACGACCTTCTGGTACCCGGCGAAGGGGAGGACCTGAATCAGCAGCTGGAGAAGGCGGGCAGGGTAGCAGACTTCCTTGAACTGGCCGGACTGATGATCACTGATGCACTCAACAGAAGAGAATCATGCGGTGCCCACTTCCGTGAAGAGAGCCAGACACCCGATGGCGAGGCCAGGAGGATCGACTCTGAATACTCCTATGTGGCAGCATGGGAATACAACGGTGATGAGGAACCTGTTTTGAATAAAGAGCCCCTGAAATTCGAGTTCGTTGAACTGAAGGAGAGAAGCTATAAATAACCCACTGAAATCATTCCGGATATGAAGCTGAGACTTAAGATATGGAGACAGAAGAATGCAATGACTAAAGGTGCATTCGCATCATATGACCTTGAGGGTGTCTCCCCTGACATGTCGTTTCTTGAAATGCTTGACCTCCTGAACAGCCGGCTTATAGCCGAAGGAAAGGAGCCCGTTGCCTTTGATCACGACTGCCGTGAAGGGATATGCGGCAGTTGCGGCATGTACATCAACGGTTATCCTCACGGGCCTGTGGCAGGACTGACAACATGCCACCTCTCAATGCGCTACTTCAAGGATGGTGAGAAAATAGTGATTGAACCCTGGAGAGCCAAACCGTTCCCGGTAATCAAAGATCTCATCGTTGATCGCAGCGCTCTTGACAAGATACAGATTGCCGGAGGATTTATCTCCGTGACAGCCGGCTCAGCCTCAGAGGCTAACTTAACCCTGGTGCCAAAAAAGAACAGTGATATTGCTTTTGATTCAGCCATCTGCATAGGATGCGGTGCCTGTGTGGCAGCTTGTAAGAATGCTTCTGCCATGCTGTTCCTGTCAGCCAAAATCTCACAGTATGCAATCCTGCCGCAGGGCAGGCCAGAGGCAAAAGAGAGGGTGAGGGCAATGATTGCTGAGATGGACAGTCAGGGATTCGGCAACTGTTCCAACACAGGAGCCTGTGAGGCTCAGTGCCCCAAGCAGATCAAGCTCTTCAATATAGCCCGGTTGAACCGTGAATACATAAAAGCGTTCTGATATCAAAATAACAGCGGCGCTCTTTACAGGCACCGCTGCATATCTTCACTAATTCCAGCATCGACTGACTACCGGCAGGTATCTTCAATCTCCGAAACCGTCTTGGGCGCTGTTCTGCCAAGCATCCTGCATCCGTCAGGTGTAATGAGCACATCATCCTCAATCCTTATACCCCCAAAATCAAGGTAGGTCTCAACCTTGTCATAATTGATGAAAGCCTTATGCAAGCCTTCTGACTTCCATTTGGCGAAGAGCTCAGGGATAAAATAGATGCCAGGCTCAACCGTGAAAACATGACCCGGTTTATAAGGGAGGGCAAAGCGGAGCGACTTGAATCCAAACTGGGTGCTGCGCCTTACTTCATCATTATAACCAACATAATTCTCTCCCAGACCCTCCATGTCATGTACATCAAGCCCCATCATGTGACCAAGTCCGTGAGGCATGAACAGAGCATGAGCTCCTTCTGCCACTGCCGAGTCAATATCACCCTTCATCAGACCGAGATCCTTCAGTCCAGAGGCTATTATCCTGCCGGCACCAAGGTGCAGATCGCGGTTTGAGATCTCCGGACCGGCATTCTTAATTGATTCAGTATTAGCCTTAAGCACTATTTCATATATCTCTTTCTGTCGCTGGGTGAAACGTCCGCCAACAGGAGTTGTTCTGGTAAGATCTGCCGAATAATGCATATCTGACTCCGCACCACAATCGGTGACCATCATCCTGCCTTCCTTAAGAACATTGATGTGTTTGTGATTGTGAAGTGTCTGACCGTTGATGCTCAGTATAGTCGGGAATGATGGGCCACTTCCCTTTGACCATGCGATACCTTCAATAATCCCGAATATCTCCTGTTCCGTAACCCCCGGCTTGCACATACGCATGGCAGTGGTCTGCATCTCGCATGCAATGTCAGCAGCCTTCTCAATCTCGTCGATCTCAACATCCTCCTTGATTGATCTCAGTGAAACCACTGCCTTAATCAGCCTCTCAGAAACCCTGGCAGTCATCTGACAGGGGTTTTCCTTTAGAATAGTCCCGAGTGTCATTTTGGTCTCTGCCCTGTAGGGCGGAAGCAAATGAACCTCTCTGCCACCGGCAAGAGCTTCCTGCACGTAATCACCAAGCTTCACCATCGGTTGAGTAATACTTATGCCGGCGCCGGCAGCAAGGTCTGCAACGGTAGGCTGTGGGCCCATCCAAACAATGTCTTCAACATCGAAGTCATTGCCAAAAACAATCTCATCACCGGTATTGAAATCAATAACCCCTGCCAACCCGGGCAGATCAATCCCAAAGAAATAAAGAAAATCACTGTCCTGCCTGAAGTGGTAGGTATTATCAGGATAATTCATCGGTGATTCAACATTGCCAATAAAAAGGCCAATTCCGCTTTTCAAAAGTGTTCTGAGCTTGTTACGGCGATTAATGTAAACTTCTTTTTTGAACATATTTTATAGTTTTTCTTATCACTTTGCTAATATAGTAAGAGCTGTTAATATTTTTCAGGATATCAACACATTTTATATGCGAAGAGTATTGTCATGTTTCAATAAGAGTGTATATTCGCATACTATCACCAAAGATAATTTTATATTTTATGCCCTACCGCCGCCTGCCCAACACAGATTCTGCCCGTCTGAGAGCCATGAAGAAAGCAATTGAAATGAGCAAGGATATACCTCCGTTCAGGCTTGCTTTCACGATGAAAACCCTGGTCAAGATTCAGGCCTTCCTCACTGTTTTTGAAAATAGTATCAGCCATCAGAGACAAACCCTCGTTAACCAGACTGAAAAAGGAAAATCAAACCAGGATACCGCCCGTAAGGCAAGATTGTATATCACTCATTTCCTGAAGGTCATGAATATGGCTATAAACAGGGGAGAATTACCTCCCGAAACGAGATCGTTTTACGGTATTGCCACAGATGATGCCACCCTTCCCTCCCTTACTACCGAGAACGAGCTTGTGGCATGGGGCAAACGTATAATTGACGGTGAAGAATACAGGATACGGAAGGGAAACACTCCGGTTACAAATCCCTCAATAGCAGTGGTTAAGGTGCGTTATGAAAAGTTCCTTGAAACACGCACCCATTATAAAACAATTAACCGCAGGGCTTCAGAGTGTGTAAACAAGACTTCTGACCTTCGGGGGGAAGCTGATGAACTGCTTGCCATACTCTGGAATGAGATAGAATCATACTTCGCATCACAGCCCGAAGAAGAGAGACGGAGCAGCGCAGAAAAGTACGGTGTGGTATACGTCTTTCGTAAAAATGAAACATTGAAGCAGGACCATTCACCAACTCTTTTCGAAGTTAACCAGGACAAGGAATAACCGGCATTGAAACTTGGTAACACCATACTGAGGGAGCAGCCTCTCTTTCTTGCTCCCATGGAAGACATCACTGATCCTTCATTCAGGTATGTGTGTAAAATGTTCGGGGCAGATTTCATGTATACCGAATTTATCTCTTCTGACGGGCTGATAAGGGATGGGAAAAGCAGCGTCAAGAAACTTGACCTGTTTGAATATGAACGGCCAATAGGTATTCAGCTATACGGCCATATTATAGATTCAATGGTTGATGCAGCACTCAGGGCAGAGGAGGCACAGCCTGACCTTCTTGACCTTAATTTCGGTTGCCCGGTAAAGAAAATAGCAAACCGCGGTGCAGGCGCAGGGATGATGCAAAACATTCCCCTGATGATTGAGATGACATCAGCCATTGTCAGGGCAGTGAGTGTACCTGTTACTGTAAAGACAAGACTGGGTTGGGATGATAACAACAGAGTAATCGTTGAGGTAGCTGAGCGTCTGCAAGATGCCGGAATTGCAGGACTTACGATACACGGACGCACCAGGGCACAGATGTATCGCGGTGAGGCAGACTGGACGCTGATTGGTGAAGTGAAAAATAATCCCCGCATGAGAATACCGGTAATAGGCAACGGTGATGTCAACACACCGGAACGGGCCAGACTGATGTTTGAAAAATATGGTGTCGACGGAATAATGATTGGCAGAGCCACCTTCGGAAAACCCTGGATATTCAGGGATATACGGCACTATCTTGACACCGGCGAACTTCTGCCGGAGCCTGATGTAAAAGAGAAGGCAGACCTGGCCCTGCTCCATCTTGACAAATCACTCGAACATAAAGAGGGCAAAGCAGCAATACTTGAGATGCGGAGGCATCTGTCAAATTACTTCAAGGGACTGCCCGGTTTCAGAGAGACAAGACTCAGGCTCCTCACCTCCCTCGATGTAAATGAGATCCGGGATATTATAGCCGAGATAAGGGAAAAGTGGGGAAGCTTGAGGAGCGGCGATTTAACCGGCATCTACGGCATCTGAGACATCCGGAAGAACGATCTTTGCATAGAGCTTGCGTATATCCTTCCAGCGATAAATAATGGCCATGATTATCACAAATAATAGTGACATGACAACAAGCCCGCTAAAATCCTTCCAGGGATATATATCTACCTGCTCGTACAGCGCAGGCGACTGAAGAGCCATATCTTTATTGGTCAGAAATATTGACAGGAAGGCATTGTTGGCTGCATGCGCTCCTATGGCCAGCTCAATACCGTCATCAAGCATTGTCAGCACTGCAAACAACAGCCCGAAGAAGATATACTGTGGCATCATTGTAAGGAACCCGTAAGCCTGCACTTCAGGATTTAACGAATGCATAAGCCCGAACAGGACCGAGGTCATCACAATAGGTACCCACCGGTTACGTGCCAGTACGGCAAAACCCTGCATCAGATATCCCCTGAACAATATCTCCTCAAAAGCAGCCTGAAAAGGTATCAGGGCCACTGATAACAGAGCCAGAATAAGCAATGTGTTTGTGGTATTGTTAAGATTGAAATTGCCGGGATCGCTCTTCACCGAATAAAGAAGCCACAAGCCAGATATCAGAATCCACACAAAAGCGGAAACCATCATCCTCCCCCATCGTATTTTACGGCCACCGTTTATCACCGTTCTGAAATCGCGGCCGTGCAACGGCCTGATTATCCACAGGATGGTAAAAAAAGCCAGAATGAACGGAAAAAGAGTAAGGGCAAACCCTAGATTGAGGTCAATCCCCATCATCTCAAAGTCAGGCATCCCCCCTTTCTGGGGTAAGTCGGAGCCACCCAGGCTATGGGCTATCACAACTATCAGGAGCGGGATAGCGCCCAGGATATTGCTTGCCAGAAATGGCATTATCACGCCAAGGAAATATCTCCAAAAAGCATTTTTACCTCTGAAGGGTGCTGTTAAGAAAGGACTCTCTCCTTTGTTAATCGTAGTATCATTTAAATCAATGCTATCCATAGAAATTATTAGCTAAAATTCTGAACCTGGTCTGGCCGGGTAATCTATCGAATAGTGCAGCCCCAGGCTCTCCTGCCTGTTTTGCGCCATCTTTATGACAAGATAACCGGCGGCAATGAGATTGCGTAGTTCAATCAGTTGTCTTGAGAGTGTTGATCTTCGGTAAAGATCTTCCGTCTCCTGATAGATGATCTCAAGTCTGGTCTTTGCTCTTGCAAGCCTGAGATCTGACCTGACTATCCCCACGTAGTTACTCATGATCATCTGCATCTCACGGTAGTTCTGGGTCACCAGAATCATCTCCTCGAGATTGGTGGTGCCATGATAATTCCACAGTGGTATCTTCTCCTCATATTTAAGGCTCCCTACGCGTGCAGAGGCATCCTCAGCTGCACGGTGAGCATAAACAACCGCTTCAATAAGTGAATTAGAGGCCAGCCTGTTGGCACCGTGAAGCCCGGTGGAGGAGACCTCCCCGATGGCATATAGCCTGTCTATTGAACTCCGGCCGTCCTTGTCAACCCTCACTCCGCCACATGAGTAATGTGCTGCCGGCACAACCGGTATCATCTCTTTGGTTATGTCAATCCCCTCCGACATGCATTTCTCATATATGTGAGGGAAGTGTGCTTTTAGCTCTTCGCCGTCCAGATGTGTGCAGTCGAGCCATACATAATCGACCCCCCGCAGTTTCATCTCGTTATCTATTGCCCTGGCTACCACATCACGCGGAGCCAGCGAGCCTCTGACGTGATACCTGGGCATGAACTTCTCCCCGTCACTGTTGCGCAGTTCGGCACCGAAGCCTCTGAGCGCCTCAGTGATAAGGAAGGAAGGCCTGACTTTGGGATCATACAACGAGGTAGGGTGAAATTGTATGAACTCCATGTTCTCAAGCTTCCCGTTGGCCCTGTGAACCATTGCCACACCGTCACCAGTAGCAACCGGTGGATTGGTGGTTGTCAGATAGATATTACCACACCCTCCGGTAGCCAGGACTGTTACCTTTGAAAGAAAGGTCTTTACCAAACTGGTGCTCAGATCAGCTACATAGGCCCCATAACACTCAATGTCTGTCCATTCCCGGGTGACATACTCACCCATGTTATGTTGTGTGATGAGATCAATTGCGAAGTGATCTTCATAGATGCTTATGTCCTTGTGTCTACGCACCTCTTCAATCATAACCTTCTCAATGGCTGCACCCGTCGAGTCCTTGTGGTGAAGTATCCTGTGCTCGGTGTGACCTCCCTCCATTGCCATGTCAAGCTTACCGTCAGGCTTCTTGTCAAAATCGACGCCCATCTCTATCAGCTCCCTTATCCGCTCCGGGGCCTCGCTAACAACCATCCTTACAATCTCCTCGTTGCAATACCCGGCCCCGGCAATCATAGTATCCCTCACATGCTTATCAACATTGTCAGGCTCATACATCACCGCTGCTATACCACCCTGAGCATAGTTGGTACTGCAGTCATCCATCTTCGCCTTGGTAATAATACATACTTTACCGTGCTCTGCAGCCTTGAGAGCAAATGAGAGACCGGCAATGCCTGATCCTATTACCAAAAAATCACACCTGACCTTCATGTATGAATAATTTAAATTTTATTGGTCACAAAACGTGTTCCACAACACGACAGAACCCACATATCCGCAATTTTTTTCCATTCGTCTCTGTATTTGACAAACATGTGATTTCCATACTGATATTTTTTTAAACGAAAACAAAGATACAAATTGATTTCAGACATAACCCTTTGATTGTAAAACCGCGGATTTTAATATACTTTTGCCCGGTTATTACGCAGAATCTTAGGATAATTATGGCTCAAGAAGATACCTTTAAAAAACTTATTGCTCACTCCAAAGAGTATGGATACGTATTTCCATCAAGTGAAATCTATGACGGTCTGGGTGCAGTCTATGACTACGGCCAGTATGGCGTTGAACTGAAGAACAATATAAAGAAATACTGGTGGGACAGTATGGTTCTTCTTCATGAGAATATAGTTGGGCTCGATTCTGCGATCTTCATGCACCCGACAATATGGAAGGCATCAGGGCATGTTGATGCCTTTAATGATCCTCTGATAGATAACAAAGACAGCAAAAAGAGATACCGTGCTGATGTGCTCATTGAGGAGCATCTTGAGAAGCTTAATGAAAAAATAGAGAAAGAGGTAGAAAAAGCCCGTAATCGGTTCGGGGAAAAGTTTGACGAGACGCTGTACAGGTCTACCAACCCCCGGGTCATTGAAATAAGGGAAAAGCATGATACCCTTCACAAAAGATTCGTGGAGGCCCTCTCGGGCCCTGATCTGGCAGCTCTGCGGCAGATAATAGTTGACTGCGAGATCGTTTGTCCTATCTCAGGCACCAAAAACTGGACTGAAGTAAGGCAGTTCAACCTGATGTTCTCAACAGAGATCGGGTCAACATCTGACAGTGCTATGAAGATCTACCTGCGCCCTGAGACAGCACAAGGGATATTTGTCAATTTTCTTAATGTTCAGAAAACAGGGCGCATGAAGCTCCCCTTCGGGATAGCTCAGATAGGAAAGGCCTTCAGGAATGAGATCGTTGCACGACAGTTCATCTTCCGCATGCGCGAGTTTGAGCAGATGGAGATGCAATTCTTTGTCAGACCCGGCACTGAGCTGGAGTGGTTCAAAAAATGGAAAGAGGCAAGGATGAAATGGCACCGTGCCCTGGGCTTCGGTGATGATAACTACCGCTTCCATGACCATGACAAGCTGGCACACTACGCCAATGCTGCATCTGATATTGAATACAAGTTCCCATTCGGGTTTAAGGAGGTGGAGGGAATCCATTCAAGGACTGACTTCGATCTCAAACAGCACCAGGAATACAGCGGAAAGAAGATGCAGTACTTTGATCCCGAAAAGAATGAATCTTACATACCTTACGTTGTTGAGACCTCTATTGGTGTCGACCGCATGTTCCTTCAGGTGATAGCAGCCTCCTATTATGAGGAAGATCTCACTAAGGAAGACGGTGTGCCCGACAGCAGGGTTGTTCTACGGCTGCCGGCAGTGCTCGCCCCCATCAAACTGGCAGTCCTTCCGCTGGTAAGAAAAGATGGTCTCCCTGACATCTCACGCAGGATTATTGACACCCTGAAATTTGACTTCAACTGCCAGTATGATGAAAAGGACTCCATCGGAAAACGTTACCGCCGCCAGGATGCTATTGGCACACCCTACTGCATAACCGTTGACTACCAGACCTCACAGGATGAAACCGTCACCATCAGGTACCGCGACTCCATGCTCCAGGAGAGGATCCCTATCTCTAATCTCAGGTCTATTATCGCTGATAAGGTAAGCATGAAGGAACAACTGAAAAAACTGTAATATGAGAACCAGGCCGTCAAAGGTTTTGATCATCACCTATTATTGGCCTCCCAGCGGTGGCGCAGGTGTACAGCGCTGGCTCAAATTTGCAAAATACCTTCCCTCATCCGGGTGGCTGCCCGTCATTCTCACTGTACAACCGGAATTTGCAGCCTATCCGTTCAAAGATTCCTCACTTTACGGTGAGATACCTATTGATGCAGAGGTGCATCGCACAAGGGCAGTGAATTACTTTGCCCTGTACAATAAAGATCAGTCTAAAATACCGCATGCCGGATTTGCTTCAGGAACAGAGAAGGGATTAAAAAGCACTATCAGCCGCTTTATTCGTGGTAATTTCTTCATACCTGACCCACGCAAAGGCTGGAACAGATTTGCTTTAAGAAAAGCCCGCGAACTCATTAAAAGCGAAAATATAACTCATGTCATAACCACCAGCCCGCCCCACTCAACACAGCTTATCGGGCTCAGGCTGAAACGTCGCTTCCCTCATATAAAATGGGTGGCCGATATGAGAGATCCGTGGACTGATATTTATTACTATGACCTGTTTAAACCCTCATTACCTGCCAGAATGATTGACAGGAAGATGGAGAAATCAGTGCTGACGAAGGCAGATGCAGTTATCACAGTGGGACAGACCCTTGCATCGATGCTTGAATCCAGAGCTGGCAACATGGGGGAAAAGATGCATGTGCTTCCCAACGGATTTGATGAGGAGGATTTTGAGGGTATTGTGCCCTCTTTACCCGAAAAATTTACCATAACCTATGTTGGTACTCTTTCACCTGCTTACCCCGTTAAAGGATTTATAGAGGCTGTCAGGGAGATAAGGATTGGCAATATGCCGGTGGCACTTAAATTTGTTGGCACAGTACCGGAACCGATACGACAACTTTTTCCCGCCGATGAAGATGGCAGAGGGCCTGAATTCGTTCAGTATTGTGAGCATCCCATTGCAATCAGACATATGATGAATTCCAGCATGCTGCTCCTGATCATACCTGATCACAAGTCAAACAAGTCAATACTCACCGGAAAAATATTTGAGTATCTGGCAACTGATAAACCGATCCTTTTTCTTGGTCCGGCTGACGGAGATGCAGCACAGCTGCTTTCACTGTGCGGTTATAAGGGGTTATTCAGATACGATGATGTGCAAGGAATTCGCGAGTTTATTATTGGCGTAGCCGAAGGCAAAAAGGCAAAGAGAAGCGGTCACCATCTTGAGTATTCACGAAGAGCTCTCTCAGTAAAGCTCGGAGACCTGCTGAACTCTCTTCTATAACCTCTTCTTTATCCGGTCCACAAGGGAACCTAACATCCCGTTCATATCATCGGATAGCCTCCAGAAGTAAACGCCAGCCGTAAAGACAACCGTAACAAGAAGGCTCCTCAATAAAATGTCTGTATAAAGTGACATCTGCGGCAGTATGTATCCTGCCAACAGCGCCGCCAGACCAACAACCAACACCTTCAGATGAATGATGCTATACGGCCACAGGCCAAACCTCCTGCCAACGACAAAAACACCAAGCATGGTGTAAATGATGTTTGAGACCATTGAAGCCAGTGCAGCACCGGTGATGCCGAAAAGAGGTATGAAAATCACACTTGTACCTACAAAGAGTACTATCAGGATAAACATGAGCCAGGCCTGATACCTGTAAAGAGAGGAGGTGCTCAGAACAACCCCGTTGATACCTGCTGAACCATTCACGAGGTTTCCAATGCCTATCAGAATGATCACTGCGGCACTCTTGCCGTAGATGTCAGGCAGCAGACGAAAGATATTGTCAATGTTTACAAGCAGCCCGATTAAAATCAGTAGCCCGATCACCGATTGGTTTATACTGCTTCGCACATACATATCATCAATAGTGCCAAGGTCATCCCTCTTCCATGACTCTGCCAGGAAGGGAATGGATATCTTGGATATCGATCTGCCTGGCATGATTATCAGCACTGCAAAATATGATGCTATTGAATAAATACCAACATCTGCCTCCCCCAGGTATCGGTTGACAAACAGCTTGTCAAGTGTTGTCAGCGTAATAGTACTGAAGCCTGTAAGTATACCGAACAGGCAGAGGATGAAGATCTCCTTCCTGAGATGAGAATTCAGGTAGCCTTTTTCGAGCTTCAGTGAAATCTCTCCCCTGATCAGAAGGCTGATGAAAATGATAATAAGAGGCACTCCCTGTGATACAACATAACCAAACACGTAACCGTCAAAGTCAATCTTACCTGCCCAGAAGAGACATATCAGAGCCAGGTTAAAGACCTTGAAAAGGAACTCCCTCAGGAATGTTCCAAGGACAGCATCATACAGTACCTTGTTGTAATTGTCAAGAAGGTTAAAAAGCAGTGTGACAAGGAGCAACGCCGGAAGATAAAACGAATACTCCGATATCAGCGGCGATCGCTCAATATTTGCCTCCACAAAATGAGGAGCATAGATCTTGAAAACAATAAGTGCAGCAAGAAAGCCGGCAAGTGTTATTATAAGCGAAAGGGCAAGAAAGCCATGGTGTCTTCCTCGACTGTCCCTGAAATATGGAAAAAGCCTGTTAATTACATTAATAAATCCCAGGCTTGAGAACTGTGCAAGCATGGTGGCAAACGACAGCAGAAGCTGTACAACACCAATCTCACCTGCACTAAAGATCTTTGGAGAGAGGAGTATTATGTTCACAAACCCCAGCAAGGCACCAAGGTAAGACCATGCGGTCCCGTGTATTGTCTGCTTCTGAACTATGCCCATTTCTCTCTCCTGCTCCGGCAAATGTATAATTTTATACTCATTTGATTTAATGATCAGTTGGTGTATTTTTGTCATATGATACCAAACCCGGGATATTCCTGAAAAAATCCGATACATGAAATTGAGTACATTGAAACCTGCCATGCCGCATTTCGTTGCCGTGCTTGTCTTCACAGTTATCTCCTTCGTATTTTTCTACCCTGTCATTGAGGGCAGGAAGATAAATGCACATGACACCAAAGTCTATGAGAGCTCCTCAAAAGAGATAAATGACTACCGTGACCAGTACGGGAAGGAGCCGCTCTGGACAAACTCAATGTTCGGAGGGATGCCAGCCTTTATGATTTCTGTCAAGTACCCGGGAAACCTCTTCAAACACCTCGATGATTTTCTGAAGTCATACAAGACACCTGTTGCTGCCCTCTTCCTCTCAATGCTGGGCTTTTATGTCATGCTGCTCCTCTTCGGTGTGAACCCATGGCTTGCCATGGCTGGAGCAATCGCTTACGGATTCAGCTCTTACCTGTTTGTAAGCCTCTCTGCCGGACATAACACCAAGGCTTATGCAATGGCATACATGGCGCCTGTCATAGGAAGTGCTGTATACTCCTTCCGTAAAAATGCCATTGCCGGAGGTGCGCTATTTGCACTTTTCCTTTCAATGCAGATCATGGCCAACCACTTCCAGATTACCTATTATACCGGCCTTATCGTTCTGGTGTTCGGAATTTTTGAGCTGGCTGCTGCCATCAGGGAGAAAACTCTTCCTGCTTTTCTCAAGACCATGGGAATGCTCGTTGTTGCGGCACTGATAGCTTTCACGGTCAATTTCGCTTCGCTCTATTCCACATGGGAATACAGCAAAGAGTCAACAAGGGGTAAGAGTGACCTGAGCCAGGCCGATGGAGGTAATGGAAGCGGGCTTGATAAGGAATATATAACACAGTGGAGCTACGGTGTGGATGAGTCTCTAACCTTTCTGATACCTAACTTCAGGGGAGGCGCAACCGTTCCCTTCTCAAATGATTCGGAAACAGTTAAGGTACTAAGGAAGAATAAAATGGGTCACGCCCAGGGTCAGCTCTCTACGTACTGGGGAAACCAGCCGATCACAAGCGGACCGGTATACTTCGGGGCCGTAGTACTGTTCCTCTTCATGCTGGGGCTCCTGATCATCAGGGGAAGGGAGAAATGGTGGATCCTTGCTGCCGTGCTGCTCTCCCTGTTCCTCTCATGGGGAAAGAACTTTATGCCGCTTACATCTCTGTTTATCGATTTTTTTCCCGGATATGACAAATTCAGGGCCGTCTCAATGACTCTGGTCATGGCAGGAGTTCTGGTTCCCCTTATGGCTGTTCTGGCTTTAAGAGATATAACCGAAGGTGCTGTCACACGTGCGAAAGCACTTAAATCCGTGCTGACGGCTGCTCTGGTGACCGGCGGTGTTGCCCTGATCTTCTTTCTGGTCCCCGGTATTGCCGGATCATTCCTGAGGCCTGATGAAAAAGCACTTCCCGATTCACTGATGTGGATCAAAGAGGCTATGATGGCCGACAGGAAGATGATGCTACGGGCTGACGCTTTAAGATCAGCCTTGCTGATAGCCGGCGGAGCCGCACTTCTATGGTTCTTCCTTAAAGAAAAGATCAAAGCAAAATACGCCCTGGTTGGTCTTGGTGCTCTGTTCCTCATTGATCAGATACCGGTGGATGCCCGGTACCTTGGAGGCTCCAACTTCGAGACAAAGAGATCGGCTGTTAACGCATTTGCCCCCTCTCAGGCTGATAAAGAGATACTTGCTGATAAGGGAGAATATCGTGTATTGAACCTCACTGTCTCAGTATTCAATGATGCCTCCACTTCATACTACCATAAGTCTGTGGGAGGATACAGCGGTGTGAAGATGAAAAGATACCAGGAACTTATAGAAGCAGATCTGACAGATGATATAAACGCTCTTATAGGAAGCCTCAGGTCTGCCTCATCGTGGGATGATGCCGATGGTGTTATGAAAAACCTCAATGCACTTAACATGCTTAACACAAAATACATCATCATCGATCCGGGGGCCTCTCCACTGACAAACAGGTATGCCGCCGGTAATGCATGGCTCGTGAAAAAGGTATCTCTTGTAGAAAACGCTGACGCCGAACTACAGGCGGTAAAAACCATAAATCCTAAAGAGGAGGCTGTCGTTGACAGGAGATTTGCAGATATGATAACCATAACAGAGACACAGGAATCAGTTGGCGACACTATCTTCCTCACCTCATATGAACCAAACATGCTTACTTATACTGCCGAACTGTCAACCGACAGAATAGCAGTCTTTTCGGAGATATATTATCAACATGGGTGGCAGGCTTACATTAATGAGGAACCAGCAAACCATTTCAGAACTGATTATGTTTTGAGAGGTATGGCACTCCCTGCAGGAAAACATACTGTCACTTTCAGGTTTGAGCCTGTCTCTTACAAGACCGGGAATAAAGTCTCCCTGGCAGGCTCCCTTATATTGCTGGCTTTACTTGTACTTGCTGCACTTCCTCAATTTAAAGGCCTGCGCAGGAATGGCTGAAACGATAGCCTGCCCGGAATGCAGATCGACTGATGTTACCTGTCTGCTCTCTGCAAAGGATCACCTCGTCAGTGGTGAGATTTACATGATAAACAGGTGCCGTAAGTGCGGACTGGCATTCACTGTCAATCCTCCTCCTGAAGATGAGATTGGCCGCTATTATGTATCCGATGAGTATATATCTCATTCCGACAAAAAGCGCAACCTGACTGACCTCTTTTACCATCTTGCCCGGAGCTTAATGCTGGGCAGAAAACAGAGACTGGCCACTAAGGTCACCGGTAAAAGAGCAGGCACCCTGGTCGATATCGGAAGCGGTACCGGTTACTTTGCCTCCTTTATGCAGAGGAGAGGATGGGTGGTTACAGGTATTGAACTGAATGAACAGGCAAGAGAATACTCCAGGAACAAATTCGCCATTAAAGTAGTTTCTCCATCCGAAATAACAAATATCCCTGACAGGTCTGCTGACTGCATAACATTATGGCATGTGCTTGAACATCTCTATGAACCAGGAAGATGGATGAATGATATTACCAGGATCCTTAAAGATGATGGCAAATGCATCATAGCATTACCGAACCTTGATTCCGCAGATGCCAGGTGGTTTGGCGACCGATGGGCGGCACTGGATGTTCCCAGACACCTCTGGCATTTCTCTCCGGATGCCCTGATTAACTTTGTTGAGAATCATGGTTTCACATGCAACAGAGTATTGCCATTGCCGCTAGACCTCTTTTATATTTCAGCCCTCAGCTTTAAGAATGCAGGTAGCAGACCCGCACTCCTCAGAGGTTTAATGACCGGCATCTTACTTAAGACAGGCAGCCTGTTACGTAAAAAAAGAGCCAGTTCACTTATTTATGTAATCTCAAAACAACGACCCTAATACCGGTCAAGCCAACGGTACTTTCTGGGGGTGTCTCCGAATCTTACTGCAACTATAAACTCATGCGAGCCGTAGGTAGACATCTGTATCGACTGAAGGGTGAAGTCAAACGAATACCCGAAAAATAACCTGTCTTTCCTAACGCCTACATTGGCAATAATTGCGCTTCCAGTCCTGTAGGTTGCCCCAACCCATATTTTGTTGTCATATGAGTAAGTAAGGCTTATATCGGCTTGCGGCCGCATCTGCTCTGACATCTTAATAAGCAGGGCAGGCTGAATGAGGGTCTTGGTGTCAGGCTCAAAATCATAGTTTCCGAAAAGATAATAAGTCCTGTATATCTTCAGATCATTGTAGGCCTGGCTTCCCGCCTTGATGAACCCTTCCATAAGCTCCTGGGCGGAAAATCCTATTGCAAATTTCCTGTTTAAGAGATAGGCCCCAAAATTGAAATCCGGCACAAATATTCCCTTCCTGAAATCAGTATTCAACCATGGTTCATCAGGATCTTCAAACTGTATCAGCCTTTGGTCTATCTTGTAATGATAACCGGTAAAAGCCAGTCCGAACGAAAGCTGCGTGCCTCCCTGCAGCCAGATATGATAAGCGTATGATGTTGAGAACCCGGTACGACGTACAAGACCGTTAATATCAGAAAATATGGCCGCTCCCAGACCTACCTTGCCTTCACTATGCGGCTTAAAGATCTTCTTGTCAAAAATGTTCTCCCTGATGAGATATTTCTGTTTAAGAATCCTTCCCTGCGCGCTAAGAGAATAGGTTTGCGGTGCTCCCGGATAGCCTGTCCATTGATTCCTGGTTGTAATGTTAATACTGGTGTAGCCATCACTTCCGGCAACGGCAGGATTGATAAGATACTTATTAAAGAGATACTGGCTGTAGACAGGTAACTGCTGGGCGTTAAGCCCTGACGTCATCACTACTGCAGCTGTTATCAAACACCACTTCTTCACTCTATATGCTCCTCCTCTCTTATTCATGTCTACCTGATAATGGTCACGTGTCCTACTATAGGTTTATCGCCGTTATGAAGGTCAATGGCATAATGATAGGAATCCATAGGCAGCTCCTTCCCGTTGGAAGCACGACCGTCCCATGGCTCAGGATACCCCTTCCGGGATTTCCAAACCATCTCACCCCACCTGTTAAGAATAAATACTTCAGCCTCGGTATAGAAGGAGATACGGGTGATATTCCAGTATTCGTTCACTCCGTCGCCATCAGGTGAGAATGCATTGGGTATACCCACACAAATCTCATTCAGCGGATTGAGAAGCAGCGAATCAATCAACACACAACCATTGAAATCCATCGCCTCAACAACATAAAGTCCGGCTGTCAGACCATCGGCCTCCTGTGTTATCTGACCATCGTTCCAGTGGAAACTGTAGGCCCCCTCTCCTCCTGTCACGCCAGCAAAAATAGTTCCGTCATTGCTCTCCGGGCAGTATGGTGAGACCATGCTGAAATTGATCACAAGCGGCTCGGGCTGTGTAAGTGTAAGTGAGGTATCAGCCATACAACCATTGCCGTCAGTTATGATGACCTCATGGAAACCCTCCTCCAGATCCTCACGTGAGGCTCCGGAGAGACCGTCTGACCACAGATACGCCGGCGTGCCGGCAGCATTCACGGCTGTGATGTCAACACTTCCTGTAGCTGCCCCGTAACAGTTGATGTTGTATCCTCCGCCATTGCTCATTCCAATATTCAGTATCATGCTCAGCTGCCCGGGGGACAAGAGAGTAGCTTCCTGAATAGTCGTACACATATTTCTGT
The DNA here is from genome assembly GCA_034003345.1 of Bacteroidales bacterium. Lineage (GTDB taxonomy): Bacteria > Bacteroidota > Bacteroidia > Bacteroidales > VadinHA17 > SR-FBR-E99. The sequence continues at coordinate 57,513 of JAVEYS010000010.1, forward strand.
CAATGAGGGTCAATGAGTAGGTGCCTTCTTCAAGACTATAAATTGAATCTGTGCCTGCAGTTGCATATCCCTCCGGTCCGCTCCATGAATAATCATATGGCGCTGTACCTGTAAGGGGGGTAGCCTTGAGCCATCCGTCAGCCCTGCCGAAGCAGCTGATGCTGTAGCCATTATAATCTGATTGAAGAAAATTAAGTGTAAGCGGTTCGGGAATTGTCATGAGGGTATCTGCAGTCATAATGCATCCATAATCATCCGTCACGGTCACAAGATAACTCCCCTCTGTCAGAGCTGAGATGTCTTCAAGGCCGGAGGTGTAACCGGAGGGACCTTCCCATGCATATGAGTAGGGCGGTATGCCACCGCTGACAGTAAGATCTATGGCTCCGTCATCATAGGCCGGAGCATTCAGGCATGTTATTTCCGACACACCAAGCGTCAGTGTAAGAGGTTCAGGCTGAGTGAACGGTATGACCCTGTCATTGGTACAGCCATTGACATCAGTAACCGATAACCTGTATGTTCCTGCCCCTGTGGTAAGATCTTCAAGAACAGATGACCATGAGGGATCATCAAGACTGGTCCAGCTGTAGGTGTATGTTCCCGGTCCGCTCCCACCTGAGACTGTTAGATCTATTGTGCCGTCATCACCGTTGCAACTGATATTGTAAGCTCCATCGTAGGTAAGCGATTTGACTATATCAAGAGCCAGCGAATCTGGTTCATCAAGAACATATGAATACTCCCTGTGACACATGTTGGCATCTGTCACTGTCAGATTGTATGTCCCCGCAGTAAGTCCTGCAATTGATGCCGTTGTTGCGGCATAGCTTCCAGGGCCGGTCCAGGCATAATCATAATCCCCTGAGCCTCCGTCGAACTGGAGGTTAATATAACCATCATTTAGTCCATAGCACGAAATCTGATAATTACCATCTGCACTTAATGAAACCTCCTCATCCAGAAGGTCTATGCCGTCAGGTTCTGTCATAACATCATTGAAATAGAACACACAACCCCATCTGTCCGTGACAGTAAGCGAATAAGTTCCAGCCGGTATGTTCACCAGGATGCTGTCGGTAGAACTGCCGGTGATGGCCCCTCCGTCAGATGCCGTCCACTGATATGTATAGGGAGCCCTTGTAGTAACAAATACGGTATCAGCTCCGTCCATATAAAAGCTGCTGATCTTGCTGACCCAAATCTGACCATCATTATAAGATTCGCAGGAGATATTATGTTCTCCGTACAATGACTTTTCAAACAATACCGTTGTTGCAGGGGCATCATAGAGTGTTCGCAGCAGTTCTTTCTTGCATCCGTTGTCATCCTCTACTATCAGGTGATATTCTCCCGGTCTGAGGTTTGGAAGAAAGAAGAAGGTATCTTCAGGCGGCATCCATCCCTGATATACAGTGTCGGTGTCATTCCAGATCAGATAATAGTAATACGGCGGAGCCTGTCCCTCCGTCAGAGCCATCCCGGCTATTGCGTCATTGGCTCCGGGACAGGAGATAAAGCTGTCAAAATAGAATGCCACCTCCGTGTTCGGCTCACTCAGCTGGAGCCAATCCCAGTTCGAACATCCCAGATCGTCAGTTAGAGTAGCCGTATAATAGCCCTGGTTCCTCTCGGTCACAATGAACATGTTGTATCCTTCATCCTCCCAGTAATCAGGTCCGGTCCATTCAACCCACAGCGGATCCATCCCTCTTGCAGGTATAACCTCCAGCGCACCATTCTGGCCTCCGTCACATGTTATGGAGTCCAGAATCTCAATTGACCGCAGGGGTCTTGGATGCACCTTCACTTCTGATATAATAGTATCCCCATAGGGGCACCCCAAAACTGTTACCTTCGGAGTAATATGGAAAAATACCGACTGCATCGTATCACTTTCATTCGTGTACTGGAACTGAAGAGCTGTATTGTCAGGCTGGCTGTTGGCCGGGGCTCTGTTGCCTGCAACAATGGCCATAGTAGATGTAGCACTTATAGTATAGTTGAATTCTCTCACACCCGAGGTGGTTACCGTAGGTGATGTCAGTACTATATTCGTAGTCCCCTGGTCACATATTTCAGGTGCATAATTCAATGGCACAGCCCTTGGCGTGGGATTGACCCAAACCTCCACCGTATCATTTACCCCGTAACATTTTTGATTACCATTGACATCAAGTGTCACCGGAGAAATAACGTAAAGCACCATCCTGGCAGTATCGCCGGTGTTTGTCAGTGGTTCAGTAATGATATCCGTGACAATCAGTCCGCTCCTGTTTGTGTAACCGGAGATTTCCGGGTTATCATTTATGGCATCAACATTAAACTCAATTCCTCTGAAGGGTGTAGTCACTGTCGATATCTGTATATTGACATTCTCTCCGTTACAGAGCTCATCGTCCGCCAGGATATGTGATACTCTTGCCGTCGGCTCAACATGTATGACTATGGTTATATTGATGCCGTCATGGCATGTCGGGTCTCCCGGTTTACCCTGGATATAAGGTCTGAAGGTATAGGTTACAGACTGATAGCTGTCAGTGCTGTTGATAAGCTCGTCTGAGATATTTATTATCTGTCGCGAACCGCCTGAAAGAAGTCCGCTTATGCCTGCAGGATAGGTCACATCAAAGTCATACATCACTTCTCCTCTTGATACTACAAGTGAGTCGATTGTGAAATCTACTGTCGATCCGTTGCAGAAGAGAGTGTCAGGCACCTGCACTGAAATTCTCGGTACAGGCTGCACCCAGATGGTCTGATACTGGACAGTTGCATTGCCACAGTTGTCAGTCAGTGTCCATGTCCTTGTAATGAAGCCTGCAATATCACAACTGGGTAAGTTGCTAAGATCGTCTGATGGAACAGCTTCTATCCCTACTGAGCAATTATCCCATTCGTCATTTACTTCACCAGTAATTGAAGGACTTGCATCGTAGGCACATGTAACATCTCTACAAATAGTTGTCTCTGACGGTACAGTAAATTCTGGCGCTGTCTGATCCCCTCCGCTGTAGGTGACACCGGGAACAGTGGCAACATAGTTGTCACACTTGTCCCTGACAGTATAGGTGTAGGTGACACTCCACGAGCAGTCATCGCCCGTCGGACTGCCGCTCTTGACTACAGTGATAGCCCCGCCGCAGGCATCAGTGTATAACGCTGCTATGTCTGCCTCAGTAGGTCCGGCAGGGATATCTGCATAACACAGATCCATGCCTGTCTGGCCCGTGGGGAACACTCCCGTAAGGACTGGCGCTGTCTGATCCCCTCCGCTGTAGGTGACACCGGGAACAGTGGCAACATAGTTGTCACACTTGTCCCTGACAGTATACGTGTAGGTAACACTCCACGAGCAGTCAT
>JAVEYS010000011.1:0-60169 GCA_034003345.1 Bacteroidales bacterium
GCACGACTTTGAGGATGCGATGGATAACTATGATAAGGTGCTTGAGATCATCGGATCTGTCTGCGCCGAGGTTATAGCACCTAACGCAGAGGATGTTGATCATGAGGGACCGCAGTTAACAGAGGGACATGTGCAATATGCACGCGGCACACAGGAGAACCATGACGCGCTGACAAGGGCAGGTGTCATAGGGATGAACTTTCCGCGACGGTTCCAGGGGCTCAACTTCCCGATGGTACCGTACGTGATGGCGGCAGAAATGGTGTCGAGAGCTGATGCCGGTTTCGCAAACATTTGGGGGTTGCAGGACTGTGGAGAGACAATCCTTGAGTATGCTTCCGAAGAGATAAAGAGTGAATTTCTGCCACGCTTCAACAAGGGAGCCACGGCTGCCATGGATCTGACCGAACCTGATGCAGGGTCAGACCTGCAGGCAGTACAGCTGAAAGCTCATTATGACGAAGAAAAAGGAATATGGTTGCTCAATGGTGTTAAACGGTTCATTACCAATGGTGATGCAGATATATCCCTTGTCCTTGCCCGGTCAGAAGAGGGCACTACCGACGGAAGGGGATTGTCGCTCTTTGTATACAGTAAGGCTGACGGTGGCGTCAGGGTAAGACGTATAGAGAACAAAATGGGTATAAAAGGCTCGCCTACCTGCGAGCTGGTGTTCCGCAATGCTCCTGCAAAACTGATAGGTGAGCGTCGGATGGGCCTTATTAAATATGTTATGTCACTGATGAATGGTGCTCGCCTTGGAATAGGGGCACAGTCGGTGGGGATAGCCCAGGCAGCATATGAGGAGGCAAGGAAATATGCCTCGGAAAGAAAACAGTTTGACAGGACGATAGACCAGTTTCCTGCTGTATATGAGATGCTTACTGTCATGAGGGTACGCCTTGAGGCGATGAGGTCACTTCTCTATGAGACAGCAAGGTTTGTTGATATCTACAAGGCATGGTCTTTTATTGCCGATGAGCGGCCACTCGTTAAAGAAGAACGTGATGAGCTGAAGGCCAACACCAGACTGGCTGACATTTTTACTCCTATGGTCAAACTCGTCAGCAGTGAGTGGTGTAACCGCATTGCCTATGACGCTGTTCAGATCCACGGCGGAGCAGGCTTTATCAAGGACTTTCCGGTGGAACGCCTCTACCGTGATGCCCGTATTACATCCATTTACGAAGGGACATCCCAGCTCCAGGTGGTGGCAGCAATACGGGGGGTGACAACAGGCAGCTACCTGGCACAGATGCGCGAATATGAAAAGAGGGAGATCAGACCTGAGATGGATCATCTGCGCAAGAGACTTATAAGTCTTACTGATGATTATGAAAAGAGAGTAACAGAGATTATCTCTGCAGGCAACAATGAGCTGACTGATTTTCATGCACGCAGGCTTGTTGAAATGGCTGCCAATATAATAATGGGTTACCTACTCCTTCACGATGCGCAGCGTGACCCTGACTATTCTTCATCTGTAGAACTCTTTATATCGCTGGTAGTACCTGAAAACAACATGCGGTCAGAATATATTGCAGGATTTGAAGAGAAGGAACTGGGCCTTTTCAAGGCAGGCTGTTAGCAGCTATCAGGTTAGCGGCGACAGGATGGTAATTATCAGGATATAATATAACTTTGCATTCATGAGCAGAAATTTCTACCACTATCCGATCTGGGTGCGGCTCTGGCACCTGGCCAACGCAGTTCTGTGCATTATTCTGATTGTAACAGGATTACTGATTGGCATCTATGACCCGTCAGCCGATTCGGCCGTCAGCTATCATAGCAGAGTGTCTGTTCATAATATTTCAGGCATATTGCTGACAGTCAGCTATCTGGGGTTCTTCCTGGGTAACCTCTTCACTGACAACGGTAAACACTATCGTCTAAGGCTCAAGGGTTCATGGATGAGGTTATGGAGGCAGATGCGCTATTACCTCCATGGAAGATCCAACGGTGAGGAAGCCCCATACCCGGTGGACAGTGAAAACAAGTTCAATCCATTGCAGAAGGCAACATATATTGGTGCCATGTACCTCGTGGTACCATTAATCATTATCAGCGGGTGGATTATGATGTATCCGGGGATACTGATGAAAATATTTCCCGGAGTCAATTTCTATGCATTCACTGATATAGTACATATTGTAATGGCAATAACCATCTCATTCTTTGTGTTGATGCACCTGACCATAAGTATTGCGGGCCGTAATCTGAAGAGCATCATGTCAGGATGGAAGGAGAGTCGTTAGCTAATATGATGAAGAGACTAAAGGGGATATTTTTGTTTACCGCACTGTCAGCATTTATGTTGATGATATCACCTGATGCCGGGGCACAGCAGAAGAAAGGAGAGCCATGGATAATTCCTTCCGGGTATAAAGTGATGACCAACCCGCTGGCTGCCGACACTGCAATTATCAGGGCGGGACAGCTTGCATATGACCGTAAATGTGCACTGTGCCATGGCAAGAGAGGTCTGGGTGACGGACCGCGCGGGAAGATGAGCAAGATCTTCCCTGGTGATCTTTCCGGCCAGGAGTTCCAGAACCTGTCCGATGGTGAGATTTTCTATCAGACAAAATTCGGTAGGGGTGAGATGCCGGCCTACGAAAAAAGAAGCTCTGACACGGAGATATGGAGCATGGTGCATTATATGCGCACAATGAGGCTGAAAAAGAATTAAGAATTAAGAATTAAGAGTTAAGAGTGAAGAATTAAGAATTAATAGTCTAAGTTCCTTATATTCAGGTCTTCAATGGCAAGGTCTTCCGCCTTCGCAGACCTCCGCCTTCCGGACCCTGCCACTTTCCGTCTTCATACCAGCAAGTCATCCTTAATTATTAGATTTGTAATAAATCTCTTATATGAAAAGGATCCGGTTTCTCTTTTCTCCCGCCATGATGGCCATACTGTTTGTGGTTCTTGCCATCGCCATGGCTGCGGCAACATTCATTGAGAATGATTTTGGCTCTGAGAGTGCCAGGGCGATGGTTTACAATACCCGCTGGTTTGAACTTCTCTTCCTGCTGCTGGTGATCAATCTTACAGGGCAGATTGTTATGTTCAGGCTCTATCGCAGGGAGAAATTAACCGTTATGCTCTTTCACACAGCTTTCATAATCATGGTTGCCGGTGCTGCCATTACAAGATATACCGGTTATGATGGCATGATGCACATCAGGGAAGGAGAATCAACCTCTCTGACATATTCATCGGGTAATACCCTGTCGTTTGAGCTGTATGGCACTGACGGCAGCGTTCTTGCCAGCCACTCGGATGAGATAAGCATAGCCGGAGGCCGGCACGGCAACTTCAAAAAGAGGCTGAAGGCCGGAGACCGGGAGGTTTCTCTCACCTTTGACAGATACATTGCCGGTGCCGTCAGGCAGGTGGAGGAGTTGCCCGATGGTGTACCGATGGTGTCATTCATCTCTACTCATGACATGGTGAGCAGCGAAGTCATTACCCTTGCCGAAGGTGAGACAGGTATGATAGGAGAGATGACAATAGGCTTCGGTACCGGGGCAGATATAAATGTCACCACTGACAGCTCCTCGTTTTATATAAGGTCTGACCGTGAGATACGCTCCACCATCATGCAGGGGATGCAGACTGTTATATATCGTCCCGATACGCTGATAGCACTTTCCGGGGGTACGGTCTATACCGTAGGGGGATACCGGCTGATGCCGCAGGCCATTACTATGAGCGGATGGGTGGTGCCTGCTGTGGGAGAGGGAGTCCAGCCCGACGGCGGAGCACTGGAGTGCACTCTCTCAGGGCCGGGTTTTACCAGAAAAGTTTACCTCTGGGATGATACGGGAGAGGTGAGGTCTGAGTGGCATGGCATGGCAGGCAGCCTCATGGCAGGAGTAAGCTATGGCAGCAGCGTGTTAAGCCTGCCTTTCAGCCTGAAGCTTAACGACTTTTTTGTTAAGCGTTACCCGGGGTCAAACAGCCCGTCGGGCTTCCGGAGCATGGTGACCCTTACGGACAGCGTCAACGGCACTGACCTTCAGTATGATATCTACATGAATCATATCCTCAAGTATCGTGGATACCGTTTTTACCAGTCGTCTTACGATAGTGATGAGCAAGGCACCGTACTCTCAGTAAATCATGATCCCGCAGGTATGTACACAACTTATGCCGGTTATGGGCTATTGTTCCTGTTTATCGTTCTGTCTCTGCTTAACAGGAAGTCGTTTTTCCGCACGGTTACCACTGGTTACTGGAGCTCAAGATACCGAAGACCGGCAGTCATCATATGTCTTCTGATACTTGGTTCACTGGCACCTGTCAGGGGCCAGTACCTGGAGATAGAGAGGAAGGCGGCTGACAGTTTTGGTACGGTGCTGGCTCAGGATCAGAAGGGCCGGACCAAACCGCTGTATACCATTAGCAGCGATATACTGCGCAAAGTGGCAAGAGAGAACAGCCATGAGGGACTGTCGCCCATGCAGGTCTTCCTGGGTTGTTCACTCGATTTCTACCACTGGCAGAATGTGCCCCTGATAAAAGTTTCAAATGAAGAGGTCAGGCAGGTACTGGGCATGAAGAGTGATATGGCTGCCTTCTCCGATATTGTGACCTTTGGAGACAGGGGCGGGTATAAGCTTTCTTCATATGTGGAGAAAGCCTACGCAAAACCCGAGAGTGAGCGCAGCCGTTTTGACAAGGAGGTGATCAAGGTTGATGAGAGGGTCAACATATGTTACATGATGTCATCAGGCGAATTCATGCGCATCTTCCCGCTGAGGGATGGCACAGACCACTGGGGCAGGGCAGAGGAGGCTGTAAGGTATGGAGTCTCCGGTGAAGATTCGCTCTTTGTGCTAAGCGTGGTACCCTTGTGGGCACAGGCTGTGACATCACTCAGCCACTCCGGTGTAGCTGCCCCGGATGAGTACCTGACCGCCGTGAAGCAGTACCAGAGCCTGCATGCCGGTTATGACCTGCCGCCGGAGAGAAAGATCAGGGCTGAGCTGTTTTATTACAAAGCAAAAATATTCGAGAGGCTCTTTCCCTATTATGCTACTGTCGGTCTTGTGATGATAATTATTATTATTACAATGATCATCAGAGGCAGAGAGAGCTCAGGGGTACTGCTGAAAGTCCTGTCCGGCCTTATTGCTGCCGGATTCCTTTTACATATACTTGGACTGGGTATAAGGTGGTACGTCTCCGGTCACTCACCGATGAGCAACGGGTATGAGTCAATGCTGTTCATTTCGTGGGTAACAATCCTTGCCGGACTGATCTTCAGCCGGAAATCGCTGCTGACGCTGGCGGCCACCTCCGTTCTTGCAGGACTGACGCTAATGGTGGCACACCTCAGTTTCATGGATCCTGAGATAACCAACCTTGTGCCTGTGCTGCGGTCATACTGGCTGACGCTGCACGTCTCAGTCATCACAGGCAGTTATGGCTTCCTGGGGCTGGGGGCTATACTCGGACTGATAGTGCTGGTAATGATGGTTTTTGTCAACAGCAGTAACAAGGTAAGAATAAGCCCTGTAATTGATGAACTGACTCTGATTAACTACAGAGCACTTACCCTCGGGCTCTATTTTCTTACCATAGGTACATTCCTTGGAGCCGTCTGGGCAAATGAATCATGGGGCAGGTACTGGGGCTGGGACCCAAAAGAGACATGGTCACTCATTACCATCATCGTATATACCCTTGTTACCCACTCCCGCATGATCCCGGGAATGAGGGATACATATGCTTTCAATCTCCTCTCCCTGTTTGCCTTCTCATCAGTCCTGATGACCTATTTCGGCGTCAATTATTACCTGTCAGGCCTGCATTCATATGCCGGAGGTGATCCTGTACCGGTGCCCCTGTTTGTTTATGTACTGATTGCAGTGCTTGTCTCTCTTTCGGCATTGGCAAGGTACAGGTATAACAGCATGGCTGAGAGACAATAGGCCTGAGATGGTTTAGTTCGTTTATTTATTAAGAAAAGGTCTTGGTGTTTTACCGGTACCGCTCTTCTTGTATGTGCCCAGGTTCAAATCATCAGCATCGTAGATTGTGTATTTCCCGTCCGCTACAGTGACCTTGAACAAAATCATGTTAAAGTCAGATCCGTCATCATCAAAACCGGGCTGTTCAGAGCTCATAGCATCTTCTTCTGACTGAGTAAGCTCATAATCGAGAAGTGTGGTTCCCTGACGGTTAAATACTGAAGTTATCGGGATTGTAGTATTTGCACCTTCACCTGCTAAAGCATTTGAAAAGAGGTTGGCGAAAAAATAATACGATCCGTCTGCAAGGTTTTCAAATGAGAATGATTCCGGATAGTTACTTGAAGCTGCTGCCCATTCAGGTAACGAAGCCCAGACATCATTTAGATCAAAACCCTCCGCATTTGCATATAAGAAGTCAAAGTCAACATTGGTTGTTGTTGAATAGGTATATTCACCGATGGTAATGTTTTTGTCCCAATAGAAGTCAACAGTCATATTGCCTATATGATTGTTTATAGTAAGCGATACGGCTGTGGGGTTGATGGTTTCGGGATTAAGCAGGTATCTGTCAGCGATGCCGTAAACGCCAATTTCACCCAGAAGTGCTTCCGATTCATCAGCGTCGGGATCCTGCCAGGTGATTATCATCAGATCAACCGATTTGGTGTACGGCTCAAGAACTGCCGGGAAAGCTGTATAATCGTCTGCGGTTGCCGGACCGCCAGTTTGTGCAAATGTAAATGTTATGGATCTGTCAATCGGCCTGTCAGTCGTGATTTGGAAATAGACTGTATCCCCCTCATTACACGTCTTTGATATTGGTGAGAACGTTGCTACCGGATAGCCGTCAGGACTTACAACAGGTTCTACTTCCTGGCTGGCAGTGTCACAGGCCGTAATGCCTATTGCCATTATAAGTGCAAGTCCAAATATCCTATATCTTAATAATTTTCTCATAATACTGTTTATTAATTTATTATAAAACATTCTTGTTTTATATCCTTTATTCCGGAATAGACTCAGAGCTTGGGCGTTAAAGTCTCCCAGAATATTTCAGGGCCATCGGTTCCGACATAATAATAAAACAGGTGGATCTGGCGTGTGACAGGATCAAAATAAGATACGTTGGACGCGTTATTAGGATCACCGGGTAACAAATCATAGGGCCATGTATCTGCAACCTGGAATTCGATTGAGTTGTCAGCTTTGACTGTTATCTGGCAAAGGTTTTCTTTCCATATTGCAAAACTGGTTTCGCATTTTCTTGCCGTTAAGGCAACCAGTGTTTTTTCACTATACCTGATACCCCCATAAGGCTCTGTCGGATATGTACCGCCAGCGGTGGGGTGGAAATAGTATAACTCTACGTCATAGTCACCCGCGTAAATGTTAGGAGGGGCATACGCAAGGGTATACCTACCCAGTTTGCCGGTTCCAGATACATTAGGATCTCCGGTTGCAGTAATGCTTAAAACCATTATCGGGGCTACATAGGATTCATACTCTGGAGAATCTTCATCTGGCTGGGCATTGCCCTCGGTAAGGATTGTCACACTGAGCAGTGCCAGGTAATTATCAGCCTCTGTCAGGGTAAATGCAGGATTGTTAAGAATGAAGTGTGTTCCTTCCACTGCAGTGGAACTGGGATCAACAGATACGGTTACGTTGATATCACCGGTCATGAACATGGATGTAGGTCCAACCAGTTTGACTTGGACGAACCGTTCATACTCGTCACCGTTTGCCTCAACGGAATAATTGGCGGAAAGGTTCTCAAATGTAACCAGATTAACGCCATCATCATTCTGGTCGTACCTGGTAGACTGATCAACAAGACAGGAGTTGAAAGCACCCAGGCTTAAGACAAGGATCAAAATATATTTAAATGGTTTCATACCAATCTGTTTTAAAATTCTATGTTTAAATTGACTCCAAACGATCTTGTCGGAGGCATCTGTAAGTAACCACCTACCCCGATTGTATTGTTGTTAGATCCGATATTGTTAAATTCAGGATCAGAGAAAGTGTTCTCTGCGGGGAGCAGTGTGAGAAGGTTCCTTGCAATGAAACCAACAGACACCTTCCGGAGAGGAGTGTTCCTGATCATATACGAAGGGAGGGTGTATATCAGCGCGAGTTCTCTGATCTTGAAAGCTGTTGCATCGATCACATAGTTTTCCTTTACATTGTTGTAGGTGTCGGTCCAGTATCTCTGGTCTCCGTTCTGAATGGGAATATTGGTGTTCTCAACATAGACACCCGGACTGGTTTCGATGACTGAGTTTGGAATCACAAAGTCCTGCCTGTTGGCTGATACACTCACCATTGACCTTCCGGTTGATTCCATCACATCCTGGCCCTGTGCATAAAACACATGGCCTGTTCTGTAGTCCAGGGTGGTTGAGAGGGTGAACCCGTATGCCTTCAGTGAGGTACTCAGACCCATCATATGCCTGGGGGTTGTTCTGCCCAGAGCTTCAAGATCTTCATTCACCCTGGGGAATCCGGTGGCCGGATCGATGACAAGCCTGCCCTGAGGATCCCTGACGTAGGTGTTGGCTTTGATCTGGGGATAGGGCATGTCGACAACGGCATATAAACCATACTGTCCCCATGCACCCACTGCAACCTCATCAAGTCCTTCGCTGATATCACTGACAATGGTGGTTTCGGTGGAGTAGTTGAAACTCATATCCCATGTCAGGCTCTTTGACTTAATGATCGAGCCGCCGAGAGAAAGCTCCCATCCTGAACCCTTCAGTGAACCGATGTTCGTAAGATATGAGGCTAATCCTGATGTCGATGATGGCATGATAATGTTGATCAGATCAGAGGTTTTTGTCATGAAGTATGATATGTCTATCATAATCCTTGACTGGAAGAGACCCAGGTTGGCGCCAAACTCGGTGGCGTTGAGTTTCTCCTTCCTGAGGTCGGGGTCAACGGTGGTGCTATTGAGTACAAAACCGTTGACTGACCCGTATGGGGATGCACTGTTATTACCGATGGTCTCGTTGATCTTGTACGGAGTCAGGTCATTGTAAACAGTCGAGTTCGATGCGGTAAGCCTGGCATAAGTAAGGATGTTGTTATTCTTGAGAGCATCGATGGCATCCGTAAGAACGAATGAGAGACCAAAGCCCGGATAGAAATAGCTGTTGTTTCCCTTTGAAAGGGTTGAGGTCCAGTCGTTCCTTCCGGAGAGGTTCAGGAATATGTAATTGCGGAACCCAAGGGTGACATCTCCGAAGAACCCAAGCTGGCGCTCATCCAATGCATTAGCAGTAACTGACGGGATTCCTGTTCCGTTCGAAACGTTATAGTAGTCCGGAATGCTCAGATTGTTGACCCTGATATACTGGTACCTTGATTTATAGGACATCACGGTTCCACCGACGATGCCTTTCAGTGAGAAATCACTGAAATTCCAGCTTCCTGTCATCAGGAAGTCTCCCACATAGTTGGATATCTGGAACTGTGTATCTTCAAGGAATGAAGAGATATTGCTTCCCGTTGGTTTAAGTTCAGTATCGAATGTATATGCATCACGGTAGTTTTTTCCATAACCCCATGAGTTGTTTGATGCTATCCTGGCTGTCATGTTAAGCCATGATAAGATATCCCATGATGCCTGTAAGTTGGCAGTAAGCCTGTTTGTCCAGTCATTATCCCGGTTCGTGTCAACACAGAAATAAGGATTCTCATAGTAATCGTTGTAATAGCCACTGGGTTCTGAGTATATATCATTTCTCCAGTCCTTGTACCGTGCCAGTGGGATGTTGGTAGCGGTATTCAGCAGGAACCAATATAATGGCCTGTCCTGCTCTCCCATGGTAGAACCGGCCTGATCCGTATGGTCAGTGAAGAGACTTGAGTTCAGTGAGAGTTCAACATTACCAACCTTTTTACTGGAATTGACCCTTAATGTGTTTCTCTGGTATGTGTCGCCAGGCACGATACCTGTCGCTCTCTGGTCACCTACCGAAAGGTAGAACTTGCTTGTCTCATGGCTACCGCTCAGATATACTGTATTATCAAGGGTATAACCTGTGTTAAAGAATTCGAGAATGTTGTCCTGAACCGGTGCGTAGGGCACTGCCTGATAAGTTCCGTCAGGGAATGAAGGGCCTATCTGGCGCATGATGCCGTCAAAGCGTGGTCCCCAGTTGGTGTTTGCAACTGCATCATAGGCGCCCTCCCATCCTGTGCCGTATTCTGTCTGGAAGTCGGGCAGGTATGCAACCTTCTCCGCAGTGAATGATGAGATAAGTCCCACGGTGATCTCTTCTCTTTCCTGACCTTTTTTGGTTGTTACAAGGACAGCACCGTTGCCGGCCAGAGACCCGTAAAGAGCTGCTCCTGTTGCACCCTTGAGGATGCTGAGGTCAGCGATATCGTTAGGATTCAGGTCATTAAAAGCGGCGAGTGATGCAATAGATCCATCAATAACAATAAGAGCCTGATTATCTGATGATATTGATCTCAGACCTCTGAGGATGATCTGCGTTGATGGGTTGACGCTGTTATCCTGTACGTTGATCTGCAGACCGGCAACCTTTCCTGCAAGTGCACTACCGGCTCTCGTCGGCTGTGCTGCGGTCAGCTCTGCATTGTCAACCCTCCGGGTCTGATAGGTAATTTCCCTTTTCTCTCTCTTGATACCAAGTGCTGTCACAACGGCTTCATCGAGTCCTGCCACATCAGACTCCATCACGCAGTTGACCACTGAACGACCAGAGATGTCTACCTCCTGTTGTTTCATCCCGGCGAACGAGAAGACAAGAGTTACTGCATCTTCCGGAACGGTCAGTGAGTACCTGCCGTTAACATCTGATGATGTTTCTATGACGGTGCCCCTGACATACACAGATACTCCGGGAATTGCACCCTCTACCTCGGTGGCGGAGGTAACGGTACCTGTAATCACTTTTGTCTGTGCCCACAGGGTACTTATACCTGCTAATACAAACAAAACAAACAACAGAAATAATTTCTTCATAAGACTTAGAATTAGGTTTTAACTCAATTGGAGTTAGGTACGATATTGAGTGACTGTTCAGTATGCAATTCAGTGATACTGTATGGCGGTGTTGCCTCTCGGGCAGACTGTTCGTGAATATCACAAAAAGTCCCCTGGCTGACGTGCAGTTTACAAATGTCACTGTAACATTTGCTCACCATTCCTGATAGGATTTTCCTGATCGTATGCATACAGGCAATTGTAGTTTATATATTTGGACCATAGCTTATCGGGGTATAAATACCATAGGGATAGGTGCTTTTGTATGATAGCTTTATGAACATGTATTCCAAACGGCCCTGTGCCCGAAATATTGTAGTATTATGGGCGGGATATCAACTATTTGACGACAAGTGATTAGTTCCGGCTCAATAGCGGTAATATCCTTAACACAGTTAATACAATACTTGAGATTATGTTAAAAATTATGTTCAGGAATTTCTGTCAATTTCATGAAAATCTACCCCGGGCCAATGCCCGGTGGCCAGCTTCATTTTTTTATCACAATCTGAAGCAGGCTTCATCCGAATTAAAAAAACAAAGCTGAACCCGCATCTGCGGGTCAGCTTTTGTTAAACAGGGTGGAAGACCGGGTTCGAACCGGCGGCCTCCAGATCCACAATCTGGCGCTCTAACCAGCTGAGCTACAACCACCGTTTTACGGAGTGCAAATAAACAGCAAAATTCTCATTCTACAAATATTTATTTTTATTTTGTTATCAATTTCCCGCAAATGGTATCTTCGCCAGGTTGAAATTTGAGGGTACAATTATTGATGGCTCACAACGTTCCTGTATCAATAGTCCATTAGTTTGACCAGACTGAAATTCATAGACAATATCTCAGGGCTGCAGGCGGTACAGCTGCTCAGATTTGCTACCTTTCTAATTATAAGCATAGTCTTTACTAAAAGTCATCTCTCACGTCCACAGATAGGCAACTGGGAGCTGTTCCTCTTTATTTCCAGCCTGCTCAGCTTCTTCTGGGTGACCGGCATCATACAGTCGCTCCTTACATTATATAACAGTAACAGGACCTTCAGGAATGAGGCCGTGACCGAAGATCGCAAGTCACCTGAAATATACAATGCCTTCCTTCTTATAACATTCTTCAGTGTTCTGGTCTTTATACTGGGTTTCCTGATCCGGTACACGGTATTAACGCCGGGCGGGCATACGGAGATTCCATATCCGAACATGTTGCTGTTCTATATTCTGCTCAGCAATCCCGTGACCCTGATTGAATACATCTACCTGCTCAATAAAAGGCCTCACCGTATTCTCCAGTACGGCATATACACATATGCAGCTCAGTTGCTTCTTGTCCTCGCGCCTGTGATAGCCGGTTTCGATGAGAAGAGTGCAATATGGGGTCTGTTAGTTATCACAGCGGCACGGTGGGTGTGGCTGATCATACTGTTGCGCAGATATTCGGTCTTCAAAGTGTCGTATGACTTCATAAGAGAGCATCTCAAGGTTGGCATGCCACTGATCCTCGCCTTCCTTATAAGCGGTTCGGCACAGTATGTTGACGGTATAATAATCTCAGCACGGTATGCTGATCCGGGTGTCTTTGCCATGTACCGTTACGGGGCAAAGGAGTTCCCGCTGGTCCTTCTGCTTGCCAACGGGCTGAGCAGTGCTCTCCTGCCACACTTCAGTACCAGGGAAGGGATGCGCCAGGCACTTGTGACCCTGCGAAAGCGGTCAGACAGGCTCATCAAATACCTGTTCCCCATATCGATGGCCACAATGCTCGTTGCACGCTGGATCTACCCGCGCCTATTCACACCTGAGTTCACCCGGAGTGCTGACGTATTCATGATCTACCTGCTCCTGATAATCCCCCGCCTGGTATTCCCCCAGACAATCATCATAGGAAGAAGGAAGACCAAAATAACACTTATCGCTGCCGCTGTAGAGATAGCGGTGAACATTCCCCTGAGCCTGTTACTCATAAGACCCTACGGCGTGGTCGGTGTGGCGCTTGCCACATTCATCGTCTATTTCCTGGAAAAGATTTTTCTGATGTACTATGTGTGGAAAAAAATGAAGATCAGACCGGCCGAATATATACCTGTTGTCCGGTGGCTTGTCTTTTCAGTCCTGCTCATGCTGCTGTTCGTGCTGATAGACCATCGTATCATTGACATCCACTAATGAGTGTCGCAATGGTGAAGCAGAGGTGCCGGGTCTGGCACTGATCTTAAAAAGAATTATATTTGGGTCATTTAAATTATGCAGCTGACATGTCTGACCAAAGAAGCAGATTAGAGGAGTATTTCAGTAAATTCAGGAAGAATATCATTGGGATCGATCAGGAGTATACCACTCCCTATGGTAAGAAAAAAATAATCTATTGTGACTGGATAGCCAGCGGAAGGTTATACGGGCCCATAGAGGAAAAAATGGTCTCCACTTTCGGTCCTTTCGTTGCGAACACGCATACCGAGACCTCAGAGACCGGTTCAATAATGACATGGGCCTATCATCATGCACAGGAGATAATCAAGAAGCATGTAAATGCCGGTCCTGATGATGTACTCATCGCTGCCGGTGCAGGCATGACGGCAGTGGTAAGCAAGTTCCAGAGGATGCTTGGGCTCAAGGGATGCAACTATCCTAAAACAGAAAGATGCCTGAGCGAATTTGAGCGCCCGGTAGTATTTATAACGCATATAGAACATCACTCTAACCAGACTTCGTGGTATGAGACCATGGCGGATGTGGTGATGATTGAGCCGGGAAGTGATCTCACCGTTGACCCTGCCAACCTTCAGAAGGCTCTTGACAAATACCGTGACAGGAAGTTCAAGTTAGGTTCATTCTCGGCATGTTCAAATGTCACAGGGATATTCACCCCTTATCATCAGCTTGCCCGCATCATGCATGAGAATGGGGGTCTTTGCTTCATTGATTTCGCGGCCTCGGCTCCATACGTTGACATCAACATGCATCCCGAAAACAGCCTTGAGAAGCTTGATGCCATCTTCTTTTCTCCGCATAAATTCCTTGGAGGCCCCGGCTCTTCGGGCGTTATGCTCTTTGACAGATCACTTTATAAATCCTCAGCTCCCGACCAACCCGGAGGTGGTACCGTTGACTGGACCAACCCGTGGGGGGAATACAAATATGTTGACAACATTGAGTTACGGGAAGATGGTGGCACACCGGCCTTTCTGCAGATGATAAGGGCTGCTCTGGCCATTGAGCTTAAGGAGATGATGGGGACGGACAGGATGGCAGACAGAGAGAAAGAGCTCCTGGATAAAATATTCGCAGGTTTCGCAGAAATACCGGGGCTCCATATCCTGGCACCAAGCATAACACACCGTCTGGGGTCGGTCTCTTTCTATATTGAAGACATGCATTATAATCTTGTGGTCAAGCTGTTGAGCGACAGGTACGGTATACAGGTAAGGGGCGGATGCGCCTGTGCAGGCACATACGGCCATTTCCTCCTCCATGTAACATATGACCATAGTCATCGCATAACCGAGATGATCAACAGGGGTGACCTCTCGGAGAAACCCGGATGGGTAAGGCTATCATTGCATCCAACGATGACGGATGAGGAACTGGAGACTGTAATAATTGCTCTTCAAGAGATCAGGGAACATGCTTCAGAGTGGAGCGCACCTTATATTTATAACAGAAGGTCCAACGAGTTTACTCACAGAGATGATACTGGCGCCGGAAAGCAGAGAGTGCTGGAATGGTTTAACCTTTAGATCTGAATGAGATGAGAATAACAGAAGTGATTACGGAGGCCCATAAGAGGGAGTTTATTGAGTTTCCCAAGAGGCTTTACAGTGGAGACCCTGACTGGGTATGTCCGCTCGACAGCGAAACGGAGGCAGTCTTTGACCCGCAACGTAATGCCGCTTTTAACCATGGTGTGGCAATAAGATGGATACTCTCCGACGATGAGGGTAAAACAATAGGGAGAGTAGCCGCCTTCATTGATGAGATTCGCTCCAGGGCTAACAGGCAGCCTACTGGCGGCTTCGGCTTCTTCGAGGTTATCGAATCCTCCGAGGCTGCCTTTCTGCTCTTTGACACTGCCAGACAATGGCTTGCCGAAAGAGGCATGAAAGCAATGGACGCCCCCATTAACTTTGGTGAGAATGACAACTACTGGGGACTGCTTGTCGATGGCTTCATGCAACAGGGCTTCGGGATGCCCTACAATAAAAAGTATTACAGGCAATATTTTGAGACATACGGGTTCAAAACATATTTTGAACAGTATAGCTATCATAAAGACGTGGCATCGGTAGAGGTCTTCCCGGAACGATTCATGAAGATTGCGGAGTGGATATCAAAGAGACCCGGATACAGCTTTCAGCATTTTGATTACAGCAGGCGTGATAAGTTCGTGGCTGACATGGTGGAGATATATGATGCCACATGGTCAGTTTTCAAGGAGGATTTTACCCCGCTGGACCCGGAGGGACTGCGTCACACTCTCTGTCAGGCGAAGGCATTCATTGACCCTGATCTGATCTGGTTTGCTTACCATAATGACCGGCCCGTGGCTTTCTTCATTATCTTTCCCGACCTGAACCAGATAATCAGACACTTTAATGGCCGGCTCACCCCTTGGAACAAGATCAGGTTTGTATGGTTCAAAATCACTCATGAGATGACACGCGCCCGGGCACTGGTGGCAGGAGTACACCCGTCGTACCAGAACAGCGGAATAGAGTCGGCAATCTTCCTGGAGATGTTTCGCGTCTTCAGAAAGAAACGATTCTACAAAGAGCTCGAGCTGTCATGGGTGGGCGATTTCAACCCTAAGATGATATCAATCTATGAGGCAATAGGAGCTCGCCGGGTGAAGACTCACCTGACCCTGAGGTACATGATTGACGATACTCTCCCATTCAAAATGTACAAGGATGAGATGGAGGAGAACAGGACTGAACGGCAGGCGAAACTTAAGAACTGAAAAAATATATTTCTCTGTTTGTATTTTTCCTATTGTTCATTATCTTTGCACTCCGCTGGAAACAGGAATATTAGAAGAGTAACAAACTATATCAGAAGATGAAAGAAGGTATACACCCGAACAATTACAGACTGGTTGTTTTTCAGGATATGTCAAACGGATCTGCCTTTATGACACGTTCAACAGCATCAACACGTGATACCATCAAATGGGAGGACGGAAATGAGTATCCGCTCATCAAGCTTGAGATATCAAACACATCACATCCTTTCTATACAGGTAAGATGAAGCTTGTTGACACTGCAGGAAGGGTTGACAAGTACATGAACCGTTATAAGAATCACCTCGAAAAGAAGTCGAAGTAAGGAATAATCATAGAATCATAAGCTGCCTTAAACAAGGCGGCTTTTTTTTTGTTATGTGAATGTTCCTGTCTGCTATCCGCTGAGGATCATCCCTGATGAACGTGTAATATCAAAATCAGTCTTCATATACGGCAGCACCTGCTCTTACCGTTATGTGAGCAGAGACCTGACGCAGAAAGGGCATAACATTTATTTAACTAAATTTGTATAGTTTTACTCAATATGGAAAGAAAGACATTCGGAAAGTGGAATAATATCGGCTTGCATGAGTTGATAGATGAGGGTAGCGAGATCATACCTATTCTTTCTGACGGTGATGATCAGGAGCTTGAGGAGGTTGAGATACCAGGCAGCGTACCCCTTCTTCCACTGAGAAATACGGTTCTCTTCCCCGGAGTGGTTATACCCATAGCTGTCGGCCGCTCCAAATCGGTACAGCTCGTCCGCGATGCCTACCGGGGAGACAGGCTTGTCGCTGCCGTGGCACAGCTTGATGCGGAGATTGATGACCCGCAGGTACGTGATCTTAATGTTGTAGGGACTCTTGGCCAGGTGGTCAAGCTCCTTGAGATGCCTGACGGCACAACCACAGCCATCATCCAGGGCCGCAGACGCGTCACAATAGTCGATATAGAGAAGACGGAGCCCTATATGACAGCCCAGGTCAAGGCCATACCGGAGGCCAGGGGCGTTGAAGAGGAGAAGGATTTCGAGGTGATCATAGGGTCACTGAAGGATCTGTCGGTAAAGATCGTCAAGCTCAACCCCAATATCAACCCGGAGGCTTCTTTCGCGGTGAAGAACATAGAAAACAGCACCTATCTTATAAACTATATATGTGCCAATACCGAGATCAACGTAAACGACAAGCAAAAACTGCTTGAGGCTGCTACTCTCAGAGAGCGTGGGCTCAGGCTGCTTGAACACCTTGTCCGGGAGATACAGCTGCTGGAACTGAAGAACGAACTGCAGTCAAAGGTAAAGTATGAGATAGACCAGCAGCAGCGTGAGTTTCTTCTTCATCAGCAGATGAAGACCATTCAGAACGAGCTGGGAGGCAATCCCCTTGAGAAAGAGGTTGAGGAGTTCCGGGCCAGGGGGGATAAGAAAATGTGGAATGAGGATGTGGCGAAAGTATTCAGCCGGGAGCTTGACAAGCTGTCACGACTTAACCCTGCAGCAGCAGAGTATTCCGTGCAGGTGAACTATATCCAGACCCTGCTTGAGCTGCCATGGAATGAGTATACAACTGACAATCTTGATCTTAGAAATGCGCAGCGAGTGCTTGACGAAGATCATTACGGACTGGAAGAGGTTAAGGAGAGGATCCTTGAACACCTGGCGGTCCTGAAGCTGAAGGGCGATCTCAAGTCGCCCATCCTGTGCCTCTACGGCCCTCCCGGGGTTGGAAAGACCTCACTGGGCAAATCCGTTGCCCGTGCCCTTGACCGCAAATACGCCCGCATGTCGCTGGGAGGGCTGCATGACGAGGCGGAGATAAGAGGCCATCGCAAGACATACATAGGTGCCATGCCGGGCAGGGTGGTACAGAACATACGAAGAGCAGGATCATCGAACCCGGTCTTCATCCTGGATGAGATTGACAAGGTGGGACAGGATTTCAGAGGCGACCCATCATCAGCCCTGCTGGAGGTGCTTGACCCGGAACAGAATACACATTTCTATGACAACTTTCTTGAGCTGGAGTTTGACCTCTCCAAGGTGCTCTTCATAGCTACAGCCAATACCCTCTCAACTGTCAGTCCGGCCCTGCGAGACAGGATGGAGCTGATAGATATATCCGGTTACCTGGTTGAGGAGAAGAGAGAGATAGCAGTGAGACATCTGATTCCAAAGCAGCTGGAGGCTCACGGTGTCACTCCCGGGCAGTTCCGCATGAGCCATGGGGTGATAGAGGAGGTGATACAGAAGTATACCCGTGAATCAGGTGTCAGAGAACTTGACAAGAGAATTGCCAAACTGGTCCGTTTCAGGGCCAGGGAGATAGCCTTTGACAATAAGCCCGAGGCGGTGGTGACAAGCGAGAAGGTGGCAGAGATCCTCGGTCCGCAGAAATACCTGAAAGATATTTACGATGGCAATGACCAGGCCGGCGTTGTGACCGGACTGGCATGGACGGCAACAGGTGGCGAGATACTATTCGTGGAGACCAGCCTCAGCAGGGGTAAGGGCAATCTCACCCTTACAGGTAACCTGGGTGAGGTGATGAAGGAGTCGGCAGTGATAGCTCTGGAATACCTGAAAGCACATGCTTCAATGCTTGGTCTTCCGGAAACCTTCTCCGAA
Source organism: Bacteroidales bacterium (assembly GCA_034003345.1). GTDB lineage: Bacteria > Bacteroidota > Bacteroidia > Bacteroidales > VadinHA17 > SR-FBR-E99. The sequence continues at coordinate 18,627 of JAVEYS010000011.1, forward strand.
AAGTGGAACATACATATACATGTTCCCGAAGGAGCCATACCCAAGGACGGCCCTTCAGCAGGAATCACTATGGCCGCTTCAGTAGCATCAGCCTTTACCCAGAGGAAGGTAAAGAAGTATGTTGCAATGACCGGCGAGATTACTCTCAGGGGCAAGGTGCTCCCTGTGGGAGGCATTAAGGAAAAGATCCTTGCTGCCAAACGCGCCGGGATAAAGGAGATAGTGCTCTCAGAACAGAACCGTAAGGACGTTGAAGAGATCAATAAGAAATACGTGCGCGGTCTGAAGTTCAATTATGTACGTACAATTATGGATGTACTCGAACATGTGTTGCTGCATCAGAAGGTGACAAATGCAAGAGCAATTGAATTTGATTAACTGATATTATCACAGAAATGGAGAGAATTGCTGTTTTCCCGGGATCATTTGACCCCTTTACCGTGGGGCATGAATCGATTGTTAAAAGGGCCCTGAAATTGTTTGACAAGGTCATCATCGCTGTGGGTGAAAATGCCGAGAAGAAGACCCTTTTTACCATTGAGATGAGAATCAGGATGATATCCAAGGTCTTTGAGGGGGAGAGCAGGGTAGAGATAACCGGTTTCAGGGGCATGACTGTTGATTTCTGCCGGAAGTATAAAGCCCGTTACATCGTCAGAGGACTGCGTACAGCAGCTGATTTTGAGTATGAGAGAGCCATGGGTCATATGAACTGGAAGATGGCTCCTGAAATTGACACGGTCTTCCTGCTTACCAGCACCGAACATACTCCGGTGAATTCAACTATCGTCCGTGATATTATCAAGAACGGCGGCGATGCATCCGCTTTTGTTCCTGCTTCAATAAATATTGCTGATTATCTGGGCGGGTGATCACTTAACCTTCAGCGTAAAATTCAGGAGGTCAAGCAGCGACTGGAAGGTATTTGATTTTATGCCTGCAATCTGGGCAGGGTTAAGCCATTCGGCATGAGTGATCCCCTCCTCGGCCTGGGGCTCGGTGATCATCTCCCCGCTGTACTTCATGCGGAACCACCAGGTCTTCTTCATATAAGGCTTGTTGTCAAAGAGATATGTGTGATAGCTGGGGGGCAGTGAGCCTACAATGGTATGTCCGCGAATATTGCACTCCTCATTCACCTCTCTCAGAGCGCACTCCTCCGGTGTCTCACCCTCCTCCATGTGCCCTTTGGGCAGATCCCACCTCCCGTAACGCATGATGAAAAGAAACTTGCCGGAGGGATGCCCTACCAATCCGCCGGCAGCGTTGATAACCACAAACCAGGAGGAAAACAGTTCCCATAGATTGTTAATATCGGATGAATAAATATTAAGCGAAGGGAGCTCATTATTGACCGCAAACTCTGATATTTGGGCAAAGAGTTCCTCCGGTACATTGTATTTGTGGAAAAGGGCGTATTTTTGCACCCTGTCAGGCTCGGGAGAGAGAGTGATAACCCTGTTGTCAAAATATATTTTATACTTCAGCATATGGACGAAACAGCTAGCAAAACCGCAGAATATCTGCTGCAAATTAAAGCAATTAAATTACAACCGGCAAAACCTTTTACCTGGGCCTCCGGATGGAAATCGCCTATCTATTGTGACAATCGCAAGACACTATCCTTCCCTGTTGTACGGAGTTTCATCAGGGATACCTTTGCCGGCAGGGTAAGGCAGCTGTATCCTGAGGCAGAGATGATAGCCGGAGTGGCAACCGGGGCTATCGCTCATGGTGCACTGGTGGCTGACAGCCTGAGGCTGCCTTTTATCTATGTAAGATCGGGTGCGAAGGATCACGGACTGGGAAACCAGATCGAAGGTTATTTTGAAAAAGGACAGAAAGTGGTTGTTATTGAGGATCTTATCTCTACCGGCGGAAGCAGCCTGGGGGCTGTCAGGGCACTCCGCGATGCCGGATGCGAAGTTCTGGGAATGATAGCAATATTTTCTTATGGCTTTACCATTGCCTCCGATGCCTTCGCAGCAGAAAGATGCAGGCTCGATACCCTCAGCGAATATTCAGTGCTTGTAGATAAGGCGGTGGCATCAGGGTATATCACAAAGGATGATGTATCAACACTCAGGGAATGGCGCAGTGAACCTTCAGTATGGGGGCAGGGATAAGGGATAAAGGGTAAAGGATAAAGGATAAAGGGTAAAGGGTAAAGGATAAAGGGTAAAGGGTAAAGGGTAAAGGATAAAGGATAAAGGATAAAGTGACAGTAAGGAATGAGTTCAATGACCACATACAACAGCAGGAGGGGCCAGGTGCCCTGCGGAGATGGTGACCTATATGCATTTTTTACAGATATGCGCAATCTTAAAACGTTGATCCCTGACAACCTGGTATCAGAATGGAGTGCAACGGAGGACCGGTGTAGTTTTAAAATTGACGGGACGGGAAAGATAACGGCCTCACTGTCAGAGGCACTGCCTCATTCTGTGATAACATATGATGTAGAGACATTCCTGACAGGAAAGGTGAAGGTGCAGGTTGCGATTGAATATGTTACAGGCGTGAGATCATCATTCAACATCAATGCCGGGGTAAACATGAATCCCCTGTTGCGCATGCTCCTGGGAGATTCGGCTAACAGGTATCTTGATAACCTGATGGATGCCATTGAATCATACGACGGGTATGACAAGATCAGAGGATGTAATCAATCTCTTTAAAGGCATACTCTCTGATAATACCGTTTTTTCTGCTCACCACAAGCATACCGTCAGACCTGACGCTCTCTATTCTGCCTTCGAACTGACCTGTCGCGTCAACATAATGGTGCCATTCTCCACTCCTGTACAGTGCTGCCTGATACTCCCCGACCGGAAAGGTTTTCTTCCCGTTAAGCATCATCCCGTACCTGTGGTCAAGTAACCGGATGAGCTCCCCGGTTATCTCACGCAGGTCATGGGTTGTGCCTGTAATAGCAGCAAGAGAGACAGGATTGGGAGCATTGCTTCTGAAGAGGGTCTGGTTGACATTCAGACCTATCCCGGCAACACTGCTCCCCAGTGTTTCACCCATGATACTATTCTCGATCAATATACCTGCTATTTTGTCATCTCCTACGTAAATGTCATTGGGCCATTTGATCCTGGCCTCTTCTGTATACATGCTTACCAGGTCATGCACTGCCAGCGATACCATCTGTGAAATGACAAACTGCTCTTCAGGCTTAATCATGAAGGGGAAGAGTATGACGCTCATTAGTAGATTCTTACCAGACTCACTCTCCCAGATATTCCCTGTCTGCCCCCTGCCGCTCTCCTGAAAAGAGGCCGTGATGACCGTCCCTTCAGTGGGTTTCTCATCACGTATCATAGCAGAGGCTATCAGATTGGTAGATGACACTTTTTCATAATGCCTGACATAGGATCCTATAATCATGATTACTAATTAATTAAAATGCCTGTCGCCGATAATGGCGGTGCTTTTGCCTGCACTGGACAAATTGGCACCCTTATTGTAAATAAGAATATACACCGCACGAAAATACGGATAAATGTTCGTAATTTCGCGGTAGTTAACAGAACTGTTTATAACTGAAAAGCTTATTGATGAGAAAAACCGGCAAGGATGCCACCCAGATTACTGACAGCGTTGTCAGGGGATTGTTTGAGAAGAAGGGGGAGAAGGTGGCCCTGATTGATCTTAGGAATATTGAAAACAGGGTATGTGACTGGTTTGTGATCAGCCATGCCAGGTCAACAACACAGGTCGATTCACTGGCCTGGTCCGTTGAGGATGTTGTAAGAAAAGAGACAGGAAGGAAACCCTATCATGTGGAAGGAAAAGAAAACTGCATGTGGGTCCTGCTCGATTATGGCGAAATACTCGTCCATATTTTTCAGCAACCATACAGAGACTTTTACAATCTCGAGTCGTTATGGGCTGACGGCAGCATAACATTCCCCGAGGACACTTCAGAAAAGAAAGGTTAATAAAATATGGCAGAGAGCAAAGAGACTCCAAAGTCAAACAAAAATGATAAGAACCCCAAATCCTGGTTCAATTCCAGCTGGTTGTTCGCAATATTGCTGTTGACGTTTATTCTCTTCCAGCTGCTTTTTTCCGGCAAATATACTCAGAAGGCAGGGCAGCGTGAGATAGAGGAGATGGTAATGAATCATGACATCGAGAAGGTGATTGTGATTAACGAGGAACAGGCTGAGATATATATCAAGGCTGATTCGCTCAAGAGCGGTCGTTATCCCGACTTTGCAGAGCGGAGGAGTTTTGGTATTCAGCCTCCAAAGCCTCAGTACTATCATACTTTCGGTACGGTGGAGCTCTTCCAGAAGTTTTTCGAGGAGGCTCAGGACAAGGCCGGATATAGTGAGCAGGATCGTATCTACCTTGATTACCAGAAGAGGAAGGACTATCTTGGTACTTTCCTGGGTGTTATTCTGCCTTTCCTCATCATTGCACTTCTGTGGATCTACTTTATGCGCCGGATGGCCTCAGGCAGCGGCGGGGGTGGCGCCGGCAGTATTTTCAGCGTTGGCAAGTCGAAGGCACAGATCTTTGACAAGGATACTAACATAAAATCCAATTTCAATGATGTCGCAGGTCTTGAGGAGGCCAAGACGGAGGTGATGGAGATTGTTGATTTCCTCAAGAATCCTAAAAAATATACATCCCTAGGGGGCAAGATACCCAAGGGAGCCCTTCTGGTAGGCCCTCCGGGGACAGGCAAGACGCTGCTTGCCAAGGCTGTAGCCGGTGAGGCTAATGTACCTTTCTTCTCTATCAGTGGTTCTGACTTTGTTGAGATGTTTGTGGGCGTTGGCGCCTCGCGCGTCAGGGATCTCTTCAAGCAGGCCAAGGAGAAGGCACCCTGTATAGTCTTTATTGATGAGATAGATGCTGTGGGGCGTGCACGTGGACGAAATCCCAACTTCGGTGCTAACGATGAGCGTGAGAACACGCTTAATCAGCTCCTGACAGAGATGGACGGCTTCGGCACCAACAGCGGCGTGATCATCCTGGCTGCCACAAACAGGGCAGACATACTTGACAAGGCCCTCCTCAGGGCCGGCCGGTTTGACCGTCAGATAAGCGTTGAACTGCCTGACATCAAGGAGCGTGAGGCTATATTTAAAGTACACCTCCGTCCAATAAAGATAGAGGATGGATTTGACATAGCGTTCCTCGCGAAACAGACTCCCGGGTTCTCAGGAGCGGATATAGCTAATGTATGTAATGAGGCGGCGCTGATTGCCGCAAGAGGGAACAAGATAACGGTGGAGAAACAGGACTTTCTTGATGCCGTTGACAGGATAATCGGAGGACTTGAGAAGAAAAACAAGATTATTTCTCCGGAGGAGAAGAAGACCATAGCTTATCACGAGGCAGGGCATGCTACCGTCAGCTGGCTGCTCGAACATGCCAGTCCTCTGCTCAAGGTGACCATCATTCCCAGAGGCAAGGCGCTGGGTGCAGCATGGTACCTGCCGGAGGAGAGGTCTATCTCAACACGTGAGCATATACTTGACGAGCTGGCATACGCGCTGGGTGGCAGGGCGGCAGAAGAGATCGTGATAGGAAAAATATCAACAGGAGCCCTTAATGATCTTGAGAAGGTGACAAAACAGGCATATGCTATGGTGGCTTTCTTCGGTATGTCAGACGAGGTGGGGAACCTCAGCTTCTATGATTCATCCGGTCAGTCTGAATACGGGTTCACCAAGCCATACAGCGAGAGAACGGCTGAACTTATTGACAGTGAGGCAAAGAAGATAATTGATGAGTCTTACAGGAAAGCTAAAGAAGTCATTTCTTCCAACATTGAAGGACTGACACAGCTTGCCGAACAGTTGCTTGAGAAGGAGGTCATCTTCAGCGAGGACCTTGAACGCATCTTCGGCAAAAGAAAAGGCGAGAAGACAGCTCCTGAAATACCCGCAGAGGGTTGACATGGAGAACGATTGGGTTGCCATAGCCGGATTTGTAGATGATATCAGAAGCCAGATAGCCGTTGACCGTCTTATGACAAACGGTATCAACGCCGTTGCTGTTGATAAGCGCGACAGCATCTATAAAATAGGGGAGATAGAAGTCTTTGTCCATCGTGATAACGTGATCATTGCAAAGGAAATAATCAAAGATCTGTAAGGTGACCAATCTTGTCAGGCGTACTGTAACCGGCGCATTCATAGTGATATTCGTGCTTGGTGGACTCTGGCTCCATCCTGTGTCATTTTTTCTTGTTGGTGCGGTGATGATTGCAGGGACTCAACGCGAATACTACATCATGGTCAGAGGCACAGGTGTCAGGCCTCAGCTGGCAACCGGCATTATAAGCGGTTTTTTGCTCTATTTCACCTCTACAATCATTGCAATAGGGTGGCTCCCGCGGGAAGGATTCCTGGTACTGATACCGGGAATAGCGATCATCATGACCATAGAGCTCTTCAGGAATGTGGAGAGGCCGTTTGATTCACTGGCACATACCTTCTTTTCGATCCTTTACACTGCCGTTCCTTTCTCTATGTTCCCGTTTGCAGCCTTTAACCATACCGGTCTCAGGCCCCTGGTGCCTATGGAGGGTATAGTGTTTTCGCCCGGAATCCTGATCGGGTTCTTCCTTCTGCTCTGGGCCAATGATACAGGTGCATACCTGGTGGGCTCATCACTTGGCCGGCATCGCCTCTGGGAACGCATCTCCCCGAAGAAGTCGTGGGAGGGATTCTTTGGCGGACTGATACTTACTATGTTGATCGCACGTCTCTTCTCGGGATGGCTCGGTGTGGCGGATATGAAGGGGTGGATGATCATTGCGCTGATAATCTCTGTTGCAGGTACTGTGGGCGACCTGTTGGAATCAATGCTGAAGAGGAGCCTGGGACTAAAGGATTCAGGGACGATCATGCCAGGCCATGGCGGTTTCCTTGACAGGTTTGACAGCGTGGTGGTAGCATTTCCTCTGGTTTATCTTTACCTGGCAATAACAGTATGATATGACAGTCAGAAAGTTCAAAATACACAAAGAAGGATACAAGATAATAATCGGTGTATTCATTGTGCTGGCAATTCTAAACGTTGCCGGACATATACTCTGGCCTGGCCCAACACTGTGGCACCTGGCAGCTATGATTGCATCGTTCCTCTTCCTGACCTTTATAGTAATGTTTTTCCGTACCCCCGTAAGGCTCGTGGAACCTGACCCGCTGCTCATCTATGCGCCGGCAGATGGTAAGGTTGTGGTTATAGAGGAGACATTTGAGAAAGAATATTTCAAGGACAACAGGCTGCAGATATCGATTTTCATGTCACCATTTAATATGCACAGCAACAGGTACCCTATTTCAGGGACGGTGTTATATACCCATTACCAGCCCGGCAGAAAGTACCATGCGCGCAGCCCCAAATCGTCAGAACTGAACGAACGGAGTTCGATAGTTGTTACTTCTGAAAACGGTACTGCCATACTCATACGGCAGGTTGCCGGGGCTGTAGCCCGCCGCATAGTAACATACTCAAAGAAGGGAGCCATTGTGCGTCAGGGTGAAGAGTTGGGGTTCATTAAGTTCGGATCACGGGTTGATATCTTCCTTCCGCCGGGAACTGAGGTGAATGTGCAGATGTTCGAACAGGTCAGGGCCAGCCGGACCATACTTGCAAGAGTTATTTAAGTTGACATATTATGAGAGAAGACAATAGAATACTGGATCTGACTCCCGATGTAAAATGGATCGGAGTGCTTGATTATGACATCAAAACATTTGATATAGTGATGCATACAGATAATGGCACTACCTATAACTCATATTTCATCAATGCCGAAAAGAAGACTGTCATAGAGACGGCTAAGGAGAAGTTCAGCACTACATACATAAACAAACTGCGTCAGGTGACTGATCCGGCGGAGATAGCCTATATAATACTCAACCATACTGAACCGGATCACTCCGGAGCCATGCGTCAGCTCCTTGACCTGGCACCGGAAGCTGTTGTTGTGGGAAGCGGCAATGCCATCAGGTACCTCACCGATATCGTTAACAGACCCTTCAAATCGATGGTGGTAAAGGATGGTGATACTCTCGACCTGGGCAACAAGACCCTCAGGTTCATTTCAGCACCCAACCTTCACTGGCCCGACACTATTTACACCTACCTTATCGAGGATAAGATTCTTTTCACCTGTGACTCTTTCGGTGCCCATTACTGCAGTGATGAGATGTTTGATGATCTGGTGGGGGATTACAGTATGGATTTCAGGTACTATTTTGACGTTATCCTGAAGCCCTACAGCAAATTTATGATCAAAGCCATAGAGAAGATCAGGCCGCTTGATATAGCAATGATTGCCCCCGGTCACGGTCCCATACTAAGGAAAGGATGGAGGGAGAGAGTTGACGAGAGCAGAGAGCTTGCATCAGCTTACCTGTCACTTACCGGAGAGACTGCTGAAAAGAGGCTGCTGATAACCTATGTCTCGGCATACGGTTATACGGCTGAGATGGCACGGCTTATTGCCAGGGGCGCATCTTCTGTAAAGAATGTCATTGTTGAGGTAATGGATATTGAGACGGCTGAGATAGGCGAGATAGATTCTAAGCTTACTATTGCCGACGGCCTCATTGTTGGTTCGCCAACCATCAACCAGAACACCCTTATGCCCGTCTATAAGCTGGTGGCGATGGTAAGCCCGTTACGTGACAGAGGCAAGCTCTCAGGCTCATTTGGCTCATACGGCTGGAGTGGCGAGGCTCCGACACTCATAGCCGGGATGCTTAAGAACCTAAGACTGCGATTCTTCGAAGAACCGGCAGCTTACAAATTCATTCCTGAGAGCGGAAAAGACAAACCGCTAGTTGAATACGGTGAACGGTTCGCGCGGGAACTGTCAGTGCAAGCCACCGGGGTGTAGGGAAGTAATCCGGCAGCACAACAAGCTTATGCGTTGTAAGAAATTGGTCTCAGATCAGTCTCTGCGCATCTGTCAAATCAATAATACCACAAAAAAAAGGCAGAGACAGGTCATATGCCTGTCTCTGCCGGTTGTTTACACAATTTCTGTGTGCGTGATCCCGAATTATGATATCGAGATAGTACGGATCTTCTCCTTCTTCTTGTCTTCTTCCAGCCTTGGAATCTCAACGTTCAGGATGCCATCCCTGTAGGAAGCACCGATCTTTTCTCCGTTGACATCCTCCGGCAGGTAAAAACTCCGGCAGAATGAGCTGTAACTGAACTCTCTGCGCTTGTAGCCCTCTGTATCATCCTGCTTCTCTTCTTTCTGCTCTGCGGAGATGGTAAGAACATCATCCTTAACTTCTATCTTAAGATCATTCTTGTTCATGCCCGGAACGGCAAGCTCAAGGAAAAATGATTTCTCGTCTTCCCTGATATTCACTGCAGGCAGACTAGTTGACGGCCTGTTGTATCCAGGGAAAAAATCCTCATTGAAGAAATCCGACAGTGTAAGCGGCTTGTAATTTCTTCTTGTGATCATTGGTAACATAGCAACCTCCTTTTTATTATTGTTTAACATTTTTAACTTTTATACTTCTCATATTTCAATTCACGTGCCGTATAAATTAACATGCCATAATGGCATATAAGTGCAGTTTCGGCATGCCATAATGACACTATTTATAATATGGTTGTTTAACCGGGAATTATTTATATTTTTGAATTTAAGTCGTTACAGTTTATTCTGTATTTGCATGATGTGCTAACCAGACCCTAAAACCCGATGAATACCACACTACGTAATATTCTGATTCTGATAGGACTGGCATTGCTGGTTTATCTCTTCTGGTATTTTCGGAGCATTTTTGTCTACATACTCATTGCCGGTGTTATTTCACTTATCGGGCGTCCGGCAGTGGATCTGCTTAATAGCATACATATCTGGAAATTCAGATTTCCCAGAGCCCTGAGTTCTCTAATCACAATTTTGTTTATTTATGGTCTTCTGGCTCTCTTTTTTATGATTTTTATTCCGCTTGTCACAAGGCAGATTGATGCTCTCTCAGGGTTTGATGCAGGTATCATAGTACAGGGAGTACGTGACCAGCTCGACAAGATTGATACTGCGCTCAGGAAGGTTTACAATGACATGCCGGCTGATAAAACGCTGTATGATATGGCGGTTTCAACTGTTGCAGGTATTCTGAACCCCTCTTCGATAACAGATTTTGCCGGTAATATTGTATCTGTGATCAGTAGGGTTGTTGTTGCATTTGTGGCAATAACCTTTCTGACATTTTTCTTTCTGAAGGACGAAGGGCTCTTCAAGGAGACGATCCTGGTCATGGTTCCGGATCAGTATGAGACAAGGATAAGGAATGTTTTGCATTCCATAAAGAAACTCCTGATAAGGTATTTTACGGGGATAATACTCCAGAGTACTATTGTGCTCATTAACATCACCATAGGCATGACTATTATCGGGTTGCCGTTTCAGCAGGCGCTGGTAATGGGACTTATAATAGGGATATTTAACATTATCCCGTATGTCGGACCCTGGCTGGGAGGGGCTATTGCTGTCCTTATGGGTATTGCCACTGCAGTAACAAATACCGGTTATCCTGCTCCGCTGATGCTGATGATCTATATGATGATAGTGATTGCAGCCACCCAGGCAATTGACAATAACATCGTTGCACCTACCATCTATTCCCGAAGCGTTAATGCCCACCCCATTGAGGTCTTCATTGTGATACTGGCTTCGGGCAGCTTTGCAGGTATAATAGGGATGATTGTTGCAGTTCCCGCCTATACAGCCATGAGAGTCTTTGCACGCGAATTTTTCAATAATTTCGGACCAATACGGAAGATTACCAAGGGCCTTGGGAAAGAGAACAAGGAGACTCAGGAGGAGACGGCATGATAAGGAAAAACGCGGCACTTATAAATATCTTCAGGTTTTATTACGACGGATTCAGAAGCATGTCGTGGTGGGGCAAGAAGGTATGGTTCATTATACTGCTGAAACTAATAATTATATTTCTCATCCTCAGACTCTTTTTCTTCCCTGACTTCCTGAAGGTCAACTTCAGTTCCGACAGGGAGAGGGGTGATTACGTTCTGGAACAATTAACCGGTTATTAATGACGATATGATTGAAAATTTTGACCTATCACTGGTAAACTGGTCGCGGGCGCAGTTTGCGCTTACGGCAATCTATCACTGGCTGTTTGTCCCTCTTACCCTTGGCCTTTCATTCATCCTCGCATTCATGGAGACAATCTATGTTCGTACCGGCGATGAGATGTGGAAGAGAATTACAAAGTTCTGGATGACCCTCTTCGGTATTAATTTTGCCATAGGTGTTGCCACAGGGATCATTCTTGAGTTTGAGTTCGGAACCAACTGGTCAAACTACTCGTGGTTCGTGGGTGATATATTTGGAGCCCCGCTGGCAGTGGAAGGCATTCTTGCCTTCTTCCTTGAGTCAACATTTGTTGCTGTTATGTTCTTCGGATGGGACAAGGTGAGCAAGAAGTTCCACCTTACATCAACATGGCTGGTGGCGGTGGGAGCAAACCTCTCTGCTCTCTGGATCCTCGTGGCAAACGCCTGGATGGAGAACCCGGTGGGAATGGTTTTCAATCCTGACACAGCCCGTAATGAGATGAGCAGCTTCCGTGACGTGGTCTTAAACCCTGTAGCTATTGACAAATTTCTGCATACGGTTACCTCCGGGTTCGTCCTGGCATCAGTCTTTGTTACGGGAATAAGTGCATGGTTCCTTATACGTAAGAGAGAGGAGATGCTTGCCCGCAAGAGCATATTCATTGCCGGCATCTTTGGTCTGGTATCCGCCCTGGCGTTGGCTCTTACCGGCGACAGCTCGGCACGTACGATTGCACAGGTGCAGCCCGTAAAGTTTGCAGCTATGGAGGCCCTCTATGATGGCAGGAGTGATGCCGGGCTGACGGTAATAGGAGTCCTGACCGACAGCGAAGAAAGCATCGGCAGCAAGAAGGTGCATGATGTGAAATTCAAGATTGAGATTCCCAAGCTGCTTTCTGTAATGACTACAGGCAAGGGCCACGGCTATGTACCCGGAATAAAAGATCTTGTCAACGGAAATCCCGAAAAAGGAATTCTCTCAGTCAGTGAGATGATGGAGAGAGGCAGTTACGCCCGCAAGGTCCTTACCGACTACAAGATGGCCAAAGAGATTGGAGACACTGATTCCATGACTACACTGGCCGCCATGTTCAATGACAGTGATTTCACTGAAAACTACTTCAGGTATTTTGGATACAGCTATTTTGAACACCCGTGGCAGGTCATACCATCAGTGCCTGTTATCTTCTACAGTTTTCGCGTGATGGTAGGTCTGGGGTTCTTCTTTATTCTGCTCTTCATCCTGACAATATGGTTCTATAAGAGAGAGACGCTTGAGCGTAACCGCTGGCTCCTATGGCTGGCCCTCTTTTCAATACCGATGGCATACCTTGCCGGCGAGCTGGGCTGGATAGTGACTGAGATGGGCCGGCAGCCATGGATCATACAGAACCTCATGCCTGTCAACGTTGCTGTTTCAAATATCAGTGCCGGGGCAGTGCAGACAACCTTCTGGCTCTTTGCAATACTCTTTACCGCGCTGCTGATCGCAGAGATATCCATAATGGTGAGACAGATCAAAAACGGACCAAAACATTAAGAGGAAAAAACTATGACATTGATGGTATCACACGCATTCCTTCAGGATTACTGGTGGATGATAATATCTCTTCTCTCCGGTCTCCTGGTATTCCTGATGTTTGTTCAGGGAGGACAGTCGTTCATCTTCTCTCTCCCCGGCAATGACATGCAAAGGAAAATGATGGTCAACGCCCTGGGCCGCAAGTGGGAATTCACATTCACTACCCTTGTCACTTTCGGCGGTGCCTTCTTTGCCTCCTTTCCTCTCTTCTATGCCACCAGCTTCGGCGGTGCTTACTGGTTGTGGATGGCAATATTGTTTAGCTTTATCATACAGGCAGTGGCATATGAGTACCGCTCAAAACCTGCAAACATATACGGTACAAGCCTCTTCGATGCTTTCCTCTTCGTCAACGGATGCGTAGGCCCCTTCCTTATAGGAGTAGTGGTGGCCACTTTCTTCACCGGATCGGACTTCACCCTTGATCTCTTTAACAGTGTGACATGGGGTTCGGGATGGCACGGGCTGGAGGCTCTGGTCAATCCTGTCAACCTCCTTCTGGGCTTTGCGGTGCTTTTCCTCGTAAGGGTGCTGGGGCTGATGTATCTTGATAATACTATTGATGATGCTGAGCTTGCCGGTTCAATTAAAAGAGCCATGCCCCGCAATGCAATCCCCTTCCTGATATTCTTTCTCTCGTTTGTGGCAATAGTGTTTACCGGTGAGGGCTTTATGGCTGACAGTGCAACAGGAGAGGTCACGATGGTAAAGTACCATTATCTGCATAACCTGCTTGGCAATCCCGTTACGCTCATCCTTTTTGCCGGAGGGGTTGTATTGGTGCTTGTCTCCCTATGGATGGCAATCTTCAGAGACCCGCCCAGGGCGATATGGTATGCCGGCGCCGGCACTGTTCCTGTAGTGATGGCGCTCTTCTTTATGGCAGGATATGGAGGGACAGCTTTTTACCCGTCGTCAACCGATCTGCCGAGCTCGCTGACACTTGCAAAGTCATCATCAAGCCTCTTTACTCTCCGGACCATGACGTTCGTTTCATTTATCATACCTTTTGTTATAGCCTATATATGGTATGCATGGCGTTCGATAAACCGCCGGAGGATCACTCCGGAGGAGATGTCCGGTGATGAACATATGTATTGAAAGGACGTTAGATAGGGCGTAAGCCTGCAGGAAGGTGATGGAGATTGAGCAAACGGGATCGTGGGGGTATGGTGAGGGGCCTCTTATAATAGCCGGGCCGTGCAGTGCCGAGAATGAAGAGCAGCTTATGACCATTGCGCAAGCCCTAAAAGCTACGGGCAGGGTAAATATTTTCAGGGCCGGACTATGGAAACCGCGATCAAGACCCTCCTCTTTCGGCGGTGAGGGCTTCCGGGCACTGGAGTGGCTCCGAAGGGTCAGAGGGGAGACAGGGCTGCCTGTTGCTGTGGAGGTGGCCTCACCCCTGCATGCTGAGGCTTGCCTGAAAGAGGGTATCGATGTCATATGGCTGGGTGCACGCACCGTATCAAATCCCTTCAGCGTTGATGAGATTGTCTCAGTGCTCGTGAATGCCACCATACCCGTTCTGGTGAAAAACCCGCTGAGCCCTGATGTTGAGCTGTGGATTGGAGCAATAGAGAGAGTATATAGTGCAGGAATAAGAAAGATAGCCGCGGTGCACAGAGGCTTTACTCCTTATGAGAAGAACCGTTACCGCAACATACCAAAGTGGGAGCTGGCAATAGAGCTCCGCAGCAGGATACCATCACTGCCGGTGATTTGTGATCCGAGTCATATGTCAGGCAAGGCAGCACTGATACCGGAGACGGCACAGAAAGCCATTGATATGAACATGGCAGGCCTCATGGTAGAGGTACATCATGACCCCCCACATGCTCTCAGCGACAGAGAACAGCAGCTTGATCCTCAGGGCTTCATGGAGATGATGGAGAAACTGGTTTTTCGATCAGTCACCTCGGGTGATACAGGATTCCAAAACCGGCTCGAGGAGCTGAGAAACAGGATAGACTCAATTGATCAGCAGATAATTGAACTGGTGGCATCACGTATGAGGATAAGCAAAGAGATGGGCGAATTCAAAGGTCTCAACGATGTCACTGTGTTTCAGCTTGAGAGATGGCTCGAAATACTGCATACAAGAACAGAGAACGGTATCAGTGAGGGTCTCGACGAAGAATTTATCGGAAGACTGATGCGAATTATCCATGAGGAATCAATTCGCTGCCAGGACACTGTAATGGAGCAGTTACGACGAAGCCGGAGATGTCCTCCGGAGGCAGGGGAGAGTAAAGAGGAGTGATATAATTAAATATGTTGCCATTATCATCGGCAATGATGCCATCCTGAAGATAACCACCAACAGGAGGCTTACTCCGGCAAAGATCCAGCGCTCTTCATTTCCTGTCCATCTCAGGCTGCTTAACTTGAGTGAAAACATCCTTACGTTTACAAGCATCATTATGGAGAGGAGGACTGTGAGAAGAGTCATGAACAATGGTGAAGTCACAAGCCTGTCATACAGCGTGAAATCAGTGTATGACGAGGCCAGAACAAATGACACTACGGTGAAAGCACTCGCCGGTGTGGCCAGTCCCCTGAATGATGTTGCCTGCGTTGTGTCATTGTTGAATTTGGCAAGCCTGAGTGCTGACGCTGCAGGGAGCAGGGCGGCAACTGCAAAGGCTAAGAAAAATCCCGTACCGCTGTCAGTGAGCAGGTTGAGAACGATGGCGCCGGGTGCAATGCCAAAAGTTACAATATCAGCAAGACTGTCAAGATCTTTCCCGATGTCAGAATATGCCTTCAGCAGACGGGCAGCGAACCCGTCAGAAAAATCGAACAGCATCCCGGCCATTATGCAAAAAGCTGCGTAAACATTATAACCATTTAATGCACAGACTGTTGCAGCAAATCCTGATGTCAGGTTCAGCAGGGTGATTGTATTGGGGATATGCCTGATCATAACTCTTTTTAAGCGACTGTGCTAAATTACAATATTCCGGACAACTATTATTTGATTATTTTTACAACTGGATTATGAGAGATCTTACAAATATAAAGATAGCTGTCGACTTTGATGGCACTATTGTTGAGCATGAATATCCGGCTATTGGTAAGGAGAAACTTTTTGCGTTTATCACCCTGAAGGAGCTGCAGAAGAGAGGGGCGCTGCTTATCCTCTGGACCTTCCGTACTGGCAGGGAGTTGCAGGAAGCAGTTGATTATTGCAGAGAGAGGGGGGTTGAGTTTTATGCTGTCAACCGCAATTACCCCGAAGAGCAGTGGGCAGAGGAGACGCCACGCAAAATAAATGTTGACATTTTTATAGACGACAAGAATGCCGGAGGTTTTCCCGGGTGGGGAGAGGTTCTGAATATGATTGATCCATGGTCTGAGAGAGAAGAGCAGGCCATGAGAGCTATAAAGACCCGTCGATTCAGTTTTTTTGGAAAGAAATAATTTAACAGCGGATGAAACGCAGTACCATTCATATGTTTCTGTTACTCCTGGTGATCGTGGCGGTGATATCATGCTCTGGCTCATCAGGCAAGGAGAAGGTTCAGGTTGTTGATAATGCCGGAGTTATCTCTGAGGCAGATGCGCGTCCTTCAAAAAGACTTATCGAGGTGCTTGCGCCGGCAGATAATTCAACTTTTGAGTGCTCAGAAACAATCCTGTTATCCGTTACGTTGGCAGCCGGGCAGGCACAGGTTGATTCCGTGCAGGTATGGTTAGACGGAAGCCTGGCGGAGACGCTGTATAGCTTACCTGCCAGGGCGGAGCTTGGCCCTACTGGTAATCCCGGCAGGATCACGCTCAGGACAGTGGCATACTCGGCCTCCAGCAAACCTCAGACAATAACACTCTTTGTCACCCTCCTGTCAGATATTACACCTGTAATATACAGATATCGTGTTATCCAAAGCTATCCACATGACAGCAGAGCTTACACGCAGGGACTGGTATATGAGAACGGGCTCTTCTATGAAAGCACCGGTCAGCAGGGCGAGTCATCACTGAGAAGAGTGGAGCCTGAAACGGGTAAAGTGTTAAGCCAGGTCAATCTTGACGGCTCGCTCTTCGGGGAGGGTATTGCGCTGCTCGATGACAGGATCTATCAGCTTACATGGACTTCCAAGGTGGGGTTCGTCTATGAGAAGTCCACCATGAAGCAGATAAACAGGATTTATTATCAGACTCAGGGATGGGGTCTGGCAACCATTGGTGACAGTTTGGTGATGAGCGACGGAACAAATGTGTTATGGTTCCTCGATCAGGATTTTAATGTCCTCTCCTCTGTGGATGTATGGGACAATAAGGGGATAGTTGATAATCTGAATGAGATGGAGATGATTGACGGTGAACTGTGGGCCAACATATGGCAGACTGACAGGATAGCGCGCATAGACCCTCTCACCGGCAAGCTCCTGGGCTATGTTGAACTGAATAATCTCCTTCCGCGCGAAGAGCGGTCACGTGAGACTGACGTGCTTAACGGTATCGCCTGGGATGCCGTTGGGAGGCGCCTCTTTGTCACAGGCAAATACTGGCCTCGTATCTATGAGATCACCGTGTCACCGGTAACACGCTAGTGAGCCTGCCTGCCAATCGCTGCTGTTGAAAACGTGTTAATAAACCCGGAAAAAATGTTTACAATAACATATACGCCAGGCTTTCCCGCGTAGCCATTAAGTGTAAATTTGAAGCTCATTAAATCAAGGAAAAAAGGGATCATATGTCAAGAATTATAGCACTGGCAAATCAGAAGGGAGGGGTAGGAAAGACCACCACTGCAATCAATCTGGCGGCAAGCCTGGCAGCACTTGAAAAGAAAGTGCTGATTGTTGATGCTGACCCGCAGGCAAACGCAACATCGGGTGTGGGCATTGATCTCAAGCAGGTGAAGACCACCATCTATGACTGTCTGATTGACGGTGTCAATCCACGTGAGGCCATTCTGAACTGTACCTTTGATAATCTTTCTATTATACCCTCGAATATTGACCTTGTAGGAGCTGAGATAGAGATGCTTGAGAGACCTGAGAGGGAGAAGACTCTGAAAAAGGTATTGGATCCTATAGCGGGTGACTACGATTATGTTCTCATTGACTGTTCTCCTTCGCTGGGGCTGCTTACTGTCAATGCTCTTACCGCTGCCGATTCGGTTATTATCCCGGTGCAGTGTGAGTATTTTGCTCTTGAGGGGCTTGGCAAGCTTCTTAATACCATCAAGATCATACAGACGAACCTTAACACTGCCCTTGAAATAGAAGGGTTCCTTCTGACCATGTATGACTCCCGCCTGCGCCTAGCCAATCAGGTTGTGGAAGAGGTCACCCGTCATTTTCAACAGATGGTATTCAATACAATCATACAGCGTAATGTCAAGCTCTCAGAGGCTCCCAGTTATGGCCAGCCAGCTATACTTTATGATGCAGAGTCAAGAGGTACGGTGAATTATCTCAATCTGGCCCGTGAGCTGCTCGAAAGGGTGGAGGCGAAACAGAAGAATTAAAAACAGTAATCTGCGGTATGAACACATCCAAAAAGAGCCCGCTGGGCAGAGGCCTTGGCGCCCTGATTGATGGTGTTGAGAAAGAGGCGCTGGAAAAGAAGGTTGAGGCTAACCTCCAGATAGATATCAACTCCATTGAAGTTAACCCGTTTCAGCCACGTACACGGTTTGACAGCCAGTCTCTTGAGGAGCTGGCAGCTTCCATAAGACAGGTGGGCATAGTAGTGCCTCTCACTGTCAGGGAGACAGGCAATGGCCGTTATCAGCTCATCGCCGGTGAGAGGAGACTGCGTGCTGCACTCATGGCAGGTCTGACACATGTGCCTGCTTATGTACGTACTGCTGATGATACGGCCATGCTTGAGATGGCCCTGGTGGAAAACATCCAGAGAGAAGATCTTGATGCTGTTGAAGTGGCAATCACATATCAGCGTCTTATTGAAGAGTGCAGTCTCACACAGGAACAACTGAGTGACAGGGTGGGTAAACAGCGTTCAACGGTGGCCAACTACCTGAGACTCCTCAGACTTCCTGCCGAGATACAGCTGGGTATACGAAACAGGAACCTATCCATGGGTCATGCACGAACACTCGTAAATATTGAAGACCCCGCCAAACAAATAGACATCTTTTACCATATTATTCAGGAAGATCTCTCAGTAAGAGCTACAGAAGAGATGGTTCGCCAGCTTCATACTGCTGCCGCGAAAGATCCCTTAAAAGCTGAGAATAAAAAACGACTGAACACCGAGTTTGAGGAGGTTGCTAAACAGCTCAGTAACCTGTTCCAGTCTGCGGTGCAGTTCAAAATCAATGAAAAGGGCAGGGGTAAGATTGTCATCCCGTTTGATGGAAGTGAAGAGATGGAACGCATAATCGCGTTGCTCGATAAACTTAACAGGTAATTAGTTATATTTGCCGGCAAACACAAATGGTTTGCCCATTGGAGCCCTACAGCAAAATAGTGCTATTCTCTATCTTCTTCTCTCTCTTAACCTGTGGTGGACAGGCTCAGGATTCTGTCGCCGTACCCAAAGAGAAGGTCAGGAGATATACCATTGAACCCATAAGGTCAACCATGTATGCTGCCGCACTGCCCGGACTGGGTCAGATTTACAACCGCAAATACTGGAAAGTGCCAATTGTCTATGCAGGCTTCGGGGCTCTGGGCTATGCTGTCTCTTTCAATACCACGAATTATAACACCTTTATTAACGCTTACAAGGATTTTACGGATATCATCCCTGAGACAGACAGCTATCTTGACCTGCTTGTAAACCAGGATCCGGAAGCGTATGATCCCGTTCTGCACCCAACCACTTACACTCAATCTTCTGAGGAGTGGGTTAAGACTACCCTGCTCAATGGCGTAAGCTATTACCGCAAATACCGTGACCTTTCTTTTATAGGAATAGCTGCATGGTACCTTTTTACAATCATTGACGCCCACGTTGACGCCAGCCTTTTCGACTATGATATAAGTGATGACCTGAAAGCTACGCTGGCACCGATAACGGTAACCCATTCGGGCATATCACCCGGACTGACATTTGCGCTTACCAAGACTTTTTAAAGCTGCTAAACATGAATTATAAGACTATAATCCTTTCACTGCTCATAACTTCTTGCACCCTCACCGTTTCTGCGGTCAATGACACCATCATAATAAGAAATGATGATTCAACGGAACGCATTGAGCGCGATCTAGACAGCCTGCTTAACAACTGGTTCATTCAGATGTCAGTGGCCAGGGCTGAAGCTCTTTCTTCCGATTCAGTCATAGCGGAATTCAGTGATTCTGTATACAAAGACCGCATAAGCAGAATCAATTCGGTAATAACCCTGCCCTACAACAATATCATTAGAAACCATATACACGTTTATACCAGCAGGAAACTTGACAGGTTTCAGGTGATGCTGGGGCTGCAGGATTACTACTTTCCCATGATTGAGGATATCTTTGATTATTATGGCCTCCCTGTAGAGCTGAAGTATATGGCTGTGATTGAGTCTGCTCTTAATCCCAACGCGGTCAGCCGGGCAGGAGCAACCGGATTATGGCAGTTCATGTACAGCACCGGACGCTCCTACGGTCTTACAATCAACTCTGTGGTGGATGAGCGGCGTGACCCTGTGAGGGCAACTCATGCTGCTGCCAGGTACCTCAAGGACCTGTATGGCATATACAATGACTGGATACTGGTTATTGCCGCTTATAACTGCGGCCCGGGTAACGTGAACAAGGCTATTCGCCGTTCAGGTAACCGCAAGGATTACTGGGAGATTTACTACCGCCTGCCTCGTGAGACGCGCGGTTATATCCCTCAGTATGTGGCAGCTGCATATGCCATGAACTATTACCGTGAACACAATATCAATCCTATTCAGATAAACCTCCCGCTTGCAATCGACACTGTGGTTGTCTCCCAGGATATTCACCTTGATCAGATCGCTGCTGTGATGAATATTCCGCTGGAGGAGATCAGGGCTTTGAACCCGCAGTACCGCACAGGATTTGTACCTGGAAGAAGCAAGCCTCAGGCAATCACACTGCCGGTCAACAGGCTTGGCGATTTCATTGCCTTGACCGACACTATCACCGGATACAGGAAAGAGCAGTATCTTACCAGGGTAAACCAGACCAGCCCTACCCAACAATCGGCCTACAGTCCGCCTGATGTAAAAGGGAAGACACAACTGACATATGTTGTCAAGGAGGGAGATAACCTTGGATTCATCTCTGAATGGTATGACGTGGGACTTTCTGAACTGAGGTACTGGAATAACATTTACAGAAACACAATCAGGATCGGGCAGAAGCTTATCATCTACGTTGATCCGGGCAGGGCTGACAGGTACAACAAAATAAACTCTATGAGTTTTACAGATAAGCAAAAGCTGGAAGGGAAGGTAAGCAACGTTGTCTCTGGCCCCTCACCATCAACCTCTCTGGCAGTATTGACTGACGGTGGGTATGACCTTTATACAGTCAGGTACGGTGATACAGTCTGGGATATAGCCAAAAAATTTGACGGTGTCTCAGCCACTGAGATTATGAGATTGAACAATATCTCCGATGCTTCAAAGATTCAGGTGGGTCAGAAGCTGAGGATCAGGAAAAAAAGCTGATTAAATACACAATATGCGCCCCGGCAGAATACTGCTCTTTCTGCTTGCTGTCGTTCTGACACTCTTCATTCTGAGCCTCGCGATAAATAAATCGCGATCGGTCAGTGGTACATTATTTTATGATGAGGAACAAAGTATGGCAGGTCATGACACTGTTGCCAGTGATTCTCCTGTCTCTGACACCGCTCATCCTCACCTGTCTTCATCGGTCACGCCCACTGCCCCGGGCCTCTCTCCATCGGTTCAGTTCACTCCTCCGGTACTCTCTGCATCAGTTCCACCCCCGTCCGATTCACTTAATGCCGGCAGGGATAAGGATGTGGACTCACCTCCCTATTTCCCCGGAGAGGCAATCAGGGACTCTCTTGCCAAAGGGCAGCAGGTAAGAATACTCTTTTATGGTGATTCGCAGGTCGAGGGAGACAGGGAGACCTCATTGCTGAGAAGGAAGCTCAGAGAGGTGGGAGGAGGTACAGGACCGGGCATGTTCTCTCCCGTCATGCCGGTGATGTATACACGGTCATACGTTGTGCGGTCATCCACAAACTGGAAAAGATATACTCTTCTTGATTACAGAAATGGCACCCTTTCCCATAACAGGCTGGGTCCGATGCTTGCCCTCTGTCGCTTTACACCCCCGGATGAGCAACTGACCACTCGCTCTTTCGCCACGGTGAGGATTAATCCTGTTCCTGATGCTGATGTTGCTGTATCAACATACGATAAGCTGAGGATCTTCTACGGCAACAATTATGATACCGTTCTGGTCGGTATACGTTCAGGCAGCACTCTGGTTGATTTTGCCATGCTGCAGCTTGGAGAGGGGCCACTGGAGTATGCTGTGCCACTTCCGTCAGTCTCGGATGTCACAGTTGAATTTACAGGCCGGAACTCCCCGGACATATATGCGATGAGTCTCGAAAGTGACGCAGGGGTGATCATCGATAATGTGCCGGTGAGGGGGAGTGCAGGTCTCGAGTTCGTGATGACAGACATAAAAGGGTTTGACGGGATACTCCCGAAGCTGAACCCGGATGTCATTTTCCTGCAGTTTGGCCTTAATGTAGTAAGAAACGTAAGAAACGAGTATCACTATTATGAGGAGGGACTGGTGAAACAGATTGAATTCCTCAAGCGGGCCTCCGGAGGTGTCCCCATTGTGCTCGTGAGTGTTACTGACATGGCCCTGAGGGTAAATGACACTATACGTCGATTCCCAAACATAAGGGCCATAAGAGATGCACAGGAGAATGCTGCTGCGAGGAGCGGGGTAATATTTTGGGATGCCTGGGAATCGATGGGCGGCACCGGCTCAATAACTAACTGGTTTGATCACCGGCCGGCACTGGCATCGAAGGATCTTACCCACCTGTCCAATGCCGGGGCCGACACAATAGCTTCCAGGATTCACTCCGCACTGCTTGCCACAAGTACTGCCAGACAAAAGACAACAGGGGAGGTGCCTGCTGTGGCCGGCACGCTACCCTTATCTGAAACGGCACCAGCGGTGACAGCAACAGATACTGCTGCACAACCGCCGCAGGAGACGGTAATGGCTGAGAGTGATGCCGGTGGCAATGCTGATAACAATGTTGAAGGAGGCGGCTGGCTCGCTTCTCTGCTGAAGCATCACCCTGACCAGGCCTTCATCTTCACCACCGCGGGATTCTGGATCTTCTTCCTGGTGGTAATGGCCGGGTTCGCAGCAATGCATAAAAAGAGATCAATGTGCCATACATGGCTCCTGATGGTAAGCCTCTACTTCTATTACAGGGTAGGAGGACTGTTCATCATCCTTCTGGCGACCGTCACCCTGCTGACCTATCTTACTGCTCTCACAACCGGCAAGGCAAGCAGGAAAGCTGGCAAACGTTTCTGGCTGGTAACAAATATCCTTATTTTACTGGGATTTCTTTCCTATTTCAAATATGCAGGCTTCTTTACCACTACTGTTAATTCTATCTTCAACACATCCTTTGTTGCACACGATATCTTTTCAGCGTGGTCAAACGGTTTATTCGGAACCGCATTCGACGTCAATTCCATAGTGCTGCCAGTGGGTATCTCATTCTTTACCTTCCAGGCGCTCAGTTATAGCATAGATGTCTACCGGGGGCGCATGAGCCCTGTCAAAAACTTCATTGACTTCTCCTTCTACCTGACTTTCTTCCCTCAGCTTGTTGCCGGGCCAATCGTCAGAGCCTCGGAATTCATGCCGCAGATGAAGGGTGAGTATTCCATCAGCCGGAATGAATTCGGACATGGCCTTTTTCTTATTCTGCAGGGACTGGTGAAGAAAATGCTCATCTCAGATGTCATCTCCTCGGGATTTATAGACAGGGTCTTTGACACACCGGCACTCTTCTCTGGTTTTGAGAACCTGATGGCGGTCTACGGCTATGGCTTGCAGATATACTGTGACTTCTCAGGTTATACAGATATTGCCATAGGTGTCGCATTGCTGATGGGATTCAGGTTACCTCTCAACTTCAATTCCCCATACAAGGCGGCAAATGTGGGTGAGTTCTGGAAGAGATGGCATATCTCGCTTTCAAGGTGGCTAAAGGATTATCTCTATATACCTCTGGGAGGAAGCCGGAAAGGGCCGGTACGCACGGGCATCAACCTGATGATCACCATGCTCATCGGAGGCCTTTGGCATGGAGCCGCTACCCGTTTTGTGGTCTGGGGCGGGTTGCACGGTGTGGCTCTTGTGGCAGACAAGATATGGCGATGGCTCTTCAGAAAGGTGACAAGAAAGACACGGGCTGCGCGAATAGCAGGCATAATCCTTACTTTTAACTTTGTAAGCTTCGCCTGGATATTCTTCAGGGCAGAGACAATGCAACAGGCAGGAATGATGCTTACACAGATATTCTCATCATTTAACCCCGGCAATTACGGAAGGGTAGTCATGGCATACCTGCCGGTGATAGTCCTGATATTGTCAGGGTATATAATGCATTTCCTTTCTGTACCTGTTAAGGAGGCTTACCGGGGGCTTTTCATCAGGCTTCCTCTGGCAGTGAAGTTTCTGATTGCTGTTATCGTGATAATGCTTCTTTACAAGGTCGGAACGGATGTTGTGCAGCCGTTTATCTATTTCAGGTTCTGAAAGAACCTGAGTTGCAGGCAAATAATCAGCGAATTTCTATCATTAACTCTGCCTTTGCCAGCTTTTCTGACCAGGCTCTGATCATGATCTTACCGGGGTTTGTGCCGGCTCTGAGTAGTATTGATGCGATGCCTGCTTCTGCCTTTATAGGGTTATGACCGATCAGTTCCGCGTTACCTCTCACGGAAAATTCAACCAGGGAGTCGGCAGTAGTTACAGTATTGCCCGCAGAATCCACTAATGCGGCGTAGACAAAAACCACATCAGCGCCATCTGCCCGAAGAGTTTTATTGCTGAGGTCAGCCGACAGGCGCAAGGCTGCAGGTGTTCCTGCTGTGGTGATACTGTTCGAAGCGTAAGGGGCCCCATGTCTGATACCTGTTGCTTTCAGAGTGCCTGGTGCATATCCCGGCAGGGTAAATGTAAAAGGCGGATGCTTAAGGTTAACTGTAGCGTAACCTCTGTCAGGACCCTGAACAGCAATAAGTGTATCATTGCGGAAGAGCTGAACGGTGTCTGCATTACTGTATACCCTGACCGTTTTTCCTGAGGATGGCAGGTTGTAATGGGCAATGAAGCATACCGGGTTATCTTCTGCCTGGCTCATGTAAAACCAATAGGAGAATTTTGGCAGCCTGAAAATATCCATTATGCCGGATGCTTCAATATCAGGGACATATGCCCTGTTGTAGTCGAACATGAGCCAGTTGGCGTCACCTATACAGTGTCCGTACAGGTTGTCATTATGGGCCTCCTGAAAGTTATTTGCTTGTCTGAGCATCCCTTCTTCACCAGCACCGCGCATCTGCCTGGAGATACTCTCATCTGGCCTGGTAATACTGGCCTCACTCTGGCTGAATACGGCATCCCGGCCGTAATACTCCCGGTCGCCGTACTCACTAATGAATATTGGTTTCGCTTTGCTGTAGTTTTTCCAGTAATGGGGAGGATCAGCCTTTTGTCTGGTGGGGAGAAAGATATCGCAGATAGTATCCATCCAGCTGCATGTATAATTGTTTCCGAATGGAAGTTCTGTATTGATGGTTTTATTCAAATTGCTGAGTAAATTATAAGGCATGACGGATTCATGCATTGATGTTTCCCACATGATCACTGACGGATGGTTGCGGTCACGCCGGCACATGATACGGGTGTCGCGAATGGAAGCATCAAAGAAGAGCGAGTCATCCGAGAACTGCCATCCGGGGATAGCATCGATGACCAGCAGTCCCAGCTCATCGCAGGCATTAAGGAATGCCGGGGAGGGGAGATAATGCGGGCAACGCACAAGGTTAAAGCCTGCCTTTCGGATTTTGACTACGTCACGGTAGCTGGCATTATCCGAGAGAGCATACCCTATGTATGGATACTCCTGGAGCCTGTTAGTGCCCATGAGTGTGATATGGTCACCGTTTAAAAAAAGTCCATTATGCGTTATCCTTACTGACCTGATGCCTGTTCGTGTCTCTCTCCTGTCGATCACAGCACCGTTTTCTGACTGCAGTTCTGTTCTTATTGTATACAGAAAAGGTTTGTCAGGAGACCAGAGCGCTGGTTCCATGACAATAATCCTTGTTATCAGCCGCTGGTCTTCCCCGGGCTCCATCTCAGTCATCTCTGACAGTGAAGATGCCACCTCCAGCCCGGCAGCATCAAGCAGAGTATTCTTCATGCGGAATGATCTTGGTATATGGTCATCATTGCGTATATGGACAGAAAGGGAGAGGGTGGCCGATTCGCTGCTCACCTCAGGTGTCCCCGTGATGATACCACCACCCAGAGGACCCTGTGATTCAACAGGTGAGGTTATGTGTAACCTGTCTGTCACAAAGAGACTTACGTTACGGTAAAGGCCGCTGTACCATAAGAAATCGCGATCATCAAGCGGTTTGCCGGGAGTGATACGCAGATTCTCCCTGTTGTCAAGCCGGACAAGAATCTCGTTCTCAAGGCCGTACTGCAGGTCATCTGTCAGGTTAACGTAGAATGGCACATAGCCTCCTCTATGACGGGCTATCTCAACACCGTTGAGATAGATGATGGCGTCATTCATCGCACCGTCAAACAGAAGACCGGTGTGCAGGTGATGTTGCTTTCTGTCTGCCTTGTAAAGTTTCTTGTACCAGCATATCCCTGTCCATTGCTGCCCTGTAATCACCAGAGGCTCAACAAAGGCTGTGTGAGGGAGCGAGACAGCCTCCCATTTATGGTTGGGAATGATGCCCGGCAGTATCTTATCAAAATTAGCTGAGTCCTGCCTGATGAACAGCCATCCTTCATTGAAGGATACGGGAATTGTATCACGTGTGCCCCTTTCACAGGAGCTGGATACTGCAAGTATTGTAAGCAGCAGGAGGGCAGGTATATTGTTCAGGAGATTTTTCATAATCCTCCGGAGCCGGACACCGGATGCGCATATGTCACTACATCTTTTCCAGTTATCTCTGACGGGCAGAGGATGATCAGCCGTTCAAGTACGTTTCTGAACTCTCGTATATTTCCGGTCCATCTGATCTTCTGCAGCTCGGTGATGGCATCCTGCCTGATCTTCTTCAGGCTCATGCCGTAATCATTACAGATGAGTTCATTGAAATGCTCTGCAAGAATGGGGATATCCTCACTTCTCTCGTTGAGAGTGGGCACGTGTATCAGTATTACACTCAGGCGGTGGTAGAGATCTTCCCTGAATGTGTTACGGCCAATCTCTTCACTGATATTCTTGTTGGTGGCGGCTATAACCCTTACATCAACATGGATGTCTTTGTCAGAGCCTACCCGTGTTATCTTGTTTTCCTGCAGTGCCCTGAGTACTTTGGCCTGGGCAGCCAGGCTCATATCGCCCACCTCGTCAAGGAAGATTGTGCCGCCATTGGCCTGTTCAAACTTACCTATGCGCTGTTTGATGGCAGAGGTAAATGACCCTTTTTCGTGTCCGAAGAGCTCGCTCTCAATGAGCTCTGAGGGGATGGCGGCGCAGTTGACCTCAACAAAATGACCTTTTGCGCGGCTGCTCTTTTCATGAATCTGGTGTGCAACGAGTTCCTTGCCGGTACCGTTGGCACCGGTGATAAGCACACGTGCCTCGGTGGGAGCAATCCTGTCTATCATCTCCGTGACTACCTTGATGGCAGCCGAAGAGCCTACTATCTCATACTTTTTGCTGACCTGCTTTTTCAGGACCTTGGTCTGGGTGATAAGAGACCCTCTTTCCAGTGCATTGCGAATGGTTATCAGCAAACGGTTGAGGTCAAGAGGCTTCTCAAGGAAATCGAAAGCTCCCTTTTTGATTGAGTCAACGGCAGTATCAATGTTCCCATGACCGGAGATCATTATGACAGGTACATCAGCAGAAAGATCCTGTAACTTCTGCAGGACCTCTATGCCGTCCATCTTAGCCATCTTGATGTCGCAGAGCACAGTATCATATTGCTGCTGGGAGAAAATCTCTATCGCCGAAGCGCCATCCTCGGCAAGATCAACTTCGTACTTTTCATATTCAAGGACGTCCTTCAGGGTGTTCCTTATTGCTTTTTCATCATCAATGACTAGAATCCTCGGCATGATTTATTATGTTTATCCTTTGTATGTCAACCACTTCCATATTTCCTTGTATGATGTCTTCTTGCCGTACATGAGTATACCTGTACGGTAGATCTTTGCTGCCATCCATACGACCCCTACAATTGTCAGGAGCATCAAGCCCATTGACAGGGCAATCTCCCATGCGGGGACGTCGAACGGTATACGTGCCATCATCACTATGGGAGAGGTCAGAGGTATTATTGAAAACCAGAATGAGAGAGAGCTCTCAGGATTTTGCATTGTTCCCATGGCTACAATAAGGCCAAGAATAATAGGTATTGTTACCGGAAGCATGAACTGCTGTGTCTCGGTCTCGTTGTCCACCGCCGATCCGATGGCGGCAAAGAGGGAAGCGTATAGCAGGTAACCGGTGATAAAATAGAAGATGAAACTGAAGATGATAAGCCCCCATGGTTGGTTCAGTGCGCCGGCAAAGATTTGCTGGAATTCGGTCAGCTGGGCATCAGTGATGGCAGTAGACTCTGATAAGGTCATTCCCTGGTCAGCCTCAGCAAAACTCTGCGGCAACTGCTGAAGCTGCTCCATGGTACCTTCCGGCAGCAGGTTAGTTTTTACCACCATTACAAGGGCCATGGTGATCACTATCCAGAGGGCGAACTGTGTCAGTCCCACCAGTGCTACCCCGATGATCTTACCCAGCATCAACTGCACAGGCTTGACGGATGATATAATCACTTCCACGATGCGGCTTGTCTTCTCCTCGATCACACCGCGCATGACCATTGAGCCGAACATGAACACGAGCATATACATCAGAAAACCGCCAATATAAGCCAGCGCCATTGATATGCCGGTGCTTGTCTCCCTGGCACTGCCGCTCTCGTCCATCTTTATTGTCTGGACCCTGACGCTTGTGTTGATGCTCTTTAGTATTTCATCAAGGTTTTCAATATTGTAGGCCAGGAGCTTCTGCTTCTCAATCTCTTTCTCCAGCGAGTTTGATATATGATCAAGAAGGCCTATTGGAGGCTGTTTCATAGAGATCAGCTGTACTGCGTCAGGCGTGGTGACGATCTGCGGTGAGATATAGAGGACACCGTAATAACCCATTTGGATGAAGTTGTTCTTAATGTCATTGAGCTTAACACCGGGGAGGTATTCGAAGTCAGTATCCTTAGTGTCAGGGATGACGTTGGTGAACAGGTCAGACCCCTCTTCAATAACGGCTATCTTCTTAAAATCCTTATCCTGATTGCTCATGACCAGCGCCGGTATAATGAAGATGAGGGCGAAGAGAAAAGGAGTGATCAGGGTCATTATGATAAATGACTTTTTACGTACACGGGTTAAATATTCCCTGCGGATAATTAAGGCTATCTTATTCATGGCTCAGTTTATTACGGCTTCTTTGTTCTTGGTCTCCACCACCCTGATGAAGATCTCGTTCATCGACGGGAGGGTGGGGTTAAATGACATTACCTTTCCCGAGGCTGTCATAGCCACGATGATCTCGTTGATATCGGCCGACGGGGCTGCCTTGATGTGGACTGCACTCTTTTTGCCATTAAGTGTGACGTTCAGAACGGAATAGCTTGCGTTGCCGGAAGGAGTCACTTCACCGGCAAATACAACATCGTATTCATCTCCTGCCCAGTCGCGGCGTATCTTCTCTACATTGCCCTCGAGTATAGTGTGAGCCTTGTTGATGAGAGTGATATTGTCACAGAGTTCTTCTACAGAGCTCATGTTATGCGTTGAAAAGATGATTGTGGCTCCCCTTTCGCGGAGGAAGAGTATTTCATCTTTTATCTGCTTTACATTTATGGGGTCAAACCCGGTAAAGGGCTCATCAAAAATGAGAAGCTTCGGTTCATGAAGAACAGTGGTAACGAACTGCACCTTTTGTTGCATCCCCTTTGACAGCTCCTCTACTTTCTTGTCCCACCAGCCGGTAATTTCGAGTTTCCTGAACCAGTACTTCAGTCGCCGTAATGCTTCTGCATGACTGAGTCCTTTGAGCTGGGCAAGGTATAATGCCTGTTCGCCTACCTTCATCTTCTTGTAGAGTCCGCGCTCTTCAGGCAGATAGCCGATATTTTGCACGTCTTCCGGCCTCAAAGGCCGGCCGTTAAGAAATATGGCTCCACTGTCAGGAGCTGTGATCTGGTTGATAATCCGGATCAGGGTTGTCTTGCCTGCTCCGTTAGGGCCCAGTAGTCCGTAGATGCTCTGCTCAGGCACGCTTATGCTGACCTCTTCCAGCGCAGTCTGGGTAGCAAAGCGTTTTGTCACATCTTTAGCTTCAAATAGAATCATTGTCTTTCCGCAATTATGTTTTTAGTCCGGGATGTTCAAAGATATAAAAAAGGTTGATACGCTAAAAAGCAGGCATATCAACCAGTAAACAGGGGTTTGGACTTTTCAGGAGAAGTAATTCTTCACCCTGTCGAAGAAGCCCTTGTCATCGGCATCAGGCTTTGGCGTAAAGGTGGAGGAGCTGCGGTACTGTTCGATGGTCTTCTGCTCCTCTTTGGTGAGGTTTTTAGGTATCCATACGTTTACGTTCACAAGCAGGTCGCCCTTGCCGTAACCATTTACGTCAGGCAGTCCCTTGCCTCTCAGGCGGAGGATCTTGCCGCCCTGTGTCCCCGCATCAATTTTTATTCTCACCTTACCGTCAACTGTCGGCACTTCCACATTGGCACCAAGGATGGCTTCAGGGATACTGATAAAGAGATTATATACCAAGTCATTTCCTTCTCTTAGCAATTGATCATGCGGCTCCTCGTCGATAATTACAATCAGGTCACCATTGATGCCGCCACGGCGTGCGGCATTTCCCTTGCCGGTGATTGACAGCTGCATGCCAGGTGCCAGTCCGGCAGGTATTGAAAGGGGTATCACCTCCTCAGCCTGTGTTATTCCCTCACCATAGCATTTATGGCATTTTTTTGTGATCACCTTTCCCTCGCCACCGCATACATTGCATGGTGCTGTGGTCTGCATCTGTCCGAGGATGGTATTCATCACCCTGGTTGTGTGTCCGGTACCCTTGCATGCCGAACAGGTTGTTGTATCGCTGTCCGATGCCGCACCGCTGCCCTGGCAGGTATTGCAGATGACATACTTGTTGACCTTTATTTTTTTCTCGGCGCCATGAGCAAATTCCTCAAGGGTAAGCTTTACCTTGACCCTCAGGTTCGTGCCTTTGTTTACCCGGGTCCGTCCGCTGCCGCGGCGTGATCCGAAAGCTCCGCCGAAGGCGTCACCAAAGATATCCCCGAATGAAGAGAAGATATCCTCCATGGTCATACCGCCTCCAAAACCGCCATTGAAACCACTGTTCATGCCGGCATGCCCGAACTGGTCATACCGTGACTTCTTGGCATCGTTACTAAGGACCTCGTAGGCCTCAGCAGCCTCCTTGAAATTCTCTTCAGCCTCCTTGTCTCCCGGATTCTTGTCCGGATGATACTTCAGGGCCTGCTTGCGGTAAGCCTTTTTTATCTCGTCTTTCGAAGCCCCTTTGCTGACTCCCAGAACTTCATAATAGTCTCTTTTCGACATCTTTCAGTGCAGAAGCATTCTGTTATTCGCCCACAACCACCTTAGGGTAGCGGATCACTTTATCTTTAAGTATATATCCCTTCTGGGTAACCTCAATCACTTTTCCTTTCAGAGCCTCATTATCAACGGAGATACTGGTGACAGCCTCGTGAAGATCACTGTTGAAAGGTTCATTAACGGCTGCTATCTCCTGTACATCATTTTGCTTCAGGAAATCATTTATCTTGTTGTATATCAGCTCCAGCCCTTTCTTGATGGCGTTACAGTCATCTGTGATGCGCATGGAGATAATGGCCCTGTCGAAATCATCTATGATGGGTAACAGTTTAATAATTACTCCTTCGCCGCCTGACTGGGCAAGCTCAATCTTTTCACGCAGGGTCCTCTTTCTGTAATTGTCAAATTCAGCTGAAAGGCGCAGATACCTGTCCTGCATTTCTGTCAGCTTCATGAGCAGATCATCTCCTGTCGTCCCCTCTGAGGTGGCTTCCGGTTCCCCTGGTTGGGGTATCTCAGTTGCTGTTTCGGCTTCTGCATTCGCCTGATCTGCATTTACTTCCATTTCGGGCATGGGTTCATCATGCCTCTCTTCGTGACTTTTCTTCTTTACCATGATAAAAATACTTTACTAATGGCCCCTTAACAAATTGCCGGCCACAATTCCAAACATGACAAAGTGGCAAATCAGAGGACAAACGCAACGCCCTCGATCTCCACCAGGCAACCATGATGAAGGCCTGTTACCGTAATGATTGACCTGGCAGGCAGCACGGGACCGAAGAAATCGGCATAGACCCTGTTTATCTCTTCCCAGAATTTGACGTCGGTGGTATAGATGGTAGTACGGGCAATGGTTGAGATATCACCTCCGGAAGCTTTGACTATGCTGAGCAGGTTCTTCAGGGCCTGCAGGGTCTGCTCGCTGATATCACCGGCCAGTTTGTCACCGGTCAGCGGGATATCCGGCAATTGACCCGAGATAAAAATGATGTTTCCTGAAACGACCGCCTGCGAATAGTGTCCTCCCGGCAATGGTGCGTCATAGGTTTTTATGTATGTCATGCCCATGGTCGTGTAATTATATTAATTAATACCCGTTTTTGTGCTTTTTCTTGTTTTGCTTGCCGGATCTCTGGTATTTATCCTGTGATCTTCCCTGATACCTGCTCTGGGTTTTGCTCTTTGGCGGTGCCAGAAGGTCTTTCATGTCGGGCATCTTGAAGTTCTCCGGTACCTTCAGCCTGTTACCTGACATGTTAAGGAGGTCCCGGATGATAATGTCGTCAGCCACCTGGCTCTTATTCCAGATCAGGTAATCCTTCTTCATCTGTTGGAGAATGAGCGATGTAAGGTAGTCCTTCTCTTCTCCGTCATCCATCACTGAGGCAGCCTCGATAAGTGCGGGGACAATCTGGCCGTAATGTGCATATTTAATATCCCCGTTGTGATAGGGCACCGTGTTCGGTTTGGCATCAAGTTTCTGGCGGTCAGGAGCAGGGTAAGGAGAATCAACCTTAAGATCAAAATCGGCAATGATCATTAGATGATCCCACAGCTTGTGCCTGAAATCGGTCACCTCCCTGATGTTTGGATTGAGGTTCCCCATAATCTGTATGATCGTTCGGGCAGCCTGATTCCGCTCTTCCATATCTTTAATGGTTTTGATATGTTCTATCATTTTCAGAACATTCCTTCCATATTCAGGCAGTGACATTCTTTTTCTCTGTGTATTGTAGTCGAAACTCATCTGATAAATTTTGGTCAAAACTAATAATATTAATTGATCTCAAAGACCAAGAAACTGGATGGCAAGGCCTGATACCGCAATTGTTGCACCGGCGATGACATTGACATACCGTTCCAGAGGCTTGAGGTTTATACGGCTCAGGCCGAACCTGAAAGCCAGCACCACACCCATCATGGTGGTGATAGTGACAACGGAGAAGAGCAGGGAAACGAGTATTACCCCGCTGATGTTGTTGTTGGCAGCCGGATACATCACCAGTGGAATAAGGGGTTCGCACGGGCCAAGAACGAAAATAAGGAACAGTATCCAGGGTGTCATATTCTTTTTATCACTGAAATGGATATGTGAGTGACTGCTTGAATGATTATGCTCATGTTCGTGATCCGTCCCGTCAATATGATGGTGAGGATGGCTGTGACTTTTTTTATGGTAGAGTATGCGCATGCTTATCAGCATATATACAAGGCCGAAAGCTATAAGAAACCATGCTGCAATATTCCCCCTGAATGATTCAAAGAACTCCAGTTTGGCGAGCGACAGTCCGGCAATTATCCCGATGAAACCTATAACGACAGAACTTAACACATGTCCCAGACCGCAGAGGAAGGTAATGAACATGGTCCTCCTGATATTCCATCCCCGCGCTTCCCCCATGACAATGAAGGGAAGATAATGGTCAGGTCCAACGAGTGTATGTATGAACCCGATCGTGACTGCCGTACCGGCAAGTAGTAGTGTTGATCCCTCCATCTATGGTTGAAAACTCTGCAAATATACTAATTAATAGAGACATTTTGCCTTATGACCCGGGTCCACTTCCCTTCGGCAAAGGTCATCTCGCTGATTCCGGTATTGAGGTTGTCAAGCAGTCTTCTGGCATCCTTAATAAATATCATCATGTCATCATAGTGTGATGATGACTGGAAGAATTCCGGCCTGTTCTCGTATGCTGCGCATGGCAGGATGTAGAACCTGCGTTTTCCGTTTTCTGTGGGTGTATAGACCCAGGTTAGGATATAACCGGCGTCAGAGATGACTGTTGTATCACCCTTTGTTGTGAGGTCAAGTCTTATCATCGCACCTCCATCTCTTCTCCTGGTGCGCTGGTTTGAGACGAAGTTGCCCATTGACCATACAACAGGATTATTTATGCTTACAGAGTCTTTATTGGCTATCATGGGCTGTAGCACGTGGGGGTGTGAACCGATAATTATATCTGCGCCATTTCTCAGCAGTGCAGCAGCGGTCTTCTTTTGCTGCGTGGAGGAGAGAGTATCATATTCATTACCCCAGTGTATGAAGATAACCGTCAGGTCAGCGCCTTGCGTGGCAGCCTTTCTGATATCATCAGCCGCTCTGAGGGTGTCAATGTATGAGACAATTGCCGGCGGGGGCACAACAATACCGTTGGTTCCATATGTATAGCTAAGGAGTGCTACCCTGATGCTGTCATGGCATATCATTAGCGGGGAGAGAGTATCTCTTGCTTCACTGCTTATCCATGTGCCAGTATGCCTTATGTTCAGGCTGTCAAGAACCCTGATGGTCCTTGTGATACCCCTGGCCCTCCTGTCTGCAGCATGATTATTTGCATTAACAAGAATATCAAATCCTGCATTGCGGCAGGCCGCTGCCAGGGCATCAGGTGAGCTGAAAGCAGGATATCCCTTGAAGGGTGCACCCCCTAGTGTGACCTCAAGGTTGCCGATGGCAACATCAGCACCTGTCAACAGCGGTGAGATATACTTGAACACGCTGTCATAGCAATAGATGCCCGTCGAATCATTGCGGGCAGCATTTATCTGGGCATCATGCCCCATAATGTCTCCTGCGAAAAGCAGAGTCAGAACTGAATCAGGTTCCTGCCCATGGGCCAGAGATGAGATCATCAGTGAGACTCCCAGTGCAATGGTTTTAAGTGTTATCATCAGGCTCTTTGTTTGGGCTATCTGTTTCAAAAATAGTCATAACTTAGCAAGTTCAAAAATGTTTATTAATATTATGGAATTCATTAATTCAGAACTGTTTACATATCTTCTCCTGCCTCTTTTTATTTTTTTTGCAAGGATTTGTGATGTCTCTCTGGGTACACTAAGGATTATCTTCACCACAAAGGGCATGAAGAGGATAGCTCCTCTGTTTGGCTTTTTCGAAATCCTTATCTGGCTGCTGGCTATCAGCCGTGTCATGCAGAATCTTGATAACTGGGTCTGTTATCTGGCATATGCTGCAGGTTTTGCCACCGGAACCTATATCGGGATTTTGCTCGAGGAGAAGCTGGCAATAGGACATGAGATGATAAGTGTTATCACCCGCAAAGATGCAACCGAGCTCATTTCCAACCTTAGAGGTAAAGGTTACGGGGTCACCTCGGTAAAAGCTCAGGGTATTGAAGGAGGGGTGGCAGTCATCTATATCATTGCCCGCAGAAGCAAGATTAAAATGGTAATTGACGAGATCAATATTTTTAATCCCCGTGCTTTTTATACAGTAGAATCAATCAAATACGTCAACAAGAAAATCTTCCACAAGACCGAAGATGAACATCAGCATCGCTGGCTGAACAACCCTCTTAAGCGAAGTGTAAAGTAGCCTGTTTTTAAAGAATAGGTTCCTCTACTTTGATTGTATCCCTCTCATATGTGGACCCGTTCGTCCAGACGGTAATAACATAGTTACCTGTTGTTTCAGGCGTCATAGTGATCACAGTATCAGCTGAAGTGGTCAACTCACTACAAGTGCCATAGGACTCGAAATCTGCAATAGCATAGAGGGAATACTCATAATCCCTGTCCTCTTTAAATACAAAATTGATATTAGACCAGCAGTTGTTATAGACGGAGGTGCTGGCATAGATGTTGAGTGGAACGTTCACCGTGGCATTTTCCGGTACTATCCTATTGTCCAGGGGTATCACAGCATTATAGTACCTGGTATAGGATGGATCAATCTGGCATGCTGAAACCACAAAGATAATCAGCAGTGGCAGTAGTTTAATAGGTTTCATGTTATCTCTTAGAAGGGTTATTTTTTTGTTAAAAAGTCTCTCTGCCTTTGAATATCTCTTTACCTGTGCCTGTCCATGGTACGAGGGAGCCATTCAGGTCTACCCTGTTGCCCCAGTTGTTGCTAACCATGGCTGAGGCCATCTCGCCTGTTTTGTTTACACTCATCATTATGGTGAGGTTTCCTCCGGTACCGATGGTATTCATTATGATGTTGTATCCTCCGTGCTTATTACCCTGATCCATTTTGAAAGAGGTAATCCTGCCGCGCAGAGTGATGCCTCCAAGGCCGTTAAAGCCTATACCTGATGAGGAGGCCAGTTGGAAATATGCATCCTCGCCTTCCACGGCGACGAAGTTGATGGTAGGATTGACATTTACAGCGTATCCTCCTCGACCCCTCACCTGATCAGCCTTAAGTACGAAGCAACCTGACCGGAGAGCATTAGCAGTAGTCTGAGAAAGCATGATCTCTGTCTGTTTTTTCTGTTCTACCTTCATGGTTTTTTTCTCCAGCCTGCTAAGTGGAGCATTATTCTGTGCCATCGCTGCTATAGTGAACAGCACTAGAATTACTGATGCTGCTATTTTTTTCATGACTTATTAAGTTTTGATTACACCCTCTCTGTTACAATAACCGTACCAATCACTCGGCATTAAACAGGGCAAAAGTGCTTATGTGAGGGGTTGCCCTGGCGGAGACGATGGTGAGCCTTATTTCATCGGCTCTGACCTCCGGGAACCGTAATAGTCGTTTGTATCCGATGGTTGTTCCTGAAGCGATTGTGTCCCAATGGTTGTCTGATAGTGCTTCAATAATGAACTTCTCAACCCTCTGCCCTTTACTGATATCTTCCTGAAGCAGGGCAATATTGAAAGTGGCGGCTATGGCCGGCACGAAAGAGGCCATGCGGTTTATTTCAGGGCTCCATGAGGTGTTGTTGTCACCGTCAATTGCGGCAGAAGAGCCAGTGCCGTAGGGTCTTGCTCCATTGAGTAGATCAGTGTCATATAAATCATCAATCCATCTCTTAAACTCCTTCAGGCTACTGATATCGTTGTCTCCTATCAGGCCCCGGTTGTCCGGCGGTACATTAAGGAGTAACACCGCATTGCGTCCTACAGAGTTGAGGTAGATATCGGCCAGCCTGTCTGCCCCCTTTACCAGGCTGTCCTGTGATGAGTGCCAGAACCATCCGGGGCGTATAGAGACATTCACTTCTGCAGGATACCAGTAGACCCCATCTGCTTTCCCCAGGAGGCGGCTGCTGCCCAGGTCTTCTGACAACGGGCTCAGCCCCAGTGAGTCATTGATGGCGCGGCTCGCAGGAGTGCCGCCGGGTGCCATTACTGTCACACTCCATTCCGTCTCCCGGCCGGAACCGGACTCTGTCCCGACCCACCTCACATCCTCACCCATGATTGCTGTGATGGCGTCAGGTTGCAGCTTTCTGACAAGGTCATAATAGGCCTGCCAGTCATATTCCTGCCTCCGGCCGCCAGGCCCTTCACCATTGGCTCCATCAAACCATACCTCATCTATCTTGCCGTACCATGTCAGAAGCTCTGTCAGCTGCTCCATGTAAAACTTGTTATACGCCGGAGTATCACCATAACACTTCGCATTGCGATCCCATGGAGAGAGATAGATGCCAAACTCTATCCCGTACTTATCACATGCATCTTTCAACTCCCGTATCACATCACCCTCACCATTCTTCCAGGGGCTTGATGCCACGGAGTGAGATGTTGTCTTTGTAGGCCACAGGCAAAACCCGTCATGATGCTTGGCAGTGATGATGACCATCTTCATGCCAGCCTCTGAGAGCACTCTGACCCACTGTTCAGCGTCAAGAGATACAGGATTGAAGATCTCTGGCGACTCTTTGCCGGTGCCCCACTCACTATCCGTGAATGTATTTATGCTGAAATGGATGAAGGCTGTCATCTCAAGTCTTTGCCATTCAAGCTGACGGGGATGGGGTATCACACGTGCTGCCATTGCTTCCTTTACCCCCAGATTTGGCTGAACGGGAAACTTTACACGGCCAGTGAAGAACTCAGTTTCCTTATTCCTGCTGCATGAAAGAAGTAGGAGAATAGATATCAGGATCGGGAGCAACTTCTTCATTATGAAGGCTATTTTCCTGATTTAACATACCTGGCGTTCCTGAAACGAAGGGCTGACCAGTAGGAGTCAATGGCTACCTGACTTACCCGTCTGAATCCGGTCTCTTCCACCGTCTGCCAGCCACTGTCGCGGTTGATATCTGTAGTATCTCTGTGTGATGTACCCTTCGGGTATGCCATCCACAGCTTTCCGTCAGTGCTCAGATTGTGTATGCATGCCGGCCCTAACCTTTCAACATCGGTGGAGGCAGGTGTAAATGCAATCATGAAATCATAAAGATAGCGGGCATTAATCTCCGTGTCTATCTGCACATCAGGCAGCAGGCCGGTAATCCTCTCCCGGAAATCCTCAGGAGAATTGATGACTGCTATTCTGTCCTGTTCCCTGTACCTGAGTTTTTTAAGTATATCGTCCATTATATAATTTCTTCCCGGAGACAAAGATACAAAATAGAGGGACTTAAGTGCTTCACTATTCAAAACTGGCATTTTATGATAATCTGTTGTATATTTGTTTCGTCGAATTTCGGGGTGCCTAACTGAACAGGCTGAGATCATACCCTTAAAACCTGATCCGGGTAATGCCGGCGTAGGGAAAGAGAGTAATCATTTCCTGTTTGTCAGTACACGCTCGTTTCCGGCATTTACAATTAAATGTTTTAAGAGATGAGGAAAATATTTTTACTCCTTGCGTTGATGGTTACAGCTGCCGGGACGATAGCGGGACAGCGTTTCGGCGGGATTATCACGGGGAGGGTTACTGATGAGTCAGGTATACCTATGGCAGGAGCATCTGTCGTCATCGACAGTCTGCGTACAGGTGTGGCCACGGGTAATGACGGAAGGTATATCCTGCGCGGACTGCATGACGGAACATATAATGTACGTTTCAGCTTTACCGGCTATGAGACTGCGGAGACGGTTGTAGCTGTCAGAGGCACTGCCGTGGCTGACATATCGCTCAGTGAGGCACTTTTTGTGACAGAGGGGGTAATAGTAAGGGGCAGCCGTGCCGGGACGCGTACGCCAATGGCATACAGCACTGTCGAAGCCGATGAACTGAGAGGGAGTGACAGATCCAGAGACATGCCCTTCCTGCTGTCTCTCACACCATCGGTGGTTGAGACCTCCGACGCCGGTAACGGCATAGGATATACATCACTGCGTATACGCGGTACCGACGCCAGCAGGATCAATATAACGCTCGACGGCATACCGCTTAACGATGCTGAATCACAGCAGGTCTTCTGGGTTGACCTTCCTGATCTGGCCTCATCGACAGGCAGTATACAGGTGCAGAGGGGCGTGGGAACCTCTACCAACGGTGCCGGTGCCTTCGGTGCTTCGGTGAACATTAGCAGCTTGACGCCTCCTGTTGACGCGGGCGCAGCGGGAGAGCTCTCCTACGGCTCGTTCAATACATCCAGAATCTCTGCCAGAGCATGGACAGGATTAATTGGCGAGAGGTTTAACATGATGATCAGAGCCTCACAGATACATAGCAACGGTTACATTGACCATAGTACAACCGATATCGGTTCAGCATTGGTCTCGGGCATCTGGTCAGCGCCATCAGATATGATCCGGTTTAATATCCTCACCGGCAGCGAGCGGACAGGGATAAGCTGGTGGGGTGTGCCGGCCGAAGTGCTGCCATATGACAGGAGATATAACCCCGCAGGCGAGTATGCTGACAGCAACGGGGAGATACATTATTATGAAGATGAAACTGACGTCTATACCCAAAATCATTACCATCTCTTTTATACCCATCTCTTCTCCAGCCGTTTGATACTGAATACCGGGCTGCACATGACACCCGGACGAGGCTATTACGAGGAGCAGGAGAGCGATGTCGATCCTGCTGAGTACGGCCTCTCTGACCTGCTTGAGTATGTCCCGGAGGTGACTGCCACTGACCTTGTGCAGCGTAAGTGGCTTGATAACCTGTTCTATGGCGCCGTATGGTCCCTGATAAAGCAGGGGAGGACCACCGAATGGACTTTCGGGGGAGCGGTGAACAGGTATGACGGTAACCATTTCGGGAGGATCAAATGGATGGAGTACCCCGGACTGGTGCTCCCTGATCACGAATGGTACAGGAACAGCGGTCTGAAGGATGAGGTTAACATATACGGAAAGCTAAATCTTGTGCTGTCGCGCAGCCTGAATGCCTTTCTTGACATGCAGTTGAGACATATAAACTATAGTTTTGAGGGTCCGGATAGTGATATGAAGGACCTTACCGCCAGTCACCGTTTTCTCTTCTTCAATCCCAAGGCCGGTCTCTTCTGGAGCAACGGGAGCGGCAGCGAGGCATTCATCTCGGCAGCAGTGGCCCACCGGGAACCAACACGTTCTGACTTTAAGGAAGCAGCCGGCGACCTTGAAGCGACACCCGGACAGGAGAAACTCACTGATCTTGAAGGAGGGTATACCTTTAAAAGCTCCAGAGCTGCGATGAGTGTTAACCTGTATTACATGCACTATCATGACCAGCTGGTTCCCACAGGACGCATCAGCAACACAGGCTATCCAATCATGACCAACGTGCCTGTCAGCTACAGGGCAGGGGTGGAGATCGCCGGAAGCTACAGGCCATCGCCCCTGGCGTCACTGAAGGTGAATGTCACCATGAGCAGAAGCCGGATAAAAGACTTCATGAACTTCTACTTTGATTATAACACCTCAGACTGGAGCAAAGTGTATCTGTTCAATGACCTGGGCATCGTTGACATTGCCTACTCACCGCGTCTGACCGGGTCGGCAGAACTGGAGCTGAACCCGTCAGAACGCCTTGCTCTAAGACTGACCGGCAAGTATGTCGGCAAACAATATTTTGACAATACCATGAGCGAAGAGCGG
Source organism: Bacteroidales bacterium (assembly GCA_034003345.1). Lineage (GTDB taxonomy): Bacteria > Bacteroidota > Bacteroidia > Bacteroidales > VadinHA17 > SR-FBR-E99. The sequence goes on from JAVEYS010000011.1 coordinate 59,880, forward strand.
ACCATCAATCCCTACTTCATTGGTAACTTTTCCGCCGGATACAGGATAGACCTGAAGAAGGAGGGAGAACTTATGCTGCGCTTTATGGTCAATAATCTCCTGAATGCAAAGTATGAGAATAATGCCTATGGTGGCATGTGGACCGAAGATGGGAAGGAAAAGAGCTGGGCTTACTTTTTCCCGCAGGCAGGGATAAACTATACAACCTCGGTTTCATTATCTTTCTGATCCGATGGTGACTGACTGGATAAGTGATAACATCATCGAGATCTTCGGGGCAGTGGCAGGCA
>JAVEYS010000012.1:0-59567 GCA_034003345.1 Bacteroidales bacterium
CTGTTGACTTTGAAGACTTTATGGACGTTCGCCTTCCATCCCTCTACTGGAACAGGTTACCAAGCAGGCCGCTGGCTTCCTTGCGGGAATTGGGGCCCATCGGGGCCAGGGCCCTGATCAGCTTCCTTATAGGCATTGACTGCAGCCATACCCTTCCTGTACCACGCATGGTAGCCAGGAATATCCCCTCGCCGCCGAAGACCATTGACTTAAGGCTGCCGGCGGTCTCGATGTCAAAATCGAGAGCCGGTTCGTAGGCTACTATGCAGCCGGTATCGATACGCAAGATCTCATTATTGAGCTTCTTCTCTATGACCGTGCCGCCGGCATGCACGAACACCTTACCGTCGCCTTCGACCCTCTCGAGAATGAATCCTTCACCGCCAAGGAGACCAGCCCCCAGCTTCCTGTTGAGGGTGACGGTCAGCTTCGTGCCGTAAGCAGCACAGAGGAAACCGTCCTTCTGCACGATGATGTTATTACCCACCTCCTTCAGCTCGATAGGAATGATAGTCCCCGGGTAGGGAGCCGAGAATGCCACCCTGGCCCTGTTGTTTCCCCTGTTGGTAAAGTGTGTCAGGAAGAGTGACTCTCCTGTCAGCAGCCTGGAGCCGGCCTGGAAGAGCTTATCCATCACCCCGCGGTCCGGCGACGCACCGTCGCCCATTCGTGTGTCGAAGGTTATGCTCTGCTCCATGTAAACCATGGTGCCTGCCTCTGCAATGACCGTCTCGCCAGGGTCAAGATCAATCTCAACAAACTGTATATCCTCACCGAAGATCTTGTAATCAATTTCATGTGATATCATAAGTCCGGTATTTTTGTGTTTCCGAATCGAAGTTATGACTATCAGGGGAGATTACAAAATGGTTATTATGATAAACGACTCCTGCCTGAAGCCGGTCTAGACAATCTTCTCCGGGTTCGGAATGATGCACAGAAACTCGAAGTCGTCCTTGTTCGGGTTCCTGAACTGGTGCAGATCACCCGGCCTGACGAACAGGCTCTGTCCCTCACTTACCTCGTGCTCATCACCCTTCTCATCAACGGCGATGCCACGGCCACGTTCAACCTTTATGACATGCTCGTAGTTATGCTGATGGTACGGTGTGTTGCCTCCGGGAGCAATAAAAAAGTGACGCATGATGATATTGCCAGACCCGTCATCCGGGCCAATGAGAATCTTCATCCTGACATTATTTGCGCCCTCCATCTGTACCTCGGGGGCGAAGATCTTTGAACTGGTATTAATTTTCATCACTATTCAGTTTTCAATTAAGATGCGATGAACCTCTCATAATGCTGAGCTTGTTACTATTGTGATTTATTTTTCTGAGTATGCAAGCCCAATTACCTTTGTCAAAAACATGAGAGTCTCATGCCCGTGCTCTTTTATTCATAACAAAACTGATTAAGAAAGGTTTCCCAAGAGCCGGATGATCCGGTTTTTCAGAACTCTCTTATCAGGGTATATGGCATACACTCCTCTTATGACTTGTTTGTCATCACCTCCTCTCCCCGTCATACCACGCCCGGCAACCTTTTCCGGAGGAAGGTGATCATCAGCACCACAGCTACAAGGGCCAGCGCAATGGCAGCAGTAATAAAGATAGTCCTGTAGTCAGCCTGCCTCTTAATCATTATCCCGGCAAAGGCCCATACGACAGCCAGTCCGATGTAGGGATTGCTGAGCCTCCATATAGTGATGGCCACCAGCAGGGCTCCGACGCTGATCATGATAATCGTCCATGTCTGTTCCGTGATGCCTGACCCGCTCCATCCGTAGCTCACCATCAGCGCCGTCACATTGGCAATGGTGGCTATGCATATCCACCCGAGATAAATGCCGAAGGCTGCCTTGAAGACACCAAACGGCATATCCTTTATGAAGAGATTGATCCATATAAGTGACACAAGCAGTCCGATCATCAGTATCAGGGACATCGGCAGCCGGCCATAGTGCCAGGCCACTATCCACAGTGCATTGAAGACGCATGTGAGACCGAAGAGCCATCCTATGCGTGATAATACAGCCTGGTGCGAGGAGGTGAACTGTGCCACACAGAAGATGATGAGCATGATGTAAATGACTCCCCAGATGGCGAAGGTCACTCCTGCCGGCACAAAGAGGTTAGGCATTGAATCGGATATCTCGCCTGTAGCCCTGCCGTTCAGGGGAAGGGCGTTAGCCAGATAGTTCATTACTATCATAGCAGCAAAAAAGAGAAGGTTCAGGTATTTCATAGTGCCATGTATTTAGAGCTAAAAATTATAAATAATTTCCCACTTACCCCTAATTCTCATAAAAAAATAATACGCTATCCGGCCTTCTTCTCCTCTTCGATGATAATCCAGAGTATGAAACCGCTGATCAACGCGGCAAAGAAGCACCACACCGAGGTCAGGTATTCCTTATAGAATATGCCTGTCACCAGGCACGATGCAGCCATGACGGTACCAAGAGGCCACATTCTCTTAACACTGGATACAAAGAAAGGTACAAGTGTGGAAAGGAGGTATGCCATGAATATTATATTGGCCAGCTCATAGGGATAATCGTTCACATATTTGATATGATGACTGCTTATCTGGGGGTCAACATTATAGAAGATTAACCCTGCTGCATAATATATAGATGTAACCGCCCCTGTTACAAGGAAGATCTTCATTGTGGTGCGTTTTCTGGCTTTTTTCTCCATCATCAGCACAGATAAGGGTATCAATGTTGGCCATATCACTAATGCCGCCAGGAGAAAAATATATGATGACACTTCAAGCATCACGGCATTTCCCTGCGACTGCAGGGCTACCCAGACAAAACCCTCAGAGATTTGCTGAACACCGAATATCAGTGGCACCGAAGCAAACAGCCGTCTGCCGTGATCATTGTTCTTTACTACTGTAGCTACACCCAGAGCGGTCATGACTCCGCCGCCGATAAAACTGGCACTTGCAGAAAAACACATGGTTCAGACAATAAATATAGTATACTAATATAATCGGATTTTTATCATCATGCCTATATTGCAGCAAAAATTATCGTCTCATGATCAGAAATCTTACACTGTTGGCTCTCCTGTTCTGTTTTATCCCTGTGGTGGCACAGGATCATCCTGACATTCTTCACTTTGCGCTGGTTACTGACACTCATTTCGGGAGTACAGGGGCTGACAGTGATCTCCGGCAGACGGTTAATGATATTAATGCCATTGATTCATTAACTTTTGTGATCATCTCGGGTGATGTGACCGAGTTCGGATCGGACCGGGAACTGCTTCTTGCGAAGGAGATCCTCGACAGCCTGAACAAACCCTGGTACATCATCCCTGGCAATCATGACGCCAAATGGTCAGAGAGTGGTGCCAACAGCTTCCGGGTGATCTTCGGTGCAGAGGCTTTCGCCTTCAGCCATGGAGGCTGGCTCTTCATCGGCACTAACTCAGGACCGAATATGAGGATGGGCCCGGGACAGATCCCCCGTGAGAACATCGTGTGGCTCGACTCATTACTGAGCGTCCCTGACAACAGAACGAAGATGATCGTCTCGGTCAACCACTACCCTCTGGATGATGAGCTCAACAACTGGTACGAGCTCACCGACAGGCTGAAGAGGCTTGACACTCGACTGGCACTGTGCGGGCACGGGCACTCGAACAGGGTTATGAACTTCGAGGGTATTCCTGCGCTGATGGGTCGTTCCAATCTCCGCGGAGATGAAGATTACGGCGGGTATAACATCATGACCATCGTTGGAGACTCCCTGCTCATAGCATCGGTACGCCACCCGGGTGTTGCTACAATGCCGGCATGGGCCCGGGTGAAGATGGAGAGACATGATTACCAGGCGGATACGACACAATGGCCAAGGCCTGATTATTCAATGAACGACCTGTTCCCCGGCGTCAGGGAGTCATGGCGTAACCAGGAGAAGAGCGACATAGGGGCCGGCACTGCCACTGCCGGGAAGATAGCTGTTGTCACCAACACCGCCGGAGAGGTAAAGGCTATTGACATCAGGACAGGTCACGAGAGGTGGACCTTCCCCGCAGGAGCCAAGATCTACGGCACCCCGGCAACGGACGGGAAGAGAGTGATAGCCGTATCTTCCGACGGTATGGTGTATGCACTGAATCTCAGGAACGGCAGGCTCCTCTGGAGCTTTGATCAGGGGCAGCCCTCGGTAGCTTCGCCTGTGATCAGTAAAGACAGGGTGTTCATCACCGGATCGTCAGGCAGGTGCCATGCACTGGATGTAAAAAAGGGCACCCTCCTCTGGAGCAACAGTACCATAGATGGTTTCGTGGAGACAATACCATTACTGTATAAGGGGATGCTGATCTTCGGCACATGGAACAACCATCTCTATGCCCTGGATACTGAGACAGGAATAACAAGGTGGGACTGGACCAACGGTTACACCAACAGGATGCTGTCGCCGGCAGCATGCGTACCGGTGGCAGTAAAAGGGAGGGTCTATGTGGTTGCTCCTGACAGGAAGATGGCATGCCTCGATGCCTTGACAGGAAAACTGATATGGCATTCCGATCTTGGGGGTGAAACAGTCAGGGAGTCGATGGGTATAACGGCTGACAGCACACTGATACTTGCCAAGACGATGAACGGAACGGTCATTGGCATCACAACAGGAAGTGATGAGCCAGTGATAGCCTGGAGAACAGATTTTAATATAGGATATGATATCGGCCCCGGAGTTATTAGGGAAAGCCACGGTATTATCTTAATACCATCTGACAAGGGGGTCATCCATGCCGCTTCAAGGATCGATGGCAGGCTGCTGTGGAGCCACCGCATATCATCATGCCTGATAAATAATGTTGTGCCCCTGGGCTCAAACAGCCTTATCTGCAGCTCCATGGACGGGGTGGTGGTCAGGTTGGGGTATTGATGATCCTGCGGTCCTGTCAGAGCATAGCGAAGATCCCCGACTGTAAAGTAGGGACGGTCATGCAGTCTTGACATGGTAAGAGCTCTCTGCCAATGGAGAGAGACAGACCCCACGAGTCCGGAGAGGTCATGGCAGATCTAATTGAGATTCTGAAGGCCTGACCATCCAAAACAGAGGTGTCCGGTGATATACCTGATTTCTAAATTTTCCCCGAGACGCCAGTCTCAGAAAAACAAAGGAACAGGCATAAATTATTTTCTGATCACAAGAACAGCCTGCAGAGCCAGCCACCGCAGAGCGAGAGGAAGAGCTTATAAAAAAAATGTTATATTTGTTGATCAAGGTGTGGAATGCCTATTATGTCATTGCAATAAATGAAAGGTATTTATGAATAATAACGACGATTTTTTACACCACCCCCGTGATCACAGAACAATTGAATTATGGAAGGAGGTGACGGACGATCAATGGAATGATCCATTATGGCAGAGGAAAAACTCTATACGGTCAGTTGACCAGCTTAAGAAGGTGATCAGGATGAACGATCACCAGGAGAATGAGATCAGGAGGACAATAGGGACACTCAGGCAGGAGGGCAAGGAGCCATTTCGTATCACTCCCTATTACTCATCCCTGATGCAGGAAGACCCCTTCAACCCCGTCTTTTTCGGTGAGGTATCGAAGAAGCGTCTTGATCCCATTTTCTGGCAGAGTGTACCTACGCCGGCCAATCTTATGTTCCCCGATGCGGGTGTTGAGGCAGCCATGAGTGAAGGATCGCGCAGTTATGGAGCTGCTTACCAGCGCTATCCGAACAGGTTGGCTCTCTTTGTTGCAGAGAACACCAGCTGTGCCTCCTACTGTGTGCACTGTCAGCGAGCCAAGTCGCTTGACACCTCGGCCGACGTCAACAGCCATGAGGTGGACAAGGGGCTCTTCTATATAGGGTACAACAGGAACATCAATGAGGTGCTTGTCACCGGTGGCGACGCCCTGATGGTAAGCTTCAAGAGGCTGCAGTACATACTCGAAGAGCTGAGCCGCATACCTCATCTCAGGGTGATAAGGATAGCCACAAGGGTGCCCGTGGTACTGCCGATGCTCATCACCGATGAACTCCTTGAGATGATCAGGGTGTCATCAAACAGGTATAATAAGGGGATAGAGAAGTATGTCTATTTCATGACACACATTAACCATTACCAGGAGGTGACGGCTGATTTGGCTGCAGTAGTGAAGAAGATCACCATGCACGGCTTCACGATACGCAACCAGACGGTACTACTGAACCATGTCAATGATCATTACCGGACACTGGCTGAGACCTTCAGGCGTATGTTCTGGATAGGTGTGCATCCCTATTACCTGCTTCAGTGCCACAAGGAGAAGGGGATTGTGCATTTTATCACACCTATTCAGGTAGGTAAGATTTACATGAAACACCTGCAGGGATGGATCAGCGGAACCACCATACCGCGCTATGCGGCCAACGTTGAAGGCGGTGGCGGAAAAGTGCTTCTGATGCCGTCAGGCCATGACACTCTTAACCTTGAACAGAGTATAGATGACAAGATAGCCGAGAGCTATGCCAATATCATGACCTGGGATCACAAGAGGATAGTGAAATACGAGGCACTGGGAAGGGCCACAAGGGAAGAGTTTGACAATTCGGTGAAGGTCATGGACGATTTCATTGGCAGGAAGGGAGTATTCCTCCCCAAGCTCATCATCGTTGATGAGAAGGGCAATCACATTGAGACTACCAACCGCACCAAGCTGCCTACCTTTGAGAGAAGCAAGAAGGCCAGGATACTCGACTACGAACTGTTCAATGCTGACATGCCACTGACCAATCCTGTTGATGCACATAAGCAGATTGATGCAGCTTTCATCAAATCAAAATTCAACAGATAACAAATAAAGGCCGGTATGAGACCGGCCTTCTGGTTAAAATATCCTGTTACTGGGTTACTGCAAAGGGGTAACCACCTCCAACACCTCCGGCAGATCCATTCCAATCCTCTTCAGGTGCTCAATTGTAGGTATGCCGTTGTTGTTCCATCCTCGACGCTTGTAGACGGCGTCGCGAAGCAGGTCATACTGCTTCTCACGATACTGTCTCATCACCCTGATCTTCTCCTCAGTGCTCTTGCCTTCGGGGTCAAAGCCCACCTTCTCCTTCAGTTGCTTATCATAGCGCTCCTGACGTGACAGGTATTCTTCCACGGTAACGGGTCCGCAGGCGCGATAAGGCTGATCGTCATCCTTGCGTCGCCCGAAGCCCCTGCGTATGTTAAATACTCTCTGAAAGTTATATACACGTTCGGAGTCTTCTACAAGCCTGCGTTTGTCGAAGGGTCTGCCTGTGACTGCTTTATAGATGGTGACGTAGTTATCGACATGTTCGGGAACTTTTGCCGGCTCATCGGTCTCAGCATTATTCTCCGGCTCAACATCGTTCCACGGTAGCTTGCAGAGGCCCACCAGGCCGAACCATGTGCGGAACATAGGGAAGTAATGGAGGGCTTCGGCTTTGTCCTCAAACGTAGGTATCTGGTTGTTGACCATATCCATGAATATGAGCCATGCCTCGTCATGCTGCGGGCCCTTGTTGGTGAGGGCATATCCGCCCTGCTGTGCCAGTGACTCTTTTGACATGTACTGCGAATATTCGAGCCCTTTGTTCTCCATTCCTATATCCTGCATGAACTGCGGGTCACCCCACCCCTTCTCTGCGAAGATCTTCTTCATTTGACGTATGCCCTGGCCGGCTATCAGGCCGAAGCCCTCACCGCGCGCCACCATGTGCAGCAGCTCGAGTGCGGCCGGTATATTGCCAAAGGTGATCTCCAGTCCGCCTGTACGCTCCTTATTGAGGATGCCGTTCTCATAGCACTCCTGCATGAAGGCCAGGCTGGTGCCCCATGTGATGGTGCAGATGCCGTATGTGTCACAGTAGAAGTTGGTCTCAATAATATAACGCGGATCAAAAAAGCCACCGTTGGAGCCCAGCCCTGCCGCTGTCTCATACTCCGGTCCGTCAACGATGACCTTCTGCCCCTTGTAGGGCCCTGTACTGATAACGAAGTCATCAACTGCCTTGGCACATGCCATGTTGCATCCAATCCAGCAACCGTCAGGTATGTTCTGTGTGAAGAATGACTTCCACACTCCGGAATCGATCCTGGGCGAGTCTTTGTGTGACCCGAACTTATAATTATGTGTAGGAAGGAGGTCATGGTCATCCATTATCTCCATCAGGTGTGCCGTCCCTATCTGGCGCATCTTGCACTGCTTGTCATCAAGCTCGCGCATCTCCTTGTTGAAGCGGCGACCCCTTTCCTGGATAGGTTCCAGATCTACCACGTTGTTAAGGTTACCCTTGACACCGGGTATCTTACATACCATAGCCTTGATCTTCTTGTTGCGGAAGACAGTGCCTATTCCTCCGCGTCCGGCCTGCTTCATCCTTATCTTCTTGCGCTTGGGATCATAGAAGGTGAAGTTGAGCATACCTATACGCGAGTGCTCGGCGGCAGAACCGGTGGATACAATACCGATGTTCCTGCGGTCAGATTCGTTGTCAGCAAACATGTCTGTCAGCTGCTCAGCCAGCACATGACTGTCGAGAGCCTCAGCCGGAGCTTCAAAGATCTCTACATAGTGCTCAATGCCGTTAATGAAGATGATGACATCACTGTCTGCCTTGCCCTGAAGCTCAACAGCATCGAAACCCGCAAACTTCAGAAAAGGGCCGAAAAAGCCACCCACATTGCTGTCCATAACAGAGTCTGTCTGCGGTGAGATGGTTACAACAAGTGACTTCCCGGAACCAGAATACTGGGTGATACCACCAATGGGCCCCGATGAGATGACTATCTCATTCTCGGGATCATCCCATTTTGTATCAGGCCTGGTGGCATCCCAGAGATACCTCAGCCCATAGCCCTTCCCTCCGATAAACTTCTCCTTCATCACCAGGGGAACATCCTTCTCCCTGACCTCACCTGAACCAACGTTTATGTAGAGGGTCTTGTCGGTGTAACCCTTGTCAAGAGGGGTCCATTTGTATTGCCATCTGTTTATAAGCCTGTGTCTGGCTTTGATTTCGCTTATATCCATATTATTCTTTTATAATGGTTTTCGGGTTCTTACTACAAATTAAGTGTATAAAGATCCACATTCTAATGATAATAGTCAATATGCAAGTTTATACATGACGCACTGACTGCCGGCATTCAGCTAAAAATGGGATAATATCGCAAATCACACTGTTTGTCCTTATATTTGCCCTTCGTATATCATTTGAAGAACGATTCACGGATGGAGATAACGCTTAACAGTGAGCCATACACCGTTGACGGTGAGAGTGTCACCGTTAAAAAGCTACTTGAGCTGAAGAGATACACCTTCAGGATGAGGACGGTGAAGATAAATGGCAGGATAGTTAACCGTGACCATTACGGTGAGGAGGTGATACATGATGGAGACAATGTGCAGGTTATCTACCTGATGAGCGGAGGATGAGAACAGTAAGAATCATATACTCTGTTAAGTTGTGAAGCAGGATTTCTGGCAGCGGTTTTCTCTGGCAGGCCTGCGTGACAGCATGCCGGCGTGGATGAAGAACAAGTATGTTCTCACCATCCTTGTCTTTATTGTGTGGATAGTGTTGCTTGATCCGAACAATCTGATCTCTCGTGCACGTGAGATCAGGACGCGCAACAGGCTGGAACGAGAGAGAGAGTATTACATGGATCGCATTGAGGAGGATCGCAGGAATCTTAATGCTCTCAGGACCAGTGATGAGAACCTCGAGAAGTATGCCCGTGAGCAATACCGGATGAAGAGACCTGATGAGGATCTGTTCATCATAGTGACACCGGAGGCAGAGCGCAAGATCAGGCGTGAGCGCAAGGTGTCAAAAACAGCGAAGCCCGCTGAAAAGCGGGCTCCGAAGGCTCCACGAAAGTGAAAGTTATTTCTTTGCCTTTTCAGCGTTATATTTAGTGTTCAGGCCGGCGACCACCTCCGCAGTGATATCAAGTGTGGTATCGCTGAAGAGTATCGGGCCAGGGAACTGTTTGGCCAGGATATATTCGTATCCATGGTCAGCATTGAACTCGGCAAGGTACTCGTTAATATACTCAAGCACCTGACGCTGTGCTACCTGACTCTCTTCATTAAGGTTATAGGCCATCTCATCACGTCTTGCCAGCAGGTTCTGCTGTTGCTGCTGCAGAGTCTGTTCAATCTCGGCGGCAGTAGCCCTGGTGACCAGTCCTTTCTGCACTTTGTTCTGGTAATCTCTTACGTCACGGTCAAAAGCCTGTGATTTGGAAGTCAGCTCTGCCTCAGAGTTTTTGGTCTTCTCTTCCAGCTCACTGGCCTTGTCGTTCGCCATGTCAAACCGGGCTATCACCGTGTCAAGTTCAACGTAAGCTATGCTGGTTTTTACATCATTGGATTTGGCCGTGACAGTACCAGGCTGATTCTTACCGCAGCCGGAGATGAAAAGTGCTCCGGCAATAGCCAGAACTGATAATGTCATGGTGCTCTTTACTACAGATGATTTATTCATTTCAGAATCTAGGATTATGGTTCAACAAATTGTTGCACAAACATACATAATTTTTAATTATTAAAAAGCAGAATGAATGTAACTGACTGTCAATGGAGCGCAGGGTGTCAGAATTCCGGACAGGGTAAGGCATGTATTTTCTGTCCCCGTTTGATCTGTGCGGAGGTGAATGAATATATTAATGATATCTCGTATGCACCACCTGATGAAGTGATCAGGTTTGAGATGGTGAAGTCGTAGCTCAGCCCTATATTGAGCTGATCAGTCTTGATACCTATCATGCCTATGATGGCATCGCCGGCCTGGGAAGAGACCTCTTTCGTAGTGGCAAAAGGAATTCCCCTGTACCATACTCCGAATACCAGCGGGTGCTTGAAGTAATAGAATCCGATGTCAGACTGGTAGAAATCGCCCTGGAACATTACGTTACCTGCTACTGACAGCACCTCGGTAAGCTTCTTTCTCAGCCTTCCACGGCTTACTATCTGAAATCCTCCGAAGAAATCGACCTTGATGGGGGTGGTGGCATTGTTTCCCCAGAATGAGCTCCTGGGTCTTAGCAGATGGTCAACGGTAAACCCTGCCCATATCTTTTCGCTGTAGATAAGTCCTGACGTTGTAAAATCAATGTCAGCCAGATTATCGAATGGCGGAGGGGTGATGGAGGGCACCGTGCCGCCGGTGGTTATCTGGCTGTTCCATGTCAGCTTGGTAAGGTCAAGGCCGAGGTATGTGAATTTGAAATTCAGTCCCGGCCTGATATGCCATTCATCATTAATCTGAAAGTCGTATGAATAGAGTAATCCTATATTGGTGGTGCTCAGATCTCCTGACCCGGCAACATCATGGGTGGCGAGGATACCCACGCCTGAGTTGAAGTTCGGTATGGCTTTGTCAAAGGAGAAGCTGTAAGTATGGAAGACACCGGGGATCGATGGCCACTGGTTGCGCCAGTTTAAAGACACACGATAGTCCTCAGTTGCTCCGGCAAACGATGGTGCCAGGTATAACTGATTTGCATAAAACTGCGAAAACTGAGGGTCCTGGCCCTGCACAAAAAGAGAAACTGACAAAAACAGGCCTAGCAGATATTTAGTTCTTACTGGCAATCCGGATCCATATTAGTTACACAAAGTAGCTAATTATACGTCCAAAAACTCGGAAGGTTACATATGATAATATCAACAATCGCCCCTACTAATGAGGAAGATATTAACATTCATACTACATGATCCTTATGATCAGTAATTTATGAGAGTGACGTCACCTGCCATTATTATTGTCTGGCCGTTGAGATATGTTCCTCTTACCTTCCACACATATACACCGGAGCCGCACAGCTCGCCCTTGTAGTAGCCATCCCAACCCAGGGCAGTATCGTCACTCTCGAAGACCAGGAGGCCGGCCTTGCTGTATATTTTTAGATCATAGGTGGCGATGCCGGAGGCTACGGGATGGAAGACCTGATTTTCCTCATCGGTACGGCGGTTGTAATATCCTCCTGTAGGGCCGCCCCTGTTTGGAACGAACGCATTGGGGAACCTGATATACATACCATTATCTGTGAAAACGTCATTTACGATAACAGTGTCGGTGCAGCCGTTTGCTGAATAAGCCACCAGCATGACGTCATAAGTACCCATCTTTCCGTAACTGTATGAAGGATCAGGCAGTGTTGAGAAGGTCTCATCGCCAAAGTCCCACAGATAATCCACCGCACCTGTTGAGAGGTTGACAAAGAGCAGCTTGTCATTATCGCCCTGTGGGGCATTCCGGCGAATCTCAAATGACGCCGTTGGTCTCTCCCATGCTTCGATGAGGGTGGTTGCCGTACTGCAACGCCCCTTGCTGTCGGTGATGGTAAGAGTGACAGGATAGGTACCGGGTATGTCATAGATATAATCCGTACTGCCATCATCAGCTGTCCCTCCATCACCGAAGCTCCAGGCTGCGGTGCTTTTCTCCCCGGCATTGCTGGTGAAGCGGACGTGCAGGGGCACGCATCCCGAGGTCACTGATGGAGTTATTGAAGCCGTCTCTGCAGTCAGGGTCAGGGAGATATCATCACTGGATATTTTACTGATAATGGCGCTCTCCTTGCCTCTGCTGCCAGTATATATGGTTGTCTCCTTACGGGCAGTGACATTGCCGGATGGCACCTCAGCCTGCGTTGCTCCTTCGGCAACATGAGTCTCAGCCACTGCCACCGTACCAGTGTCGCCGGCTGATCTGTTGATGACATCCCTGTTCTCATCCATTGCTGCTGCGGTCGCCTCTATCGTCTCCTGCTGCCGCACAGCAGTGTCGTTGTTGCGATCTGGCTTCCCGAAAACAAGCAACCCGGCAACTCCAAGTGTTACTGCGGCAACTGTCAGGTAATAGATATTGAACCGTGAAAGATTGAACCTGAGGAACTCCCTGCGCTTAAGACGGCGCATAAAACGACCGTAGAGGTCGCTGCCCGCAACCGTCTCATTATCTCCCAGCTTATTGCGGAAGAGACTCTCAAGACCGTTATTCTTTTCCTCTGTCATTCTTTTTTAACTATACTTTCCCTTCATCCTTGCCAGTTCCTCAAGCTTTCTCCTTAATACTGCCCTGGCCCTGCTATATTGCGATTTTGAAGTATTGATATCTATCCCGAGCATGTCTGCTATCTCGTGATGCTTATAACCCTCTATGGAGTATAGGTTAAAGACCATTCTGTAACCCGGTGACAGCTCATTGAGCACCCTGTACAACTCCTCGGCAGTGTAGAAGTCCTGCTCGAACCCTGTCGTACCTGTCTCAGTGCTCACATACTCATCAATGTCAATCTGGTGTTTGTGACGCAGATTTTTATGATAGTATGTAATGGCGGTGTTCACCGTCACCCTCCTCAGCCATGCTTTGAAAGAACCTGTGCCCGCGTACTCCCTGAGGTTAAAAAAGATCCTCATGAAAGCCTCCTGCAACATATCCTCAGCTTCAGGCCTGTCAGTGGCGTATCTCATGCAGATACCCAGAAGGTATCCGGAATGCTTTTGCCAGAGCATCTGCTGCGCCTTTCTGTTGTGCCTGATACAGCCTTCAATGATATGTTGGTCACTCATCATCAGCCGAGCACAGTATCAAGACAATTGCCTTTAATAAATGGTTGCACGTGAGGTATTTTTTTTCAAAATAAGGGAAAAAAAGTATTAAATCATGAGAAGTCGCTGATATCCGTCATTGAATATGGGAAAATCTAAGTATTAATTTGGAACATCAAAAGGAACGAAAAAAAAGATTGATGACAAGAATTATACAGCATCCAATACTTGATATACCACGGGAGGAAGAGACAACATTTCTCTACAATGGCAATCGTGTCAAAGGCATGAAGGGTTTTACCATTGCAGCAGCGTTGCACCAGGCAGGCTTTCCCGTTCACACCCACAGTCTGGATAACCGTAACCGCAGCCTTGAGTGTGGGATAGGTAAATGCGGAGCCTGCGAGATGCTTGTTGACGGTGTGGTCAGGCGCATATGCATCACTCCTGTTGACGGAGTTACTGAGGTCAGGGAGATCCCTGCCGGATTTCAGCCGGCCGCCAGAGAGAGAGAAGGGGATGAGGCCAGGACTGTCTATCGCACGACGGTGGCCATTGCAGGTGCCGGCCCGGCAGGACTGGCAGCCAGGGAGGTTCTCAATGAACATAACATCCCCAACATTGTCATCGACAGTAATGACCATATTGGCGGGCAGTTCCTGATGCAGACACACCAGTTCTTCTTCTTCGAAAAAGAGCAGAAGTTCGGGGGCATGAGAGGCTTTGACATAGCGAAGAACCTGGCAGGGGAATCACATGAGGGGATCATGCTCAACTCCACTATCTGGGATATCATTGAAGGCCAGAGGATAGCTGCAAAAAACATGCGTACGGGAGAGATCTTTTATGTTGACGCCCGGTACCTCATTGTGGCTACAGGTGCAGTACCCTTCATGCCTGCTTTTGGCAATGATGACCTTCCGGGGGTATATACTGCTGCAGTGGTGCAGAAGATGATGAACCAGGAGTTCACTCTGCTCGGGAAGAATATTCTGACAGTAGGTGCAGGTAATATAGGGTATCTGACCTCCTATCAGTTGATGCAGGCAGGTGCCAGGGTAAAGGCTATCATCGAGGCAATGCCCTTTGAGGGTGGCTTCCCCGTGCAAGCCAACAGGGTCAGGAGGCTTGGCATCCCGGTAATATTATCACATACTCTCATCAAAGCGATACCCAACAGTAACAATGACGGCATCTGTGGTGCAGTAATTGCCGAGTGCCGCGATTTCACCCCGATACCGGGAACAGAGAAAATCATACGGGGCATTGACGCTATAAACATATGCACAGGTCTCATACCTGACAATCAGCTCCTCATAAAAGGACGTGAGGTATTCGGCACCAAGGTGTTAGCCGCCGGCGACGCCATGAGGATAGGCGAAGGCACCACTGCCGTTCTCCGGGGCAAACAGGCTGCCATGGAGATAGTGCAGGAGATGGGTGTTAAAAGCAGCTACAGCCAGTACCTTTCACTCTCAAAGGAATACATTGATTCACAGCAACATCCCACCCGTATCATTGAGGAGCCGTGGATGCCTGACGAGGCAAGGATGAATGAGAGGCCTTTCGTAATCATCGACTGCCTCTACAGCTTTGCCTGTAACCCGTGCCAATTTGCCTGCCCTCACGGCGCGATAACAAAGGCATCACCTGACACCGTACCTGCAATAGATTATGATAAGTGCACCGGCTGCCTGAATTGTGTTTACCAGTGCCCCGGCCTCGCTATTTTCGGATACAATACCAAAAAGAACCAGCTCTTCCTCCCTGTTGAATATTTTGTTGAGGAGGGGTCAGAAGTATTCCTCGTTGACAATAACGGCCGCAAGATCGGCGAAGGGGTGATAGAGAAGGTAATGGCTAAGCCCAACAGAACCAATGTGGCCAGGGTCAGGGCTGTCTCACCCACCGGCAGGGACATTATTTCCGTCAGAGGGTTCATCACGAAGGAAAACTACCCTGAGCCTGTTGATTTCGCTCCTGCTGCCGAAGTTGATTCGGAGGAATATGTATGCCACTGCGAGGATGTGAAGCTTGAAGAGGTCATGGCAGTGATAGGTGACAGGAAATATATCTCTGTGGATGAGATTAAGCATACCACCCGTCTGGGTATGGGGCCATGCAGGGGCAAGCGCTGTATCAGCAGACTCACCATGCTTCTCAGGTCTTCCGGCATTGAGATTGTTGGTGACGCCACTCCCAGGGCTCCTCTATCGAACCAGATCACTATGGGAGAACTTATTCCTATGGATGTTCCGGAGATCATCATCACTCCCGGCATCAGGAGGAAGGTAAAGGCAGGAGCAGTGATAGGCGGCGGTGGCATCACAGGCAGCGCCCTCATGCGTTACATGGCCGAAGCGGGGTTGAACCCCGTGCTTATCAACCATGACCGGGGCTCGTCATGGCGTAATATTGCCGGTGGAAGACCTAACTTCAGCGTACCGGAGCTGTCTGATATAGCCAGACATAACCATGAGATATTCAAGGGACTGCAGAAGACTGCGGAGATTAACTACCGCGAAATAGATTATGTGACCTTTGCGCATGATGAGGTCATGCAGCAACAGCTGGAGGCTTCCCTGGCCTGGTCTGACGGTGAGCTCGTTTTGCCTGACGCCTTTGCGGCAAAGATAGCCCCAGGTATCAACCCGGAGCTGAAGAAGACCTACCGTGCTGCCCTGGTGACCAAAGACTGCTGGCAGGCTACACCGGGAAGGGTCATTGACCTGATACGACATATAGGAGTATCGCATGGAGGAAAGGTAGAGGAGGATAGCACCGTCACAGAGCTCTTCCATAACGGCAGTGAGTACACTGTCATCGTGCATAACCACAGGGGCGAATATATTGAATACGAGACTCCCCTCTTTGTCAATGCCATGGGTGCACAAGGCGAGTCTTTCGCCCGCAGCCTGGGAATATACACAGGTACCTACGGCGTGAGACATCAGGCTTTCATCACCAGGAGGCTCCCGATGCTTGGAACGGGAAACACTCCGCTGCCAATGCTCATCGACCGTCGTCACTATAAAGGATTCATCGCCGTATACGGACAGCAGCTGGGTGAGACCGGTCAGATAATCGGTTGCGCATCACCGGCAGCCGATCCGGCAGAAGCGGGACGCAACCTGAAGGTCAACAGCAGAGAGTTCATGGAGATAGTGTCAGAGGTGTTCACCAGCTGGCTGCCTGAACTATCGTCGGTAGGCCTCCAGTCGCTCTGGAGCGGATACTATACCGAGCCAAGGATGTATATCGATCCGGAGCTGGGACTCTTCCTGGGACTGCGGGGACAGGGTTTCATGCTTGGCCAGTACCTGGCTAAGATGTATGTAGACAAGCTGACAGGAAAAGAGGTGCCGGAATATTTCAGCCGTCTCTCTTTGAAGGGTGACGGTCTGCCTGAGAAGGCATTCAAATAGCAGCAAGAGTTACAGTCTTATCTTTCAGGGATTTTAATATATTTGTGCGCCTAACACACAAAGCGTACAGTCATGTTCAATAAATTTATCGCATCAATACTCCCCTGTTTCCCGAAGAAGTTCATCTGGATCTTTTCACGCGCATACATATCAGGTGTAACAATGGCCGATGCCATTAGAGTATCAAAGGAGCTCAACTCACACGGCATGAGGGTTACGCTCGACGTGCTTGGTGAGTTCATCACATCGCTTGATGAGGCTGAAGAGAACAAGCAGGAGTACCTTGACCTTATTGAGGAGACAGAAAAGAACGGCATCAACGGCAACTACTCGCTCAAGCCCACCAGCTTCGGCCTGCTGATAGACAAGGAGGCCTGTTACAACCATATGAGGGAGATCGTGGCCAAGGCAGCCTCATATAACAATTTCTGCAGGATAGACATGGAGGATTCAACATGCACCGACCTCGAGACAGAGCTCTACAGGCGTCTCCATGCTGAATTTCCAAAGAACGTGGGGCTGGTGTTACAGGCTTACATGATGAGGACTTACAGCGATCTTGAGAATATGCTCGATATGAACACCCCGGAGATACCCACCAACTTCAGGCTATGCAAGGGTATCTATATAGAGCCCGCGGAGATAGCCTTCAAGAGGTATGCTGAGATCAACAGTCACTACCTGGAAGACCTCGGGTTCATGTTCAGGAACAGGATATTTGTGGGCATAGCCACGCACGACAAGCCTCTGATAGAGGGTGCCTATGAACTCATCAGGAAATACAATGTGCCAAAGGATATGTATGAGTTCCAGATGCTCTATGGCGTAACGCCGAAGCTGCGGCAGAGCATTGTTGACGCCGGTCACGGGATGAGGGTTTATGTTCCCTTCGGGGAGAAATGGTTCGGTTACTCAACCCGCAGGCTGAAAGAGAACCCTAAGATAGCCAGCCATATCATCAAGGCGATATTCTATAAAGGATAGACCATCAGACTAAAGACCTTCCGAGGTTAATGCCCTGGTGCACGATAGATGAGCGAATCATGCACGGCACGGATGTTCTCCATCTCCCTGGCGGAGATATAGGGTACCGGTGGCTCCGGCACTTCCGGCGGACCGACAGCAAGCATATAAATAAGGGGGATAAGGGTAAGAGGACTGATAGCAATCATCTGTCCTGATCCTATCTGACCCTTATTATAAGCTTCGTACCGTTGTTTCTGCCGGAGGAGCTCATAGTTAAGGGCAGGATCGCCCAGCTCGTCCGTCACTGTCAGACCCTGGTACGCGGAGATCCTCAGATTGTTGGTCGCATTGATAAGCTCCTGGTTGACAGCAGACCGTTCAGACATGATCTCAGCCCTGATATTGCCAAGGCGGGGAATGATGACAACGGCCGGTATCATCAGAGTGTCACTGTTCAGGTAGATGCCGGTGATATACTCTTTTGCATGCAGTGTATCCTCCACCGCCATCCTGTACTGCTTATAGCCCATACAGGTGAAGGTGACTGTGTCACGGTGACGGGCATAGAGTGAGAACATCCCCTTGCTGTTTGTGGCACCGCCTGCCTGTCCGCTGACCACGTAGTGTGCCCCTTGCAACGGCTCCCTGGTGTCGAAGTCTAAAATCACACCGTGAAAGAGTATATACTCAGACTGCTGGGCTGACGCTTGTGAGAAGTGGCCAGTTAGAAAGAGAGAGAGAAGCAGAAGGGTTATGCCAGCGTTACCTACGTATGATGATCTCGTTAAGTGTCCTTTTAGGAACATGGTGAACGCTTTTTTCATCTCTCCAGTATTTTACATCGTTATTAGTGATGGTATCGATGACAACCTGTTCAGTGGGTTTGCCCAGTGCCAGAACAAGCAGTATGTCATACTGTTTTGGTATATTAAGTACTGTCCGCAGCTTCTCCTTTTTTACGGAAGCGATGATGCATCCTCCCAGGCCCGCCTCTGTAGCTCCAAGCATGATGCTATGTGCTGCTATGCCGTGGTCAACGCCAAATGATTCTGTGATATCCCTGTCACCCACAATGACTATATATGCCGTGGGTCTCTCCCCCTGGTCAGGGCCGTGCCAGTCAGACAGGTATCCTGCCCAGGCGAGACAGGGATAGACAGCCTCACGTATCGCCGGGTTGGTAAAGAGAATATATTTTAACGGCTGACGGTTGGCGCCGGAGGCTGAGAGCCTCGCCAGATCAACAAGTGATACCAGAGTCTCCTCGCTGACCTCATGACTCTCATCGAACCTACGGTAGGTTCTGGTCTTCTCTATAAGCTGGTGTATCTTCATTTTTTCAGAGCTTCATCATATCTCTCACCTATAACCTTCCAGTCAAGCAGCTCCCAGAAAGCCTTGATATAGTCCGGGCGCCTGTTCCTGTAGTCAATATAATAGGCATGTTCCCACACGTCACAGGTCATAAGCGGCACCAGCCCTGCCCGTATGGGGTTACCGGCGTTCTGTTCCTGCGTTATGGTAAGCCTTCCGTCAGGTTTCATACAGAGCCATGCCCACCCCGATCCGAAGAGCGTTGTGGCTGCCCTGGCAAATGCCTCCTTAAAAGCATCAAAAGAGCCATATTCAGCCTCGATGGCCTTTGCCACTGTTCCCATTGGTGCCCTCTTGCCTTTCGGAGAGAAGGTTGAGAAATAAAAGGTATGGTTCCATACCTGTGCAGCATTATTGAATATCCCTCCCTCAGCCTTCCTGATCATCGTCTCCAGCGTAGCCTCCTCAAACGGTGAACCCGGAAGAAGATTATTGAGATTGTTTACATAGGCAAGATGATGTTTGCCATGGTGAAACTCAAGGGTCTCGGCGCTCAGGTGGGGTGCAAGATCGCCGGCATCATACTTTAGAGAGGATAGTTCGAATTTCATTGCCTGATCTTATTAGTTTGAATGACATGTAAATATACTAAAATGACTACACTTACCCTACCTTCACAACAGAAATATCCTTTCAGGCAGGGCCTCAATCACTCCATTTTCCTGTGCCACGGAGTAGAGGCGTTCAATTGCTTTCCGGCCCTCCTGCCCCAGGGAGAGGCTGAAGCTGTTCACATAGAGTTTAATGTGCTCACGGGTAACCTCAGGGTCAGTCTCGGCGGCGTTCTTTCTGATAAATGCCACTGATTCCCCGGGACTTGCGTATGCATATTCAATACTACGCCTTATTGATCTGTTCACCCGGGCTGCTATCTCTTCATCCACACTGCGGCTGACGACTATCGCCCCCAGAGGCACGGGCAGTCCTGTGATCTCCTCCCACATCGCCCCCGTATCGGCAACCAATTGCAATCCCATAGTCTTGTAAGTGAACCTTGTTTCATGGATTATCAGGCCGGCGTCTGCCTCACCTGAGAGAACGACCTCCGGGATATCAGAGAAGAGGTACTCGCGTTTGCGCTTCGCTTCCGGCCACAGGATACTGAAGAGCAGGTTAGCAGTAGTGTATCTGCCTGGAATAGCTATCAGTGCATCTTTAAGCTCCTCAGGCCATATCCTGTGCCGGCTAATCACGAGTGGTCCGTTATTATGTCCAAGGGCACTGCCGGAGTCAAGGATGAGGTACCCTGTGGCGGCCCTGGCATATGCATGAAAGCTCATCTTTGTTATATCAACGCTCTCCTCTATCGCTCTCCTGTTCAGCTCCTCAACATCAGCAAGGAACCAGTCGAACTCCAGCCCTTCAGTATCCACCCTGCCATGCACCAAGGCTTCGAAGATGAAGGTGTCATTTGGGCACGGCGAAAATCCCAGTGTCAGTCTCATTATCCCTTAATCATTACAAGTATTTTTATCATCGCCGCCTGCAGCTGCTGCAGGGCCAGAGGTATATCCCAATTCTCAGGTCTGCGCGGTTCAACCATATTCGAGACAGACCGTACAGAGACCCACTGTATACCGGATACGGCACAGGCATATGCCAGCCAGGCTCCCTCCATCGTCTCAATGTCGGGGTTCCATGCCCTGCGTATACGGTCTATGACGGCCTGTGACCCGGATGACATGTTCACCGTGGCACCCTTAACAGAGGGGAACAATGGAGCAACAGCGTCAAAACATTTGCCACGAGAGTATATCCTTCCACCACTGAACGGGGGTCTGTCTGGATCGGCAAGGCTGGCCCTGAAGAGTGACAGGAACTCACCGTTATCGTCAACACCCATGTCGGCAAAGCAGTCTGACTCCGCTATCACCACATCGCCGGGTATGATAGAGGGGATATAGCTGCCGGCGATGCCGGCGCCTATCACCAGTGACGGCACGGAGCCAGAGGCGAACCTCTTCTGGAGGGCCCACGACATGGCTGCCCCGCCCACACCCGTGACAATAACCTCACAGCCCAGCTTCGCCGTCGCGACAGCCTTCTTCACCACCTCCTCCTCAGAGGGATGCGCAACGGCAATGAGTATTTCTCCTGAGATACAGTCCATAATACGAATAGGTATAAAGAGCAATAAATATATTATTTTTGAACAAAATAGCCCTCATTCCTGCCAACCAATTAATTTAGTGGCCATGATCTACCTGACAAGAAGAGAGCGTTTCAGCTCCGCACACAGAATGTTCCGCCCCGGTCTCAGTGACGAGGAGAACCTGAAGATCTACGGCAAATGCTCCAATCCCCAGTGGCACGGGCATAACTATGTGCTCAAGGTGACGGTAAAGGGAGAGATGGATGCAGTCACAGGGTACTTCATGAATGCTACCAGGCTGAAGGAGATACTGAATGAAAGGGTTATAGTGAAGCTTGACCATAAAAACATGAATCTGGAGACCGACTTTATGGCAGGCAAGGTTGCCACAACGGAGAACCTGGCGACGGCTATATGGCATGAGCTGGAGGCTCCACTGGCAGAGGAGGGTGCCACCCTGCACTGCGTCAGAGTAGAAGAGACAGAGAATAATTACATTGAATATTACGGATAAAATGGAAAAACTTAATGACGGCAGCAGCAAGCTGTCCGATGGCTACAACAAGATCGAGAAATGGAACTCTGAAACAATCAAAGAGATCTCAGGTTATTACTACAAGATTCTTAAGCTTCTGGGAGAAGACCCCGAAAGGGAGGGTCTGCTAAAGACACCTGAGAGGGTGGCCAAGGCCCTTAGCTTCCTGACAAGAGGATACCAGTCTGATCCGGAAGAGATTCTCCGCAGTGCTATCTTCAAGGAGGAGTACAGGCAGATGGTGATAGTAAAAGACATTGACATCTATTCAATGTGCGAGCACCACATGCTGCCGTTCCATGGTAAGGCACATGTTGCATATATACCTGACGGTTATATCACCGGTCTGAGCAAGATAGCCCGTGTGGTGGAGGCTTATTCTGCCAGGCTGCAGGTACAGGAGAGGCTCACCACACAGATACGCAACTGTATCCAGGACAACCTCAAGCCTCTCGGTGTGGCTGTGGTCATCGAGGCCCAGCACATGTGCATGCAGATAAGAGGCGTACAGAAGCAGAACTCCGTCACCACGACGTCAGCTTTCACAGGCTGCTTCCTCTCTAACCTGAACACGCGTGAGGAGTTCATACACCTGATTACCAGCAGGCTCCATTAAAAATATGATGCCAATACTTCTTTTTGCATTATGAAACACCAATGTTTCCCGAGCTGTTACCGGCCGGCGTGCCAGGCAAAGCTAAACTCAACAGCGATCAGATCAGGAACATAGGTTTTACATTATACTTTATCATTTAAATATTATTATGATGAAAGCATTTGTATTTCCCGGTCAGGGGGCCCAGTATACAGGCATGGGGAAGGAACTGTATGACAGTTTCCCTGTTGCCCGTGACCTGTTCGAAAGAGCCAACATGATGCTGGGTTTCCGTATAACTGACATAATGTTTGCCGGCACTGATGAGGAGCTGAGGCAGACGAGGGTGACTCAGCCCGCTATCTTTCTTCACTCTGTGGTGTTAACGGCTATTGCCGGCAGCGATTTTGCCCCCGCGATGGTTGCAGGGCATTCTCTTGGCGAGTTCTCCGCCCTGGTGGCTGCCGGTGCCCTCTCATTTGAAGACGGTCTGGCACTGGTTGCCGGCAGAGCATCGGCAATGCAGAAGGCGTGTGACATAAACCCTTCCACCATGGCTGCTGTAATGGGTATTGATGATGCTATTGTTGAGGATATATGCTACTCACTGCCGGAGACAGTGGTGCCTGCAAACTATAACAGTCCGGGGCAGATAGTCATCTCAGGCACTCTGGACGGCATCAGCAGGGCTACTGAAGAGCTTAAGCAGAGAGGCGCCAGACGTATAATACTCCTCTCCGTCAGCGGCGGATTCCATTCTCCATGCATGGAGCCGGCAAGGCGGGAGCTGGAGGAGGCTATCAGGAAAGCCCATTTCAGCAGTCCCGTATGCCCTGTCTACCAGAATGTGACAGGCATGCCTGTCACCGATCCGGGAGAGATAATGATCAACCTGATAGCTCAGCTGACATCACCGGTGAGATGGACACAGACAGTGGAGGCGATGATATCCGATGGTGCTGACTCGTTCGTTGAGGCAGGGCCGGGCAATGTGCTGCAGGGACTCATAAAAAAGATCAATCCGGGTGTAACTGTCTCAGCGCTGACAGTGAGTTGACATCCGGTCCGTCAGGGATGGTTAACCGGTTTATGATCAGATGATTGACGGTCAGCTGCCGACTGATATCACCGCCATACCTATCTTACCGTCCATCCTTATCACAAGCGGTTTGGCGAATCTGACATGTCTGAAGAAGGTGCCTTTTCCTATCTCCTTCTGTTTGCTGAGCCTGTCCCACATGACAACACCTTCAGCTGTTGCCTCGTTCACTGAGAGATAGCCTATATTCATTGAGGTGACATTATGGAAGAAGTGTGAGCCCTGTGAAGCATCAATATGGTAATGTGGCAGGCTTACTTCCACTATCACCTTCGCATTGGATATCTGGGGCCATGCCACGGGTATGCCCAGGAAACGGTCTTTTGTGCCCCATCGTCCCGGCCCGATGAGCACGTACTTCCTCCCCTGTGACATCATCTTCCTGTTGATAGCATCGATCTCCGCTGCCATCTCATTGGTCTTCAGGTTATCAAACAGGTCAGGCTCGATATAGATAATGTCTGTCAGATCATCAATGAGGCCGTTGCCCATGCTCTTCCTGGAGACAAGCAGCATGTCATCGGTATAGACGCTCTCCGGGTCAATAGAATATCCGGCTCCACTGCCCACCAGCGGCTTTATCTGAAGGAGGTAGAAGGTAGCCCTGCCATTCTCGTCCTTGTCCAGGTCTACGGCATATTCAATCTCCACCGGTGCACCGAAGGCTTCCCTGACGACCTCAAGCACTGTCTTAAGAGTCTTTGCCAGAGGTATGTAATCATATTTAAGGATATTGGCAAAATTGATGACTCTGGGACCTGCATCATACAGACCGGGTATCAGTGTATCATTATCAAGACTGTATACCGAAGCAGCATGTTTCAGGGTGCCGTCTTCCTCTGCGCGGCTTATATCCATCTTCACCAGCCCCGCATTCTCTCCCTTGAGCAGGTCAACCTCATTGCATGCCATGTTGATGGCATAAAACTCCATCTGGGAGTACCTGGTGAGATCATTGATACTGACGATATCCAGCGCCGGGAATGAGGGGGAAAACCTATAAGCTCTCTCACCGTCAAGCACATACTGGCCGAGACCGACGGCAGCAACGGCAAAACCGTCATGCGGTGTCATGTTTGCCACAGGGTAGAAGTTAAACGACTGTGCCGTACCGCTGAGATGAGGGTAAAAGATATCTCCATACCTCTTTCCTACCACAGCCTGAATGACTACAGCCATCTTCTCCTGCTCCACCTTATAGTTTATTGCCTCAAAATAGATTCGTGAGTTATCGGAATAGATTGAAGAGAAGACCAGCTTGATGGCACCGATGAGTTGCATCAGCCGCACTTCCGCGCTGGGGTGGTTATTCGGCAGCAGATAAGTGCCAAAGATGCCTGAGAAGGGCTGGCTCAGGGAGTCCTCAAAGAGACTCGAAGACCTCACCGCCAGTGGATTGGTATTGACCTTGATGAATGCCCTCAGCTTCTCTTCCAGATCATCACTGAGGCAGCCGGCCAGAAACTGCTTCTGCAGCTCGGGGAATTTCTTTTCCTTGTTAACCAAGTCCCACAGAGAGTTGCTATCCATGAACTGGTCGAACTCGTCAGTGCCAATGATGGCAGTGACGGGTGTCTTGATATTTATTCCTGGCAGCAGTCTGCCGAGCTCAAAACTGTATATCAGGGTGCTGACGAATGCCAGGCCACGGCCTTTCCCTCCCAGTGAGCCACCGGCAAAGCTAACCACATTTGACTCATCAATAATCAGCGCCTCATCAAAATTGACCACCTTGCCTTTGTTCATCTCACGCCTCCTCTTGCGTATGACCTCAATGAGGAACTCGCGCATCTCTCTCAGGCTGTCAAAGTCCGAGATCTTAACCGGGTTGATGATCTTGGCTATCTTCACCTCGCCCCTTGCCATCAGCCACAGTGAGAAGTGGTTCTTCATGGCATGATATACGAGGGAGTCCTCCGGCACTGTTTTGAGGAAGGCTTCGAACTCCCTCATAGACTTGGCAACTGCTATCTGTCTTCCTTTGGTGTCACGGTAGACGAAGTGTCCAAACCCGAGATAATAGTTTATGAATGTCTTCAGGTCCTGAAGCAGTGTTTCGGAGTTCTTGTTTATAAAGTTTGCCCTGAGCTTTTGGGCATACTTGATGTTCCCCGGATCGGATGACTGGAGCACTGTTGGCAGGTTGGTCTGTTCCTCCCTGATAAGGCTGATCAGGTCGAATCCGGCCATATCATTGAGCACCCCGTCACGCGGGAAGCGCATGTCTGAGATAACCCCCAGGAGCCTGTCTTTGTATTTCTCGTAGACGGAGATAGCCTCTTCCCACGTGGTGGCAAGTAGTATCTTGGGTCTCGCCCTGAGCTTGAGCACCTTATACAGCTCATCGGAAGAGACGTCCTCGATAAGGATACGCGTCTGTTCAAGGACCAGAGTATAGAGCATAGGCACGTAGGTGGAGTAGTAGTCGGGGGCATCCTCTATGATAAGTATCACGCCTGTTAGTCCTATGCGTGTGTCATTGCCTACATTAACCTTATCTTCAAGCAACTTGGCCATGGCAAAGAAAACCTTTGACTCTCCCGTCCATACGAAGAGGTTATCGAATGGCACTCCCAGTCTCTTCTGATCCTGAACAAAGGGAATGTCAACCGGATTGTTCAGCAGCAGATAGGTGGGAATATACGGGTATTTCTCCTTTATCTTACGGCAGAGTTTCATGGGGTTGTTCTTGTCTACCCCCACCATGATGATGATCATGTCATAATGTCTGGCCTCGAGGCGCGAGAACGCCTCGTCCTCACCGGAGACGCCGGTTATACGGGGGATAGTAGTCAGACTCATCTGGTAATACTCGCCAAGCATATAGTCCGAGAATCGTCCCTCACCCTCAATAGAATAGGCGTCATAGAGACTGGCAACGAGTAGTATCTCCCTGACAATGAAGGGCATCAGATCGTGAAAGACATCTCTTTCGGCGTTATGCCTGTCAAGGAACTGTTGGAGTAGTCTTCGGATTGACTGACTTGCCATGTCAACTTCTCCGCTCTCCATCATTACATTCTTGACCAGGGAGATGTCCGCTTTAATGCTGTTGATATAACCGGTAATCAGTCCGGTTACGTTTTTAATGAGGTCATGTTCTTCCTTCTGAAACGGGCCTACGTCATCGGGGAGAAACTCTTTTGTATAGCATATCTCAACGCTACCGTTACCATCAATGGTGGCAAAGTTCATTACTATGTTCCACTCTGTCTCCCTGAAACCCGGGGTTTCGAACGATTTACCCTGAAATATTATCCGTGCCACGGTGTATTTCGGGTATTGCATTGCCGAAGGCAGCTCAAGCACAAGATGCATCAGCGTCTCCTCAACAGGCTTTCGCTCCTTCAGTATCTGCGTGGCACGATTGAGGCATGCCAGCTCCTTCAGGCGCTCCTGCTGGTTATGTATGTCTAGCTTGTAACCGTTGCCGGCGTCAGGGTAATTACTCATCAGGGCATCAGGTAAGATCTGGTGCCAAAATTAGTAAAATAGAATTAAAATATCTCCCTAAAAGGGCTCAAGGTAACTTTTACTTCACCTCCCAGATTGATCCGCTCATCAGCAGATCATCAACGCTCCTGATCTTAGATGCGTTCTGCGCCCGGTCATGCTGTTCAGTCATGGCTGCGTCATAAGTCTGAGCATCAATAGCCCTGATGACACCCAATGCAACCGGGTATTCGGGAAGTGTCATGCCGGCAAGCCTGTAGTGGATGCCGGGATTAGGTTCATGAGCGTCATGAACAAGGATATCCTTCTCCGTGAAGCCATTCTCTCCAATCGTTACAACCTTCAGCTTCAGATCCTGAAGGATGATGCCCTTGTCATGGTTCTTGCCGAAGATCATCTTTTCGCCATGATGCAGAGTGATGGTATTGTCATCCCTGTTCTCCTTGTTGGTGAAGGCATCGTGTGCACCATTATTGAAGATAACGCAGTTCTGGATGACCTCAACCACTGCTGTGCCGTGGAACATGGCGGCCTCCTTGTACACCTCGTTGGAGAGCTGCAGGTTATAATCAACGCTACGGGCAAAGAAACGTCCATTCGCCCCGATTACTAACTCACCGATCTTGAATGGTTCCTCAATGGTTCCAAAGGGTGATGTTTTGGTTACCAGACCCTTCTTTGAAGTAGGTGAATACTGCCCTTTGGTAAGGCCGTATATCTCATTGTTGAAGAGGATGATCTTGATGTCTATATTACGCCTGATGGCATGTATAAAGTGGTTACCACCGATAGCCAGTGCGTCACCGTCGCCGGTCATCTCCCAAACCATAAGGTCAGGGTTGGCAATCTTTACTCCTGTGGCAATAGCGGCAGCTCTTCCGTGAATGGAGTGGAAACCGTATGTGTTCATGTAATATGGCAACCTTGACGAGCAGCCTATACCGGAGACGAAGACATACTTTTCTCTTGGTATATCAAGTTCAGCCAGAGTCTTCTGCAGTGACGCGAGGATACCGTGATCACCGCATCCCGGGCACCATCTTACTTCCTGATCGGTCTTGAAATCCTTCGCTACGTAGTGATTATTATTTGTTTCTGCCATTTTATTTACCCTCCAGTAATTTAATACAATTTTCCTTTATCTCTTTGATGGTGAACGGGAGTCCCTGAATCTTGTTATACTGATGATATGTATACTTTTGGTGTTTCATCCTCAGATAGTTAGCGAACTGACCGGAGTTCAGTTCACAGACCACCAGCTTTTTAAATCCTGCGAACACCTCAGCGGTGTTTTTGGGCAGGGGTTTAATGTAGTTAAAGTGTGCTGCCGATATATTGTATCCTTCTTTCTGCAGCTCGATGACAGCGGTGTACAGCTGACCGAATGTACTACCCCAACCTATCACCAGGAGGTCTCCGTTCTTTTCACCAGTGACCTCCAGATCAGGCACCATAGAGACAACACGTTCCACCTTTTCTTCGCGCATTCTGACCATATACTCATGGTTCTCCGGAGTATATGAGACGCTTCCCTTGATGGTTTTTTCAAGTCCGCCGATGCGGTGTTCGAGGCCTTCCGTACCCGGGATAGCCCATTTGCGGGCAAGCGTTTGCGGGTCTCTCTCATAGGCCTGGTATTCCTTCTCTGTCTTTACTGCAAGGGGTACGCTTATCGCCGGCATATTTGCCATTGATGGTATCTTCCACGGCTCGGTGCCGTTAGCCAGGTAGCTGTCTGTCAGCAGCAAGACCGGGGTCATTCGTTCCACGGCGATCTTAGCAGCATAGAAGGCATATTTGAAGCAGTCTGAGGGGGTGCTGGCGGCTATTACAACCACGGGGCTCTCCCCGTTACGGCCAAAGAGTGCCTGCCACAGGTCTGACTGTTCGGTTTTTGTGGGGAGGCCGGTTGAGGGTCCTCCTCTCTGCACATCAACAACTACCAGTGGCAGCTCGGTCATCACTGCCAGGTTAAGGGCCTCGGATTTAAGGGAGAGGCCCGGCCCGGAGGTTGAGGTCACTGCAAGACGGCCGGTGAAGCTGGCTCCTATGGCCGAGCATATGCCTGCTATCTCATCCTCAGCCTGCAGGCTCTTGACGCCCAGATCCTTCCTTAACGCCAGCTCCTCAAGGATGACAGTGGCGGGGGTGATAGGATATGAACCGATAAAGAGCTTGAGATCTGCTTTCTCTGCAGCGGCGAGCAGGCCCCATGCAGTGGCCTGGTTGCCGTTTATGTTACGGTATAAGCCTTTGGCAATAGGCGCAGGAGCAACATTGTATGAAGGAGTAAGCGCCTGTATGGTCTCAGCATAATAATAGCCTGCCCTCAGTGCTATATTGTTCGCCTCTGCCACCAGGGGCTTCTTGCCAAATTTTTCTTCGATAAAGTCTTCTGTATACTTGAGCTTGCTGTCAAAAAGCCAATAGACCATACCGAGGGCAAACATGTTCTTTGTCCGGATGGCGCTCTTGGGATCAATATCCAGATCCTTCAGCGCCTCCTTCACCAGTGAGGTGATAGGGGCAGCAATAAGGTTCAGGGAGTCAAGCTTGTCCTCTGCAAACGGGTCGGAAATATAGCCTGCACGACGTATATGCTTCTCGGTGAAGTTGTCTGAGTCATAAATGATTGTTGAGTCATTCCTGAGCCCCCGCACATTGGCACGGATGGCAGCCGGATTCATTGCAATAAGGATATCAGCAAAGTCACCGGGAGTATTAATCAACTTATGCCCGATATGAACCTGAAAGCCGGAGACTCCTCCTACGGTACCCTGGGGAGCTCTTATCTCCGCGGGATAATCCGGGAAGGTGGAGATATCATGTCCAAACAGGGCCGACGTGTTTGAGAAAAGGGTGCCGGTAAGCTGCATCCCGTCACCAGAGTCGCCTGAGAACCTGATAACCACCTCATCCTTATCAATAACCATTGATCTTTTTCCCATGATGATAGTAACGAATTTATTTTGATTTAATAATTAAATAGAATAACCATTATGATTCAGCTAAGTTCACAAATACTCTTAAATAACTGCATGATTTTGATCATGTTTGAATGGACCTGACAAATCGCTTTCGATAAAAGAGAGAAAGCTGTTCCGGAGGTTACTTACCGGGTATTTCACAGAAGGTCTTACGACCAGATATCTGCTTTCTGAAGATTGATGGAGCTTTCGAAGAACATCCTTGCGATCTTCTCAAAATACTCCGTGTAATCAGAGATAAAAAAGAGATCCTCCCCTGCCTCGCCCCTGTTGACCAGGTTATGTTTCTCCAGGGTCTCTTTCAGCCTGGCAGCCACAATGCGTGCAGAGTCAACCACCTCCACGTCAAAATTAAAGAACTTGCTGATCTGGTTGCGTATTATGGGGTAATGAGTGCATCCCAGTATGAGGGCGCTGATTTTCTGGAGCCTTTTGTCAGAGAGATAGGTCCGGATAATGGCATTGCTGATGTCATCAAAAATGAACCCCTCCTCAATCATAGGCACCAGGAGCGGTGTGGCGAGCGATGTTACAACTGTTTCCGGAGCGGCCTCATGCAGCTTCTTCTCATAAGTATTCGAGCTGATGGTTCTCTTGGTTCCTATAACACCCAGCCTGGGATAATTATGGGCTGCAACATATTCTACAACAGGATTGATAACATCAAGGATAATAGTCCTGTCACCATACTCTTCGAGCAGACTCTCATAAGCTGATGCTGAGGCAGAGTTACAGGCTATCAATACAACCTTGGCGTCATATCCCAGAAGGAATTCTGTGATCCGTCTTGAGTAGCCCTTAATAGCCTCCTCCGACTTGTCGCCATAGGGAAGGTGTGCAGTATCACCAAAATAGATGATCCGTTCACCCGGGAGTGTCTGCCTGATGGCATGTGCCACAGTGAGTCCTCCTACCCCTGAGTCAAAAACACCAATAGAACGGTTACTTGCTTCCATGATGATATAAACAAATGCTGCCCACCTTGAAGCGGGCAGCATTATAAAGATTGGTTCTTAATTATTTGATCCCAAGCTTGGTTTTCACCAGTGGACCGATATCAGTACTCTTTACTGTGTCAACATAAATCAGGGTTCGCACATCATATATATATATGAAGCCTCCCTCCTTTGCCACGGCATTGATTGCCTTTGTAGTCATTTCAATAATCGGATTCAGCAGTTCTGTCTGCTTATCCTGCAGCTGTACCTGTGCCTGCTGCTGGAAGTTGTTTATACGGTTCTGCATGTCAGCCAGCTCCTGCTCCTTATTAGCCTTAACAATATCAGTGAGTGTCTTGCTCGCCTTCACATACTGATCGAGCTTGTTGTTGTACTCAACCTGCATAAGCTCCAACGCATTTGTAAGCTCTTGTCCGAAAGCATTATATTGTTTCATGGCAGTATCATAGGCAGGCATAGCCATTATAATATCATCCCTGTTAATATGGCCTGTCTTGAATGACTGTGCAAATCCATCCTGTGCCGTCAGAATCAACGCTGCAAACAGGAGTATACCAAATACCTTTTTCATTGTCTTTTTTTCAATTAAACGTGCAAATGTAATCAATTAATTTTTATAACCGAGTTTTTGTAATACCTGATCGGAGAGGTCATACCTGGGGTTGGCAAATAGTATGTTTGACCCTGAGGAAGTGTCAAAGATGACTGCATAGCTGCCTTCCACCGATATCTCCTTGATGGTTTTTAATATCTCATCCTGAATTGGTTTGACGAGCTCCTCACGCTTCTTGTACAGCTCGCCTTCCATTCCGAAGTAGGTGTTCTGAAGGTCTTTCACCTCTTTCTCCTTTTCAATGATAGCCTCTTCCCTCTTCTTCTTCTGGTCCTGTGAGAGAAGCACCACCTCTGCCTGGTAATCCTTGTACAGCTGTTCAACTGCGGCATAACCGTCAGCCACCTCTTTCTCCCATCCTTCTGAGAGCTTGTCAAGCTGCTGCTGGGCTGCAGTGTAGGCAGGTATATTATTCCTTATATATTCGCTGTCGACAAAAGCGAACTTCTGTGCCATGCCGCTAAGCGTTCCGGCGAGCACAATTACTGTCATGATAATGATCTTCTTCATAGAATTTTATTTGATTGTTATTTGTTCAGAATTGCTGACCGATTACAAAATGGAACTGGCTGCCGGAATCGTCTGCTCTGCCTGTGACAGCTGGATCAAATCCGTAACCCCAGTCGATCCCCAGGAGCCCGAACATCGGCAGGTTGGCTCTCAGGCCTATACCGGCTGAGCGGTTCATCTTGAAGGGGTTGAACTCACCAATGCTGTACCATGCTTTCCCGGCCTCAAGGAATGCAAGACCATAGATGGTAGCCTGAGGATTAAGGGAGATCGGGTATCGAAGTTCAATTGTGAGCTTGGAGTAGACATTACCAACCTCGACGGTCCTTGAGTCCTTAATTATTCTTGGTGTCAGAGAGCCATTGGTGTAACCTCTCAGGGCTATGACCTCACGTCCGTAGAAGCTGTATCCGGTCATACCATCGCCACCCACGTAGAAGTTCTCAAAGGGTGAAGGACCAATATCCTTGTTATAAAAGCCCAGATAGCCGAATGCTGCCTTGGCGTTAAGAATGAGCTTCTGGTCTGCTGTGAGAGGGACATAATAGTCTGCCTTGAAGACAGCCTTGTAAAACTCAATCCACTTGTATTTCTCCTCGTCAGTAGCGTTTGCAAAGTTCTTTCCGCTAATGGATGAGTAGGGTGGCGTTGCCTGCAATGACAGGGAAAAGGTAGATCCGCTGCGTGGGAAAATAGTGTTGGGGCCGGCGGAGAACCTGGTTATTCTGGCAGTGACTGAGGCGAGATTGGCATCGCCATTGGTGAAGAGGAACTGGTAGTAACTGTAATTGTTCAGGCTGTACCTCTGATAACTGGCTTCGTAATAGACAGAGAAGTAGTCATCGGGCCATTCAAGCCTCTTGCCGAAGCCTATAGAGGCACCGTCAATGACCATTGACTGCCTGTCAGCATCTCCTCTCTTCTCACCGTTGGTCATCAATGACCGGAAAGCTGATATGGAGAGTGTATTAGGCTTCTTGCCTCCAAGCCACGGTTCGATGAACGAGACATTGTATGACTGGTATACACGTCCGTTTGACTGAGCTCTTATCTGCAACGACTGTCCGTCACCTGAGGGATATGGCCTCCACTCCTTCCAGTTGAAGAAGTTTCGCATAGCGAAGTTATTAAACTTCACACCCACCGTTCCCACGAGCATGCCGGCGCCCCAGCCTCCAGATATCTCAAACTGGTCATTGGCTTTCTCCTCAAGAGCATATAGCAGGTCTACGGTACCGTTCACCTGGTCAGGAATAGGCTGTGGGTTGATCTTCTCGGGATCAAAGTGACCCAGCACGGCCACCTGCCTTACCGAACGTATGATATCCTCCTTGCTGAAGAGGTCTCCCGGAAGGGTGTAAAGCTCGCGTCTGGCCACATGTTCATTGGTACGCGTATTACCGCTAATGACAACGTTGTTGAGGTTGGCAGGGTCACCCTCGAATATCTGCACCTCGAGGTCAATGGAATCACCCTCAACGTTCTTCTCCACCGGCGTAAGCCTGGAGAAGAGGTACCCGTAGTTGAGATAGAGGGAGTTGACAGCATCCTCATCAACGGTGAGCCTCTTGTCTATCATGGTCTGATTGTAAACCTCACCGCTGGGGAGATTAAAGACTGCCCTGAGCTGATCCTTGCTGTAGATGCTGTTGCCCACCCAGTCAACATTCCTCAGGTAATACTGGCTTCCTTCATTGACCTTAATCACCAGAGCCATCTTACCGTCCTCCAGGGTGTATGTAGAGTCACCCAGTATGCGGAAATCGCGGAAGCCATTCTCATTATAAAAGTCAGCCAGGCTGATGCGGTCCTCCTTGAACTTGTCCTCAATAAATTTTGAGCCTTTGAATATGTTAAGGTCTTTCTGCTTGGTGTTCTTCATGACACGACGCAGACGCTTGCTCTCAAAGAAACTGTTACCCTGGAATTGTATCTCCTCTATCTTGACCTTCTCGTTCTTGTTAACGATGATATTCAGGAAGACGTTGTTGGGCATATCAGGGTCATCCTTCTGGACTATGTTAACCTCAGTATTGAGGAAGCCCTTTTCGATGTAATGATCCTTAATGGTACTCTCTGCCCTGTTAAGCAGGTGAGCAGTCACCTGTGAGCCGTTCGGCAGGCTCAGTTTCTCAATCAGGTCTGTCTGCTCAGATTTTTTGATTCCCTCAAATTTAAGCGATGAGAGTCTGGGTCTCTCCTGCAGATAGATATCAAGCCATACATTTTCTCCCTCTTTTCCGGTGATGGTGATCTTCACATCGGAGAAGAGCCCCTGATCCCACAGCTTGCGTACCGCGGAGGTGATCAGTTCACCCGGTATATCTACCTTCTGTCCGATGCGGAGCCCGGAGATGCCTATGAGAGCATTCGGTTCAAGAAACTTAACACCGGAAATGGTTATCCCGGCTATAGTATATTCATCAGGGTAGGCGTAATTAATATATTTATCTTCCGTCTGGGCCGTGGCAATCAATCCCGTCAACAACAAAGCAAAAAGGCAAAATATCCGCATAGAATTTTCTTTCATCATCTCATCTGTTATCAGTGATTTGTTCACTGGTCTTACCATATCTTCTTTCCCTTTTCTGGAAATCTGCCACTGCCTTGTAGAAGTCCTGCTTACCAAAATCGGGCCAAAGTTTCTCTGTAAAATAAAGTTCAGTATACGCCAGCTGCCATAAAAGGAAGTTGCTGATACGTTTCTCTCCGCTGGTACGGATCATGAGTTCCGGGTCAGGAATGTCTGAGGTGGCCAGACAGTTGCTCACCGTCGCCTCATTGATATCCTCCGCTCTGAGCCTGCCCTCTTTAACCTCCAAGGCGATATGGCGGCATGCTTCCGATATCTCCCACCTTGAGGAGTAGCTTAGGGCTACTATCAGTATCATGCGTTTGCCTGGCGAAGTTATCTCCATTGTCTCATAGAGCCTGTGCCTCACATCAGCAGAGAGTCGGTTAAGGTCACCAATGACCTTCAGAGATATCTGCTTTTCCATGAGGGTTTTGGTCTCATTATTGATAGAATCAACCATAAGGTCCATCAGAGCTGACACCTCCTCATCAGGCCTGTTCCAGTTCTCTGTTGAAAAAGCGTAAAGCGTAAGATATTTTATCCCCAGTTCTGCTGCTGTCTCAACAATTATGCGTACAGCCTTCACGCCCTGGTGATGGCCAAAGATCCGTTCCATGCCTCTCCTGTGCGCCCAGCGACCGTTGCCATCCATAATAACAGCAACATGCTCTGGCAGCCTGTTCATATCTATCTGATCCTTAAAAGCCAATGTTGTTTATCTCCTTCTTTTTTTAACTTTATCCATCTCTGCAAAAGTAGGACACCCCGCAAGTTTGTTGTACATCTTCCAGGTGATAGCTACCCCGAGGAAGCTGTACCAGTCATTGTTATGTATCCCTGAATGATCTACCGGTGACCCTCCCGGGTCTGTTATTTCATACTGGCCGTCCAATTTATCTGTAAAGGTTTTACGGAATCCATATTCAATTTCAACGCCAATATGGTTGGCCACATTAACCTTGAAACCAGCAGAGAATGGAATAGACATAAAGGGGCCGGCATTGTTCATCACTGACAGGGCGGCGCCGCCGGCGATGTATGGTGTATAGTCAACGCGCCTGCTCCTGAAGGTAGAATAGGGGAAGAAATTAAATTCGTATGTGGCCCCGAGCTCTCCAAGAAATGAGCCGAGAGGCATGACGTAACCTCCCAGTAGGTTTGCTCTGACGGCCTGTCTGGGATTGAAGTTGTAGCGGTAGAAGAACTGTGCTGCTGGACCGGGTTGGTAAAAGATATTGAGCGGGTTTTCCTCACCAAGGTATGTCACTACGCCTGCGGAAACACCATAGTCTGCACTTCTCTGTGGCAATGCAGGCAGTGACGCTATGATCAGTATTATGGGTATCAGTACTCTTTTCATTATCCGGGTCATAGGCATATCACCTGAACGAAGGAAGTCCGTTCCGTGCTGTTTTGATCCTGTAATTAAATGTTACATTAAAGGTATGATAGACATCGTTTCTTTGTGACCATTGAGAAGTATATCCGTCGAGATAATCCGAGAAGGCGAACCTGGCAAGGAGTTCCACCCCGATGAGGATATTAGGGTCTATAGCAAGCTTAACTCCTGCACCTGCAGGTATTACTGCCGTGAAACCGCTTGTTTTAAGTGAAGGATCCGAAGCCCATTTTTCCTCAAGCCTGTCATTAGCCTTA
Organism: Bacteroidales bacterium; assembly: GCA_034003345.1. Lineage (GTDB taxonomy): Bacteria > Bacteroidota > Bacteroidia > Bacteroidales > VadinHA17 > SR-FBR-E99. The sequence continues at coordinate 36,398 of JAVEYS010000012.1, forward strand.
AAGACATTGTATCCTGCACCTCCTAATCCGGCAACCACGTAAACGTCAAGGCTTCTGAGGAAGCCACTGACACTGATTTTCTTCCGTGAAACGCTCCTGTAGGTCTGAAAGAGAAAGCTGTTACGCTCACGGTTCCTCACAAAATAATATTCTCCAACCAGTGCCGGTTCGAAAAGTGAAGTGCTGGACTCATATTGTCTGGTATCCTCATTGGAGCCTCTCATGTCAGTTGCATGAAGCATGATATATGTTAGCGAAAGGCGCGCCGTAATGTTATCAGTAAAGAAGTACCTGAATGAGCCGTTAACGCTGAAGCGTGTCTGTTTGAAGGTTATATCTCTTATACCCAAGACATTATCTCCCAGAGAATAACCTCCAATGTCGCCGTAGAACTGGGATGAGCCCAGACCTCCCGTGACTTCGTATCTTTTCATCTTCCACAGCTGTGCAGAAGCGAATGGTGCAGAAAGGAGCACCACCATACACACCAGTATCAGACGTTTAATCATTAGTCATCTTGCAGTTCAGGCTACAAATATAAGGAATGTATAATATTAAAAACTTAAATATTCCTTAATTATTGTCAGTTACGGGGGTCAGCGCCCCACATCAGCTTATTTCTCAGAGTGCTGAAGAAATCGTTTCCCGGAGTTGTGACCGTCTTCAGTCTGGAAGCTGCCTGACGTACCTCGGTCATGGTTCCGATGGGCACCCTGATGGCCTTTGAATCGCATGTCAGCAGACACTCACTGCTTCTCCCTCCGGGTTCGAGGGTGACAGTGCTTCCTCCCGTGACGATGATAGGTCTTACAGTGAGGTTATGTGGCGACATTGGAACAATGATGATGCTTTCGTCCGTAGGGGAAAGGATAGGGCCGCCAACACTGAGATTGTAGGCTGTTGACCCTGTAGCTGATGAGATTATAAGTCCATCTGCACGATAGGTATTCAGGAAGGTGCCATTCACCCTGACGGTGATTGTGATCATACTCTGATCCGCCTTCTGGATGGTCACCTCGTTGAGGGCCATGGAGCTACCCGGGCTGAAGAGGTCTTCAGGAGAGACGATCTCAAGCATTGTGCGGCTGATGATCTCAAAGGTTCCGGAACAGAGTTGATCTATCGACCGGCCTATATCGTCATCGGGAATATTTGCCAGAAAACCCAGACGGCCTGTGTTGATGCCTGCTACCGGGATACCGGTTGAGCGTACCTTCATGGCGGTCTCAAGGAAGGTGCCATCACCACCCACACTCATTATCATATAGAGGTCATCAGGAAGGTCAGCAACCTCGCTGAACAGGGTGACCCTGGAATCACTCCCAAAATGGTTGCCATCAGGCCCCATGATGTTAAGATAGATAGTAATTCCTCTCTGATGAAAGGCATCAATAAGCCGCAGCAGTCCGGCCGTGGTTCTCTCGGTGAGACCCTTGCTGTAAAGAGCTATCGTCCTGTCCATCAAAATGTAAGGTTACATGTTGAGATATTTCATAAGGAGGTTGTACCTGTCTGTATAATAGCGATCCATCTCATCATTGTCAGTTACCCAGGTAGTCACCTCATATGAATATCTCTCAAAAGTACGGATAATAGAGGCAAGATCTGTGGTGTTGATCTTCAGTGTTATCTCGAGACTGGTGGATTCGGGATTTGAGGTGATATACATACTCAGTATCCTGGCGTCGTTGCTCTCAACGATCTGGGAGATGCGGCTCATGGAATAATCGCGCTGCAGCACCTGCAGTATGATCAATCCTCCGGGCTGGTCCACTGCGGAGATGGAAGCCAGTCCGCTTATCAACTCATTGTAGGTGATGACGCCCCTGAAGAGGTTCTTATCGTCAACCACCGGCACAACGGTCAGCTTGTGTCTGGCAGCCAGTGCCAGCACCTCATGGATATGCATGTTCCCCCTGACCGAGGGGCGAGGTAATGAGAGCGAATGGTTACCTATAGGCTCCTCAGGCTGATTGAGGTCATAGATATCGCTGTCAGAGATAAGTCCCAGGTAATCGCTCTCATTCACGATGGGCAGATGTGAAACCTTGAATATCTCCATCCAGTTAAGGGCAATCTGCGCTGTATCAGATGTTTTCAGTGCAGGCACCACGTCGGATATCATCTCTCTGGCAAGCATTCATTCATTCAATTAGTGATTAAAAGTACAAAAAACTACGGATCATTATAACTTTGCATCTTCAAACAACAATTGAGCCATGACAAGATTGAGCGTAAACATAAACAAGATTGCCACTCTCCGTAATGCACGGGGAGGTAATGTACCTGATGTAAGGCTGGCTGCCATTAAATGTCAGGCCTTTGGTGCTGAGGGTATAACGGTCCATCCCAGACCTGATGAAAGGCACATCAGATACAGTGATGTTTATGAGATCAGAGATATTGTCACCACAGAGTTCAACATAGAAGGCAACCCTGAGGATAAGTTCATAAAGCTGGTGCTCGATGTTGTACCCGAGCAGGTGACACTGGTACCTGATGCCCATGATGCCGTCACATCCAACTCAGGATGGGACACCAGGGCTAACCTGTCGTTCCTGACGGATGTGATCGCCGGCTTTCACGAAAAGGGCATACGCACCTCGGTCTTCACAGGCACCGATCCGGTGATGATTGAATATGCTGCCCGCACGGGTACTGACCGCATTGAGCTCTATACAGAGCCTTATGCCTCTATGTACGGTACTGACAGGACTGCAGCGGTTATTTCTTTTGTCAGGGCAGCTGAGGTTGCCCGTGATGCACAGATGGGAATCAATGCAGGCCATGACCTTGATCTCAGCAACCTGGCGTGGCTCCACAGTAACATACCATGGCTGAAGGAGGTATCAATAGGGCATGCGCTTATCTCTGACGCCCTGTATCTCGGCCTTGAAAATGTTATCCAGATGTACCTGCGGGAGCTCAGGAAAAGCTGAGAAGAGGGTTACCTGAGATGCTTTTCGACTATTGTCCTCAGGACTTCAATACCTACCCGATTTTCTCCTCCTCCGGGAATAATGATGTCGGCATATCTCTTTGAGGGTTCGATGAACTGCAGGTGCGACGGCTTGACTGTCTTGTTGTAACGTTCCAGCACCGCGAGCAAAGAACGGCCGCGTTCAACGATGTCACGCTGTATAACCCTTCCCAGCCTGTCATCGGCATCGGCATCGACGAAGACCTTAATGTCAAGCATGCTACGTAAACCGGGATCAACAAGTACAAGGATGCCCTCAACGACAACCACCTCTGCAGGTTTCATCGGGATTGTCTCCGGCGACCTGACACAGGTAAGGTAGGAATAGACAGGCATTGCTATCGGCCTTCCTGCCTTCAGCTCGGAGAGGTGATGCATCAGGAGCGACCATTCAACGGAATCGGGGTGGTCAAAATTTATACTCTGCCGCTCTTCAATAGGTATATGGCTGTTATCGCGGTAGTAGCTGTCCTGCGGTAGTATCACCACCTCTCCCGGAGGGAGCATCTCAATAAGTTTCCGTACAACCGTTGTCTTTCCGGATCCTGTGCCACCGGCAATCCCGACAGTAAGCATAAAATGATTATTTTTGTACCAAAAGTAGCAAAATATCCATATGGTAAAACATATTGTAATATTTAAGCTCACCCCTCCGTGCACTCCTGAAGAAAGGGAAAAATCGGTTCGCAAGCTCAAGGAGGTATTCGGACCGGTGGGAAATAAGCTGAATTACATCATTGAATACAGAACAGGAATAAATATCAATGCAGGGGATCATGCCGGAGACTTTGTAATTGATGCAACATTTGCCTCACCTGAGGATCTGAAGAGGTATCAGGACAGTGATCCTCACAGGGTTGCGGTTGCCGCCGCCTCAGGGATCAGGAAGGCAAAACTTGTTGTTGACTATAATATCTGACCATGAATTCACTATACCCAATCCGCTTCATGCCTATCATCAAGGAGACACTGTGGGGAGGCAGCGCCCTGAGAGAACGTTATGGCAAGAAGGCCAGGCCAGGCACCACCGTAGGTGAGAGCTGGGAGATCAGCGGCATGCCGGGCGCAAGCTCCGTGGTAGCAAACGGCTTTCTCAAAGGAAACACGCTGGAGGAATTAGCTGAGATCTATATGGGCGATCTGCTTGGTGATGAGGTATATCAGAAGTACGGTATTGAGTTCCCTTTACTTATCAAATTTATTGATGCCCGCGACAAATTGTCGATACAGGTTCATCCTGACGACAGGCTTGCGTCAGAGAGACACCATGCATGGGGCAAGACTGAGATGTGGTATGTAATTGACGCTGAGCCAGACGCAGTGATCTATACCGGCTTCAGAAAAAAGATCACCAGGGAGGAGTACCTTATATACTTAAATGAGAAGAGGCTTGATGAAATCATCAATATCACCCCGGTAAGGGGTGGTGATGTCTTCTTCATCCCTGCGGGGATGGTCCATGCCATTGGTGGCGGAGTCATTCTGACGGAGATACAGCAGACCTCTGATGTGACCTATCGCATATATGACTGGGATCGTCTGGATGCCTCCGGCAAACCCCGCGAGATGCATACCACCCTCGCCCTTGATGCTATCAACTTCGGGCTCGACAGCCCCAACCTTATCAGAAAACCATCTGAGATCAACTCTACAGTGCTCCTCGCCGAGTGCCCCTATTTCCATACCAACCTGATTGAGCTGAACAGTCCGGTGATAAAGGATCACAGCCTGACAGATTCATTCATTATATATATATGTACCAACAGCATGGTGGTGATTGAATGTTTCGGCCAGAAAGAGGAGGTAAAAGCCGGTGAGACAGTCCTCATCCCCGCCTCAGCTGACAGTGTGACTCTGATCCCGCAGGGAACAGCAACGTTGATTGAAGTATTTGTACCATTAAAACAAAAATGAAATGAAAAACTTGGAAGTCCTGGCAGGCATTGCACTGATGGTGCTCGCCGTATCATGCGGAGGTGGTAGCAGTGAAGCCGACGGAAAGAAAAAAGAGGGACATGTACCCGACACAGGCTTCACCGGCGTCCGGACCTACGTTAAGGAAAATATCAAGCTGAAGGAGGTGGAATTCAGTAACGGGGTACGCCAGGGCATGACCCGTACTTACTACAAGGGTGGGGTTCTTGAACAGGAGATACCTTATGTCGACGGCAAGAAGAACGGAGAGGCCAGATGGTATTATCCTGACAGTAAACTTTTCAGGGTCACTCCTTATGTTAATGATACCATAAGCGGATCGCAAATACAGTACTACAAGAGCGGACGTGTGAAAGCGAAGCTCGATTATGTTGACGGCAAACGGCTGCCCGGCATTGAAGAGTACACCATGAACGGAGAAAAGGTGACAACCTATCCCGAAATAATACAAAGAATCAATGACCGCTACAACGAGAGAGGATTGTACAAGGTCTTCATAGAGATGTCAGACTTGGCTGAGAACGTGAAATATTACAGGGGTGATCTGATAAACGGACTGGTGGTTTTGGACTCCCTGACACCCATGTTGCAGACGACCACCACAGGGTACCTCGACCTGAAAAAGACCCAGGGTCACCAGGCAGACTCAATAGTCGTTATAGCTTCATACCTTACACAATTCGGGAACAGACTCTATTATCGTCTATCCATACCTTTACCTTATAAAGACTTAAATTAAAAAACTATGTCACATATTCTTGTACCGGGCATCAGGCTCACAACTACAAAGACTGTAAGTGAGAGTGATACCGCTGCCGTCTACGGATCAGGACTGCACGATGTATTTTCAACGCCTGCCTTGATTGCCTTTATGGAACAGACAGCCATGAAATCGGTGGAAACATGTCTTAATCCTGGTGAAGGCACCGTGGGGACAGAAGTCAGTATTAAGCACCTGAAGGCAACGCCGGTAGGCAAATCCGTGACCTGCACAGCCACCCTGATGGAGGTAAACGACAGAAGGCTCTTCTTCCATGTGGAGGCGAGTGATGATGAAGGAAAGATCGGTGAGGGCCACCATGAAAGGTTCATAATTGACAACCAGAGATTCATGGAAAAATTAAAAGGGTGATGATCATCAGATCAGCATCTTATGTTACAAGCAGTGCAAAGATCAGTCAGCTGCCGCCTCCTGACCTGCCAGAGTATGCATTTATCGGACGGTCAAACGTCGGCAAATCATCGCTGATAAACATGCTTGTCTCAATAAAGGGTCTTGCCAAGACATCAGGAAGCCCCGGCAAGACGCAGACAATCAACCATTTCATCATTGACGGAAGCTGGTATATTGTTGACCTCCCCGGTTACGGTTACGCCCGTGTATCACATAAAATGAGAGAGCAATGGAACAGTCTCATCACCTCATACGTGACTATGCGTGACAACCTCATCCTTCTTTTCGTGCTCATTGATGCCAGGCACGAGCCGATGACTTCCGATCTCGACTTTATGGAGAGACTGGCTCTGAACGGAGTGCCCTTTGCCAGGGTCTTCACCAAGAGTGACAAGCTGTCGGACAGAGAGGCCGGGAAAAACAGGGATCTCCATGATAATATAATGCTTCGTACCTGGGAGAGCCTGCCACCAACATTCGTCACCTCATCACCGAAAGGGACAGGCAGAGATGAATTGCTGGAATATATCAGTGAGACAATGATATTTTTCAACAGGGGGAAATGATTAACCGATAAATATTATTTTAGCGTCGTCGTTCAGTAAAAACAAACCAAAATCACCTCTTATGATTAGCAGAGCTCCATTTAAGATTTTTTCTTGTACTTCATCATTAGGAATAGCTGAAAAAATAGCAGACCATCTCGGCATAGGACTTGGCAAAAGTTCACTGCAGAGCTTCAGCGACGGTGAGTTCCAGCCCTGCTTTGATGAATCTGTCCGCGGTTGTCATGTCTTTATCATTCAGTCTACCAATCCTCCCGCTGAGAATCTCATGGAGCTGCTGCTTATGATTGACGCCGCCAAGCGAGCCTCTGCCTATAAGGTCAATGCCGTCATCCCCTATTACGGATATGCCCGGCAGGATCGCAAGGACAGGCCCAGGGTATCACTGGGAGCCAAGCTGACGGCTGACCTGCTGACAAAAGCCGGTGTAGACCGGATAATTACGATGGATCTTCATGCTGACCAGATACAGGGTTTTTTCGACGTACCTGTTGACCATCTCTTTGGCTCAGCACTCTTTGCGCCATACATCCGTAACCTTAACCTGCCGAACCTGACTGTCTCGGCGCCCGACATGGGCGGCTCAAAAAGAGCAAACGCATATGCACGTTACCTGCAGAGCGAGATGGTGCTATGTTACAAGCTGAGGAAGAAGCCCAACGTGGTTGAGGAGATCTCCGTCATTGGTGAGGTGGAGGGACGTCATGTAGTGATCATCGACGATATGATTGACACTGCAGGCACCCTCACATTCGCTGCCACCGTGATGAAAGACCGCGGTGCACTGAGCATCAGGGCAGTGGCCACACACCCGGTTCTGTCAGGTGATGCCATAGAGAAAATTAACAGGTCACCTATCGAGGAGCTGGTGGTGACAGACAGCATTCCAATGCTCCACCATTCACCGAAAATCAAAACACTCTCAGTGGGCGATATATTTGCCGAAGCAATAAAAGCTGTTTATACCAATACCTCTATTAGTTCAGGTTTTGTTTTCTAACCTTTTTTACTATATTTGCAGGCCAATTTTTCAACAAACGTCAAACGTGTAATGGGAGGTTGCCGGGCAAGCAACCTTGAGTAGCACAACAAATTAAAGATTGATGAAAACCATTGAGATCAAAGCCGTCTCACGCGATCATTTCGGTAAAAAGAGTTCAAACAGCCTGCGGGCAGAGGGAAACGTACCATGCGTGATGTACAGGGATGAAGGGAATCTTCATTTTTATGCGCACGAAAAAGCCTTCCGCGGACTGATATACACTCCGGATGTCTATCTTGTCAGCCTCGTTGTTGATGATAAGACCTATAGTGCCGTAATGAAGGAACAACAGTTCCACCCGGTGTCAGACAAGCTGTTGCATATAGACTTCATGCAGGTAACTGAAGACAAGCCTGTGACTATCAACATCCCGATAAAAATCACCGGAGTATCGTCCGGGGTAAAGGCCGGAGGCAAGCTACGCCTCAGGCGCAGATCATTGAAGGTAAAGGGGTTGACCAGTAATCTCCCCGATCACCTTACCATTGATATTACCCCACTGGGTATCGGAGAGTCGATCAAGATAGGTGATCTCTCCTTTGAAAACCTTGAGATCATTGACAACAAGCGCGCTATGATCGTTGCCGTTGAAGTCTCACGTATCTCTCTCCAGGAAGAGGAAGCTGCTGCTCCTGAAGCTGAAGCTGCTACTGAGGAAGCTCCTGAAGCAGAGAAGGAATAAGCAGGCTTTTGTAAGAGATGAAATACCTTATCGCCGGTCTTGGCAACATAGGCGACGAGTATAAAAACACAAGGCATAACGTCGGATTCATGGTACTGGATGCTGCTGCTGCAGCATCCGGTATCTCTTTTACAGACCGCCGTTACGGGTTCGTTGCCGTGATGCGCTATAAGAACGCTGAACTGATTCTTCTCAAACCGTCAACGCTGATGAACAGAAGCGGCAATGCCGTACGTTACTGGCTGCAGAAGGAGAAGATAGCCGTAGAGAACCTGCTTGTGATAACCGATGATCTGGCAATTCCTAACGGCAGCATCAGGCTCAGGGCCAAGGGAGGAGACGGCGGCCATAACGGTCTCTCAAGCATCAGCGAGGTGCTGGGAACTGATGATTATGCACGTCTCCGTGTTGGCATAGGGAGCAATTTCCCCAGAGGTCAACAGGTAGAATATGTCCTTGGTGAATGGGGTGTCGAGGAGCTGACCGTTATCAATAATAGGCTCCCGCTGGCGGTTGAGATGATTAAGTCATTCGCGACTGCCGGATGTGAGCTCACAATGACTGCATACAATAAAGCAGGTAAAAACCCGGAAGATGCCAGTGGAGAAGAGCGAAAGGATAGATAAATTTCTCTGGTTTGTCAGACTCTTCAAATCACGCAGCACTGCCACAGAGGAATGCCGGAAGGGAAGGGTAATTGTAGCCGGACAGCCTGTCAAACCGGCCTATATGATCAGCGAGGGAACCACCCTTCTCATCAGAAAACCACCCGTAACATACACCTATAAGGTTAAAGACCTGCCCAAAAGCAGGATCAACGCAAAACTGGTCAGCGATTTCATCATAGATATGACACCCGATGATGAGAAGAAAAAGCTGGTAGCAGGCAAAACAGCCTTCGGCTACCGGCCGCGGGGAAGTGGCCGCCCTACAAAAAGAGAGCGCAGAGATATCGAAGATTTTCTCGAATAATTTGTCTTGCCACTCGACATAATGGTAGTATAAATACCTAAAAAACGGCTATCTGCCGTTAACAAACAATAAATTTTATTAAGAGGGGAAATCTTTTCTCTAACTTAGTCCATCGTAAAGCACGGCGGGCTTTAATAGTTAGTTACAGAAGGTAAATCTGGTTACAGAATGGGTAAGAAGAACATTGAGAAGTATGATATTTTCTATCAGCTTCTGAAAAAATATGTCGATTTCTGGCATAATTATATTTTCTACCGTAAGGTTCTGGCTTACGGCAAGGATAATCTTGATTTCTCGGTGCCAACAATACTTGCACCCAATCACCAGAATGCTCTCATGGATGCCATGGCTGTCATCGGCACACTGGAGAGGCAGCTGATCTTCCTTGCAAGGGCAGATATTTTCAGGAATAAAGTCGTAGCCGGTATACTCTACTTCCTTAAGATGCTGCCGGTATACAGGATAAGAGACGGATATGAGAACCTGAAACAGAATGATGATACCTTCCGTGACACCCTCAGGGTCATGAATAACCATAATGGTGTAGTAATACTCCCGGAAGGCAACCATGCCACTTTCAGGAAGCTGAGGCAGCTGAAGAAGGGCATCTGCCGGATAGCGTTCCAGACAGCCATGGCCTCCGATTTCACCACGGAGATAAACATAGTGCCTGTGGGCATTGACTATTCGCACTACTGGCATTTCAGACAAGTACTTACTGTGGTCTATGGCCATCCCATACACGTCTCAGAATACTATGCTTCGTTCAGGGAGAACCCCAACAGGGCTATAGTTGAACTACGTGACCGGCTCTCAGCAGATATGAAGAAGGTCATGGTACATATTGAAGACGAGGAAAACTATTTGGCAATCAATGAACTGCGGAGTATTGTCAATGAAAAATACAGTGACAACATTAAGTATCCGAAGCTTTTCCGTGATCAAAGACTGGTAAGCAAAATGAATGATCTGAAATCATCTGATGCTGAGTCCTATGGCAAGATCTGCAATGACGCCCTCGCCGTCAGGGATATTGCAACGGAACTGAAGGTCACCTACCGGCAACTGAGAAAGAAGAAACACCCTCTCGGATGGATGATTCTCTCATCGGTGCTTCTGTTGCTTACCCTGCCTGTGTTCATTGCAGGTGCGGTTTTGAATTTTCTCACCTTCCAGATCTCATACATACAGTCAATCAAATCCAAAGACCCGGCGTTCATCAGTACAGCAAGGTATGGATTCTTCCTTGGGCTCAGTTTTATCTTCGGCCCTCTCTATCTGATCCTTGCCCTTATTTTCATCAAGCCATGGTGGCTGGCTATCATTGCCTTCCTGATGATATCCGTGCTGGGAATCATGGCATGGAACTGGTTTCTGCTCTTCCGCAGGACTAAAGGTGGATTCAGGATATGGAATCTAATCCATACCGGCAATCCTGTGTTCGCCAGACTGTATGATACATACAACAGCCTCATACAACGTATTGCAGCGCTCTGATTATGAATGATATTTTTACTGGTAAGGTTGTCTGGGTCACCGGGGCTTCTTCAGGCATAGGCAGGGAGTTGGTCAGAACCTTTGTCAGAGAGGGCAGCAGGGTGATTGCATCGGCCAATGACAGCGACGGACTGCAATCGGTCATTGACGAATGCTCCCGGATGAACGGAACAGTCACCCCTGTTACATTTGACCTGAGCGACACGGGAGACATTGAAGAGCTTGTTGCTGGGGTTGTCAAGAGCGAGGGCAGGATAGACATGCTGCTTAACATAGGAGGAGTAAGCCAGAGGGCATTGATAATTGACACTCCGCTGTGGCTTGACCGTAAGATAATGGAGATCAACTATTTCGGCACCATAGCACTTACTAAGGCTGTGCTTCCCCATATGATAGCCGGCGGTGGCGGTCATATTGCTGCAACAAGTTCCATCTCCGGCCGCTTCGGATTCCCCCTGCGATCAGCTTACTCGGCTTCAAAACAGGCACTGCACGGCTTCTTCGAAACCCTCCTGCTGGAACATAAAAAGGACAATATCAGGGTCTCTGTGCTGATACCGGGAAGGGTCAGGACCAGCATCTCCTATCACGCTCTTACAGCCACAGGTTCTGAGCATGGCCGGATGGATGAGGGACTGGCTGGCGGAGTATCCCCGGAGAAGGCAGCAAAACAGATTATCAGTGGTTTACAAAAAAACAGAATAGAAATACTCGTCGGCAGCAAGGAGCTGCTGATGTTAAAAATAAGAAAATATATGCCTGCACTGTTCTTCAGGATTGCAGGCAGGATAAAGCCAATGTAAACAGAGTATGAAGATCAAGGGATACATGATTAGCGGTATACAGCAGATGGGTGTGGGTGTCAGTGACCTCAGCAAGGCCTGGGAGTGGTATATAATGACATTCGGAATGGACTGCCGTATTTTTGATGATGAGAATGAAGCAAGACTTATGCTGCCATATACAGGTGGCAAGCCCCGGAGCAGACATGCTGTTCTGGCTATGAACCTGCAGAGTGGAGGTGGGTTTGAGGTTTGGCAATATAAGGAGAGAAAACCTGAATATCCGGCACGCGAAACCATGCTGGGTGACCTGGGCATTTTCGCATGCAAGATCAAGGTGAAGGATGTGGAAAAAGCATGGCAATACTGGACTGATAATGGTGTGGATATTCTTGGCAAACCATCTGTCGGCCCCTCTGGCAAAAAGAGCTTCTTTCTCAGGGACCCCTTCGGGAATATCTTTCACATTGTAGATGCCACCGACTGGTTCATGAATCTCAGAAAGATATCCGGCGGATCATACGGCGCTGTTATTGGAGTGAGCGATATTGACAATGCGATGAAGATTTATTCCGGCATACTGGGATATGACAGGATAGTATTTGATGCCACGGGAACTTTTGATGATCTCGCAGCTATCCCGGGAGGAGAAGGCCTCTTCAGGCGTGTTCTTCTTGCTCCGACAAGGCCTTTTCATGGCGGATTCAATCCTGTTTTAGGACAGAGTGTTATAGAGCTTATTGAGGCAAAAGACAGGGCCGTTAACAGGATATTTGAGGGAAGGCTGTGGGGTGACCCGGGGTTCATCCATCTATGCTATGATATCAGTGGTATGGATAACCTTCGCAAATACTGTGATGAGAGCGGGTTCCCGTTCACCGTCGACAGCCAGCACAGCCATGAGGGCCATAGTTTTGACATGGGTGAGGCTGCCGGCTACTTTGCTTATATAGAGGACCCGGACGGTACACTGATTGAGTTTGTGGAGGCACACAAAGTACCTATTATAAAGAAACTGGGGTGGTATCTTGATATGCGCAAACGCGATCCGAATAAACCTCTTCCCAGCTGGATGATCAGGTCATTGAGATTCTCGAGGGTCAATCCAAAAAGAAATAAGAATTAAAAATAAGGATTAAGAATTTGGCCTTAGACCTTCAGATCTTATACTTTTTGCCTTCTGACCATTAGACCTCAGGCCTTCAGACCATCATACTTCTGCCATTGCCTGAACTTCGCGCATGACACGCATGAAGTTGCCGCCCCATATCTTTGTTATCTCTTCACGACTGTAGCCACGCCGCAAAAGCTCCTTAGTAATATTCTTCATCATGGAGACATCAGTGCATCCTTCAATTCCGCCCCCGCCATCGAAGTCTGAACCTATCCCTACGTAATCGATGCCAATGATGTCAATGACGTGCTGTATATGGTTGACAGCGTCAGTCACGGTGGCCAGTTTGACATACTGTTTCTTCAGCTCTGAAAACTCATTCCAGCGCTGCTCCTGTTGTGCATCGGTCAGATCGGGCCCCAGAGCCTCCCACTTCTCCCGCAGCTCTTTTATTTTCTCATCAAACTCCGGATTGGGTTCGGGCTGCTTGAGGTAATCGCTCAGTATACATATCTGTATCACCCCGCCATTATTTTTAAGAGCCTGCAACATCTCATCATTAAGATTGCGCGGGCTCTCGCACAATGCCCTGCATGATGAATGAGAGGCGATGACCGGTGCTTTAGAGGCTGCCAGTACATCGTAGAAAGAATCATCTGAAATGTGTGATACATCAATCATCATTCCGATTCTGTTCATCTCCTTTACCACCTCCTCACCAAATGCTGAGAGACCGTTATACTCAGGACCTGATTTATCAGTCGATGAATCACATATGTCATTGTTGGATGAATGGCACAGTGTTATATAACGTGCACCAAGGTCATAGTACTCTTTTACTTTCGAGATATCAGTGCCGACAGGGTATCCGTTCTCTATGCCGATAAAAATGGCAATCCTGTCTTCACCTTTGAGCCTGTATGCATCATCCGGGGTAAGGGCAATGTCAGCCAGGTCAGGATAACGCCCTACACTGTTCTTTATTGAGTCAAAAGTGCCAAGTGTGTTCCTGTATTCAATCTCATATGCTTCCGGTGTTCTTGGTCCCTGATCGATGAAAATGGCAAAGAACTCGGCATCAAGGCCGCCCTCCTTCATCCTGGGCAGATCAATACATCCCTTATCATTACGGATCCCGAGGTCATAATTGCCTCTGAAGAGTCTCATGGGAGTGTCACAGTGAGTGTCGACAGCGAGCATATCCTTATGCAAACGATCGGCCTTCTGACTGATCTTCTCCTCGCCCGGGGTGCATGATACCAACAACATGGCCAGAGCCAATAAAAAGTATTTCATTCGATTCATAATCGTTTTGATTGAGGTCGCTAAGATAAGAATATCATGAGCTGATTGTCATCATGTTGAACGGGCAGAAAATATAAAAAAGGTTAAATATCATACAGAGGATGCACAAAAAAAGCCCCCGACAAATCGGGGGCAGCCATGAAAAGAATGGAAAAATTGCTTTTGGACAGTAAAAAGCATTTTCGAAGTATCATGACTGAGCATGTTTGAAACCTACTCAGTCACTAACTCTACACAAATATAATAAAAATGTTCTCAAAGAGGATGTTTTTATTTAAAATTCAAGAGTTACTATTGACCAGGATAACTATCATGCAACTATTGTAATTTTACTGCGTCAATTAAACAGAACGACCTGAAACTTGGCTACACCGGATTTGCACATACATGATCAGCTCATTGAAGAGTGCCGAAGAGGAAGCCGGAGAGCACAATTCAGGCTGTATGAGCTCTACTCAAAGGCAATGCTGAACACTGCCTACCGCATAACAGGAAACAGGGAGGAGGCTGAGGATATGCTCCAGGAGGCCTTTACCGACTGTTTCAAAAATATTGGGTCATACCGCACGAATTCAACTTTCGGTGCATGGCTGAAAACAATTGTGATCAACCGGTGCATAAGCAGGCTCCGCAAGAGAGAGGCCGATCTTGTATTAGTAGACGATTTCAGCAGGCACGAGGTAGCCCAAGAGGAGGAGCAGCAGGAGACAGCATTGCCTGATCAGGCAATGATAGCCAGGGCGGTAGAGAGATTGCCTGACGGATACAGGGTGGTCTTCAGCTTATACCTGCTGGAGGGATATGACCATACAGAGATATCCCAGATACTTGGCATCTCGGAGTCGACCTCCAAAACACAGTATGCGAGATCAAAGGAAAAACTTAAAAAGATATTGTCAGAAATGCGCAGTCATGGATGAACTAGAGAGACATATAATCAGCGGCAGGGAGAAGATGGATATTCATGATCCTGATCCCCGCCTGTGGCAAAAGATAGAAGCGGGGCTTCCCGGCAGGGAGAGACATCTCCGCCAGTACCTCTGGCGTGCTGCCGTAGCAGTAATAATCGCCGGTACAGGCATGGCAGCAGTGATCGGGATCATAAGGACAAATGAAAGGATCAATGATCCACAGGTTGCTGAAGTAAGAGAGACCTACCATTATTATGACAGTCGTATTAAGACGCTCTACGAAGAGGCGGCACCGTTGCTTACTTCCAATCCCGAGATCAGTAATGAGCTCGATCTGGGAATGAGCGAGCTTGACAGTCTCTCGGCGGAGATCATAGACGATCTGCATGACAACATAGCCAGCAGAGAAGTGATAGAAGCACTTATTGGCAATTACAGGCTGAGGATAGAGCTGCTTGAGGATATGCTTCAGCTTATGAAAGAGTATGAGCAGGAACCCGAAAATACTACCGGCAATGAATTATAAACATCTAATCATTATGATGGCCCTGTTTCCGGCCGGACTGTTACTCTGCGGCCAGCAGATATCCGACAGCAGAACCCTCATGAAATCGTTCAGGGCAGGGAGTGACGCTGTGCTGGAGGTGACAAACAAATATGGCGATATACATATCAGCCATTCCCGCGGAGACTCGATCACCGTCAGGGTTGAGATAACCGCATCATCGAATACCGGGAGTAAGCTTGTTGCCATGATGTCGGACGTAAAGGTGAGCCTTTCAATGACTAACCAGACCGTCAGGGCAGAGACATCCTTCGAAAAGGGTATCACACCTCTCTTTGAGAGTCTCAAGGGACTCACAAAGAACCTGATAAACTTCGATTCCAGGCTTAAGATCGACTATTATGTGGAATGTCCTCCACATACAGCCCTGAGAATCACAAACAGTTACGGCGATGTTTATATAGGTGATGAGACGCGTGAGCTTGCACTCAAGCTCTCAAACGGTGCGCTTGATGCTGCTGCCGTGCATAACGCCCAGATGATGGAGCTCACCTTCTGCAAGGCTAACGTGAGAAGCATCAATGAGGGCAAACTGACACTCTCCTTCAGCGAGCTCCGTTTAAAGGAGACGGGCACCGTTAAGCTGGCCTCCGTCTCATCCAAGGTATGGATTGACAGATGCGGTACCCTTGACCTCGACTCCAAGCGTGATGATCTCAACTTCGGCAGGGTAGGCCAGATAACGGGGGTAAGCTACTTCAGCGATATCATAACCAAGGAAGTCTTCAAAGAGATAAACATGTCAGTCAAATACGGCAACCTCTCCTTCGAGCATATTGACCCGTCATTCTCCATGATTGACATCCGGTCATCATATAGCGATATAGACCTGGCTATGGACGAGAAGGCAACCTACAATCTGGAGATCAACCACACCAATGCTTTCGTATCGCTCCCTGGTGTAAGTCCGGAGCCTGTGCGAACAGAGATCAGCGAACAGGATAAGAAGTATCAGACGAAAGCAGCCGTGGGTAACAATCCGGGCCATTCGGAGATCAGGATTAATGCCATAAGGGGAGAGATACGCCTGTTACAGAAATAAATTTTCCCATCACCATGCAACTAGTGTAAATCTTTTTTGTCCTTATAGTTGTTACAGTAAAAAACAGAGAAATGAAAACAAGGACTATTGCAACCATCACGGTTATCGCCGCGCTGACATCATGCACAGTATTTATTGACTGTATTGAGGGTAACGGTGATATAAAGACCGAATCCAGGGCTGCCGTGCCGTTCACTGCCATTGCCAATGAAACCTCGTTTCACGTAGTATATATTCAGGGTGATGAATACACCGTCACAGTTGAAGCAGAGAGCAACTTACTGCCGTTCATAGAGACAGAGATCAAGAACGGGGCACTCGGGATAAAAACCAACAGCGACATACACTGCCTGCGATATACTACACAGCCCGTAATAACCATCACAGCACCATCTGTCAGTGAGATAGTCAGTTCAGGCTCCGGTGATATTGTCGCCGCCGCTCTTGATGGCGAAGAGGTGAGGCTTGTTACAAGTGGTTCGGGTGACATCACCGCAGGTACAATCGCCGGCAGTGAGGTCTCAATAGTGATATCCGGATCGGGCAACATCATGACAGATGATATTTCCTGCACCACAATGGAAGCAATCCTTTCGGGGTCAGGTAACCTGACAATGACCGGTGAAGCTGTCAGCAGCAGGTATGTCGTCTCCGGATCGGGCTCAATCTTCTCCAGGGAGCTTGTCGCTGAAGAGGCAGTAGTGAACATGACCGGGTCAGGTTCGGTATATACTGCCGTGACCGACCATCTTACTGCTGTTATCAGTAGCAGCGGTAATATCTACCTGCAGGGTGATCCTTCTGTCAACCTGACGCGCACAGGCTCAGGGAGGGTGATATATCTCTAAGCAACAGGCATATATATAAAACATCAGAGACAGGCCAACGACCTGTCTCTGCGTTTTTTTACCTCCTTAAACCCTTCAGGCTTCAGGTAAGGTCTATCTCATTGCCCTGCCTGTCAAAGAAACCATACTGCAGGTAATGGTAAGAGAGGGTGCCCTGCACCTTGATGCTCACGGCATGCTTCTTGTTGATCTTGCCGATCATTGAAAACAATCCCTCCCTGAGATATGCGGCCACATAAGGATGCGTACGCAGGATGAACTTGCGTGTCTTCACCTTCTCAAGGATTGAGGTAAGTGTCCGTTCAATCTCATCTGTCAGAAGAATGGTTGAGGCTGTTTTTCCCTCTCCCCTGCAAACAGGACACTTCTCGTCAGTGATGATGTTCATTTCTGGTCTCACCCGCTGACGCGTTATTTGCATAAGTCCAAATTTACTGAGGGGTAAAATATTGTGTTTAGCCCTGTCCTCACTCATCAGTTCCTTCATCTTGTCAAAGAGCAACTGGCGGTTTTCATTCGTCTGCATGTCTATGAAGTCGATCACGATTATCCCGCCCATATCTCTCAGACGCAACTGCCTGGCTATCTCTCTTGCAGCCTCCAGATTAACGGAGATGGAATTTGATTCCTGGTCAGAGCCTGATTTTGATCTGTTGCCGCTGTTAACGTCAACGACGTGCAGTGCTTCAGTATGTTCGATGATAAGGTATGACCCGCCCTTGAATGATATGGTGCGGCCAAAGAGCCCTTTGATCTGCCTGCTAACGCCATAATGATCAAAGATTGGGTATTGCTCCTTATATACCTTAACTATCTTTTCCTTCTCAGGGGCAATTTCCCTGATGTAACTTCTTACTTCGCCGGCTATCACCTCATCATCAACGATGATGTTACTGAAGTCGGTACTGAGTATATCCCTGAGGATTGTTGTCGTGCGGTTCATTTCGCCCA
The DNA here is from genome assembly GCA_034003345.1 of Bacteroidales bacterium. Taxonomy (GTDB): domain Bacteria; phylum Bacteroidota; class Bacteroidia; order Bacteroidales; family VadinHA17; genus SR-FBR-E99. Next base: position 54,764 of record JAVEYS010000012.1, read on the forward strand.
ACAGCAGACGTGGCGACTTGACGTCGTGGCGTACTGCGGAGAGCGCTGTCTCCCATCTGTTAATAAGCTCCTTCAGCTCTGCATCCAGGGATGCAACCTTCTTGCCTTCTGCTACAGTGCGTACAATAACACCGTAGTTCTTGGGTTTGATGCTCTGTATCAGAAGCTTAAGGCGATTTCGTTCATCATTGTTCTCTATCTTTGATGATACAGAGACCTTGTCTGAAAAGGGCATGAGCACCAGGTTACGACCTGCAATACTCACCTCCGATGCCAGCCTGGGTCCCTTGGTAGAGATTGGCTCCTTGGTTATCTGCACAATAACTGTATGTCCTGTAGTCAGTACATCAGCTATCTTTCCCTCTTTGTCAATGTCATGTTCAGGCTTGAACTTTGAGACTGGCATCACCCTGGCCTTGTTCTGTGTGGCCTGCTGATAATAACGGTGAAGGGTCCTGAACTGGGCTCCCAGATCAAGATAGTGCAGGAAAGCATCCTTTTCGAAACCAACGTTGACAAACGCTGCATTAAGCCCCGGCATGATCTTCTTTACCTTTCCCAGGTAAATATCTCCTACAGAGAACTTTACATTTCGCTTCTCCTTATTTAACTCGACTAGCTGCTTATCCTCTAGAAGTGCAATGGATATCTCAGCATCATTTACGCTGATAATTAAATCCTTACTCACATTCCGGAATTTGTTAATTTGTCAATAGTCTTATTATAATGCAACTAACCTAAAGATCAGTGGATCTTTAGGTTAGATTTCAAAACTACAGACTATGCATTTATGCTATTTCTTCTTCTTATGCCTGTCTTTCCGCAAGCGCTTCTTACGCTTGTGGGTTGCCATCTTATGCCTTTTTCTCTTTTTACCGCTTGGCATCTTATTTACTTCTTAACGTGTGATTTTACTTTATTGATAAAAGTCTTGGCCGGTTTGAAAGCCGGAATATTGTGTGCTGGAATAATAATGGTTGTATTCTTTGAGATGTTCCTGGCTGTTTTTTTTGCGCGCTTCTTCACGATGAAACTGCCAAATCCTCTGAGATAAACATTATTGCCGGCAACCATAGAGTCTTTGACTGATTCCATAAAAGCCTCAACGGTTTTTTGGACAGTCACTTTCTCAATTCCAGTGTTCTTGGCAATTTCGTTAACAATGTCTGCTTTTGTCATTTTGCAAGAATTTTTAATTCAACAAATTATTTTGATGTTCTGTTTTTTCAATGTGCAAATATAAAATATTATTTGTCAATAATAGTTGATATACTTTTTTTTTGCTCCGAATATCCTGATTTTTTGATACCTATAAAATATAGGGGAGCGAAAATCCCCTCAAATACATCATCTGAGAGAAGCCTGCTATGGTCTGATATCGCTTACTGACCCTCTCAATATTTTTTTTCGTAACTTTACATCCTTCTATAAACGGACAATCTTATAATAAAGTTATGTCATTCAATAAAGTAATACTTGTAGGTAACGTCGGAAAAGATCCTGAGATCCGCCGTTTTGAAAACAACATCAAGGCATCGTTTTCTCTTGCCACGAGTGAGACCTACACCCCCAAGGGTGGAGATAAGGTGACGCAAACGGAGTGGCACAATATTGTTGCCTGGAGAAGGCTGGCTGAACTTGCTGAGAATTACATTCATAAGGGATCGCAGATCCTCATTGAGGGTAAACTGCGTTACCGTTCGTACGATGATCGCGATGGAAATAAAAAATATATCGTTGAGGTTGAGGCTGATGTGATACAGCTTCTCGGAAGAAAGTCTGACAACCAGGGCCAGCAGGGTCAGGGTCAGGGCCAGAGCCAGGGTTACCAGAGCAACAATAGCAACAATTCTTCACCGTCACAGCCATCATCACAGTCAGACAGCGGCACCGGAGAAGACCTCACCACACATGACACAGCAGATGATCTGCCATTTTAGTTAACCAAACCTGTTGACTTTGGAGACGCTTCTGTCAGATTCCCTTACCGGGATGGTTGTGCCTACGGCATTTTCAGGGTCTCCTGTTACCCTGCCAATAGAGATAATCATCCTGATATTACTCATAATATCCTCAGCTTTTATTTCCGGTTCGGAGGTAGCATACTTCTCGCTGAATCCCAATGACATGGAAGATCTGCAGAGGAGGAAGGGGAAAAACGCCTCAACAGTTCTAAGACTGCTGACAAAGCCTGAAAAGTTACTGAGCACCATTCTTGTTGCAAATAACACGCTGAACATCGCCATTATAATCCTTGCCGCCTTTATCAGTTCAGGTTTTCTTGACCCGGGGACCTACCCCATTCTTGCCTTTGTCATGGAGGTAGTAGTCATAACCTTCATCTTACTGCTCTTCTGCGAAATCATTCCCAAAATAATAGCATCACGCAGCCAGCTCAAGTTTGCGTTGATGATGGCCCCTGCACTGATAATCACCACAAAGATTTTCAAACCGCTGGCACTGTTGGTTTCCTACTCCTCGTTCTTCGTAAGGAAAAGACCAAGAGGGAGAGACAGCAGCATCAGCATTGACGATCTCTCAGCGGCACTTGACCTCACCTCCTCGGAGATCAAAGACGACAAGGACCTGCTGAAGGGTGTCGTCAGGTTCGGCAATACCAGCGTCAGCGCCATCATGTGCTCTCGCGTTGATGTGACGGCCCTGGACATACAGAGGGGCTTTCACACCATCATGCCTGAGGTTGTTGAATCGGGATTTTCACGCATACCCGTTTACTCCGGATCTTTTGATAATGTCAAGGGGATACTTTTCGTCAAGGACCTGCTGCCCCACCTCGGCAAACCGGACACATTCCGCTGGCAATCGCTGATCAGGCCGGCATACGTTGTTCCTGAAACAAAGAAGATCAGCGAACTGCTCAAGGATTTCCAGGCAAAGAAGATACATATGGCCATTGTGGTTGATGAGTATGGTGGTACAAGCGGCCTGGTGACCCTCGAGGATGTTCTTGAAGAGATAGTGGGTGAAATCACCGATGAGACCGACGAGGAGGTGCCTCTCTTCAGTGAGACGGGAAAAGGTCAATGGATCTTTGACGGAAAGATACTGCTTAACGACTTCTACCGCATCACCAGACAGGAGAATGACCCCTTCGCCAATGTCAGGGGCGAATCGGAGACGCTGGCAGGACTATTGCTTGAGCTGCTTGAAGAGATACCGTCAAAGGGAAGGGTGATCTCTGCCGGCGGTTTCACATTCACCATAGAGAAAGTAGAGAAAAGGCGCATAAGGGAGATAATCGTTGAAAAAGAAGGGGAAGGCAAATGAAAAATATTTTTGCAGCAGCGTTAGTGGCAGCCATGCTTATGGCTGTAGGCTGCAGACAGCCATCCGTTCCCAAACCGGCAGGCTATTTCAGAATTGACCTGCCCGAGAAGAGATATGTCCGCTACGAGACCCCCTGCTCCTATTCCATTGAATATCCTGATTACGCAAGGATCAATCTGAAGCCAGGGTCAGCCAGAGACACCTGCTGGATGGATATCGAGTTCCCATCAATGAGGGCCAAGATCCATCTTACCTACTTCGATATACGAAATAACCTGGCCTCTCTCACAGAGCTGTCACGCGAGCTGGCATACAAGCATACCATCAGAGCTGATGCCATCGACGAGAAACTGTGGGCTGATGATTCAGCACACGTCTACGGCATCCTTTATGACCTGAAGGGTAACACCGCCTCATCTGTGCAGTTCTACGTCACCGACAGCATAAGGCACTACCTCCGGGGTTCACTTTACTTCATGGCAGAGCCCAATGAAGATTCCCTACTGCCCGTCATCAATTTCCTCAGGGAAGACATCATTCATCTCATTGAGACACTGAACTGGGAATAGACTATGGGTTGTATAACGAAGCACTATCTTAGCAAAGAGACAGTCATCGGTGTCTGGAAGATCGAGGAGGATATCCCTGCTCTCCTTGAGATAGTGGATCTGGGTCCTGATGACAGGAAGAGATACAAACTCTTCCACAGCACCTCCAGAAAGGTTGAGTTTCTGAGTGTCAGGGCCCTGTTGGCGGAGATGCTGGACAAAGAGGCAAGGATAGTATACAACAAGAACAATAAACCGTTCATTAAAGATGGCTCCCACTTCATAAGCATAACACACTCAAACAAGCTGACAGCCATTCTCGTAAGCAAGAATGAGCGGGTGGGCATTGACCTGGAGTACATGCGAGTGAACATAAATGCATTTGCATCGAAGTTCCTCAATAAAAAGGAGAAGATCACCCGCAAGTGGTCTGACCGTACTTATCACCTTTATATACACTGGTGTGCCAAAGAGGCCATCTACAAGATATGTGACAAGGAGGGTATCAACCTTGTCAATGACATCACCATTGAGCCATTTGCAGTCAAAGAGTCAGGTGAGATAAGGGGAAGCGTGCATAATGAGAGGATCAATGACCAGTTCACACTTTTCTATTCAAAGTATGACAACTACACCATTGTCTGGACAAAGAAGAAACATGAAGATTGAGATCCCCAGTGGGAGGATGAAGATGGTGGCGCAGCTTATTGACCCTGACAGGGCGGAGGAAGAAGCGCTGGTTGCTGCTGTGGATTACGCCACTGAAGCGAAGGTTGATCTCTTTCTTGCCGGCGGCAGTCTGACCAGTGCCTCTGTTGAGGGATTAATCAGCAGGCTGAAGAGGCTCTCCGGCATACCCATCGTACTCTTCCCAGGTAATCTCACACAGCTCACCACAGAGGCTGATGCTGTTTTCCTTCTCTCACTGATCAGCGGGCGCAATCCCGAGCTTCTCATAGGCAATCATG
>JAVEYS010000013.1:0-57198 GCA_034003345.1 Bacteroidales bacterium
ATCTATTTTGTTCTGGATTTGCAGACAGGAAACTGCTCGATAAAATATGCCAATGCATTAAATATTGAAAAATCAGACTTGTTAAGGGTCAACGACTTATTATCTGTGATAATAGACTGACCGGTAGCCAATTGCCATATTGCAGGCCTTGTCTCATTGCTCTGCTGCCTAAAATTAATACTCTTTAAATAAATGAAAACTATTTTTTATTTAAACGATTAAACGTATATTTGTAGAGTAAGCCTTCTTTTAGAAATGAGCGATAAGAAGTATTGTATTGGGATTGATTTCGGGACTGATTCGGTCAGGGCGATAATGGTGGATGTTCTTAATGGCAATAAGACCGCATCTGCTGTTTATGAATATCCACGCTGGAAAAAGGGTCTCTATTGCAATCCATCACAAAATATTTACAGGCAACATCCCCTGGATTACATTGAGGGATTGAAAGCAACTCTCAAGGAATTGATTCTCGCTGAGAAGGACTGTGGAATGAATGTGATAGCAATCACTGCAGATACAACTGGCTCTACACCCGTGGCAGTAAACAGGGCAGGCGTGCCATTGTCATTACTGCCTGAATTCGCCGATGACCCGGATGCGATGTTCATTCTCTGGAAAGATCACTCAGCAATTAAAGAGGCTGATGAGATAAATACATTATGCAGATCATCATCTGTTGACTATAGTAAGTATTCCGGCGGGACTTATTCGTCAGAATGGTTCTGGTCAAAAATTGCCCACGTTATTTCATCAAACAGGAAAGTAGCTGATGAAGCATTCTCCTGGGTCGAACATTGTGACTGGATACCGTCCCTTTTAACAGGGAACAGGGATGCCCTGAAAATTAAAAGAAGTCGTTGTGCCGCTGGGCATAAGGCTATGTGGCATGCGGAATGGGGAGGCTTCCCCCCGGAAGATTTCCTCGAGAAGCTTAACCCGGACTTGAAAGTATTACGCAGAAGATTGAATAGTGAGACTTTTACTTCTGACATTCAGGCTGGGAAAATTTCTCCGAAATGGGCTGCAGAACTGGGATTATCTGAAGATGTGATCATAGGCATTGGCGGACTCGACGCTCATGTAGGTGCTGTGGGAGGTGAGATAGAACCCTATTACCTTAGCAAAGTCATTGGGACTTCCACATGCGACATGGTAGTCGTTCCCGTTAATGACCTCGGAGATCGGCTTATCAGTGGTATAAGCGGACAGGTAGACGGGTCAATTATCCCGGGCTTTACAGGTATGGAAGCCGGACAGTCTGCTTTCGGTGACGTTTATGCATGGTTCCGGGATCTCCTTATGTGGCCTCTTAAAACATGCTCACACATCAGTGACGATCTCTTTCATCAAATCAGCTCTTCTGTTATCAGGGAATTAAGCACACACGCAGAAAAGATTCCTGTTGACAATACAGGTATTGTTGCTCTCGACTGGCTTAATGGCCGGCGTACTCCTGATGCAAACCAATACCTGAAAGGTGCTGTCACGGGACTGAACCTGGGTACTGATGCACCCCATATTTTCAAGGCCCTGGTGGAAGCAACAGCCTTCGGGTCAAAAATGATTGTTGAACGCTTTATGGAACAGGGAGTGCCTGTTAAGGGGATAATTGCCCTGGGAGGAGTGGCAAAGAAATCACCATTTGTCATGCAGACAATTGCTGACATACTGAACATGCCCATCAAAGTCGTTAAGTCTAAACATACATGTGCCCTCGGTGCTGCTATGTTTGCAACTGTAATGGCCGGCATTTATTCTTCTGTCCCTGAGGCTCAGAAGAAAATGGGGAAGGGATTTGATGTTACCTATTATCCTGATCAGGCGAACGTTGTAAAATATGATGATCTGTTCAAAAAATATGTCTCGTTAGGCAGATATGTAGAAAAGGAATTATCCGCTTAGATGGGTGAAAAAATATAGCTCCCCGGAGCAAGATGTAATAGAGTTAATAGGGTTGATTTTTGGTTAGTTTTTTAAATTGTGTTCGTCGTGTGCATCTATCTTTGACTGGTGCACATGACTTACTTTTATTCTAAAACAACACTGATTTAACTGGCTTCACGTCTGTGGCATCCCCGTCACCGACCAGTACAAGGATAATTTCCAGAAGTTCCTCGACAGAAATTTCATTTGACCCTGAATGTGACCGGCAGGGCGAACCAGACCGGCACGGGGTTTCCATCTTGTTTGCCGGGCTTCCATCGCGGCAGGCCGCTGACTACCCTCACCGCCTCGTTGTCAAGTAAGGGGTCAACGCTCCGTGTAACTTCAACCCTTGTCACCTCACCTGTCCTGCTGACAACAAACCGGAGGAACACCGTACCCTGTATCTGGTTTGCCAGGGCATCTTCGGGATAGACGATGCGATCGCTGATATATTTCAGCAGGGCTTCGGTGCCTCCAGGAAATGAGGGCATCTCCTTGACAAAGACATAAGGCTCAGGTTCAACAGGTGTGACAGCTTCCTGCTCCACCGGTTCGACGGAGACCTCAACAGCTTCCCTATCAACGATCTCCTGGTTCAGGATGTCGGCAGGAAGAACCCCTGTGGCATCTATGTCAGCCACCACCTCCGGGGGGATGAAGCGTAACTGGTTAACGGCCTCCACAGGCGGTTTTGGCGTAGGGGGAACAGGCAGTTCCGGTGGCTGAAGCAGAGTGTTGTCAGTGATGGCAATGATCTCAATAATATCACCCGGCTGCCTGACCGTGTGGTCTGATGCAAAGAATGGCACCAGGATCAGAGAGGTGCCAAAGATCAGCCCCGCCACAATGGAGATGCTCATCGTCGATCCGTAACGCCGGCGGAGATCATAAGCCCCGTACTCCTTGTTGCGATCCCGGAAGATAATATCATCAAATCCGGGAATATTTTCATTTTTCCTCTTCATAATAGCAGTTTTAAGTTGAAAAAATTAATGAGGAGGCGCCTCGTACTTAATATACCACAAAAATTGTACCGGAAGTGCTGATAAACCGTAATGAGTTTCAAGAATATTAAATTCAGGAAGACAACCGGCTGTTTGCTCCAGATGGTCTATTTGGCAGGATGGCTGGTGCTGGCTCAGAGGTTGTTGTACCCCTGTTGCAGGATACGCCCTGTTGGCTTCACTTTACCTCAAGGTTCGACGGATGCCGGAAACAGTGTACAAGGTGGTCATTGACGATACCTGCCCCCTGTAAAAAAGCATAGGTGATTGTTGATCCCACAAAGGTGAAGCCTCTCTTCTTCAGGTCTTTGCTTATAAGATCGGACAGAGGGGTGCGTGCAGGCAGCTCAGCCAGACTCTTCCAGTGGTTTACCACAACAGAGCCGTTGGTAAAACCCCATATATATTTATCAAAGGACCCAAACTCTTCCTGTATCCTGAGAAAAGCCCTGGCATTATTTATTGCTGACCGTATCTTCAGCCTGTTGCGGATGATCCCCTGATCATTTAGCAGCTCGTTGATTTTCTTTTCGTCAAACATGGCTACTTTAGAAGGGTCAAAGCCTTCAAAGGCCTTTCGGTATCCCTCGCGCCTGTGGAGTATTGTCCTCCATGACAGTCCTGCCTGTGCACCGTCAAGGACGATAGCTTCAAACCAACGGTTATCATCGTGTACGGGCACGCCCCACTCATTGTCATGATAGCTTATCATCAGCGGGTCACCTGAGGGCCATTCGCAGCTTTTTTTCATCGTAATCCGAACCTGTAAGAGAACTTTAACAGAAAAACGTTATGCGGCCTGGTGTCGGTGAAGAGATAATTTGTCTGTGAACCGAAATCGAAGAGACCGTCACCGGTATAGTATTCTCTTGTCTGTGACCATACCAGGTAGGCTGTGGAACCGGGAAGGAACTCCCATCGGATCACCAGGTTGTGCAGGAACTCGCTGACGGTGAAGTTGGGATTATCAAACTCGTAATCGATCCAGCTGTCCAGGTTTTCATCAACAAAATAGGTGTCATCAGTTTTGCTGATCTCACTGTCAGTATAGGTGTGGTATCTGTCTGACAGCTCATCAGCCAGGGGGTCTGTGATATACTTGAAGCGGTCATACTTCCCCGATCCGAAAAATGGCTGTCCCCAGTACTGTATGGTCAGGTCAGGAGTGATATTGTAATCAACTCTCAATGACATGCTAAGTATCTTCTGATCGATGGCACCAAAGATGTACCTGGGTGTGTAGAGACCGCTTGTTGCTGAGACGGTGGTCACGTATTGCATCTCATTCATTGTCCTGCTCCATTCCGGTTCAACGCTGAGAGTGAGAGTATTGACAGGCCGGTAATTAAGCTCAAGGCTGAGATCGTATCTTGTCACTACTGCCTGAAAGGTTTTATGAAGACTGAAATCAAGCTCAGCGGAAAGCTTCTTCCGTGAGTTGGAATTAATTCCACCTCCAACGTAATATTGTCCGGGCATCTTCATTGATGGCCCGCCCCTGAGAAGCAGGTTGTCTGTCTCCGGACTGTTTAACTGGGCGCTGATAAATGTGCTCCAGAGATTTTTATAATGAGCCGACCATGACTGGGATACACCAACCACGTTTATGTGCCCTCCGAAGTCCATCAGATGGATCAGGTTGGTTCCGAAATACATATTGTTGAAGATGCTGAATGGTTTGTAGATCTGGTAGTTAATTACACCCACGCCAAGATACTGGTCTGCTACCTGCATATACCCTATATCATTCAGCTCAAGGCCTGGTGACTTCCATGCCGAGAGATAGAGGAACTGCCAGTTGCCGCCTATCTTTCCTGCCATCAGATTGCCACCGAAGCCACTCAGCGAGGTGCGGGTGGGGTCATACTCAGTATATTCAGCATCGGGTCTACGAAAGTTATGTATCACTGAACGCTGTGTACGGGCAATGGCCTCTTCTGTTCCGGTGACATTACTAAAAACGGTTCTTAGCCTGAAGATGTAATTCATATCGCTGAAATACTGAGTGAAGTCAATCCCGGCCGTAGTGGCCGATTTATGATAGTAATCCTCTGTATCTCCGTCAAGCTGTCTGATGGCGCTGGTCACCATTCCTCCAATGATTGTCTTCCCACCGTTGAGATCCTGCTGGATCCTTCCGATGGCAAAGTTTGTCAGAGGTTCAGCAGTGAGGTATGATGTCTCTCCGGTCAGATTGTTGTATATCCTTGTGTTTACCTGTGATGTTACAGCCTCAATGACACCCAGAGAGAGTCCTTCTGCGGATTTGCCTGTCAGTTTTGCTGATCCGATGATAGGAGTGAAGGAGGGTGTCCATGAGAATTCATCATCAGCTGCCGAATGGCTCAGTGTTGGCCTTCTACCTATACGTCGTGAATAGAAGAGATTGTCATTTCCCTCGTCCCCGTCTCCAATGCCAAGGTTGCAGGAGGTAATATTCTTTCCCTCAATGAAGAAGGGTCTTTTTTCACTGAAGTAGGTCTCAAAGGCAGTCAGGTTGACCTCTGAGGGGTCTGCTTCCACCTGCCCGAAATCGGGGTTCGCGGATAGGCTGAGTATCAGATTGTTAGTAACACCTATCTTGGCATCGAGACCTATGGTTGCTTTGATATCGGATCCGTCGTACCATGGATTACCCTCTTCCCCCTCGTAAGTCTCGAGCTTGCTCACTCCATAGGGCGTAAGGTCAAAGAGTGTGCGGGGCCTGATATTGTTCAGTCCTTTAAGCAGACCTGCGTTATGAATCATTCCGGAGGCATTCCTGGCGATGGGCTGCCACAGGTCGGTCTCATTATACCGGTATATCTCCCTTATGACCTCAAGTCCCCATACCTGGGTTTCTGCGACGGAGAAACGCAGCTGGGTAAGGGGGATACTCATCTCCGCGGACCAACCCCAGTCATATACTCCTGTCTTAACGAACCAGATGGGGTCGAATGTCTCATCTTCATTCATCCCATCATCTGTCCATATCAGGTCACCCCTGACACCGGCGGCACTGACGCCGAAGCCAAATGCTGTACGCTGGTCAAAGTATGAGTCAAATGCAACCACAACCTGATCGCCATCGGTGTCATCACGGCGGGTCATGCGTGAGACGATGCTGTCAGGAGCGGTATCCCAGGCTTTAATGGCAACATAGATATGGCTGTTGTCATAGAGGATCTTGAACTCTGTCTTCTGTTTCACCGGGGCTTCTTCGTCAGGTTCATACTGCCGGAAATCGCCGGCCCAGTCGCCCTGAAGCCAGGCATCATCATCAAGATTTCCGTTAATCGCAGGGGGATTGTCAGTACGGGTGGCAGTATAAACCTTCTTTTCAAATTCCTGGCTGTACAGGCAAAGCTGTACACAGCATAGCATAAAAATGAGAAGGTTTTTCATAGCATGTTAGTTACCCAGACAGTATTTAGGGGATAACAAATTTATATAAATTTTAGGATCACAACTCATTCTTCAGAAAACTGAAAAGAGCGGAGAAAAAATTTCCCCGCTCTTTCGGACCTGAGAATTGCATTCTTAGCGCAATCCGAACCTGTATGTGAATTTCACAAGAAATACGTTGTAGGGTCTTTCTCCCGTATATAAATTATCAAGGTTTTGATCAAGGGAGAATGAACCTGTAGAATCGGAGTAACTGCGGGTCTGTGACCAGACGAGGAAGATAGTGGATCCGGGACGGAACTCCCAGCGTGCCACGAGATTTGACAGGAACTGATCATAGTTGTAATCAGGATTGTCAAAGCTGTAATCGGCGATACCGTCATTGTCATCGTCAACGTTGTATGTATCCTCGCCGGAATCGAATTGTAACTCGCTTCCTGACAGTTCATGGTAACGATCGCCCAGACTTTCTGCCTTAGGGTTGGTCACCACCTTGAACCTGCTGTAATCCATGGCTGCAAGGAAGGGTTGTCCCCAGTATTGTATGGTAAGATCGGGAGTAATATTGTAATTGAGCCTTAGTGACATGCTTACAATCTGCTGGTCTATCTGGCCAAGGATATAACGGTCCGCGTCATCAATATGATCTACATACTGCAGTGTATTCATGTTTTTGGAAAAGGAGGGAGAGAGGGTGACGGTGAATGATTTGCCCGGCTTGGCGGTTAGGTCAATACCTGCGTTATATCTTTCGGTTGTATTTTCTCCTCCACTACCACCGGAAATCCAACCTGTGGCATACACACTCTTTGAGGGGCTGGTACCCAAATTAAACCACCAGTTAGAATTTGAAGGGATATACATGGAGGGGCCTCCGCGCAGGAGTGTGTTTGAATTCCTGTCTCCGCTATAGCCGGCTCCAAAATTTGTCCACCACAGGTTTTTGAACTGGACATAGAAACTAAGGTTGCCGTTGGTAGAAAGATGTGTCCCTCCGCAATCCCAGCTGGAGGAGAAGTTGGCATTAGGCCTTATCTGCCTGAAGATGCTGAAGGGCTTGTCGAAACTATAGGCAGACCACAGCCCTGATATGATGGCATCAGCGCTCTGGAGGTAGCCCACATCATTAAGATCAAACCCTGGTGACTTCATGTACGTAAAGGCCAGGAAGTTCCAGTGGCCGCCTACCTTCCCGGCCTGGATATTCCCTCCGAAGCCGTTCAACGAGGTTAGTGTGGGATCAACTTCTATATAGCCGGCATCCGGTCGCTGGTATAGATGTACGGAAGAGTTTTGCATATTTTCAATGGCCTCCGGGCTTCCGCTGAGGTTACTTCCTGCTGCTGCCGCCGACACGAACCAATTCCTTTCCTCGCCGAAGTAATGTGTAAAATCAATGCCGGCAGTGTTGGCATTTTTAACCAGCTCGTCAACACAAGGACCCTCGAGGAACCGGTGAGTGTTCGTATATGCTCCTCCTATAACAGTTTTGCCGCCGTTAAAGTCCTTCATGACCCTTGAAACAAAGTAGTTGGTAAGAGGCTCAACTGTCTGCCATGACCTCTCACCAAGGGAGTCGATCTCTGCTATGCCTTCAGCAGTAACTGCCTCAAGAATGCCTATTGAGAGACCGTCAGGTGTCTTCCCGGTCATTTTGGCAGCGCTGATAATTGGCGTAACGCGGGGTACCCTTATAAATTCGTTTTCTTCAGTATCGGCACACATTTGCGGACTCCGGCCTATCCTCCTCGAATAGAATAGATTGTCAAAACCCAGATCTCCGTCACCTAATCCTGTTTTGAAGCTTGTGATATTATTTCCTTCAATAAAGAAAGGTCTCTTTTCCTCGAAGAATGTCTCATATGCCGTCAGGTTGACCTCTGACGGGTCTGCCTCCACCTGTCCGAAATCGGGGTTAACCGTCAGGTCAAGTGTCATGTTGTTTGTAATACCGAACTTCGCATCGAGGCCGGCATTGTATTTCCAGTTTGTGCCTGTGGCAAAGGGGTTATCATCTTCTCTTTCAAATGTCTCAAGGCTTCCCACGACGAAAGGTGTTATATCTGCCTGTTTACGTGGTTTGATCCCTGTGAGCCCGGTAAGGTCTCCGAAATTATGCACCAGACCTGAAGCATTTCTGTCAATATGCTGCCACACTGACAACTCCTGGCTTCGGAAGATTCTGCGAAACAGTTCCAGCCCCCATATCCCTTCATCTGATATTCTGAACCTCAGCTGTGTCAGGGGTATCTTCAGTTCAGCAGCCCATCCCCAGTCATATATTTTTGCATCGGTAAACCATACGGGGTCCCAGGTATCATCCTCAAACCGTGCGTCACTGGCCCAGATGAAGTCATTCTTAACCCCTGCGGCGTTGGTCATGAAAGTAAAGCCTGTCTGACGGTCAAAATAACTGTCAAATGAAATGCCCACAAAATCACCGTCCCCGTTATCGCGTCTCGAGATACGCTTCACAATACTGTCTTTTTGTGTATCAAGAGCTTTTATGGCGACATATATATTATTGTCGTCAAAGAGAATGCAGAATTCTGTCTTCTGAGAGGGTTGCTTTCCGTTTTCAGGTTCGAACTCAGTAAATTCTCCTGCCCAGGTGCCTGCCTGCCAGGCTTCATCTTCAATATAACCATCGATAACAGGAGCAGTTGAGGTGAATGTTGCACCATAACTCTTTCGCTGAATGGAGTCCTGGGCGTTGATCGTGGAACATAGCAGTGCGACAACTGCTAATAATACAAGTCTTTTCATGGCGGTAAGATTAAAAATTACAATTTCAAGTCCGCTATAAAGACCCGTTGAGGAAAATAATTGCTGCTTTTAAGAGACTTTTTTGTAATGATTCCGGCTAAATCTTCGGTAGCAGGCAGAAAAAAACCGGCCAGTGGCGGCCAGCAACCGGTTAATGACAGATGATCAGAAAAGCTCCCAGGTGTTGCCTGTATGTTCGAGAAACCTGAAGAGCCCTTCGCGTGGAATGATAAGCGATGCAGTGTTTGTGTTGGGATGAAACGAGAGTCGTTTATGGTTAAGAAGGCTTTTATCAATGAAGAGATGGACGTGATGTTCCTGGTCATTGATAAGTCCGAAAGGGGAGACGGACCCTGGTGTGAGGCCAAGGTACTGCATCAGCCTCCTGTCAGAGGCGAAGGATAGTTTCCCCTGACGCAGCTTCTGCTCCAGCTCCCTGATATTAAGCTTTGAGCTGTAATACAGGATCACCAGGTAATGCCTGTCACCTTTGTGATTGCGAAAAAAAATGTTCTTACAATGTCCTGAATCAATGCCTGACCAATATTTCATGGCCTCCTCCACAGTGGGGGCGGGCGGGTGTTCAATATATTCGTAGGATATCTGAAGGTGGTCAAGCAGAGCATATAGTTCTGCCGGCCCTCTCATTTGGTCTCTCTGGTCTTGGGGCAGTATCTGAAAGGCAGCTCACAGAGCAGCGCAAGGTCTTCACCTGCCTCGCGAAGATCTATATCCTCTTCATCGTAGTGCCATTCGATGTCTACAGGTATTCCATCGTTATACAGGTCGTGGAGCAATGATAAGATGTCAAAGAGGAATTTTGCTGACGATGAGTTAAAATACTCAAGATCAAACTTAAGAAGGAGGGGATTGTCAGCGTTGTAAATGTTGTTCTTTCTTACTTCGGCAACATATTCCTCCACCCAATCAACTACCGGATAATAGAGACTGCGCACATCTTCAGGCGCCGATTTTCCTTCAATGATGAATTTGTTTTCTTCAGGTGCAAATATTATTTCCGGAGTGAGGTCTGTAGCCCTATGTATATAACTTTTCATTCATCCCCATTTTATACAAAAGTTGCAAATATTTTTTAGAAAGTCAACAAATCGTCACATATTATATGATTTCTGCAATGTCATCATCAGAGACATAGCCATGATCTTCCTCCAGGGTGTGCCTCTTTGAAGCTGCCACAGCCAGCATGTCACATCGCTCATTCTCAGGGTTATTGTTATGTCCCCTGACCCATGTCAGGGTCACCTGATGACGCCGGTAGACCTCAAGGAACCGTTTCCAGAGATCCTGATTTTTCTTTTTGGCAAACCGTTTTCTCTCCCATTCGAATACCCATCCTTTGTTGACGGCGTTTACCAGGTATTGCGAGTCTGTATACAGTCTTACTGTTATGCCGTCGCGTTTGAGTGCCTCAAGCCCTTTTATTGCTGCCAGTAGTTCCATCCGGTTGTTGGTTGTAAGACGGAATCCTTCGGAGAGCTCTTTGCGGTGGTTGCCTGAAAGGAGTACTACACCATACCCGCCCGGACCGGGGTTACCACTGCAGGCTCCGTCAGTATAGATTGTTACCGTTTCAGCCATTGGGGAGAATGATGCCGGTATTGCTTATGAACAGCCTGATTGCAATGGCTATCAGGATAACGCCGAAGAACTTTTTCATAATATGTAGGCCGGTAGGGCCCAGCAGATGTTCTATTGCGGAGGTGAGCCTGAGCACTAAATAAACAATAACCATATTGAGCAACAGTGCGATGAGTATATTTATTGTTGCATACTCGGCCTTCAGTGACAGGATGGTGGTTATTGATCCGGCCCCTGCAATAAGTGGGAATGCTATGGGAACGATTGTCCCTCCTCCCGGGGAGTCATGCTTGAAAAACTCTGCACCGAGTACCATTTCCATCCCCAGGAGAAAGATTATAAAAGAACCTGCAATGGCAAATGATCCGGCATCAATGCCGAAGATACCGAGCAGCTTTTCCCCGAAGATCAGGAATGCGAGGAAGATTATCAATGATACCAGTGTGGCTTTGCCGGCATTTACCTCACCTGCCTTAGCCTTGATATCCAATATTATAGGGATAGATCCCGGGATATCGATAATGGCGAACAGGACCATGAATGCGGCAAATATTTCAAGAAAATTTATTTGCATCTGGGAAAATTTCTGCAAAGATACATAAAAAGCTCAGGGCGCTGAGAAGGGAGGAATTAAGAGTCAAGAATTAAGAATTAAGAATTTGACCTTCAGACAAAAAAAAGGGTTACCTGCCGGCAACCCTTTCCATATATAACTGTAAAAGTTACTGTCTGATATCCATCTCCTTAAGAAGGTAGCCTGCTCCGGAGTAGATGTCCATCACCCACAGGACGTAGCGGATGTCAACACAGATGCATCTCTGCAGGTCTGGCTCAAAGGCTATATTACCTGTCATGGCTTCCCAGTTACCGTCAAAGGCCAGGCCGATGAGTTCGCCTTCACCATTGATAACCGGACTGCCTGAGTTACCGCCGGTGATATCGTTATCGGTTATGAAGCAGACCGGCATATGACCGTCAGTAGCAGCATATCGTCCGTACTCCTTCCTGTTATTCAGGTCTATCAGGCGCTGCGGCAGGTCAAACTCATAGTCGCCCGGCTTGTATTTCTCTACTACACCGTCGAGGGTTGTATACCAGTTGTAATGAACGGCATCATAAGGGTAATAGTCGAGCACTTTCCCATAGGTAAGCCTCATGGTGAAGTTGGCATCGGGATACTGAGTCTTGTCAGGCATGTATTCCATCACCCCGGCAAGGTATGTGCGCTGGCCTACCGACAGGTCAGCATTAAATCCTTCCAGATCTTTAGATAGGTTCGAGCGCATATTGTTGATTGATTTTGAGACTATCAATGCAGGGTCTTTCCGGAGTATCTTGACATTCGGTTTTGCAAGGAATGACTCGAACTTCTCACGGGAGGTAAAAATTGATTTCGCAAATATATCTTCAACGAATGCATCTACATTACCCTTGTACTTCTTGTCGATGATCGAATAGAAATCCGGCCAGTACATGGGGTCGATATCTTCCTTATAAAGCTTTATCATTGCTTTTGTGGTCTTGCGGTCAGTGGGGTAGTTGTAATCGTCGTAGAATTTATCCAGATTACTCTTAAGCCTCTCTATTATCCCTTCTGTTTTGTCTGTATCATTGGTGGCAAGAACTTCCTCAAGTACTGTCATCTGGCCGGCAAAGCTTAACAGTTCGGTTGAGCTTCTGAATACCTCTGTGATGTACTGCATAGCATTCTGTTTCTCTGCTCTGTTCTTAACGGCGGTCTCTATCATTGACAGGGCGTTGCCGTATTTTTCATTCCTTTCGGGATCAGCCTTTACCCATTTCATAAAGTCAGTCTCGAAGGCAGCCTTCATTTCTGCCGTGTGCAGGCGGGCGAGGCCCTCGTTCTGTCCTATTGAGAACTTCCAGTAGTTAGATGAGCCTGAATACTTGGAGGCATACTGTATGTTGATCATAGGGTCGGCCATCATGTCTTTCATCCATATATCCTGTCGTATGCCGCGTATCTTTATCCTGTTGGCATTGGTTATCTTCATTGCCTCGTCAACCTCGTATGAGGTCATGTAGCGGGTTGTGCCGCCGGGGTAACCCATTACCATGGCAAAGTCATCCTTCTGCAGGTTCTTAATGGAGACAGGAAGGTAATACTTTGGTTTGAGGGGCACATTGTCCTTTGAGTACTGTGCCGGTTTGCCGTCAGGGCTCATATAAACCCTGAACACGCTGAAGTCTCCGGTATGGCGCGGCCACATCCAGTTGTCGGTATCATGTCCGTACTTGCCTATTGAGTTTGGAGGTGTACCTACCAGTCTCACATCGCTGTATATCTCATAGACAAGAAGGAAATACTGGTTTCCGCCGTAGAATGGCATTACCTGTGCACGATACTGAGTATCTTTTGTTGCACCGGCTGCTATTGCTGAGCTTTCTGTCTTGACTGCTCCCTGGCGCTCAGCCTCGGTCATGCCGGGATTGGTTTTGCCGATGACACGTGTGGTGACATCTTCAATTCTTACAAGGAAGGTGACACTCAGTCCCGGGTTGGGCAGCTCTTCATCGTATGACATGGCCCAGAAGCCATCCTTAAGGTAATCGTGCTCCACGGTGCTGTGATTCTGTATCTGGCCATAACCGCAGTGGTGATTGGTGAGAAGGAGGCCGTTGGGTGAAACGATCTCGCCTGTGCATCCGCCTCCGAAGATAACAACGGCGTCTTTCAGGCAGGCATTGTTTAGACTGTAGATATCTTCTGCTGTCAGCTTCAGTCCCATCTCGGTCATAGTGCCGATGTTGAGCTTTTCGATCAGTGGCAGCAGCCACATTCCTTCATCAGCCTTTGCCTGTGAGGCTGAGAAGATGACAAGGATAACAAGGATTGATAAAAATTTTCTCATAATTTATTGTTAATGTTGTTTTTTACGAAGTTCCAAAGATATTAAAATCCTATCTGGCAAAAATGATTTTAACATTTTATAAGAATGGCAGTTCGCTCTGCCTATCAAGGAGCTTAAAAGAGAGTCGGTGCCACGGACAGGGGCCGTGTATTGCAATAGCTTTCCTGTGTGCAGCGGTAGGGTAACCCTTGTTTTGTCTCCATCCGTACTGGGGGAACAGGGCATCAAGCTCTTCCATATATCTGTCACGTTCCGTCTTAGCCAGCACTGAGGCGGCTGCGATAGAGAGGTAGGTGGCGTCGCCACGGATAATTGTTTGATGAGGGATCTTCCCGTAGGCATAGAACCTGTTTCCGTCTATCAGCAGAAGTAACGGGGTCACCTTTAGTCCTGCTATCGCCCTGTGCATGGCTGTGATAGAGGCACGCAGGATGTTCATAGTGTCTATCTCCGTATTGCTGCATGAGGCTATGCTCCACGCCAGAGCATGGGTCATGATCTCATCGCGCAGCCTCTCGCGCTGTCTTGCCGTCAGTTTCTTTGAGTCATTCAGCTCCCTGTTGCGATATCTCTTCGGCAGTATCACTGCAGCAGCATATACTGGTCCGGCAAGGCAACCGCGGCCGGCCTCGTCACATCCTGCCTCTCTTATACCATCCAGATAGAAAGGTTTAAGCATCAGGGTATTTTGCGTGTTGATTTGACAATACAGTCCCACATCTCAGCGGATGCCTTTTCCCATGTATACCTCAACGAGTTTTTTATGCCCTCCTCGGCCAGGCGGCGGCGCAGCGCCTCGTCGCTGACGAGCCGTGCCATAGCTTTTGCTATGGCACCTGCGTCAGCAGGGCTAACGCATAGCGCCGCGCCGCCGCTCACCTCCGGCAACGAGGAGGTGTCTGACAGTATGCATGGCGTGCCGCAACGCTGTGCCTCAATTACGGGGATACCAAAACCCTCAAGCCATGGAACGAATAGCAGTGCCTCTGCCCCGCCGTAGAGCCTCCTCAGCACATCACGCCCGACAGTGCCGGTAAAATGTATGTCATTGCCAAGAGGAGAGGCATTCAGAACCCTGTCTAGTTCACCGGTCAGGTAGAGCCTGCGCCCGGCAAGCAGCAGGAGATGATCACCTGCATTGTTGCGCCTGAAGAGTTCAAAAGCCCGGATTACAGCCTCAATATTCTTACGCGGTGAGAAGTTACTGACAAACAGGAAATAAGGCCTTCCGCCCGTGAACTCCCTGCGTGTCTCTCCCGCTTCTCCCGGCAGCGGTGGGGAATAGAGCTCCGCAACACCGTTGGACACAACATCAATCATATTATAATCAATACCGTATGTTGATGCAATATCTTCAGCCGAAAACCGTGATACGGTAGCCACTCTTGCCCCTTTGCGAGCAAACAGAGGGAAATAGCGACGATAATAGCTGTCTTCACACCGGGGTATATCACCCTGTCGGTGCTCATGGTTCAGGTCATGGATTACCGGGATACATGGAACATCCGTCCGCAATGGAATTATCCCGTCAGGGGCAATAAGCAGATCAGCTCTTATATGCCTGAGCACGGGAGGAAGGAGTATCTCATGCCAGAAGTACCACAGAAGAGGATGGACCGTACGAAGAGGTATGGTTACATATTCAACATTCTCCCCCTCCACGGGCTGAACCTTATGTTTCCTGTCTCCGATAAGCACAAAACGATGCTCAGGATGGTTCCTGACGATGCCTCTTGTGACCTCATTGGTGAACCAGCCGATACCATCATGAGGCACTTCCCTGAGAGTACGTGCATTGATTGCAATAATCATTTTCTGCTTAGGCTTCTGAATTACAAATGTGGCAATTAATTTATAAATTGGCATCTACTTTTTTCATGACCATCAGTAAACATCTTGAGGCGAAAGTTCCTGATTAATATTGTCTTTCTTCTGGCAGTGAGCATCCTGGTCAAGGCTTTCTGGGTGCTGGGCATTGACCGGACCGTTCAGAATGTTGTTGGCGAGGCAGCTTATGGCAGCTATTTCTCTCTCTTCAGCTTCTCGGTACTCTTCACCCTCCTGCTTGACATGGGACTCTCAGGGTTCAATAACAGGGCCGTATCGGCGGATCCCTCAAGGGTGAAGCTCTATTTTGGAAATGTGCTACTGCTGCGACTGCTACTGACTGCCGCATACATTTTAGTTACTCTTACCGTGGCTTTGGCTCTCGGTTATGAACGATGGCAGATATTGCTCCTTCTTGTGCTGATGGGTAACCAGGTGATGGCATCAATGATCCTCTGGCTGCGCTCCAATATCAGCGGCTTGCAGTTCCTCTTTCTTGATAGCCTGCTCTCTGTGGCCGACAGGCTGGTTATGATCATCATATGCTCCTTTCTGCTCTGGGGCGGACTCACAGAGGGCAGGTTCAGTATAGAGTGGTTTATCTGGTCGCAGTCGGCTGCATATCTCATTGTGATGTGTCTCACCCTGGTCATTGTCATAAGAAAGGGAGGGGTCTCACAGGTAAGGCCCGATGCGAGGGTGCTCAGAAGCATCATCATGACCGGGCTGCCCTATGCTGCCGTTGTGTTTGCTATGACCGTCTACTGGCGCATTGACTCCGTAATGATTGAGAGGTTGCTGCCCGACGGTGCCAGGGAGGCCGGTATCTATGCACAGGCCTTCAGACTCTTCGATGCCCTGGCAATGATTCCCGTGATGTTCGGCGGTCTGCTCCTTCCGATAATGTCAAGGGGGCTCTCCTCGGGCAACGATATCCGGCCGCTGGTCTCTATGGCCTGGCGTATGTTGCTGGCGCCACTGGGTCTCGGAGCAGTGACACTGGCCACCTTCCCGGAAGAGATACTTGATCTGCTCTATACCTCCCCGGCAGGTAATGCCTTAAATGCTTTTAGCATCCTGATGCTGACACTCGTGCCCGTGGGCTTGATATATATCTACAGCACTGTTCTGACGGCCGCCGGCCGGTTTAAACTTTTGGGAGTGATTATGGTGTCAGGGATGGTGCTCAATATTACCATTAACAGGCTGACCATTCCCTCTTATGGCGCTCCGGGAGCTGCCTTCACGGCTCTCGTCTCACAGTCGGCGGTAGCACTGGCATGTATGATAGCAGTGGGAAAGAGTATGTTCAGGGTAGTCAGCACAAACAGGTTGTGGCTCTACATACTGATGTTGCTGATCACCTGCGCTGCCGGCCGGTTGATGAGGCTTACAGGAATAAACTGGGTAATTGCGGCCTCTGCACAGCTGGCTGCCGGCTTCATCGTTGCCCTTGCATTCAGGATGATTGAGCCTTTCAAAAGCCTGAAACTGATCATGGAGAGGCCTGATTCTATTTAAAAAATGTTATTTTTGGTTCTTATTTATAAGGCTAGGTGATATGAAGGGATTGTTAACAGGCATGTTTTTTACACTCATCTGCTCGCTCTCTTTTTCACAAAAGGCATACAATCTGTCACACCAGGTGCTGGTACCGGCAGGAAACCTGGTAACAATGGAAGGGATAACATACCAGCAGACCATCGGCGAAACAGCCGTGGAGGTCTCACTGCCCTCCTTTTATAATCTCTCACAGGGATTCCAGCAGCCCAGGTTCATTCCACCCTCAAGCCTTCCGGTAAGGGAGGGTAACGGCGTCGATTTCTTCCCGAACCCTGTGACAGAGAATAATAATCGCATGTTCTATATCCGTTTCTACGGTGTGATGAGCCGGCATTACAACATATACATAAACAACCTCATAGGGTCAATGATGTATACCCAAGAGCTGGAACTCTCTGCCGATCATGATTATATTCATGAGATAAGTCTGGCTCATTATGCGAACGGCATCTACATTGCCACCGTGATCAGTAATGACGGTGTTATCAACAGATCATTCAAGATTGAAAAACTGTAAAGTGAAGGGTATGATAAGAGTCTTTTCTTTTATGCTGATGGCCCTGGCGGGGTTGATTGCAGGCACACAGGCAGTCACGGCTCAGGCGGTGGTCCCGGGCGGCATTAATTATCAGGCGGTAGCCCGTGATAATAGTGGCAACGAGCTGGTCAATACGGCCATTGAGGTACGTTTCTCGATTAGAACCGGCTCTCCTACCGGGCCTGTTATCTACCAGGAGGTATTTTCCAATGTCACCACCTCGAGATATGGTGTATTCTCGCTCATCATAGGCAAGGGAGACCCTGTCCTCGGCACTTTTACCCTGATAGACTGGTCTACGGCCAACCATTACCTGCAGGTTGAGGTGAAGTTTGAGAATCTCTTCATGGATATGGGTACGATGCAGTTCATGGCGGTACCCTATGCACTTTATGCCGCCAAATCGCTTGAGGCCGGGCCCCAGGGCCCTCCCGGCCCGCAGGGTGAACAGGGCGACCCGGCAACAGATGATCAGCAACTCTCCTATGACCCAACCACCAGGACGTTCTCACTCACAAACAGCACCCCCGTTGTGCTTACGGGCGAGATTGCATTCAGGGCGCAAAATAAAATCTCTGATCCTGCATCAACATACACTGAAATTACTCTGACCTATGATGCGCCAGATTTAAGCGTTGGTGGGGGATTTGACCCTAGCACAGGTATATTTACGGCTCCCAGCAATGGGATCTATACATTCAATATATCCTATTTTGCTGACGGAACAGGATCTGCAAGGGAGATATCAATTTTTAAGAATTCCGCCTTTTATGAAAAAGTGGCTGTTGAAATAGCCCAATTTTCTACAATTCCGGTCAGGTCCGTCACGATCAGGCTTTCAGCTGAAGACGAAGTTGAAGTAAAAGTATTTACGGGCGCGGCAAATCAGACCGGCACAGGCACATTTGCCGGATATAAGGTTGATTAGTATTAAAGCCTGGATATACCGGCCCCTTGCCAACCGGGTGAGAGCTATTCAAAATAGTTGTAAACCCTCTCACATATGATTGTGAAATCCCTTTGATCCTTGACAATTCCCTTGATCCAGTTGCCCTTTTCATCATATTCATAAGTTGTTGAGGTCTTTGTTGCCAAAACCTTGTCCTTGTCAAAGCCGGTAAATTCTGATTGAAATCCTTTGTCGTTGTAAACATAGTTGTAACTGTAACCGGGTGTGCCGTCTTTCCCGTAATACTCTACCTGCGTCAGAAGTCCCAAGCTATTAAACATCATCAGAATCTTTGTTCCCGGATCACCTTTGTAGTTGAAATACTGCACAGTAATTGTATCATTAAAGAAAGAACCTCCAACCTCTATTTTCTGGGTAAGAGTATCGGCCAATGCATTGTAACCTTCATACAGAACGGGATTACCCTCCTCGTCACAGGTGATCACCTGCTTATACCTGACCGTGTCCGCTGAGATGTATTCCGATCTTGCAAGAAGGCCATTAACTTTAGCCAAATGCCAGGTATCTATTACCTTATCATTTTCATCATAGGTTGTGCTGGACACAAGATCACCATCAGCATCGAAAATGGCTTTAAAATCATAGGTATACCCGATACTGTCAAGCTCTTTCTTAGTGATCATGGCTCCTTTGATATAAGTATCACCTTCAGGTATTGCCCAGTAACCCTTTTCAGTAACCGATTCAATCTTGCCGTTCAGTTTTTCCATGTAGGTTTGGTACTGAGTAAAAAATCCCAGCCTGGTATAATCAGCAGGCTTTTTCTCCTTGCAGCCGGCGGCCGCGAAGAGGACCAATGCTAGCAGAATGATCAATCTTTTCATTTGTCCGGTTTTAGTTTGTTATGGGAAAATTTAGTTAGACTGTTAACTGGCTGATCGTCAAAGTATAGATTGAAATACAAGTTACACTGGTATTTCGCCGTTGTCAAGTATTTTTACATATAAATTATTGTTGCGGTAGGTCATGCGAAGCCCCGAACCGCTGAGGACTATTGCCTGATGCCTGACCCTTACTACCAGCTTTTTACTATATTTGCGCGAAACAAATTATACCATGATTACAAATGACCTGATAAAAGACCTCGTGGAACGCCGTGATGCGTTAAGGAGGTATCTTTGACGTCGATAATAAGTTAAAGGAAATAAATGAGAAAGAGGAGCTCACCCGGGCCCCGGACTTCTGGAATGATCCCAGAAAAGCCGAGGAGCTCATGAAAGAGATCTCCTCAGTAAAAAGCTGGACCACATCCTTCAGTGAGGTTGATACAGCGGTAGAAGACCTGATCGTTCTCCAGGGCTTCTATAAGGAGGGAGAAGTGACAGATACAGAGATTGACCGGCAGTATGAAACGGCCCTGGCAGCCGTGGAGAAGCTGGAGCTGCGCAATATGCTCCGGCGTGAAGAAGACCAGCTGGGAGCCGTGCTCAAGATCAACGCCGGCGCCGGCGGCACGGAGAGCAATGACTGGGCACAGATGCTGATGAGGATGTACCTCATGTGGGGTGAGAAGAACGGCTACAAGATCACTGAAGCCTATTACCAGCCCGGCGATGAGGCAGGCATCAAGACCGTCACCCTGGAGTTCGAGGGGGAGAACGCCTACGGTTACCTCAAGAGCGAGAACGGTGTCCACCGTCTCGTGCGCATATCACCTTTCAATGCTCAGGGCAAGCGACAGACAACATTCGCATCAGTCTTCGTGGCACCACTGGTCGATGATGACATAATAATTGAAATCAATCCGGCTGACATCACCTGGGAGACCTTCCGCTCATCCGGCGCCGGAGGCCAGAACGTCAACAAGGTGGAGACAGCGGTCAGACTGCGGCATGCACCTACAGGGCTGGTCATTGAGAACCAGGAGACACGCTCACAGGGACAGAACAAGGAGAACGCTCTCCGCCTGCTCAGATCACATCTCTATGAGATGGAGCTGAGAAAGAGGTTGGACGAGCAGTCGAAGATAGAGGGAGCAAAGAAAAAGATAGAATGGGGTTCACAGATACGCTCATACACACTCCATCCATATAAACTGGTAAAAGACCTCCGTACAGGATACGAGGCAGGCAATGCCCAGGCTGTTCTTGATGGCGAGTTAGACGAGTTCATAAAAGCTTACCTTATGGAGTTCGGTGACAGCTAATGAGAGGTTATGATAAAAAGCATGGTTTAAATGCTTAACAGTCCGTTTATTTACACACTTCAGTAACAGCATTCCTGATGGATAAAAAAGAGAGACTATTTGAAAAATTCCCGCCTGTCTCCACAGAAAAATGGATGGAGAAGATTACAGCTGATCTCAAGGGCGCCGATTTCAACAAGAAACTGGTCTGGAAGACACGTGACAGCCTTGCTGTCATGCCTTTTTACAGGCAGGAAGACCTTGATCAATTGCCCCACCGGGGAGTTCTTCCGGGTGACTATCCCTTCGTCAGAGGAGTGCGTATATCTGATAACTCCTGGCTGGTAAGACAGGATATAATCGTAAAAGACTACAAGGCAGCCAACACCAAAGCTCTTGATATACTGATGAGGGGGATAACCTCGGTTGGCTTTGTGATTGACGATCCGCAGTCGGTCAGTGTGGACAATATATCACAACTGCTCAACGGTATACATCTTGAAAGTGTAGAGGTGAACTTTATAACCGCAGGCATGGCCAAAGAGCTGTTTGCGGCTCTTGAGTCCGTGCTCACGACTTCAGGCACTGACCGCGGCAAAGTACAGATGTCCATCTCCACCGATCCTCTCGGCAGGCTGGCCGCAAAAGGCAGACTCTGCATCCCGGTGGATCAGGGTTTAGATTACCTGGCTGACCTGATCAGGGAGACCACTTCCATGCCGGGCATTAAGTGTCTTGAGCCCTCAGGTACTGTCTTTAGCAACGCAGGCGTGGGGTCAGTAGGGGAACTGGCATATACGTTGTCATTAGGCAATGAGTATCTGGCCTCACTGACTGAACGGGGCATCAGGCCCGGGATAGCTGCCCGGGCAATGAAATTCACCTTTGGCATTGGTCCGGACTTCTTCCCGGAGATAGCCAAGCTGCGTGCGGCAAGGATGCTATGGGCAGGTATTGTCAGAGAATACGCACCTGAAGATGAAGAGGCTGCACTGATGCATATCCACTCTGTCACCGGCCGATGGAACAAGACATTATATGATCCCTTTGTCAATATGCTTCGGACGCAGACAGAGGCAATGTCAGCGGTGCTTGGCGGGGCAGAGTCGATCACCACAGAGCCTTTTGACACTGTCTTCCGCGATGCTGACGAGTTCTCAGAAAGGATAGCACGTAACCAGCAGCTGCTGCTGATGGAGGAGGCACACATCGATAAGGTGGCTGACCCGGGAGCGGGATCTTATTATATTGAGGAGCTGACCTCACTGATGGCCCGTGAGGCATGGAAGCTCTTCCTGGAGCTGGAGGAGGAGGGAGGTTTTCTGAAAGCCCTGAAGAAGGGGATCATTCAGAAGAGGATCAGCGAGGCAGCAGCCTCACGCAAGGGTGACATGGCAAGGAGACGGGAGATACTGCTGGGCACCAACCAGTACCCTGACTTCACGGAGAAAAAAGCTCCGCAGCATGAACCCTCAAAATTATTCAGTGAATACACTTCCTCGCCTGAAGAGGAGGTCACACCCATCATACCGTCGCGCGGCTCAGAGGAGTTTGAGAAGCTCAGGCTGGCCACGGAGAGCACCGGCCGCAGACCCCTGGCATTCATGCTCACCATCGGTGATCTGGCTATGCGCAGGGCACGTGCCCAGTTCTCATCTAACTTTTTCGCAGTGGCAGGTTATGAGGTGCAGGACAATAATGGTTTCCTGACCGCCGCTGACGGTGTCAGGGCAGCGCTGGAAGCTAAAGCCGACATCATCGTTATCTGCAGCTCGGATGACGAGTATGCAATACTGGCAGGTGACATCTTCAGGCAGGTCAACGGAAAGGCTGTCGTTGTTGTAGCTGGTAACCCGCCCTGCACTGATGCCCTTAAGGCCGAGGGACTGGAACATTTCATCAGCATCCGCTCGAATGTGCTTGAGACACTGCAGATGTTCAACAGGATACTGGATATAAACTGAACAGAGATGAGCAAAAGACCTGAATTTAAGCATATAGATCCTTACAAGGTGACTGCACCCCCGAGGGACATACAGAAGTGGGAGAAGGATAATGGTGTTGTTCCCAACTGGGAGACTCCTGAACGGATACACCTCAAAAGCGTGTATACTAAAGATGACATGCAAGGCATGGAGCATCTGGGATACGCTGCCGGGCTGCCACCTTTCCTCCGCGGCCCCTATTCGGGCATGTATGCCATGAAGCCCTGGACCATCAGGCAGTATGCCGGGTTCTCCACGGCAGAAGAGTCCAACGCCTTCTATCGTCGTAACCTGGCAGCGGGGCAGAAGGGACTGTCAGTGGCCTTTGATCTGGCTACCCATCGCGGTTATGACTCAGATCATGAGCGCGTTGTGGGTGATGTCGGCAAGGCTGGTGTGGCCGTCGACTCCGTCCTTGACATGAAGATACTCTTTGACCAGATACCACTGAACCAGATGTCTGTCTCCATGACCATGAACGGTGCTGTGCTTCCGGTATTGGCTTTTTATATTGTTGCCGGACTGGAACAGGGAGCCAGGCTGGAAGAGCTGCAGGGCACCATCCAGAACGACATACTCAAGGAGTTCATGGTGCGCAACACCTATATCTACCCGCCTTCCTTCTCAATGCGCATCATAGCTGACATCTTCAGGTATACCTCAGAGAAGATGCCCAGGTTCAACAGCATATCAATCTCAGGTTATCATATGCAGGAGGCAGGTGCAACAGCTGACATAGAGCTTGCATACACACTGGCTGACGGGCTTGAATATCTGCGTACGGGAGTCAATGCAGGCATGAGTGTTGATGATTTTGCACCCCGTCTATCATTTTTCTGGGCCTCCGGCATGAATTTCTTCATGGAGATAGCCAAGATGAGGGCTGCCCGCATGCTCTGGGCAAAGATCGTTAGCGAGTTCAACCCGAAGAATCCCAAATCACTGGCCCTGCGTACCCACACACAGACATCGGGATGGAGTCTTACAGAACAGGATCCTTTCAATAATGTGGGACGTACCTGCATAGAGGCCATGGCTGCAGTCCTGGGTCACACCCAGAGCCTGCATACCAATGCCCTGGATGAGGCCATAGCCCTCCCGACCGACTTCTCTGCGAGGATAGCACGTAATACGCAGATATTCCTGCAGGAGGAGACAAACATATGCAGGGCTATTGATCCCTGGGCCGGGTCATACTATGTGGAGACGCTCACCCATGAGATAGCCCATAAGGCATGGGAGCTGATAGAAGAGGTGGAGAGCCTCGGCGGAATGGCTAAAGCCATTGAGTCAGGCATCCCAAAGATGAGGATAGAAGAGGCAGCCGCAAGAGCACAGGCAAGGATCGATTCCAGAGCACAGACCATTGTGGGGCTCAATAAATACAGGCTCGAGAAGGAGGATCCGCTTGAGACCCTCGAGGTAGACAACAGCGCCGTGCGTGAATCCCAGATAAGAAGGCTGGAACAACTGAGAGCATCACGTAACGATGATGAGTGCCGGAAGGCACTGCAAGCAATCACACGTGCCGCTGAGACAGGTGAGGGTAACCTCCTTGAGCTGGCAGTAGATGCCGCATCAAAGAGAGCAACCCTGGGAGAGATATCAGACGCATGTGAAAAAGTAGCCGGGAGGTATAAAGCAGTGATAAGAACAATTTCAGGAGTATACTCATCAGAGTACAAGTCAGACTCTGATTTCGAGGAGGCCAAAGCCATGGCGGCAGAGTTTGCCTCAAAAGCGGGACGACAACCACGCATAATGATTGCCAAGATGGGACAGGACGGTCATGACCGCGGTGCCAAAGTCATCTCAACAGGCTATGCTGACATAGGTTTTGACGTTGATATCGGACCACTGTTCCAGACACCCGCCGAGGCTGCCAGACAGGCAGTGGAGAATGATGTTCATCTCCTCGGTGTGTCAAGCCTTGCGGCAGGACACAAGACACTCATACCCCAGGTCATCAGTGAGCTGAAGAAACTGGGGCGTGAGGATATTATGGTTATCGCCGGCGGGGTAATACCACCACAGGACTACCAGTTCCTGTACGATGCCGGAGTGGCTGCTGTTTTTGGTCCGGGAACTTCAGTGTCGAAAACTGCAAAACAGATATTATCTTTGCTGTTGCAGACAGTATGAGATTATTTCTGATCATCACCGTAATTGCTGTCATGGCTGTCATGGCCGGATGCGGCAGCGCACGGAATACCATTACACTCCGGGCAGAGCCTCTGTCTGCTGTTATCCCCGATAAAAAGTCATCGGATGATACATCCATCGAGGTGGCTCCCTTCGGCAATGCCGCTCTTGCCGGAAAACCCGGCGAAGAGGAAGAAGCGGTTACACATGTGTGGGACTTCCGTGATGCAACCACCTGGCTGCTTGGCGAAATAAGCCCCTCACGGTTCTTTGACACCCCCTATTCATCATGGTATGTAAGCGGCTACAGAGACTACAGTCCTGATCCGGACATCATGGAAAAACTGAAAGAGATAGACATAGATGGTTATACTGTAACAATAGTCCTTGGTACATGGTGCTCCGACAGCAGGAGAGAGGTGCCCCGGTTCATGAAAATCATTGATCAGTGGGGCTTCCCGAAAGATAAAATCAGTTTCATCGGCGTAGATATAAATAAAATAGCACCACTGGCAGATTTTAATGAATACGGCATTGAACGGGTGCCGACATTCATTTTTTTTAAAAATAAATCCGAAAAGGGACGCATCATTGAGATTCCAGTTACGTCTTTAGAACAGGATACCAGAAATATCCTGACAGAAAATTAAGGAACAATAAATACTTGAACCAATGGAAGAAGAAAAAAACAACAGACAGTCAGGCGTGGGCGTCGGGGCTCTCGTGACAGCCATAATAGCGTTTCTTCTGGCAATAGTGCCCTGCATTGGGCTGATAGCCATTATCCCGGCAGTGATAGCCATAGTGCTGGCCATTGTTGGACTTTCAAGATCCAACAACAATCAGGGTATGCTCGTGGGTGGACTGGTTGTAGCAATTATCGCACTCATGATCTCAGTGTCTCAGAGCTTCGTTATTGGGAAGATTGCCAATAAGTCAGGAAGCTGGGCAACGGATATCGAAAAGGTAATAAAGGATGTTACTAATGATCTTGAAAAAGAGTTCGGTGACAATGATGTGACCATCAGGATCACTAACGATGATGAAACTGTGGAGATCAAGGCATCAACAAAGAGGGATGAGATGAAAGACAGGCTTGAGGAACTTGAGGGCACAGCTGATACTGTAAAGAGTGACACAGAAAAAGATACTACTTCAGGGCAGTGGTAAAACTAACCCCTTCCGGGAGATCCTATTTTTTTCTTAATCTCATACTTACCGGAGTAATCCTTTTAATAATGGGTTACTCCCTGTTTTATTCCCCGGATGAGAACAGGTATCCTGTGCCGTGCATCCACGAGAAGCTAACAGGAGAACCGTGCCCCTCATGCGGACTCTCTCATGCTTTCTCACTTATTGTCCGTGGCAGGATTGACGAGGCTCTTGTATGGAACAGTCAGGCGATGCGAGTCTTCCTCTTCTTTGCGTTACAGCTTGTGATGCGCATTGCCCTGGGGGCGTGGGTGCTGATGAGTGGGAAGCATCTCAGACAGGTGACCGTCACAGATGCTGCGGTCTCTTCCGTAATGACGCTGACAGCCTTTTATCCCTTCCTCAGATCACTGTGGCTGACACTTTTCTGAATGAAGATCAGCTGCTGAAAAGCCTGTTAATGGCATCATAGACCAGATGGCTCTCAAAGCCCTTTCCCAGCGCATGCCGTAACAGTTTGCCCTTCAGGTCGGTCCTGTTTTTTGCCTTTATCTTTTTCATCTGCTCCTCCAGCGTCTTTGCCAGGAGGGCCATATACTCTTCATCATCAATAGCTTCCAACCCCAAAGTGATAGCTGTGGGATCAACCTTCTTGCTTCTGAGCCCCATGGTTATCTTGACCTTACCCCAGTGGTTATATCTGAAGTGGTCAAGGACAAAGGCTCTGCTGTACCTCTGTTCGTCGATGAATTTTTCACTGACAAGTCTGTTGAGGATCCATTGCTTTGTATTGTCCTCTTTTGCTCCCCACCTGTCAAGGAGCGATTCTATGTCGTTTTTGCAATACTCCCTTCCTGAACATAACTTCATTGCTTTCTGAAGAAGTTCCTCTCTCTCTTTATTCCCTTCCATCTCTCTCAGCCTTTATGAATCTTGATTTTCCTCTTATATCCATGATGATTTGTACCTGCCGGTATACTCCAGCAGGCAAGAGTGCGGCCGTCTCATTGGCGAAGGTCTCATTCACCTCCAGCCAGAGGACGCCTCCCGGCAGCAGGAGGACAGCCGCAATATCAGCTATGGCACGGTAGTAGAGCAAAGGGTCATTGTCAGGGACAAAAAGCGCCTGGTGTGGCTCGTGATCCAGCACATTGACATGCATTTCTCCTTTTTCGCTCTCGGTGACGTAGGGAGGATTGCTTACAATAATATTACTCATGGGCAGGGATGAGATGTCTTTGCTGAAGATGTCAGAACTGAGGAGCCTCACCCTTGCACCAGTCAGATTTATGTTACGTGAGGCCACCTCCAGTGCCGTCGGATAGTAATCCGTTGCTACCGTTATTGAGTCCGGGAAAGCCAGCGAGAGGGCTATGGCTATGCATCCTGACCCCGTACACAGGTCAGTGGTTACACCTTTAAAGTCGGGGTTCTCCCTGATGATCATGGATGTCATCTCTTCCGTCTCCGGCCGGGGTATCAGCACTCCCGGCTCAACGGTAATCCTGATCCCGCAGAACTCCGTATAACCGGTAATATACTGCAGTGGCTCGCCGGCGGATGCCCTGGCCGCCGCATCCAGGATCCTGTTTCTTGTCTCTTGCGGCACCACCCTTTCGCCGAAGGCAAGCTGTGAGGCACTGCTCATGCCAGTGTATTCAAGGATGATGGCTGATGCCAGGGCTACAGCCTCCTCGGAGGGCCACGATTGTTTAAGCATTCCCGATATATGGCGGCGAATGTCGCTTATTGTTTGTAACTTTTGGGCCATGATTCAAAGATAAGAAATTGCTCACATGACTCAACCTGATGACCTGACCTTCATGCTTCGCTGTCTTGATCTTGCCCGTATGGCAGAGGGACAGACCGCACCAAACCCGATGGTAGGAGCGGTAGTAGTTCATGATGGCGTTATCATAGGAGAAGGGTATCATCTAAAGGCAGGAACCCCTCATGCTGAGGTACATGCTATCAGATCTGTCAGTGACAGCTTCCTCCTGCCCACATCAACCCTGTATGTGAGCCTGGAACCATGCTCTCACCACGGACGAACGCCTCCATGTACTGATCTCATCATCAGCAGCGGCATACCAAGAGTGGTGATAGGCACTGCTGACACCAGCCCCAAGGTGGCCGGAAAGGGGATAGCCCGCCTCCGGGAGGCGGGCTTAGAGGTGGTGACAGGCGTGGCAGAGAACGAGTGCCGAATGGTCAACAGGAGGTTCTTTACATGGCACGAAAAACAACGGCCTTATGTCATCATGAAATGGGCCCGCAGCGCTGATGGCTTCATTGACCTTGTGCGTCAGCCCGTCGATGCTGTTGAACCACACTGGATAACAGGGGTGGCCGAACGAATACTGGTGCACCGCTGGCGCGCCGCCGAAGATGCTATCCTTGCCGGAGGAGGTACAGTACGTGCTGACAACCCTTCACTCACCGTAAGGCTCTGGGAAGGGAAGAACCCGTTGCGCATAATTGTCAGCCGCAGCGGCGTAATGGATAAGGGGTCAAAGGTGTTTGACCGGTCGGTTGACACCATCCTCTTTACCTGTAGCAACAATATAAATATTCCCGGAGTACG
Source organism: Bacteroidales bacterium (assembly GCA_034003345.1). Lineage (GTDB taxonomy): Bacteria > Bacteroidota > Bacteroidia > Bacteroidales > VadinHA17 > SR-FBR-E99. The sequence continues at coordinate 28,442 of JAVEYS010000013.1, forward strand.
TGTAATCAAGCTGGCCGATAATGAACACTTTGTCAGAGAGATACTTACGGTCCTCCATAGTATGGGCGTGCAGTCGCTCTTTGTCGAGGGCGGTGCCTTCATCATAAGGAGCTTCGTGGAAGAAGGATGTTGGGATGAGGCCCGGCGTTTCACGGGATTAGCCAGGTTTGGAGGAGGAGTGGCCGACTCCTTCACGGAATTCACTCCTCAAAAATCAGTTCATTTTGAAAAAAGTATACTGGAATTCATGTATCATTTTCCCGTAAACTGCGTATAAGTACTGTTAGTAACTGCTTTTATTTGTTAACAGATAATAATTTGTATTTTTGAAATCCCAATTCGTAAAAGGACCTAAAGTCATGCAACGAGGATTTTCCATTCTTGCATTGTTGTTTATTGTTACCTGCCTGGGTGTTAATGGTCAGTCGGCCAGGAAGTACATCAAGGCCGGAGAGGACTTTATCAGGAATGGCATGTACGAAGATGCCATTGATCAGTTCTCCAGGGCAATAGACGAAGCCCCGGCTTCAGTCGATGGTTATATCAGGAGAGCCAGAGCATATGAGATGACAGGCAGTACCAGACTTGCCTATGACGACTACAAGAGGGCAAATAATTTTGTGTCTCATGATGCAGGCATTCTTTACAATCTTGGCCGTATGTGTAACATAATGGGAGCCGCCAGGAATATCACTCCCGGGGAGAGTAAGGAATTCTATACCGAAGCTGTGTCTTACCTGCAGGAAGCTATCAGGGAAGAGTTTCGCAACGGCAAGCTCTACACTGAGAAGGTGGTATCTTTGATGGGTATGGAGCTGTGGGATCAGGCTCTTGGTGCCTGTGACACCGCATTACAGATCAGAGATGATGCCATTAACTACTATTATCAGGGCATCATCTACCAGAAAATTAATGATGACAATACCGCCAGACGACAGCTGGAAAGGGCGGTGACAAAAGATAAATCTCTCGCGGCTGCACGCCTTGAACTGGCCAGGGTTCTCATACGGCAGGGAGATGTCAACAGCGCTCTCGGACAGTGTAAAATGGTAATCCAGCAGGATGAAAAGAATGTTGATGCGTACCTCACCAGAGCCATGGCCTGGGAAGCCAGGCTTGACTATCCATCAGCAATCAATGACCTGTCAACAGCTATCCTTCTTGAACCGGCCGAGCAGTCGCATTATGTTGACAGAGGGCTCTATTACCAGAAATTCAACCAGCACCTTGCCGCAGTGACCGATTTTACTAAAGCGCTTGCTCTTGATCAGTTCAATACTGAGGTATATCTTCTTCGTGCAAGGTCTTACGAAGAGATGCATGATTTCGAAAAGGCTGGCGCTGATTATGCAAGGGTCATTACCATTAGTGAAGACAGTGCCCCGGCCAGAAAAATGCTCAGTGAAGCAAATGACAGGCTCTTTGCCATTAACCGTGAATCGGTCAGCCCTGAGATTTCCATCGAGTCGCCTGCAATCGTCAATGGTCAGGAGATAGAGGTGGGTTTTGACAAAAAGAGCCTGCTGATAACCGGCAGAATAAGCGACAAGAGCCTGCTGGCAGAGTTCTCAATAAATAACGTACCAGTAAAGTATGAAGGCAAGGGGAAGATACCTTTTGCTGCAGAAGTGGAGATCTCTCCCGACAATATTATGAAGATAGTGGCAAGGGATGTTTACGACAATGAGAGCGTGGTAACCTATCACATCAGACGCACAGAGATTGACCCGCCCGAGATTCAGATACTTGCTCCTTACCTCATGGGAGAAGACGTAATGGTCATTGACAGTATAGCCTCAAGCATTGATATCGAGGGGAAAGTGCTTGATCAGAACCTGATCAGATCGGTAAGTGTAGATAACATCAGCGCCCAGTTTTCCCAGGATAACCTCAACCCGGGGTTCATAGCCAAGGGTATTGATGTCAGGAACAGTGACAAGATCACCATCATGGTAGAGGACAAGTATGGTAACAGGACGGTAAGAGATTTTGCCCTCAATCGTAACGGGACAACCATCTCCGAGTCGAACCCTATGGGTAACACACTGGTGGTCTTTATAGATAACAGTGACTACCGGAATTTTGCGGTCTTGCAGGGACCCTCCAAAGATGCCAGCCTGATCACCGGTGTTCTTGAGGATAACTATCAGGTGCTGCCGGTAAAAAGGCTAAAGAACCAGAGCAAGCAGCAGATGGAGAAATTCTTTTCCATTGATCTTCGCGATGAGGTCAGGGCAAAACAGATCAAGTCGCTGGTCATATGGTTTGCAGGTCATGGAAAGTTCATCAACGATGTTGGCTACTGGATTCCCATTGATGCCCGCCGTGACGAGGAATTCACCTATTACAGCCTGAATACCCTGAAGGCCTCTATGGAGACATATATGAAGTATCTCACCCATGTGCTGGTGATTACAGATGCATGCGAGTCGGGCCCCAGCTTTTACCAGGCCATGAGATCTGACCTTAAGGTCCGTAACTGTGCCGACTGGAGGGCAACTCAGTTCAAGTCAAGCCAGATCTTCTCATCTGCCGGTTATGAGCTTGCTGTTGACGATTCCCAGTTCACCCGTACATTTGCCAATACGCTGCTCGGTAACCCCAACACATGCATAGCTATTGAGGAGATCGTGATGCAGGTTACCAAAGCTGTGTCACAGAACAATCAACAGAAGCCTAAATTCGGAAAGATTACCGGGCTCAAAGATGAAGACGGTACATTCTTCTTCATTAAAAAATAGCCTGATGCACAGAAGAAGCAGTAATCATGGGATCTATTCATCTCTCCTGTCAGCATGCCTGCTTCTCTTACTCTTTCTATTTCCCCGTAATGCTTCAGGACAGAACTATTATTTTGAGCATTACGGTTCCAAGGAGGGACTGAGTGGTTCTAAGGTCTATACCATCATTCAGGACGCTAATGATTTCATCTGGCTCGGCACCGGTAGCGGCGTGACGAGGTTTAACGGATTGAGGTTTGAGAACTTCTCAACATCAGACAATCTGGCTCCGGGTGGAGTTAAGAGCATCTGCGAGGACTTCCGCGGAAGGATATGGCTGGGTCATATCGGCGGGGGCGTGTCGTTGATAGAGAATAATGTCATCAAGAGGGTCTCCTTCTCACCGTCAATATTCATTGGCGTTGACTCTGCCCGTATCAATGATTCTGTCAGGCCTGTGAAAAGCCTTACCGGTGATGTTACCGGCATCATTGAGTATGAGGGATCACTCTGGGTGGCTACCTCCCTCGGGGGAGCTCTTCGCCTTGACATGCCCGAAAGTGGGGTCACACTCATGACCGGTCATCAGTTTATGGGCAGGCAGGGCCTCAGTAATGATGCATTCGGGTTCTACTGTGATAGGGGAGAGAACCTCTTCTGCATCACCGATATGGGTATCAAGAAGTACGACCATGCAAGTGACAGGTTCGTTCCGTTTAATCCGGAGGGTCTGACCCGGTATTTTCAGACAACCACCATCTTTGAAGATTCCAGAGGGAATATGTGGTTTGGTACTTTTAACGGAGGATTGTACAGACAGGACAAGGAGACCGGGGAGATGGGCTTCTACGATACACGCAACGGCCTGTGGGGCAATTTCGTGACATATATTATTGAAGACTACCGCGGCAATATATGGGTGGCATCAATGGAGGACTGGGAGAGCAGAGGAGGAATAACAGTCTTTTCACCTGACGGTACTCTGGTTCTGAACAACACCAATGGGTTGATTGCACAGCATATCCTCAGCATGATAGAGGACAAGGAAAAGAATATACTCATAGCTGACAGGGATGCCGGCCTCTTTATCTACAAGGGCGATCACTTTGTCTCTTTCCTGGCCCCGGAGTTCCTGGCATCAAATGATGTCTTTACCCTCGCACAGGACCCCACCGGCAGATACTGGTTCGGTACCAGTAAGGGGCTATCGATGTATAACCCTGCAAATAGAGACAACAACCGTGTCAGGCTCAACGACTTTCCTCCGGCCCTTGAAGGTGCGCAGATAAATATCATAAGGCCTGACAATAACGGCCATGTATGGATAGCCACTTCGGGTGACGAGGTCTTCAGGTATGACCTTGATGAAGGGTATTACCGCTATGATCTTGATCTTAATGCCAGCCTCAGGTCGCTCCGGATAGCTACCATTGCAGTAGATACGAGACACAACCTGTGGATCGGCACTGACCGCGCACTCATATTATGGGATGCAGGCAACAAGGAGAGTCATACTTACACACAGATCAACGGTCTCACCGGCAATAATATCACTTCACTCTTCTGTGACAGCGGGGGCTGCCTCTGGATAGGGACAGAGGAGCGTAACGGACTGACGAAACACATTCCCGGCACTGACACCTTCACACCTGTCAGTTTCAGGACGGATATCAATCCTACAGCTATCAACGAGACATCTGACGGTACAGTCTGGGTGGGGACCCTTGACGGACTATATGGATTAAGAGGCGATACCATCTGGAAGAGGATTACAGAATCTGACGGGTTGCTCATGAATTCGGTAAACCTGTTGCAGCCTGACACGGCGGGTAACCTGTTTATAGGAACCAACCTGGGTCTGAACAGATATGACGGTGTGTCAGGCAGAGTCTCATCGTTCACGGAGAAGAACGGTTTCACGGGCATTGAGGCCAGACCTAATGCCTCTTTTGCTGACAGCAGGGGCGATCTCTGGTTCGGGACGGCAAACGGGGCCATCAGGCTTACCCCGTCAAGGCTGCCGCCGGTGGTCACAGAACCAGCTACACATATCTGGAGGACGCTGGTCAATTATGAGACCTTTCCGATGCATGACGGCATAAAACTGCTGCATACACAGAACAGAATCATCTTTGATTTCCTGAGCATCTGTCTTGTTAATCCTGAAACCGTCAGGTACCAGTTCATGCTTGAAGGTGCTGATGATGACTGGATCACTACCGATCAGACCAGGGCTATGTATTCATCACTCAGTCCGGGCAGGTATGTGTTCAAGGTACGTGCTTCAAACAACTACGGTTACTGGAACGAGAAGCCGGTGACACTCTCTTTCTCCATCAGGGGGCCGGTATACCAGACCTCATGGTTCCTTGTCGTGTGCATCACATTGCTTGTAAGCTTGATATACCTTTTCATCAGCATCAGAGAGCGGACATTGCGCAGGGAGAAAGAGCTGCTGGAGCAGAAGGTTGAAGAGAGAACGGCCGAGGTGGTTTCAAAGAGTGTAGAGCTTGAGGAGAGGAACAGGGATACTACCGCCAGCATAAGGTATGCTGAACGTATCCAGGCAGCCATGCTGCCACCTGAGAACTTCTTCAATGACACTTTCGTGCTCTTTATGCCCAAGGATATTGTGAGCGGCGACTTCTACTGGATGCACGACAGCGGATTCAAACAGTACATTGCTGCGGTCGACTGCACAGGCCACGGTGTGCCCGGAGCTTTCATGTCAATAATAGGACATAACTCGCTGAACAAGATTGTCAGGGAGAGCGGTATCACAAGACCGTCTGATATCCTTGATCATCTCAACATTGAGGTGGTCCATGCCCTTCTCCAGAGAAGCGAGAAGGCGGTGCGTGACGGAATGGACATATCACTTCTCTCATTTGATATCCTGGAGCATGACGTTGAATATGCAGGTGCTTACCAGCCGCTCTATCATGTTCGTAACGGGAAGGTGACCATATACAGGGCAGACCGCTATCCGATAGGCATGATTGACGGCCAGGCAAAGAAGAGCTTCACCAATCACAAGGTTGAGGTGATGAAGGGCGACATGCTTTATATCTTCACTGACGGCTTTGCCGACCAGTTCGGTGGAGAGGATGAGAAAAAGTTCAAGACCATAAACATCAGGTCTCTGCTTGCAAAGATCTACATGCTTCCTGTGGATGAACAAAAGCGTCTGCTTGAAAATTCGATAAGAGACTGGATGGGTGATATCTCTCAGGTAGATGACATCCTCTTCATCGGGACGAGGATACCCTGATCTATATCCTGGCTATCACTTTCGGGTCTGCATGCCATCCGGTATAGTTGGTTATTGCCGGCACCACCTCTTCGGCGGAGGTTACTATCTGCCATATATCCTTATGCTCAAGTCTCATAAACTGGCCTCTGACCATATGATCAAAGAACTCGATCAGGTGGTCATAGAAACCATTTATATTCATGATGATGACAGGTTTATTGAAATGTCCCAGCTGCTTGAGCGTTATCACCTCCGTCAGCTCTTCCAGTGTGCCAACACCTCCGGGCAATGCCACGGCAGCGTCTGACATGGCAAAGATGGTCTTCTTCCTCTCTGACATATCAGTAGTGACTATCATATCCTTCACTCCGCTGTGTCCCCATCCCTCATCTATCATAAAGCCGGGAATGACACCCGTGATGGTGCCTCCTCCTGCCATGAGTGCATCGGCAAAGACCCCCATGAGACCTATTCCTCCACCACCGAAAACGGCATGTACCCCATCGCGGGCGAAGACAGTGCCAAGATCACCGGCGCTCTTCATAAAGGCACTGTCAATACGGCTGCTTGAGGCAGCAAATACACAGACATTCATGCAACTATCAGAACAGGGGAGTGAGCTTAGCTTCAAAAGCAGACCTGGCTGCGGCACCTACCTGCTTGTCAACAACCTCACCGTTCTTGAAATAAAGCACCGTGGGGATATTTCTTATCATGAACCGGCGAGCCACATCCGGAGAGCTGTCAACATCACACTTAACGACAAGAGCTTTGTCTTTATAAGCTTCTGCTATCTGTTCTATGTACGGAGCTATCATCCTGCATGGTCCGCACCATTCAGCCCAGAAATCTACAATTACAGGTTTGTCTGATTTCAGAACAACCTCATCAAAATTGGTGTCGTTAACTTGTTGTGCCATAGTATTATATATTTTAATAAAGAGTTTTATTCAATTCTGCAAAGATATCTAATTTACTTTAAAATCCATTTCCGGGTTATCTTCAATCCACCCGATAAGCTCATCTGTGATACCTGTCTTGATACTCCGCGAGAAGAGAGGAATGGTGATTTTTTCTTCATGATCTATTAACAGTATCTTCAGTGATTTGTTCCCCGGGGTTTCGGTTATTATTGACTTGAGGTTCTTAATGAATTCCGGATTAACCTGTTCTGCCTTGAGCTTTATTGTTATTGAGTTGATCAGGTCATCCCGTACGGTTGAGAGAAGGTGTATCTCCTTGATTTTGAACTCCAGTTCATCCGGATTGTAATGTCTTCCCTGGATCTTTCCCTTTACAAGCAGCTGGTAGTCGGTCCTGAAAAAGTTGCTTAATGCCACGTAATCCTTGTCGAAGAGCAGGAAAGAGAATGAGTCGGAATAATCCTGCAGTGTGAATCCGCCGAATGGTTTACCATTCTTGGTCACCCCGTTTCGTGTATCTGTGACTATCCCTGCCACGCATACATCGCGGTTGGCGAATTCGCTAAGGTTCTGCAGGTCTGCCAGTGTGGCGTTACAGAAGGTGTTTATCTCCAGCCTGTAGTCGTCAAGCGGGTGTGATGAGAGGTATATACCAATCACCTGTTTCTCTTTATTCAGCTTTTCCAGTTTTGACCAGTCAGGGCATGGTGCCGGTTCCGGGCGTACCAGCTCGAAGCCGCCCACCTCTCCGAAGAGTGACTGCTGGCTGCTGTTGCGAAGGTTCTTCACGCTGGTGCCGTACCTTATCAGGCTTTCGAGGAAGCTTGATCCCTTGCTGTCAGCCGAGAAGTATTGTGATCTTGTTATTCCCGGCAGGCCATCCAGGGCGCCGGAGACAACCATTGCCTCCAGCATCTTCTTGTTGACGGTGTTGAGGTTAGCCCTCTCGGCAAGGTCATAAATATCCTTGTAGGGTCCGTTCGCTTCGCGTTCTTCTATCAGGTGGAGCACAGCGTTCTCACCTACACCCTTGATGGCGCCAAGGCCAAATCTGATGTTACCCTTGCGGTTGACGGTGAACTTCAGCAGGCTCTCATTGACGTCGGGTCCCAGCACCTCTATACCCATACGCTTGGTCTCCTCCATCATAACGGTGATCTTCTTGATGTCATTGATGTTACGGCTGAGCACCGCAGCCATGAACTCGGCCGGATAATGTGCCTTGAGATATCCCGTCTGATAAGCTATAAGGGCGTAACAGGTTGAGTGCGATTTGTTGAATGCATATTCGGCAAAAGACTCCCAGTCAGTCCATATCTTGCTGATGGTATTCTGATCATAGCCGTTTCTCCGGCAACCCTCAATGAACTCTTCCTTCAGCTTGTCCATGATGTTGCGCTTCTTCTTGCCCATTGCCTTACGGAGAGAGTCGGCCTGCCCCTTGGTGAAGCCGCCCAGCTCCTGTGAGAGGAGCATCACCTGCTCCTGGTAAACGGTAATACCGTAGGTCTCCTTAAGGAATTTCTCCATCGCCGGCACCTCGTAGGTGATCTTATCCTTTCCGTGTTTGCGCCTTATGTACTGAGGTATATAGTCCATGGGCCCGGGCCTGTAGAGAGCGTTCATGGCAATGAGGTCGCCAAATTGGTTAGGCTTCAGTTCGCGGAGGTAACGTTTCATCCCGAGAGATTCAAACTGGAACACACCTGTTGTCTCGCCATTGCTGAAGAGTTCATAAGTGTGCTTGTCATCGAGTGACAGGCTCGCCAGGTCAATGGTCTCTCCCTTTGACTTCCTGATGTTCTCAACGGCATCCTTCATGATGGAGAGTGTCTTCAAACCCAGGAAATCCATCTTCAGCAGCCCTACCGACTCTACGTGGTTACCCTCATACTGTGTAACATACAGGTCGGTGTCTTTTGCTGTACAGATGGGTATGTGCTCGCACAGGTTGTCCTTACTTATGATGATGCCGCAGGCATGCACTCCTGTCTGCCTGACACTGCCTTCGAGCACCTCTGCATACTTGAGTGTCTGTGCCACAAGAGGCTCTTTTGACTCTTTCTCCTTTAGCAGCTCGGGGACCTCCTCGTAAGCAGAGGCAAGGGTTGTGCCCGGCTTGTCGGGTACCAGCTTTGTCAGCCTGATGGCTTCAGGCAGAGGCAGCTTTTGCACCCTCGCCACATCTCTGATAGCCATCTTGGCGGCCATGGTGCCGAAGGTGATGATGTGAGCAACCCTGTCGTGCCCGTACTTCTCAACAACATATTTAAGAACCTTTTCGCGTCCATCCTCATCAAAGTCGATGTCTATATCAGGCATGGAGATACGGTCAGGATTGAGGAAGCGTTCGAACAGGAGGTTGTATTTTATCGGATCGATATCGGTAATCTTCAGTGAGTAGGCCACTGTGCTACCGGCGGCGGATCCTCTTCCCGGACCAACCCAGACACCCATCTCACGTGCTGCCCTGAGGAAGTCCTGCACTATGAGAAAGTACCCGGGGAACCCCATGTTTTTTATCACGGAGAGCTCGAAGTCAATCCTTGTCTGAATCTCAGGAGTGAGGGTGCCCCACCGTTCCTCTGCCCCCTTTAATGTCAGATGGCGCAGGTAATCATCCTTGTCACTGAATTCCTCCGGGATGGCAAATTCCGGCATGATAGGCTCACTGTTGAGAGGGTAATACTCAACCTTGTCAGCTATCTCACCCGTGTTACTGACAGCCTCCGTTATGTCTGAAAAGATGTTGAGCATCTCTTCTTCACTCTTGAGATACTCCTGCTTGGTATAGCGTAGTCTCCTGGGATCATCAATGTCTTTACCGGTGTTAAGACAGATAAGCCGGTCATGGGCCTCAGCCTCATCCCCCATGATGAAATGGACATCGTTTGATGCGATGATCTTAATATTATGCTTCGCCGCCAGCTCCCGGTATGCTGCTATCACCCTCTGCTGCTGGGGGAATACGGTGCTGTCGGCTGTAGGATCGCTGGTCTCATGCCGCTGTATCTCCAGATAATAATCATCCCCGAAGATCTCCCTGTACGAGAGGATAGCCTCCTCCGCTCCTTTGATATTTCCTGACAGTATCTCCTGTGCCGCTTCGCCTGCAATACAGGCTGATGAGGCTATCAGACCATCGCTATGCTCCCGCAACAGCTGCTTGTCAATGCGGGGCTTGTAATAAAAGCCCCTTATCCATGCCTGGGAGACTAGCTTAACCAGATTATGATAGCCTGTGATGTTCTTTGCCAGTAATATCAGGTGGTCACCGGAACGATCCTCAACGGAGGTCTTGTCTTCGAGGCTGGTGCGGGCAACATATATTTCACATCCGATTATCGGCTTGACTGAGGCAGCGGTGGCGGCGTCATGGAACTCCTTTACTCCGAACATATTCCCATGATCGGTAATGGCAAGGGCTTCCATGCCCAGTTCCTTCGCTCTTCTGACAAGAGCCTTTACTCCTGATGCCCCGTCAAGAATGGAATACTGGGTATGTACGTGTAAGTGAACAAATGAGGACATTATCAAGGGATTTTAACCTGCGACGGCTCCGGAAACAAAAATATCAAAAAGGTTATTGATCCGTCATTTTTTTTATCAACATGAGACGATCGATTCTTTTGTAACATCGATAAAATGTGATATATTTGCACCCTCATAAAAAACAGAGATAATAATTTAACCGTAAATTTTAAATGTCACTAAAAATCAGATTAGCTAGGAAAGGCCGCAAAAAGCAGGCCTACTACCACGTGGTGGTAGCAGATAGCAGGTCGCCACGTGATGGCAGATTCATTGAGAAGATTGGAATTTACAATCCGCTCACTGATCCGGCAACAATCGATATCAACTTCGATAAGGCTTTAGATTGGCTTCAAAAGGGAGCCCAGCCTACAGATACATGCAGGGCGATTCTCAAGTACAAGGGTGTGATGATCAGAAAGCACCTCCTTGAAGGAGTAAAGAAGGGTGCCTTTGACGAGGCAGAGGCTGACCGCCGTTTTAATGAATGGATGAAGAGCAAGGAGGAGGCTATTGAGCTTAAGAAGTCAGGGCTCGAAAAGATTGGTGAGGAAGCTCGACAGATGAGGCTTGAGGCTGAGAAGGCGATTAAGGAAGCCAGGGCAGCCGAATATGCCAAGAAATTAGCAGCTATCGCCGCTGAGGAAGAAGCAGCTGCCAAGGCAGCCGCTGCCCCCGAGACAACTGAAGAGACGGTGGATGAAACCGCTGCAGAAGAGACAGCTGAAGAAGCTCCCGCAGAAGTGAAAGAAGAAGCTCCTGCAGAAGAGAAAGCAGAAGCTCCTGCAGAAGTGAAAGAAGAAGCTCCTGCAGAAGAGACAGCAGAAGAAGCTCCTGCAGAAGAGACAGCAGAAGAAGCTCCTGTAGAAGAGAAAGCAGAAGCTCCCGCAGCCGAGACTAAGGAAGAAACTGCAGAAGAGAACGAAAAGGCTGAATAACAGTCTTTATTCCCCTGCCGCCGGAAAGTGAAAACGATTGGCAGAATAACCAAAACCTACGGCTTTGAAGGAGCCGTGGTGGTGCGAAGTGAAAGTGGCACCACAGGGGAACCAGAACAGGGTGAACCGGTATTCGTCGTGACAGACGGTATACCGGTTCCCTTTTTTATACGGGAGGCATGGTCTCCGGCTCCCGATACACTTATCATCTCTTTTGACGACTATCTCACTGACCTGTCTGTGAGACACCTCAGGGGATGCGAGGTACGCATGACCGGCGAGACAGAGTCCGGTGATGATCTTGCAGCCCTGGTCGGCTTCGCCCTTGCCGATGCACGTACCGGGTTCGAGGGCATAATAACCGAAGTTATACATAATCCCGGGCAAATGCTTGCAGTTGTTTCAGTGCCCGGCGGAGAGATTCTCATCCCCCTGCACCCCGACCTGATAGTGTCTGTAGACGCAGAACATCAGAGAGTTATGATGACACTTCCGGATGGACTGATCAGGCTGAACAACTGACATCTGTAAGACTCTTTTTACAAACATGGTGCAGCAAAGGGGTCTTAGCTCCGTCTTTCAATTGTTAGATTCATAACTTAAAAAGGAGCAAGCATGAAAAAAACTGTTGTATTTGCAGTCATTATGATTTTTGCCGTGCAGTTGTCACAGGCACAATCAACATATTCCGAGAGAAGAGATCTCTCTGGTTTCAGCGAAGTAGGCTTTGCTGTTTCCGGTGAGGTATTTATCAGCATCGGGACGGATTATAGCTTTGTCATTGAAGGGGACAAGGACTATATCAAGGAAATTGAAACAAAGGTTTATGGGAAAGAACTGAGAATAAAAAGAGACAAGTGGTATGATTCCGGTAACAAAAAAGTAGTTGTACGGATCACCATGCCTGCACTTGAAGGTGTCAGCTTATCAGGCTCAGGGAGGGTAACAGTCAGCGATCCTCTCAGGGGTGGAGATCTGGATATAGGCATCAGTGGTAGTGGTAAAGCAATACTCGGTGATGTAGAGCTTGGGAAAGTCGAATGCTCCATCTCCGGATCAGGCAGTCTTAACATCGCAGGGAGCGGCACTGTCGAGAGCCTTGAGATTAATATTTCTGGCTCAGGTAACTATATTGGGGAGGCCACCAGGGTAGCAACGCTGGAGGCAAATATTTCCGGTAGCGGCAACTGCAACTGTTATGTAACGGATATGCTTAAAGCTGCCATATCCGGCAGTGGAAGCATCCTTTACTCGGGCCAGCCCAGGATTGATGCTGCTATTTCCGGATCAGGCAAGGTGCGGACGAAGTAATCATCCGCGAAGGATCTTTACTACTCCGTTTCCGGATACTCTGATGACCGAAGAGGCTTTAGCCCTGCTTCGGTCATCCTGTCTCCAGAGGCATATGTAATCGACCGAAGCCTTCACCTCCCCGCTTATCTCATCAAATCTCGCCGGTGTAATATCTCCGCTTATATTTGCAGAGGTTGACACCAGGGGCTTGCGGAGTGCGGTGATCAGCTCATCGCAGAAAGGGTCGTTACATATTCTCACTCCCACTGATCCGTCATCCGAGGCTACACCTCCGGCCAGGCTTCTGCCCCTGTCATAAACGATTGTCAGGGGAGTATCAGACAACTCTGCTATCTGCAGTGCCACCTCAGGAGGATGATCAACATACCGTGTGAGCATATCTGCCGAGTTGACAAGCACTATCAGGCTTTTGTTTGAAGCTCTTTGTTTGATATCATATATCTTACTTACAGCTTCTGCATTCGTGGCATCACAACCGAGTCCCCATATGGTATCCGTTGGGTATAGGATGACCCCTCCGGCACGCAGTATTTTAAGGGCATTCCTTATGTCATCTGTAAATTCACTCTTCATACCATTACATCATTATCGCGCAATGCATTGTTAAGCGTTGTCTTCTTATCTGTTGATTCCTTTCGCTTGCCTATTATAAGGGCACAAGGCACATTATATATTCCCGACGGGTATTCCCTGGGGAGGCTGCCCGGTATGACCACACTGCGTGGCGGCACCAGTCCCCTGTATTCAACGGGCTCTTTACCTGTCACATCTATTATCTTCGTTGAGCCTGTGATCACCGTGTTTGCTCCTATCACTGCCTCGGAGCATATGCGGGCACCCTCAACCACTATTGCGCGGGAGCCGATAAAACAGTTATCTTCCACCACCACAGGCGCTGCCTGTACCGGCTCCAGCACTCCCCCCAGTCCCACACCGCCACTGAGATGAACGTTCCTGCCTACCTGTGCACATGAGCCTACCGTTGCCCATGTATCAATCATAGTACCCTCATCAACATAAGCCCCGATGTTCACAAAGGAGGGCATGAGAATAACACCACGTGCCAGGAATGCTCCATAACGGGCAACAGCATGAGGTACTACCCTGACGCCAAGCTCCTTATAGTTGTGTTTGAGGTCTATCTTATCATGGAACTCCAGGGGACCGGCGACGGTGGTTTTCATCCCGCGCATCGGGAAATAGAGGATCACAGCCTTCTTGACCCATACGTTTACAACCCACTCATCTCCTCTATTTTCCGCCACTCTCAGAATGCCCCTGTCAAGAGCGCTGATCACCTCCTCAACAGCTCTCCTGACCTCTGCGTCATCAAGCATGCTCCGTTCCTCCCATGCGGCCTCTATCAAATCTTGCCTGTAATTCATTTCCCGGTAAAACAATTTAAGGTTAAAAAGAATTGTTAAAAAACAATAATAGCTGTTATTTATTTTCCGTGCTTAAATTCATAAGATTAAATTTGATATTCATCAAAAAAACGGTTATGATTCGTAAAATTCTTTTCACTGCACTTTTCGCAGGGTCATTAGTGCTGATCAGTGCACAGGATAACAACGGCTATCAGCTTCCGCCTGACGCCATTGTCTCTGTTGTTGATGCTCCTCTGACACCATCTGTACTCCTCAGTCCCGACAATAAGACAATGCTATTACTTTATCGTCAGGGACTGCCATCCATAGCCGAACTGTCGCAGCCCGAGATGCGTCTTGCAGGGATAAGGTTTGACCCTTCCACCAACGGGCAAAGCCGCGGTCAGGGAGTTAACAGGATCACGGCCATGAATACGGATGGGACAGTCCTTCCTGATCTCACAGGCCTTCCTTCTGATCCAGAGTTCGGAGGGGTAACGTGGTCATATGACAGCAAGCGGTTCGCATTCACCAACACCACAGAAAACAGTATTGAGATGTGGGTAGCTGATGTTGAGACGATGACAGCCAACAAGATCGATGAGGGTCTCAATGGCATCTTCAGGAGGACGATAAGCTGGCTGCCTGACGGGTCGCTGCTATACCTGCGCACCTTCAGGGAGAGAGGCAAGGCACCGGTGGCCTCACAGGTGCCAACCGGCCCGTCTGTACAGGAGAGCGAAGGCAGGCAGGGAGAGTCGCGCACTTTCCAGGACCTGTTGAAGACGGTTGATGATGAGAAGATATTTGAATATTACGCCACCTCTGAACTGGTCAGATGGGACGGTCGGGAATCCCGTGCAATAGGCGACAGGGATCTCATCGTTGATGTCTCCCCTTCTCCTGACGGTAAGTGGCTGCTGATGACGCGTATAGACAAGCCATTCTCTTATATTGTGCCCTATTACTTTTTCCCATCAACCACAGAGATCTGGGACCTTGAAGGTAATGTTGTCCGTACGCTTCTCATCAAGCCGCTGCAGGAGAACCTGCCAAGGGGATATGATGTGGTCATTCCGGGCCCCAGAAGCTACAACTGGCGCAGTGACAGGCCTGCCTCCCTGCTATGGGTTGAGGCGCTTGATGAAGGCGACTACCACGCCAGAGAGATGCAGTACCATGATCAGCTCTACATGCTTGAGGCCCCTTTCACCGGCAACCCGCTTCCCTTCCTGGCAACTGAAAAGCGTTTTCAGGGAATTCTATGGGGAAATGACAACCTGGCCATGATTATGGAAGGCCTTTCAAAAACTCGCATCAGGGTTATGAGTACCTTCAGTCCTGCCAGCCCGCAGACTACCATGAAGAAGATTTCCGAGCTTAACGCTGACGACCGTTATAACAACCCCGGCTTTCCTGTCACCGTGCCGAACACATGGGGCAGGCAGGTGATGCTTACAGCAGACAGGGGCAGGAGCATCTATCTCTCGGGTCAGGGAGCATCACCGGAGGGCGACAGGCCTTTTATTGACAAATATGATCTTAAAACCGGCAAGAGCACAAGACTGTGGCGATCTGAGGCTCCCTGGTTTGAGACTGTCAATGAGTTTATTGACCCTGCCAGGGGACTGTTGCTTACAGTGAGACAGTCAGTCGAGGAAGTGCCTAATTACTTCATTCGCGATCTAAAGAAAGGAACGCTGAAGCAGGTAACCAGATTCGGGAATCCTTATCCTCAGATGGCCGGAGTACACAAGGAGCTTGTCACCTACAAGCGCAATGATGGCGTTGACCTCTCCTTCACTCTTTACCTGCCGGCAGGTTATGACAGAGAGAAGGATGGACCTCTTCCCACTCTCCTCTGGGCCTATCCGCGTGAGTACAACGATCCCTCCACCGCAGGTCAGCTAAGCGGCTCGCCATACAGCTTCACACGTGTCAGTCCCTCCTCAGTGCTTGTATATGTGACACAGGGATATGCTGTACTTAATAATGCCAGTTTCCCGATAATCGGGGCTGAGGGTAGGGAGCCCAACGATACCTTTGTCGAACAGCTTGTTGCTGATGCTGAGGCTGCCATCAACAAGGCCGTTGAGATGGGTGTCACTGACCCTGCACGGGTGGCTGTCAGCGGTCACTCATACGGGGCTTTCATGACGGCTCATCTCCTCTCTCACACAAGGCTCTTTGCAGCGGGCATAGCCCGCAGCGGGGCTTATAACCGCTCACTGACACCTTTCGGGTTCCAGAGCGAACGTCGCAGCTTCTGGGAGGCTCCTCAGCTCTATCTTGAGATGTCACCCTTCTCGCATGCCACAAAGGTGAAAGACCCGATACTGCTGATACACGGCATGGCTGATGACAATCAGGGTACCTTCCCGATACAGAGCGAGAGATACTATGCAGCCTTGAAGGGAGCAGGAGCAACGGTAAGACTGGTGCTGCTGCCGGCTGAGGCACACGGTTACTCAGCACGCGAGTCGCTTCTGCATATGCACTGGGAGACTCTCAGGTGGCTCGACAAATATGTAAAAAACAAAAATCAATAACTTAAATGTTACAGTTAGGTATTATTAAAAAACTGATTAGTTTTGTACCTCAAATATTATAAAAACCCAATAGTATGATTAATAGTTTATTCTGGATAGCACCCTTATCAGCGGTGCTTGCGCTGCTTTTTGCCTGGATATTTTACAGGGGAATGAAAAAGGAGCCTGCCGGCAATGACCGTATGCAGGAGATAGCTCAGTATGTAAGAGAAGGTGCAATGGCATATCTCAAACGTCAGTATAAAGTGGTAGCTATCGTTTTCCTTATACTTGTTCTGTTGCTCACCTTACTGGCATATATTGGTGTACAGAATCCTTTTGTGCCTGTTGCATTCCTTACCGGCGGTTTCTTCTCTGGTCTCTGCGGATACCTGGGAATGAAGTCTGCCACCGATGCCTCGTCGAGGACGGCACAGGGAGCATCTGTCTCACTGAACAAAGGCCTTAAGATTGCCTTCCGCAGCGGTGCTGTGATGGGTCTGATCGTAGTAGGCTTCGGACTGCTTGACATTGTCATATGGTTCCTTGTACTCAATAACTGGATCTTTACTCCAGAGCATATGGCTGAGGGGATGAAGTGGATAGGACTCACTTTCGTGCATGCCGGCACTACTGATCATCAGAAGATGATCGAGATCACTGCCACGATGCTTACTTTCGGTATGGGTGCCTCAACACAGGCTCTCTTTGCACGTGTTGGCGGCGGTATCTTCACCAAGGCTGCCGATGTGGGAGCAGACCTCGTAGGTAAGGTAGAAGCAGGCATCCCTGAGGATGACCCGCGTAACCCCGCAACTATTGCTGATAACGTTGGTGACAATGTAGGTGATGTTGCTGGTATGGGTGCTGACCTTTACGAATCATATGCCGGATCGATACTTGCTACTGCAGCCCTGGGAGCCGCTCTCCCGCTTGTGACTGCAGCTGACCAGATGAAAGCTGTCATCGCACCGATGATAGTTGCCTCCATCGGCATACTGCTCTCAATAGCCGGAGTATATATGGTACGAACCAAGGAACAGGCAACACAGAAGAACCTGCTTAATGCCTTACTGCTGGGAACAGGAGGGAGCTCCGCCCTGATACTGGTGGCTCTCGCTATCATGGCATTTACGGGATGGATTACCTGGGGCGTGTTTGGCGCTGTCATTGCCGGTCTCGCTGCCGGTGTGATCATAGGCCAGTCAACAGAGTACTTCACCTCTGACGAGTACAAACCCACAAGAGACATTGCCAAACAGACACAGCAGGGTCCCGCAACAACCATCATCGAAGGTATTGCCGTCGGCATGCAGTCGACATGGATCCCTGTGGTTACCATTGCAATAGCTATCATCGCTGCCTACGGCTTCGCCGGAGGCTTCCAGGACTTCTCCTCAGGAGTCTATGGTATTGGCTTTGCTGCCGTAGGGATGCTCTCAACCCTGGGTATCACGCTCGCTACCGACGCCTTCGGCCCCATAGCTGATAACGCCGGTGGTAATGCAGAGATGTCTCACCTGCCTAAGGAGGTACGTGAGCGTACTGATGCTCTTGACATGCTTGGTAATACAACTGCAGCTACCGGCAAAGGATTTGCCATAGGCTCCGCTGCACTGACGGCCATGGCACTCGTGGCAGCATATATGGAAGAGGTCAAGCTGTGGCTCGGACGCCTGGCTGATGAATCGGTTGAAGGTTTTAAACAGATAGGTGATGTATTATTTTATAAGAGCACTGTTCCTTCAGTAATACCTGAAGGGATGACAGCCGTTAGCGTTAATACAGCACATATAAAAGACTTTGTTGGGGCTTACGATCTCTCGTTGTTCAATCCTCTGCTTATTGGAGGGATATTCATTGGCGCAATGATGGCCTTCCTCTTCAGCTCTATGTCAATGAAGGCTGTGGGTCGCGCAGCAGGGAAGATGGTTGATGAGGTGAGACGTCAGTTCCGCGAGATACCTGGTATCATGGAAGGGACAGGCAAGCCTGAATATGCAAAGTGTGTTGCCATCTCAACAAAAGGTGCACAGCACGAGATGATGCTTCCGTCACTTATCGCTATCGCTGCTCCTCTGATCATAGGGCTTACGCTGGGTGTTGCCGGTGTAGTGGGTCTGCTCATTGGAGGCATGACGACAGGATTTACACTGGCCAGCATGCTTAATAACTCCGGTGGCGCCTGGGACAACGCGAAGAAGTTTATTGAAAAAGGTAACTACGGCGGCAAGGGTAGTGAATGCCACAAGGCCGGCGTGGTGGGTGACACCGTTGGCGATCCGTTCAAGGATACCTCCGGACCTTCACTTAACATCCTTATCAAGCTCATGTCAATGGTCTCCGTGGTTATGGCAGGACTGACCGTGACCTGGAGCATAATGGGATAAACAGGTAATCAGATGATGTAGCGACGCCCTCTCAGGGCGTCGCTATATTTTTATATAGGTATATATGGAGTTCATTCCACGATTTTCTGATATTATTGCTGCCTCGGAAGCCATCGCACCCTTTGTGCACCGCACACCGGTTCTCACCTCGCGGCAGATTGACTCTGTCAGCGATGCTTATCTCTTCTTCAAGTGTGAGAACTTCCAGAAGGTAGGGGCGTTCAAGTTCAGGGGAGCTACCAACGCGGTCATGAGCCTGACGGCAGAGCAGCGTGCCCGGGGTGTGGTGACCCACTCATCTGGCAATCATGCGGCTGCGCTGGCTTATGCGGCCGTGTCGCGCGGCGTGAAGGCATATATTATCATGCCCTCCTCGGCTCCTGAGGTGAAGAAGAGAGCGGTGGCAGGCTATGGGGCGGAGATAACATTCTGTGAGCCCACGCTGGCTGCACGGGAGGCCGCCGCCGCCGGTGTCATTGAGCGTACCGGCGCCACCATGATACATCCCTATGATAACTTTGACATAATCGCCGGCCAGGGGACAGCAGCGATGGAGCTGCTGGCTGACATCGACAGACCTGATGCGGTCATCGCACCCGTCGGCGGCGGCGGCCTTCTCAGCGGAACAGCCATAGCAGCACGCCACCTGGTACCGTCAGTGAAGATATACGGTGCTGAACCGCTGCTGGCTGATGATGCTGCCAGGTCACTCCACTCCGGCACCATACAACCTGCACTGCCACCACGTACAATGGCAGACGGACTGCTGACTTCGCTATGCGAAAGGACATTCACTGTGATAAAGGATAATGTGGATGACATTCTGACGGTGACCGAGGAGCAGATATCAGGGGCCATGATGCTGGTGTGGGAGAGGATGAAAATAATCATCGAGCCCTCTGCAGCTGTGCCGGTGGCTGCCGTGCTTGCCAATAAAGAGCTCTTCCGTGGGAAAAGAGTGGCTATTATTGTCTCCGGCGGGAATGTTGACCTGACGAAGCTTCCTTTCGGTCTGCACGCCTGAAGTAGGCAATGATCGGATAGTGATCCGAGTACCTGACTTTCACAATATCAAAATCGCTGCATTCAATCTCTTCGTTATAGAGAATGTAATCAATCCTGTTGGGCGGATACTTGCCCTGGTAGGTGAAGCCTGCCCCATATCCCGCTTCTACAAAGGCATCCTTAAGACCGCGCCTCATCCTGTGATAAGTGTATGAGACAGGCGTGTCATTGAAATCACCTGCCACTATCACCGGGTAGGGAGATGACTCCATATGTCTCTTTACCCTGTCAACCTGCAGGGCCCGGCTGGCAAAGCCGTGCGTCAGGCTCCTGAAAATACCGGTTATGTTATCCATTGAACTGTTGTGCTGCTCTCCCGTGATCTCGTTCAGGAGATTGCCCTCCACGCGCCGGAGCCTGAACGACTGCAGGTGGTTGTTGTAGATCCTGAAGGTGTCATTGTCTACAACTATGTCGGAGAAGATTGTGAGAGATGATGACCCGGGATGAATAACATCACCACGGTAGACTATGGGGTAGCGGGTGATGGTGGCTATGCCGTAACGACTGGCGGCACCGCTTTTTATCAGCTTGATGTGTGTGTATAACTTCCCGCCGAGCCCCTCTTTCAGCTTCCTCTCGCCCACGGCAGGATCACCCCTCACAAAATATTCCTGCAGGCAGAGGATCCCCGGATCCTCCTTCCTGAGAAGCTGGAGCATCTTCCTGTGCGTGTCTTTCTCACCCTCCTCGTAGATGTTAAAGAGTCGTATGTTGTAGCTCATCAGCTTCAGGTCGTGATGCTCCTCGGTGCCGTGATTGGTGAACCTGATGAAGTTATGAATGTAACCCATCCCGGCGGTAAGCGCCAGCGCAGATATAAGCGCGTACCACCTCCTCAGGAGTATCCATATCAGTATCATCACTATGTTGGCAGCCGCTATATAGGGAAAAGCCAGACCGAATAGCGCCGGGACTGCAGTTGTGGTAGGATTGATATATATAGAGAGGTATGCAATGAGAAGGAGCAGGACAAGAATAATGTTCACTGCCAGCAGGATATTCCTCGTGAAACGCCTTACCCCGCTATCTCTTTTTCTGACTTTCGCTGAAAAGAATCGCTTTTTCTTCTTTTGTGAGACTGTCATAACCTCCTTTTGAGACCTTGTCAAGTATATGGTCTATTGCTTTTTGTCTCTCTGCCTTTACGGTATTGTATTCGTAATCGGTTTTTGTCTTGCTGGTATCAAAGTCCTTGCCTCTCTTTTTATAGGTGACCCTCATCCTTTTCCCCGGTCTGAAAAGAGTTACAAAGAAGTCTATTATTTTGTTTATCCATGCCCCGATATCGTTTCCGTTTCTGAGCCCGTAGCCATAGGCCAGTCCCATCAGTGCCCCTCCTATATGTGCGATCTTGCCCCCGGTATTCACTGAGAAGTCGAAGACTGAGGTGATGAGGAAGGTGATCAGGGCCAGGTATTTCAGTTTGACCCTGCCAAAGAAGAGGAGGTGAAGCTCCATATCGGGAAGATATGATGCGGTGGCTACCACGAGAGCCATTACTGAAGCCGATGCTCCCAGCGCAATGGATACATGTACCGTATCAGCAAAGGCAGGAAAGATGTTAAAGACGGATATATAGAGCAGCGCTCCTGCCAATCCTCCCATGATATACACTGACACCAGTTTCCTCTGATCGAGGTAGGTCAGAAATATCTTCCCGAACCACCAGAGCCACAGCAGGTTAAAGAGTATATGGATAAATCCCTGGTGTGTGAACATATAGGTCAGGACTGTCCATGGCTTTAACGCCAGGGCGCTGAGCGAGGCAGGGACTGAAAGGTATGATATCACTGCCGGAGCCAGTGCCGGGCTGGCGGAGAGGACCCCGATAACCTCAATGATCTTTATAAGGAGGAAGACGGCAGCATTGATATATATCAGCCGTGTCAGTGCTGTCCCGCGGCTGAATGATCCTTTTATCTCATCCAGGATGCTCATCAGTAAAGTGTTTTTGTTGTCTTGCGCCAGTAGCGTATCAGCAGGTATCCGAAGATCATCCCGCCGAGGTGTGCTGTGTGGGCTATTCCGCTGCCGGGACTGGTGATGGCGAGATAGAGCTCGATGGCTGCATATCCTATGACCACATATTTGGCTTTGACAGGTATAGGCGGGAAGATGAACATCAGCTGAGTGTTGGGGAAGAGCATCCCGAATGCCAGGAGGACACCGTAGACGGCTCCTGATGCCCCCACAACGGGTACATTGAGTATTGAGTTAAGCTGTCCCATCTGGGCGTCGCTGAAGTTCTTCCCCTGGCTGATGGCATCGATGCCCGAGTCATACACATACTGCAGCTGTTCGGGTGAGAGGAGGTTCATGACCTTGTTGTACTGGATCCACTGCACCAGCTCAAAGAAGAATGCCGCACCCAGCCCGGTGACCAGGTAATAGATCAGGAAACGCTTCGGTCCCCATACCTGTTCCAGGACCCTTCCGAACATCCACAGGGCAAACATATTGAACAGGAGATGCACAAACCCGCCATGCATGAACATGTGGGTCACCACCTGCCATGACCTGAAGAATTCTGATTTTGGGAAGTAAAGACCCAGGATGCTGTTCAGATCAGTGCCTGTCGTTGCCTGAATGATATATGTCATCAGCAGCATGACCGCATTAATAATGATGAGGTTCTTTACCACCGGGGGCATATCTGCCAATATTCTGTTCATCTTTCTATATGTTCTCGGTTTTCAGACCGCAAATTTAGCCATTCTCTCCGAAAATCAGCTGAATCTTCGGTCAAGCTCTTCCAGAGTGATGATATTCATGACTGTTTTGCCTGTGGGAGAGTAGTTTGGCGTGGCGCAGGCAAAGAGCATATCAAAGAGCTCTTCCATCTCCGTCTGCGTAAGAGGCGTGCCATAGGGAATGGATGAAGCCTTTGCCATGGAGAGGGCCACGCGTTCGCGGGCATCGACGGAAGGGTCGCCCATCGTCTGTTTATACTCTGTGATAAGTGTCTCGAGCATAGCCGGAGGACTGGCATTACGGCTGTCTGCAGGGTGGCCGGTGATGGTCACAATGTTATTATCTCCTGTCCCTATCACAAATCCCAGGGCCTTAAGCTCATCTTCTATCTCACGGAGTATGACTATGTCACCCGGGTTGAGCTCCACCTCAACGGGGAAGAGCGATACCTGTCCCGGCCGCGGGCCGTCACCGAGAGATGAGAGGTACTTCTCGTAAAGCACCCTCTCATGTGCCCTGCGTTGGTCTATCATCATTATGCCTGATATCACCGGGCACATGATATACCTGTTCTTTACCTGGAAGAAGCGGCGTTGACCTGATGTGCTCTCGCCGCCCTCCTGGTTTTCACTGCGGGCGGTGATGGTGAAGAGCGACTCCCAGCCTGTCTCCTTCCGGCGGTATTCCATTCCGTCAAAGGGATTGAAATTATGGTCTACCTCTATCTGCGGCTGACCTGGCATGGGTATGTTCCCTGTGATGACAGGTATCTCCACTGCTCCCTCAGGACCGAAGTCGAGAGAGGGTACCACATTGAAGCGTCCCAGTGCCTCTCTCACGGAGGCGAGCATGATCTGCCACACCGAGCGTTCATCCTCGAACTTGACCTCTGTCTTGGTAGGGTGTATGTTGACATCTATGGTTGAGGGATCGGCAGTCATGTAAATGAAGTATGCCGGCACTGTCTCCGGTGGCAGGATGCCCTGGTAGGCTTCCAGCAAGGCACGATGGAGGTAGGGGTGTCTGATGAACCTGTTATTGATAAAGAAGAACTGCTCGCCGGCAGAACGGCGCGCGTTCTCGGGCTTGCCCGCGAAGCCGCTGATAGATATGATGGTTGTGACTGTCTCCACGGGCACCAGGTTCTGGTTGTAGTGCTTGCCGAACAGTGCCACAATACGCTGGCGGTGGTTGCCGGCAGGGAGACGGTAGATCTCCTGGTCGTTATGTATCAGTATGAACCTTATCTCAGGGTGGGAGAGTGTCACACGCTGGAACTCTGTTATTATGTGTCTGAATTCAGTATTGTCTGACTTAAGGAACTTACGGCGTGCAGGTACGTTGTAGAAGAGGTTCTTCACGCTGAAGACCGATCCTATGGCGCAGGAGCAGGGCTCCTGTGTTATCACTCTTGAGTTGTTTATCTCTATCAGTGTGCCTGCCTCCTCCTCCTCTCTCCTTGTGCGCAGCTCTGTCATGGATACCGCAGCGATAGAGGCAAGGGCCTCGCCTCGGAACCCCTTCGTTGTTATGGTAAAGAGATCATCGGCAGATGAGATCTTGGAGGTGGCGTGACGCTCGAATGCCAGTCGTGCATCGGTCTCACTCATGCCGCTGCCGTTGTCTACCACCTGTACCAGCGTACGACCGGCATCACGAATGACAACGCTTATCTCCGTTGCGCCGGCATCAACGGCGTTCTCTGTCAGCTCTTTGACGACGGAAGCCGGACGCTGGATGACCTCACCGGCAGCTATCTGGTTGGCAACGGAATCGG
Organism: Bacteroidales bacterium; assembly: GCA_034003345.1. Taxonomy (GTDB): domain Bacteria; phylum Bacteroidota; class Bacteroidia; order Bacteroidales; family VadinHA17; genus SR-FBR-E99. Next base: position 52,942 of record JAVEYS010000013.1, read on the forward strand.
GGAGGAGCTTAATAATATCACTCATCTGCTGAACTAAAAGAAGCGGAGGTAAAAATATATTGCCAGCACCATTATCAGGATGATGACCAGGATCCTTATCATCGTGTGTTTTTCGACACGTTCCTTATTGCGGTGGAAGTAGTTTTTCATGTCGCCACGCATGATCTTCGACCTGTAAGGCTGGTCGTCCGGCTTTCCTTCATCCGGATTCCTGCCTTCAGCCGGCTCCTGTTTCATCGCCCTGAGTCTCTCTTCCCGCTCCTCCTTCACAGGGTCATAGTAACGCGGCACGTAGTTGAAGCCACGTGGTTTGTTTTGTTTGAAGAAACTCGGAATAGCCATAATGCACTTTTTACAAAAGTACTAAGAAAACCCTTAAGTATGAACACCGGGTGCTGGTTGCGGAGTATCATATTGAACACTTTTTCTTAACTTTGAATATTAAACCTTATGCCTGAAATATGAAGATTCTTATCACCTGTGCCGGTATCACAGGGCCGGCAGCAAGTGCGGCTGACCGCATTGCCAGGGTGATGACCGGGCTGGGTGATGACGTGGTGGTTAAGCCCATGAGTGCGGTGTCTGCGGTGAAGGGCTTTTCGGCTGTCATTGCCGGCTGTCTTGAGCAGAATGGTGAGTGGGTGCCTGAGGCTATGGAGTTTGTCCGCAGGAACCAGGGGTTACTGAACAGGAAGCCTTTTGCAATTTTCACTATAGTTCCATTACTGGATACTAAGAAGGGTGCAGAGTCGCGCATGGTGGTGATGCAGTATACGGCACATGTGCGCGGCATGGTACATACTGTCAGCGAGGGTTTTTTCAGTGGTGAGACTGTAAAGAAAGATAAGTCTCAGCCCGGAGAGAGGTCGAAGTTCAAGCTCATGATCCTGCTCAGCCTGTTGAAGGAGGGCGATCACCGCATCCATTCAGAGATAGAGGTGTGGGCGGCGAAGCTGCATGAGAAACTGATCCGCGACGCCTCACCCGCGGCAAAGAGCCCGGCACACGGGTCATAACAGATCAACTCCCTCAGGGGTCTGGAGTGATCTCCTCCTGTCCTGTTCCGGCGTTAATGCCGGTTACTGTCTCACTTTACCTTAACGTATTTCTCAGAGGTGTAATTGCTTTTATCCACCTCACCAGTCTCATCCGTCGGCCATACCTGTATAAGGGTATCATTCTGAACCACGATACGCATTCTCAGGGTCTTGCCCACATAGTCTTTTGAGACATGGTGTTTGATGGTCTCTTTATAGACCATGCCCTCGAGTGTATATGATCCTCCCCCGAAGCTTTGTTCGGTGATGGAGTCGCGCGTGAATTCACCGGTGAACATCCAGTAGTTATCGCACCACATCTTCACCTGGCTGCCCTGGTAGTCGCCGGGGTATGTGGCTGTTGTGGTATCGTTGACCACCTGTTTGGCGTAGATGAGGTCCCATGCGCCAACGACAGGATTGGCAGGTTCCTGGTTGCATGCAGCGATGAAGAGCAGGAACAGTGAGCTGAGAATTAATGCAGGTCTTTTCATCATAATATAATTTTGATTTTAATGATATGATAGAACCACATATGATTGGAAACTATATTTTCCATGGTTTTATGATTGTCAATCATGTATTGTTTCATAAGCATATTATTGATTAGTATTACCCTATTGACGATATGTAAATTTAAGCCATCAATTTGCATGAGTCAAGTTTTTATCCTCTTATCGCATGTAATGTGAAGGAAACAAAAAGGGTCATGCGTGTTGCGTGACCCTTTTTCTTCTTTGTTGCTACTTTCATATCCGCAAGGAGATCGGAGCTACGAGGAAGAGAACAATTGACTGGGTAAGCATATCCCGCTGTACAATTTTACGTTTGGCCACCATATAGATCATCCATAGCGGGGATTATCAGGATAGAGGCCTCACGGGTTCATCATGGCATTCTGTTAGTTACGGGCTGATTCTTGTTAACAATTCAACAGGATTTTCCTATGTTATCTCAAAATATTTTGTTTAATTTTGGTATAACTGTTCTGAGATACATGAGAGATTGAGGGGTTTGACAGAGTGTATCAACTTGTTGTAACTAATTGTGCATATTCATGTTTAGTGAACATGCCAGATTTGTTTATTCCGGTTTTAATGCAACCGGCTATGCCTGCAACTAATTATTATTACAATACAATAACTGCGGAACCGGTTTCTTCAAGAGAGTTATAGACAAATTTAAGGAATGACAAAACGAAATGACTAAGGCAAAAGAGCCACCAGCTTTATATCATCCTGGCAGCTATTGTAACTGCCAGGAGCTAAAGATAGATAAAGTGGAGACCAGCCACCACTCTCAAAAAACGGGGCGACAAAGAAAAGCCTGATTAATTAAACAACAAAAAGATTAAAATTATGAATTGGTATTTAGCAGTATTAAAGAACTACGCTGGATTTAGCGGAAGAGCCAGAAGAAAAGAGTATTGGATGTTTGTACTATTCAATATTATATTTGCCATTATTGCTGTGATTCTGGATAATGTGCTTGGCATTGCATTTGGAAGTATTGGTTATGGTCCGATATATGGATTATATATGTTGGCACTGATTATTCCAAGCTTAGCAGTGAGTGTGAGAAGGCTTCACGATGTTGGTAAAAGTGGTTGGATGCTACTTATTGGTTTAATTCCATTAGTCGGAGCAATCTGGCTTTTGGTTCTCATGTTAACCGACAGTATCCCGGGTGAAAATCAATATGGGCAAAATCCCAAAGAGGTATCAGCCTGAAACAATAAAAGCCAGCTTCTGGCAAGGGGACTAGCCCTCTCAAACCTGACCATTGGGTTTCTGTTTTCCATGCGGGGTTATCCGTTGGCTGTAACTTTTTTAATTGTTGGGATAGTCTTTACGGCAATAGTGATTATTCTGGCTGTTATTAAATATTCCCTGGGGAGAATTTAATTTTACAGGAATATCATCCCGAGGTGCCTGATTCTTTGTGGCATATGGTGATTGAAATGCTACTGATACCTGACAGGCAAACAAAGTTGTAATCTCGGTTGTTTAGTCTTTTAAAAATTCAGAATGAGAAGGATTACTCTTTTTGCTCTGGCTATTTTATTAATAACGGCACACTTAAAAGCTCAAGAAATGAATATTGACGTGGATTCATCTGCTGGATGTTTCTCTAAAGAAGAGATAATTATTAATTCTCCCGTGGAAAATGTATTTAAAATTCTGTCTGACATAAATAATTGGCCTGCATGGCAGAGTGCTGTAACCAAAGCTAAGATAGATGGCCCAATTGAACCTGGCGTTACGTTTAAATGGAAAGCCGGAGGTTTAAAGATTAATTCAGAATTACATACTGTCAATCCTTACTCTGAGATTGGCTGGACAGGAAGAATCTGGTGGATAAAAGCAGTACATAACTGGTCTCTTAGTAATGATGCCAATGGCACTAAAGTCATTGTTGAAGAGTCTTTAAAGGGCTTTGGCTCATCAATAATGCAAAAATCTCTTATTGAAGGGATGAGAAAAAACTTACTGGAACTAAAGAACAAAGCAGAGAATTCATAATATTAGCTTCTGATTAAATTGTTATACCTTGATCCGCAACACATTAATGAAAATCATTTACTAAAGTACCGGGATCATGTCTAAATGTTGCATAGTGTAACATGACCTCTCCATATTGACGGACCGTTATTTATATAGCTTAAGAGTCCGACTAACGTGTAGGTCCTACATGTACACTCCATTTAATTATTGCACTAATAATTTTCACCCTGGAGTTTTCATATACGATACCAGAGACAAAGGTTATCAGGTAGTGTCAACAAAAAAAATAGGTATATTGCACTACATAATTAAATAAAATTCATGAAACTTTTATCTAAGCTAAACTTCTGCCCCTACCTGATTCTTGGGGTGTATTTTATATTTGCCACAGGCTGTAAGAAAGAGAATAATCCACCAGAAACAACAGTCATAGACATCGATGGAAATGAATACAATACAATAATAATTGGCAGCCAGACATGGATGGCGGAAAATCTTAAAACTACAAAATACAATGATGGTTCAGCTATTCCGTTGATCACGAATGACGCTGAATGGAATTTTATGGCTACTCCGGCTTACTGTTGGTATAATAACGATAAAACCTCCTTTGGAAATACTTATGGTGCCATGTACAATTGGCATGCTGTAAATACCGGTAAATTATGTCCTGCCGGTTGGCATGTTCCGACTGATGCTGAATGGACAGCCTTAAC
>JAVEYS010000014.1:0-56736 GCA_034003345.1 Bacteroidales bacterium
AACAGGTCACTCTTTTTCATATTCGCAAAATTATCTGAAGGTCCGGAGTCTCAGGTCAAATTCTTAGCTCTTAATTCTTACACTTTTAGCCCTTAATTCTTAACTCTTAATTCTTAATTCCTTATGAATCTTAATCCTGGCATCCACCGCCACTATGCATTCAGGTGTGCCGAGGAGCGGGTTGATATCCATCTCACTGATCTCAGGTGCTGCATCAAGCAGTTGCGAGAGAGATGTTATCACTCTGGCAAATGCCTCCTCGTTTACACCGGCTGATCCGCGTGTACCCTTTATTATCTTATATGATTTGAGTGATCTTATCATTGCTGTTGCCTCCTTTTCCGAGACAGGCACCAGGGCTGTTGCCACATCCCTGAATACTTCAATGAATATGCCACCCATGCCTGCCATGACGAGGTGGCCGAACCTCCCCTCCTGCTTGGCGCCACAGAAGAGTTCTGTGCCGCTGATCATCTTCTGCACCATCACGGCGGTTACTTCCGGCAGCTTAATCATCCGGCTGTACTCTGCCTGCACCTCATCAGCGCTGCCAATGTTCAGAGCCACTCCCCCGATGTCAGACTTATGCACCGGGCCCACAACCTTCATCACCACCGGGTAGCCCATCTCTGTTGCCGCGTTCACGGCACCGGCAGCAGATGTAACCACGCTCTCCGGCACTGTCTCTATCCCGGCTGCCTTAAGCAGTCGCATCACCCTCTCCGGGTTAAGGTATCCATCTTCAGCAGCCTCAATCACCTCTCTTACAGCTGACCTGTCAACACTGAGGTCAGTCCCGACAGGTTCTGCCGGTGCCGGTGTCTCATGCACCCTGCAGAGTGCCCTGCCGAAAAGAACCTCATCAGGGAATATTGCATTTTCATGAGCAATGAACTCTGCTATTTCCCTTTTTACATTTATAACAGAGGGTAGTATCGGGTAAACAGGCTTGCTGCAGCTGCGGATCTTGTCATGCAAAAGACTGTATACATCATCCACGGGAAAAAGTCCCGGGCTTCCGAAGATGACTGCCATGGCATCTATCTCATCAAAGTCGTTCTCGCATGCATCAAGAATAAACCCGAGCTGTTCGGCGGTACCGGTTGCCAGGAAGTCGATCGGGTTAGCCACCGACGATCCCGGGAAGAGTCTCTTGAGGAGACGGTCAGCAGCTTCGCCTGAGAGACGTGGTATCTCCATTCCTCCTTCGCTCAGCGCATCAGTAAGCATTACAGCCGGTCCGCCGGCATGAGTGACAACCGCTATCCTTTTTCCACTTAGCTGCTTATAGGTAAAGAGGGCAGCCACATAGGCGAGCTCTGTACGACTGTGACATCTGACTATTCCTGCTTTGCGGAACAGCGCCTCCACGGCGGTGTCAGGTGATGCCATAGCCCCTGTGTGTGACGAGGCGGCACGTGAGCCCGCCTCCGAGGTGCCTGACTTGATGGCTGCTATACGGCAGCCCTTCATGATAAGCGACGAAGAGTGTTTCAGGAACCTGGCAGGGTCTGTTATATTCTCTATATACAATAATTTTATACGAGAACTCTTTTCAGGATCAAAGGTCAGATCAAGATGCTCAAGCACGTCCTCAACACCTATCTGCGCACTGTTTCCTACCGACCATACGCTTGCGAAAGGCAGACCGCTGGTGATAGCCGCTTCAAGAATAAAGACGGCTGTAGCACCCGACCCGGATATAAAATCAATGCCCTGTGATGAGAGTCGTGGAATGGGCTCAGTGAAGACACCGTGATAACTGTTGTTAAGGAATCCGATGCAGTTCGGACCGATGAGCGATCCCCCTGTTTCATCTATTGTATCCACGATCTCCTTCTCCATGGCAGCCCCCTTCTCATCCTCCTCGCTGAACCCGGCCGAGAGGATAATGAACCCGCCTGTTCTCTTTTCATATGCCAGGGTCCGTACAATTGCCGGACAATACCGGGCAGCCACGGCCAGGATAGCCATATCTGTCTCAGGCAGAAGTGACACATCGGCAAAAGAGTCAATACCCTGTACAACGGAGGCCTTGGGATTAACAACATAAATATCTCCTTTGAAACCATCGGAGAGAAGGTTCTTCAACACCTTACCGCCTGCCTTGGTGGTGTCATCAGATCCTCCGATAACTGCTATACTATTAGGATTCAATAGTTTATTGCTGATCATAATCCGGATTTGAGTTCGTCACGAAAGGTAGAAACATTTTAAAATATAACAAATGATTGTAACTATTTCGGATTTGCAGGTCATCAGGAAGGTTTGGCGCCCCACGATGCGTAGCTCAGACAGAAAATTTATAAAGTCGAAAGTTCGTAAAGTTAAAATTATGAAGGTCTTCTATTGTCTTGTCGGAGCGCAGCGGAGATCCAAAGCTGCAAGGTCGGGACAGTCATGTGGTCTGTTGCGGGGATCCGGCATGTCAGAGCGCAGCGGAGATCCACGGCTGCAAGGTCGGGAGTGTTCTGCGGTTCCTGATACACTTTGTTATCGTGATTTGCCTTCGGCGAGCTCATCACCTGTCGGCGGTCCGGTCCGGTTAGGCTATTAGCCGTTCCTAAACCTGCGGCCTGACGTCTAAAGATATGAAGGTCATATTATTTATTCTTATCCCCTCTCCCTGTTATTCCCAGCTGACAACCCTCTTTGCTGGCTGTTGCCTGTGGGATGGCTATAATATGCTGTAGAATATTATCTTTGGCAGCATTAATTTGAACAACACTACTATTTTTGTTCCCAAACAGAAAAATTATGAAAATGAGACCTTCACAGAGTATCATTGCTGCAGCGTGCACAGCGTTGTTTTTATTTCTCCCTCTTATTGCCTTTTCACAGAATTCAAAGGATATAGACCCTGATGGCCCCGGCTATGCCGAGAACTGTACATCCATCATGGTAGGCCGGCTGGCCTCCACTGACGGCTCGGTGATGACCTCACATACCTGCGATGGCAGGTACCGCACCTGGCTTGAAGTTGTTCCGGCCATGACTTTCGAGAGGGATACTGTGCACCATGTCTACTGGGGCACATTGCAGACCGAGGAGGCATGGGATATGACCAACGTAACGCACAAGGGAGAGATCCCTGAGGTGAGATCCACCTATGCCTTTCTCAGCACTGCATACCCCTGCCTCAATGAGAAGCAGCTGGCCATTGGCGAGACAACAATCTACGGACGCAGGGAACTCATCAATACAGAGGGTTTGTTTCTCATCGAGGAGCTTGAGAAGATTGCCCTTCAGCGCTGCACAACAGCCCGCCAGGCCATTGCGCTGATCGGGTCACTTGCCGAGCAGTACGGATATGGAGATATGGCAGAGTGCATCACCATTGCCGACCCGAAAGAGGTATGGCAGCTTGAGATAGCCGGCTCAGGCGCGGGTAAGCCCTCGTCACTGTGGGTGGCCCAGAGGATACCTGATGATCAGGTGGGCATCGCTGCTAACATTCCGAGGATCTCTGATGTCAATTTCAAGGACCCGGATTACTTCATGACCTCAACCGACCTGCGCAAAAAAGCAAAGGATCTTGGTTACTGGGACGGAAAGGAACCGTTCAAATTCTATAAGGTCATAGGTACAGGTAAGCCTTATGCCATCAGGGAGTTCTTCGTCCTGAGCACACTCGACCCTTCACTGAACCTGACGATGGAGATGGAGGAACTCCCCTTCTCAGTGAAGCCTGAGCAGAAGCTCTCCGTCAGTGACGTGATGGCTCTCTTCCGCCAGACATATGAAGGCACACCATACGATATGACGAAGAATCTCCTTGTGAGCGTCACCCGCAGAGATGAGGCAGGCAACCAGGTGACTGACACGGTGAAGTCGCCCATAGCATCCAACTGGATGAGCACTGATATGCGCAACCTGGTCAATGAGCTAAGGCCTGGCACCATTGAGCGTCAGCGTACCATCGCCATTGCAGGTTGCTCCTACTCACATGTGATCCAATGCCGTGAATGGCTGCCTGATGAGGTGGGCGCAGTGGCATGGTTCTCGTTTGACAATCCTGCTCAGAGTCCACGTATACCCATCTTCTCAGGAACGATGACCTTACCGGCAAGCTTCAGCATATGCGGCCAGCACCGTTACCGTGAGGATGCCGCCATATGGTCATTCCGTGAGGCTAACAGGCTCTCAACGGTGAACTGGGAACGGGGACGCAGTATCCTGGAGCCTGCCGTGAAAGAGATGGAGCAGAAGGCCCTTGCAGAAATGCCTGCTCTGGAAGAGAGAGTTATAGCGCTGGTGAACGAGGGCAGAAATGAAGAGGCAAGAAGTGCTGTAACCGAATACACTGTTTCATTTGCCCAGGCCGCCATGGGCCGCTGGCAGGAGATGAAGACAACCTTCTGGCAGATGTTCGGCAGAGGATTCTGAGAGAATTGCACAAATTTGAACATTCATGCAATAACCGTGTTTATCATTCACGGTAAATTGCTATAATGTCCTCACTTCTGACCTCTATACTCGACAAAAAAAATCTGGACCGTTCAGATATATTTGAACTGCTGCAATGCAGCGAGGATGACGCACCAATACTATATCGCAGGGCAGCAGCCGTCAGAGACAAATATGTGGGTGATCATGTTTTCCTGAGGGGACTTATTGAATACTCAAATGTATGTGGGAAAAACTGTCTTTTCTGCGTTGTCAGACGCGACAACAAGAAAATCGAAAGATACAGGCTCACCAACGATGAGGTCATTGAGGCGGCGATGGCCGCCTACAGACTGGATTTTGGTTCTATTGCCATCCAGTCAGGAGAGATCACATCCAATGAGTTTGTTGACAACATGGAGGAGATGATCCGTTCGATCAGAAAGCTCACCGGAGGGAATCTTGGAATAACCCTCTTGCTGGGGGAGCAGAGCAGGGAGACCTACCGGCGATGGTATGAGGCTGGTGCTCACAGGTATCTGTTGCGCATAGAGGCCTCGAGCGAAGATCTCTTCCGCAAGATCCATCCTGATGGCAAGATGCACAGGTACAACAAGAGGCTGGAGTGCCTCAGGATAATTCAGGAGACCGGTTATCAGACCGGCACCGGATTGATGGTCGGGCTGCCCTTCCAGACGATGGCGCACCTCACCGATGATATCATCTTCATGCGTGATTTTGATATTGACATGTGCGGGATTGGACCATTCATTGAACACTCAGACACACCGCTGGGCGTCAGGGGTACCGATAATCTATTTCTGAATGAACGTTTCAATTTGACTCTCAGGATGATAGCCATTCTCAGGATCATCATGAAGGATATCAATATAGTTGCCTCCACTGCCATTCAGACCATTGACCCGTCAGGCAGGGAGAAGGCGATAGCATGCGGCGCAAATGTTATTATGCCCAATCTCACACCGTCAAGAGACAGGGCAGGCTACATGATATATGAAGGCAAGCCGGGTTACCTCGGGATAAATGAATCAAACATCAGCGGACTTAATTTTGGTCTGATACCGGGACTTACCCTTGGGCGGGGCACATGGGGTGATACTCCTCATTTCAGAAAGAGACTGGCAAAAAACTGATTATGCTGTAAAACAAGCCAGCTGCCTGACAACCTATCTCATTTTTTACGAAATTGCCCTTCTATACCTAACCTTAAATGATGAAAAGAGTACTTGTTTCATCAGTGATCATTTTTGTGTCACTGATAATGACAGCCCAGACGGGACTGACCTATTACCTTCCTGACGATGTGACTTTTGATAAATCTTTCCCAACCCCGGCCTCGTTCATCGGTCATGAGGTGGGTGAATGGCACGTCACACACGATAAACTCCTCGGTTACATGAAGCTCCTTGATGCTGTCTCTGGCAAGGCATTATGGGAAGAGTACGGCCGGAGTTGGGAGGGAAGGCCTCTCGGACAGCTGATAATCACCTCGGAAAAGAATATGGCAAGGCTGGAAGAGATAAGGCTTGAGCATCTCAGGCTCTCAGACCCTGATGTCTCAAAGAGCATCAGCACAGAAAATATGCCCGTCATCATCAAGCTGGGTTACGGTGTTCACGGCAATGAATCAAGTGCCCAGAATGCGTCTATGCTTACAGCATATTATCTCCTTGCCGGGCAGGGGGAAAAGATAGAGAAGATACTGGCCAACGCTGTCATCCTGATTGATCCCTCACTCAACCCTGACGGGATGCAGCGCCACTCCACCTGGGTCAACATGTACAGGGGAAGCACTCTCAGCACCGATCCGTCAGGACGCGAGTTTAACGAAGCGTGGCCCGGGGGAAGGACCAATCACTACTGGTTTGACCTGAACCGCGATTATATTATGCTTCAGCAGCCGGAGACCGTCGGGCGGGTGGAGGCCTTCTTCCGCTGGATGCCCAACATCAATACCGACCATCATGAGATGGGCGCAAATTCAACATTCTTTTTCCAGCCAGGTGTAAAATCACGTAACAACCCTGTCGTTCCTCAGGCTAACCAGGAGATGACGGAGGAGATAGGTAAATACCATGCCAGACAGCTTGATTCCATAAACAGTCTATACTACTCCGAAGAGAGCTTTGACGATTTCTATCTTGGGAAGGGATCATCTTACCCTGACGCTCACGGGTCAATAGGTATCCTCTTTGAGCAGGCTGGTGTCAAGGGCCATTTACGTGATGTACCTGACGGGCTTCTCTCTTTCCCCTTTGCCATCAGAAACCAGTTTAACGTCTCACTCTCCACAATAGAGGCAGGTCTTGCCCTGAGGACAAGGCTGATTGATATGCAGAGGGAGTTTTACCTGTCTGCCATCAGGGAAGCCGATGCATCACCCGTCAAAGGGTATATCTTCAGTGCCGGTGATGACAGGAGCGCCGCCGGCAGGTTCATAGAGAACCTCCTCAGGCACAAGATAGAGATATGGCACTGTGCACGCACCATAACTAAAAATGGCGTGACCTACAGCAAGGAAGACAGCTATTTCGTTCCTACCAGGCAGAAGGAATATCGTTTTGCCAGAAGCCTCTTCGAGCCTGTCACCACCTTCAAAGACACAGTCTTCTATGACATCTCCACCTGGGTAATGCCACTGGCCTTTAATCTCAGTTACACTGCCCTGGGCAGCTCCGAGGCTAAAGAGATAGAAGGTGACAGAGTAATGTCAGCACCCATGCCGGAAGGCCGGGTGACAGGAAACGGAAACAGGTATGCATGGCTCTTTGAATGGACCGATACATATGCTCCGCGGGCTTTATATATGATACAGAAGACAGGACTGACGGCAAGGGTAGCAGCCAGACCATTCACTGTTTCCATCGAAGGGAAAGAGAAATCGTTTGGTTACGGAACCATAATGGTACATCCGAACGAGAATCTTCGCCCACAGGAGACCGACAGTATAATGAATGAGATTGCGGAAGAGTGCGGTATAATAATCTACAGTGTCTCAGCAGGGCTGACACCATCAGGCATTGATCTGGGGAGCAATGATTTAGTCCCCCTTAAGATACCTTCGGTGATGCTTGTTATTGATGATGGCACTCCTTCAGGTGATGCAGGAGAGATATGGCACCTGCTTAATGCGAGGTATAGCATGCAGGTCACCCTGATGGCTGCTTCGAGGATCTCATCTGCCACTCTTTCGAAGTACAATGTGATCATTGTTGCGGGGAATCCGTCAGTGCCGCAGTCTGCTATTGAAAGCCTCAGGGAGTGGAACCGTGACGGTGGCACACTGATAGCCTACAAGGGAGGTAACCGCTGGGTGGCTGCCAACGGATTCACAGAGATAAGCTATATTGAAAATGCTACCGTACCGGCTACCAAGGAGCGCAGGTATGCTGACAGAACGGCTGACAGGGCTCTTCAGACGGTCCCCGGCTCGATATTCCTTACAAAGATTGACCTGACACATCCTCTTTGCTATGGCTACACCAGAGAGTATCTGCCTGTCTTCAAGAGTGAAGCAACGGCAGTAATGATGACAGGCAGTCCCTACAACAGCCCGGTTAGATATGCCGCATCACCTCTTCTCAGCGGATACTGCTCAAAGGAGAATATTGACAGGATAAGTAACAGTGTCTTCGCCTGCGTACACAACAGTCCCGGAAGAGTTATCTCCATTTATGACGACACAAATTTCAGGGCTATATGGTATGGCACGGCAAGGATCTTTACCAATGCCGTTTTCTTCGGACAGACTATCAGGCAGGATAACAGATAAAGACAGCAGCTATCTCCTCAATTCTTTACAAGACCCGGTAATTTCAGAAAATGAGCTCCTTCATCTCTCTGACTCCCTCAATCAGCATCTTCTCTTCCTGCATGCCGGAGCGGCATACTTCAAGTCTCTTGTGAAAGAAAAGCGTCATTCGTTTTCCGGGGACATCGGACTCATAATTTTCAAGATGCAGGAATACATCAGGCAATTCCGATTGGCTGTCAGGTATACAGACCATCCCTCTCGAATAGAATGTATCCGCAGCACACGACACTGCATATATACCAGGAGGGGGTACTAGTTTGGTACGGTCAGTAATGGGTATTCTTATCATCGGCACCTCAGGAGTGATTGCCGGGTCCTCTTTCAGGGCCGTTCCAATAATCATGTAGAAATGGTCAAGATAGGCGTTGGCCCGCTGGATGTAACCCTCTGCCAGAGCCTGGCGTATACGGGTTGAGCTTACCGTCTCATTCTGCACCTCCTGCATGGGAATCTCCTCCGCCTCAAAACCATATTTTTCTCTCCAGTTCCACAATGCTCTGTAATCGCCCTGCTGGTTGAAGCCGAAATGGTGGTTATACCCCACCACAATGACTTTTGCCTTCAGTATCCCGCACAGGATGTCCCTCACAAACTCCTCACCGGTAATGTGTGAAAACTCTTTTGTAAACTCAATGATTATGACATTATCTACTCCAGCCTTGCGGAGCATCTCTATCTTCTCATCCTGTGAGAAGATAAGCTTTAGTCCCCTGCCTGCCGTCTCCGGGTGGAGCACCATCCTCGGATGAGGGTGGAAGGTAATGAGGGTGCTCTCCCCCTTATAATCATCAGCAAGTTTCTTCAGCCTCCTTATGATTGTCTTATGCCCTGCGTGCACACCGTCAAAGGTACCCGTGGTGACAACAGGAGAGGTTATCACCGATGCCTCTTCAAAACTCCTGAATATTCTCATTGCCCTGCCTGTTGCCCGTTCTCCTTAACGAAGTAGGCCACTTTTTCTATGGAGGTGATCATATCAAACTCCTCAAGGTGGATATTATCAGGCACATTGAGCGGCACCGTGGTGAAGTTCATGATGCCCCTGATGCTGTTGCTGACAAGCATTGATGTCAAAGAGACCGCCTGGTCAGGAGGAACGGTAAGCACCGCTATGGATATGTCCAACTCTCCCTTGAGCTTCTTCATCTGATCAATGTGATAGCACCTCACGCCTGCCACTACCTTGCCCACCTTCTGTGGGTCAACATCAAAGGCGGCCACAATATTCATGTTTGTACGCTTTCCCATGAAGTATCCGGTGATGGCCCTGCCAAGGTTACCCATCCCAATGATTGCCACATTGAGGCCAGTGGGAGCATCAATAATGGTACCGATAGTCCTGATAAGCTCCCTCACGTCATAGCCCTTGCGCATAACGCTCCCATATCCTATCAGCATGAGGTCACGCCTGACCTGTACGGCAGTGATATGAAGTATGGCCGCCAGCTCATGCGAAAAGATATAATTATGGTTTGCAGCAAGGGAGGTTATCAGCGCCCGCCTGTACTGACTGAGACGTTCAACGGTCTTTCCTGGTAGTGTCTTCATGATCCGACATTTAAATTAGTTACCTGAGACTTTGGTATAATCACGGTAAAAACTGATCCCTTGTCAGGGACGCTCTCCACGGTGATGGTACCATGATAGAGCTCCACCACCTTCCTGACAATTGAAAGGCCGAGGCCACTGCCACTTATGTTACGGGTCTTGTCATTCTTTATCCGTGAGAATTCTTCAAAGAGCATGTCACGTTCATCTTCATTCATGCCAATGCCCGTATCGGCCACCGAGATGGTGAACTCGCTGTCACTACAGTCGACGGAGACAGTAACCGTTCCGGCAGTCTTGTTATACTTGACAGCATTAGAGACCAGATTATTCATGATGATCTCGAAATCGTTAGGATCAGCCCAGATAGTCTCACAACCCTTTATATCAGTCACAAACCGTATATCCTTATGTATGGCATACGGACTGACGGTCACTATCGCCATGGATACCAGCTCTTTAAGGTTCACACTCTGCATCTTCTCCAATTGCTTGTCGAAGCTGACCTTGGTGAAGTCAAGGAGATCCATGATCAGATATCGCATGTTTTCAATCCGTTGCAACGATCTCTCTATTGCCGATGCATATTCATCAAGCGAATCACCCATCTGCCTCTCCTGCATCATCTTCAGATAACCTTCAATTGCATTGAGAGGAGCCTTCAACTCGTGTGACAGTACGGAAAGGAACTGGAATCTGACTTTCTTTCCCTCCACCTTCAGCTTATGTGTAATCCTTCGCAGGTATTGCTGCTTGGTTATCTGTTCAATGGAAGCCTTCAGCTCCTGTGGCGTAAAGGGTTTGGGTATAAAGTCAATAGCTCCGTCATTATGTGCCTTGATGGCCACATCGATGGAGGCATATGAGGTTATCATCGCGACAACGATATCTAAATTCTTTTTCCTTACATACTCGAGAACACCAACGCCCTGTATCCCTGGTAGTTTGTTGTCAAGCAGAAGGATATCAGGCAACTCCCGGTCAATGATCTCTATTCCCTCCTCGCCTGTTGCAGCCTCGATGATGTTGAAGGTATAATCTTCATCCATAAAGGGATATGTCACATGAAAATTTCCGAGAATTCTTGACACGCCTGACCTTATGCCAGGCTCATCATCCACAACGAGTACTTTAAGCTGTGCCATTATTTCTAAATCTTAAGAAGCTTTTTTATTCCCTGTTCAAGTTGTTCCGGTCTCACCCCTTTTTCGAGATAGAGGTCAGCCCGTATCCATTCACGGTCCTGTCCGCTGTTCAGGCCAAAGGAGATGCCTGTCTCCCTGGAGACAGCAGTTGCAAGTATTACGGGTACATCGGGGTATTTTCTCTTTAGTTTATAACAGAGAATAAAACCGCTGTCATCGTTTTCCATCATCAGGTCGAACACGGCTATGTCAGGTTTCAATCTTGAGATGACCTGTTCGGTCTCTGTCTGGCTCTCCACTGCCACGACCTCAAACCCTGCCTTACGAAGGTAATAAGCTACCTGAAAGAGGTAATCGGGGTCATCGTCAGCCAGAAGTACAGTATATTGTTTTTGACTCATTATAAAATGTTGTTAATTAATTTCATTACATGATTCATTAGTCACACGCCTATTCTGACCTCCTCGGAATGGTGATGATGAAGGTTGTGCCTGTTTGCCCTTTGGCCGTATTGTTGTTACTCTCCACAGTAATCTGCCCTTTGTGCATCTTCACGATGCCATAGGTAGTTGCCAGTCCTAGTCCTGTACCCTTTCCTATTCCTTTGGTTGTAAAGAAGGGTTCGAAGATCTTTGGTTTGTCCTCCTCCTTTATTCCTGTACCGGTGTCGGAGACAGAGAAGATGACATCGACCGGCGTATCCTTCAGGCTGACCGTCAGGGTGCCGCCGTCAGGCATTGCATCAATGGCATTTTTAAACAGGTTGGTCAGTGCCTGGGTCATCTGCTCGGAGTCGATGGAAGCATCAGGGTTGGTGGTATGGTCCTCAATAACCGCCTTGACATTTTTCGGGAAGACCACTCCAGCTATGCTGCTCTCAGTCAATTTCTTGATGTTAACAAATTGATGGTTCACCTGGTTTTTGCGGGCGAAATTAAGCAGTCCACCCACAATCTTCTTGCATCGTGCAGCCTGATCCACTATCAATTTCAGGTCTTCACGGACAGGGTCCTCAGGCTTGCATTCTTCGAGGAGGATATTACTGTACATTATAACCACACCCAGAGGGTTGTTGAGTTCATGAGCTATACCGGCTGAGAGCTGACCCATATGTGCAAGCTTCTCTGACTGTTTGAGGGCGTTCTGCATTGTTGTCAGTTTGGCATTTGATAGGGCCAGATCCTGCACTGACCTGTGGAGCTTTTCAATGGTGTAAGGCAGACACATCTCCTCCTCTGCCTGTCCCTTAACGATGGCCACTGCATGATCAACGCAGGTCTCATATCCGCATGCCCCGCAGTCAAGATGATCCTTTGCCGTCAGCTTGCCCATAGAGGCAAGGACCTCTATCACTCTCTCATCTTCAGGCTGATCACTGCGGATATCATCCGGACGGAAGCGGACAGAGAGATCGAGCTTATCATATAGTTCGAGGTTTTTTCTCCAGTCATCCATGTCAAGACCTGCCATTTTATCTTGCGCATATGTACTTACCAGTGCCCTTCTGTTATACTGTTTTCCTCCCTTGCTCATTCCGGGGCCCATTATACAACCCTCGCAACAGAGCAGCTCGAGATGCTGACCTCCTATCATGCCCTCTTCAAACTCTCTGATGGCCTCCTGGAAGTCAATCCTTCCTTCGGCAGCAATAATGTTGCCGGTGATGGCATCATCATTCACCCCTGCTGTCTGGAGGAGTCCCCTTGTCACAGGAAAAATAGCGCCGCGGCCACCAAGCGGAGGATCAAACTCCGAGGGTATTACTGTGTCAGGCCTGATAGCGGAAGATCCTATCATCTCACGTAGTTCGAGGAAGGTTATTGCCACATCCACCTCTGAGTTCTCTGCTTTCTTTGCCACGCAGGGACCTATGAATACTACCGGCAGATCATCGCCATATTTCTTTCGCATAACCCTTGTCATGGCAACCATTGGTGATACAACAGGTACAAGGTTCTGCGTCAGTGCCGGGTGATAGAACCTGATAAAGGATACTATTGCGGGACAGTCAGAGGAGATATAGTTCATTGCACCAGCCTCATTGATAAGGTTTTGATAGCGATGCGCCACCAGATCTGCTCCAAAAGAGACTTCAGAGACATAATCGAACCCCAGGGCACGGATCATGCCAACCATCATCCGATAGTCTGTCACATCATGAAATTCGGCAGGAAAGCTGGGTGCCACTATTGCTGCTTTCTTTCCGGGTCTGGCAATAACCTTCTTCACCAGGTCAACAGTATTGACAAAAACCTTTGCTCCCTGGCTGCATACTTTGGTACAGTTACCGCATGCGATACATCTCTCGGTGATTACCTCCGCCTGTCCACCAACAATTCTGATAGCCCGTGCCGGGCACTCCCTTACGCAGGTGTAACATGTACGGCATAATTCTTTTATGGTATATACCAGCATAATCGTTCCTTTCTACAACAACACTTCCCTCTTGGTAAAATGTGTATGGAACATCTTTCTGTCAACCAGTTCCTCACACTGTTTAAAAACCTTACCGTAAAGATCTGCCACCGAGGCTGACTGTTCGGGGCCGCGCACAGCCTCCTGGTCGTTTGTCTGCCAGATGAACCTGGATCTCTGACGGACGGCTTCCCTTGATCCTGCCGGCATCATCCCTCCGCCATTGACGCATCCTCCCGGGCAGGCCATCACCTCAACCAGGTCATATGAAGATCCGCTGTCAAGCATCTGCTTCAGTTTCTCCAGTCCCTTCATACCGTCTACAACAGCCACCGAATAATTTACTCCGCCAGCAGTAATCATGGCCTCCCTGAAAACGCCGGGGTTACGCAGCTTCTTCACTACCTGCCTGTCAGCCTCCTTCTTCCCTGCCCTGACGGCCAGTGACCGCAAGACAGACTCGGTGATACCACCAGCAGACTCTGCCAGTAATGAGGCCGAGCTACGGAGAGCCATCGGTTCATCTGCCTGTTCCGGATCAATATTTGCAATATCGACCCCATAAAGAATGATAAGTCTTGCCAGCTCTCTGACAGTAAGCACCGTGTCAATGTCACTGATACCTTTTCTTGTCATGCTGTCACGCCGGGCCTCAAATTTCATTGCAGTGCAGGGGGTAACAGAGACCGTATATACGTGAGACTTATTGTCAGACACCGGCACCACTGATTTGATAATAGCACCTGATATCTGCTGGGGAGTCTTAAGCGTTGACAGCATTGGCATAAGTTCAGGTGTAAACTGTTCGCAATACTTCACCCATGCCGGGCATGCTGAAACGATCAGTGGAGTGTTGTCAGTTTTCTTTCTCCCCTGGATAATGGCGTCAGTCAGTTCTGTAATGAGAATATCTGTCCCGGTCCCGGAGAGGAACACCTTGTCAAAGCCTGCCTTTCTGAGGGCAGCGTTCAGCAGCCTGTCGAAATCGCGGTTGTATTTCACCCCCAGCTCTTCTGCAAGGGCATAGGGTACAATGGGCGAGTATTGTATCACCCGTGTTACGTCGCTCTTGCTAAGCTGCTCCTGTACCTCGGAGAGATAGTGCTTTTCATGCAGGGCGCCTGTGGGGCAGACAAGGACACACTGTCCGCAGTGGATACAGCTTGAAAAGTTAAAATCGCGGTCCATGGCGGGTCCCACATGAGTGTAACGGCCTCTTCCAATGAAGTCTATAGCCGTAGCCGTGACCACCTCTTCACATACACGCAGACAGCGTCCACAGAGGATACACTTTGACAGCTCTCTCACAATGGCAGGGCTTGACTGGTCACGGCGAGGCTTGATTTTGCTTCCGTGTATGCGTCTTTCTCTTACCTGCATCTCATCGGAGAGACGCTGCAATTCACAATCGAGATTGCGGTCACAGTAGAGACAGTCGTCCGGATGGTTTGAGAGGAGCAGTTCCACAATAGTCTTTCTGGCCCTTATCACACGCGGTGAGTGGGTCTTTATCTTCATCCACTCCTCTACCGGTGAAGAGCAGGCAGTGACGAGCCTTTCGCGGCCCTCCACCTCCACCACACACATTCGGCAGGCACCTGTAGGTGAGAACTCAGCCATACGGCAGAGAGTGGGTATAATGATGCCGTTGCGGTTTAGGGCTGACAGAATGGTCTCTCCCTTCTCTGCTTTTATGGTCTTATTATTTACCTCTATAGTGAACTGCATGGCTATTTTACCGTAATGGCGCTGAATTTACAAACATCATAACATACCCCGCAACCAATACATTTGTCTTCAACGATAAAGAAGGGCTGCAGTCTTGTACCGTAAATAGCGTTAACCGGGCATTTGCTGGCACACACAGTACAGCCTGTACATTGGTCGACATCAATACTGAATGTCCTGAGTCCGCGGCATACATTGGCACGGCAGCGCCTGTCGAAGATATGCTCCTCGAACTCTTCGCGGTAGTTGGCGAGAGCGCTAATGAAGGGGTTGGGAGCAGTCTGCCCCAGCCCGCACAAAGAGGTATCCTTCATGACAGAGGCAATGGTCTCGAGTTGCATGACCCCCTTGAACCTCTCAAGAGTAGCGTTGGAGTCCTCGAAATGGGGCTTGCGTATAATATTTTCCAGTATCTCAAGCATTCGTCCTGTGCCTTCACGGCAGGGGATGCACTTGCCACAGCTCTCCTTGTGTATGAACTTCATGTAGAACCTCACAAAATCGACAATGCATGTTGTCTCATCGATTATTATCAGTCCTCCCGACCCCATAGCTATGCCGTTCTCTTTCAGCACATCGAAGTCGACCGGAAGGTCAAGATTCTCTTCGGTAATAAAGGTACCCGACGGACCTCCAATCTGGAGGGTCTTGAAGGCCTTCCCATCCTTGATTCCGTCAGCAATCCCCTCGGTAATGGTCCTGAAGGTGGTACCCATCTCCACCTCAATCAATCCCGTATAGCGGCCTCTGCCTCCCAGAAAGAAGAGTTTGGTGCCCTTGCTGGTGTCAGTACCCATTGAACGGAACCACTCCGGGCCGTGCAACATTATCAGGGATACGTTCATCAGTGTCTCAACGTTGTTTATGACCGTTGGTTTACCATACAGGCCGCTTGTTGTGGGATAAGGTGGTTTGAGTTCAGGCATCCCGCGCTTGCCTTCGAGGCTGCCAATAAGGGCTGTCTCCTCACCGCATACGAATGCCCCGGCCTCCTCCCTGATAACAATATCAAGATTAAAACCGCTTGAGAAGATATTATGGCCTACTATTCCATAGCTTTTGACTGCCTCAACAGCCTTTTTCAGCATGGCAAGGGGAAGGGGTGAGCCGGCCTTGAAATAGATAATAGCATTTGATGCACCGATGGCGTAAGCTGCAATGCATATGCCCTCTATCAGCCTGTGAGGGTCACCTTCCAGAACAGACCTGTCAGCATATGACCCGGGGTCACTCTCTTTGGCATTGCAGATTAGATACCTGTTATCAGAAGCTGAATTGAGGGCATACTTCCACTTCAGTCCTGTGACGAATCCTCCGCCGCTGCGGCCACGTAATCCGCTCCTCTCCACTATGTCACACACCTCTTCATGCGTATAGTTGCGGATAGTCTTCAGGAAGGTGCGGTATCCGCCGCGTGCTATATACTCCTCTATGTTCCCGGGGTCATACCAGCCACAGTTGCCAAGGATTATCCTCTTCTGCAGTTTAAAGAAGGGAATCTCATCCATGAACGGTATCTCATGCCAGGCCTCAAAGCCCGTTACTCCGGACTGAGCTACAATATCCTCCATAGGCATGTCGTTATGGAGTACGCCATTGAGGACCGGTTCCACCTTATCCTCAGTAATATTTCTGAATATCAGCTTGTTTTTCCCGGGCAGTTGAATGCAGATCACAGGTTCAAAGGCAGCAGGGCCATGGCAGCCTGTCTTCACCACCCGGCCGGGCAGATTCATTTCGCTAAGCCACCGCTCTGCCGCTGCTGCGCTCTTCTCACTGCCTGCAATAATGGCTGCTGATCCTGATGCCACGTATATAACCGGCTCTGAAGGCTTATCACGACGGATCACTGCCAGCCTCTTCTCTGTAGCATCAATAAGGGTTTCAGAGCTGCGCATGAGGACCTCCCTGATCAGGAAATCCTTAATATCTGTATCTGCATTCTCTTTCATTTCAGGTCAGCCAATGCTTTGAGTTGTGTTAACATTTCAGGGATATCTTCAGGCCTGACATGAGTATAATATGTATCGCCAACGGTTATGACCGGGCCCTCGTTGCATCCGCCCTGGCATGCTGTAAGCTCATAGCTGAACCTACCGTCACGTGTTGTCTGTCCGGGTTCAATTCCCAGCGACTCCTTCACCGCCTCTATCATGGCTGATGAGCCGTTAATAAAGCAGGTTGTTCCGTTGCATATTTTCAGGTGGACTCTCCCTGCAGGGAAAAACCTGAATGTGTCATAGAATGTTGCCAGGCCATAGATCTTTGTTGTAGACATACGCAGGAAACGCCCTATGCTGACTATTGCGCTTTCAGACAGGTACCCTTCTGCCTCCTGAACATCCTGCAGGATAGGTATGAGGCTCTCATGGCTTCCTTCACGGTAACGTCTCAGAATATTATCTATATCACTCATTATAATAATTATGCTGCCTTCGAGATTATCACAAAGTAACTTATTTTTGTTGTTATTTCAAAAACATTGTTATTTTATTAACATTTAATTATTGAAATAAGATAATCAATGGCATTTGCGAAAAAAAATGTTGTATTTTTGGATGTATATGAATTGAAGTATAGTCGGTTGGGTCAAGCGTACAACATAGAGATATGCCTGGGAAGTTCTTGTTTTTCAAGAGGTAACAGAGAACTGGTACAGGTAATAAGAGACTACCTCAGAAAGAACCATCTCAGTGACAAGGTAGTTCTCAAAGGGGCTCGTTGTATGAACCGGTGCAGCGAGGGCCCATTTGTCATAATCAACGGAAAGATCTTTACCTCTATTGGTGTACAGGATATTGAAAAGATCCTGGATAAAGAGTTGTTATAGGCCGTTAAAAGAAGGTAATGCATTGAAAATGAATATTCCTGATCAGGTTATTTACATAAATGAGGATAAGTGTCGCAACTCTTATTCCTGTGTCAGGGCATGCCCGGTAAATGCCATTGAGGTCAGGCCCGAGAGGTTGCATCCCATAATCATCGCTGACAGGTGTATAGGCTGTGGCCTCTGTTACCTTTCATGTTCTCCCGGTGCCATTGAGTTCAGGGATTCCAGGGCACAAGTGAAAGCTATCCTTCAGTCAGGCCGACCCACCGCAGCACTGATAGCTCCCAGCCTGGCCTCGGAGTTTGATGACATAACTGACTACCGCAAGTTCGTAGGCATGATAAGGAAGCTTGGCTTCACATATGTTCATGAGGTCTCCTTTGGTGTCGATCTTGTAGCCTTCGCCTACAAAAAGCTCTTTGAAGAATCAAGGGGCAAGTATTACATCACCTCCAACTGCCCATCTATTGTGGAGATGATTGAGAAGTACCGTCCTCATCTCGTGCCCAACCTGGCTCCGCTGGTCTCGCCCATGATAGCCACAGCCATGGTCACCCGTGATCTTTACGGTGAGGATATTGCCAATGTCTTCATAGGACCATGCATAGACATCAAGGAAGAGTCAACACTTTTCAAGGATAGGAATCTCGTCGAAGCTGTGCTGACTTTCATTGAGGTACGTCAGTTGTTTGTTGAGAACGAGATACAGGAGAAGACCGTTAAGATGGCTGAGTTCGACCCGCCATATGGCAACTGGGGTGCTCTTTACCCCTACCCTGCCGGCATCCTGCAGGCGGCAGATATCAAGCGTGACCTTGTCTCAAGCCATATCCTGACAGCCTCAGGTGCCCGGGATGTCAGTGAGGCGGTGAACGATTTCGACCATCATATTGACACCATTCAGCACCACTTCAACCTCTTCTTCTGTCAGGGGTGTATGCTGGGTCCGGGTATGATAAGGCACGATGAGCGTTACAGGCGTCGTTCCCTTATAAAGAAGTATGCCGAGAAGCGTGTGGAATCGCTTGACAAGGAACAATGGAAGAGAGATATGGACCGTTGGTCAATACTTGACCTGACGCGCACCTTCATAGCCAATGACCAGCGTATTCCCGAGCCCTCCCCCGAGGCTGTCAATGAGGTCATGAAGATAATAGGCAAGGAGAAAAAGTCGGAAGAGCTCAACTGCAATGCATGCGGATACGGCTCCTGCCGTGAGTTCGCCACCACGGTGGCTAAAGGACTGGCGGTGCCGGAGATGTGCCACACCTACAACCTGCGAAATAAGCAGGAGTATATAGAGACCCTTCGCCAGACCAACAAGAAGCTGTCGGAGACGAAAAAGGCGCTGAAAGAGTCGGAAGAACAGGCAATGAGAGAAAAGGACACTGCCCAGGATGCCTCTGAGACGATGAACAGTATGCTCAACAAACTCCCAAACGGTGTGGTCATAGTAGACAACGAGCTGAAGATATTGCACTCCAATGAGAGCTTTCTTGAAATTATCGGGGAAGATGCCAAGGCGATAGCAGAGATCATTCCAGGCCTCAGGGGCGCAGATCTCAAGACACTGCTGCCTTTCAACGTATATAACATATTCTCATTCGTGTTGCGTGAGAACGAATCTGTCATCAGCCGCGACGTCCAGCTTGAAGAGCGCATGTTCAATGTATCCATCTTCCCGATAAGGCAGAACAGGATTGCCGGAGCTGTCATACGCGACCTCTTCTCTCCTGAGGTACAGCGTGAGGAGGTGATAACCAGGGTGTCTGATGCCATTGATAAGAACCTTGAGATGGTGCAGAAGATAGGGTTCCTCCTGGGCGAGGGAGCTTCGGACACTGAAAGGATGCTCAATTCCATTGTTGAACAATTCCGGCAGAAGAAGAATGAACCAGGAAAATAGCCGGACAGCAGGCACAGAGAGGGAGTTCTTTATAGAGGTCAACAGCCAGCAGCGCAACCATCACGGCGAGCGTATCTGCGGCGACGTGTTCCTCTCAGAGAACGTCCGTGAGGAGAACCGTATAATCACGGTCCTCTCCGACGGCATGGGTCATGGTGTCAAGGCTAATATTCTGGCCACCCTCACCTCCACCATGGCACTCAATTTCACCCGTGAACATAAGGAGCCTGACCGCATTGCCGAGATCATCATGAACACTCTTCCTGTCTGTTCAGAACGAAAGATAAGTTACGCCACCTTCTCGATCATCGACATGGAGAGTGACGGCCGGGCCAACATACTCGAATATGACAATCCCCGGTGCATCATCCTGAGAGGAAGCCAGCCTTTCGAGCCTGACTGGAAGGATGTTGTTCTTGATAAGGGAAAGAACGCCGGCAAGCGCCTGCACAAGTACTCCTTCTATCCTGAGAAGGAAGACCGTATTATCCTGCTCTCGGATGGAGTGGCCCAGAGCGGTATGGGCAGCAACGCCTGGCCCCTGGGATGGGAACGTGACAATGTGCAGCAGTATGCCTCCTCCCTGGTAGCCAGTGATATCTCCATTTCAGCCGCCACCCTGGCAGGGAAGATAGTCAATATGGCCTATAAATATGATAACTTCGAGGCCAAAGATGACATATCATGTGCTATACTCTATTTCAGGGAGCCACGCAAACTGCTCATCTGTTCCGGTCCGCCCTATGAGGAGGAGAAGGATAAAGAACTTACATCCAGGGTCACCGGATTCAACGGCAAGGTGATACTGTGCGGTGGAACCACGGCGGATATAGTTGCCAGGGAGCTGAACCGCAAGATCATGGATGAACTGATATTCGAAGATCCCGACCTGCCACCCGAGAGCTTCCTTGAAGGCATTGACCTGGTTACCGAGGGTATCCTGACACTGCAGAAGGTAAACGAGTTACTGAAGAGCTATAAAAACAGCGTCAAGCTGGGCAAGGGACCGGCAGACAAGATCGTAAGAATGATTATGGAGAGTGATGAGATTGACTTCCTGGTAGGCACCCGCATCAATGTGGCTCATCAGGACCCCACTCTGCCTGTTGATCTGGAGATACGACGCACTGTGGTTAAGAGGATTGCACGTATCCTTGAAGACAGGTGGCTGAAACAGGTCAGTATTGATTATATCTGAGGTATTCCGAAGCTCTTCTGTAGAGAAATGACATGACCTCCGGCAATGACATTTTCCGGGGTCTCCGTCTGAAGAATGCCAATCCTTCTATCTCCGCATTATCAATGATGGCACCCAGGGTCTCCACCTCTGCAAAAAAGAGCCTCCCATACTCTTTTCCCTGGCCGGCATCAACTGAATAATAGGTAACCGGTTCTATAATAAAATCAATTGCTCCCGTCTCTTCTGTCAGCTCTCTCACTGCAGCCTCAACGGTATCCTCTCCTGCCTCGGGATGGCCTGCGGGCAGCTCATACCCTCCCCTTCTCCTGTGCTTCACAAAGACCCAGCTACCATTGTGCCTTGCGGCAATGGCCACATATGACACATGTGATGGCTTACTGCTACCCTGGATTTCTTCAACAGAGACCATGCTTCAAAAATAACTTAAAAGAGAATATGGTGCCGGATGACCTGTTTAATATTATTTTTGTCACAAACAGTGATGATGTTTGTCTATCTCATACCAATCATTGCAGATATCTGGCTCTGGTACGCACTGGTCAAAGACCTCAGGCAGCGCAGTCTGGTATTGAAGGTTATTGTGGTGACAGTCATGACAGCACTGACACTGATGCTCCTTTTTCTGGTGTTAAGGATTTCCACCTACGGAGGTGATTTTGCAGCGCCTGCCAACGCCTACAGGTACATTGTCCTGGCACTGACCGGCATGCTGCTCGTAACTGCCGGTCTGATATACCTTTTCATAAGGTTTTTCTCACGTGTGGCGGGAAAGGTCCTTCACAGAAATATGAATAGAGCGGGACTTTTCAATATCATCATCTTCCTTCTTCTCGTCATTTTGATTGCAGACGGTCATTTCCGGCAGAGGTTTGATGTAAGAATGGTGAGGCAGGATATCGCCGTCAGGGGGCTGGATCCTGCACTCAGCGGCATGAAGATCGTATTTATATCTGATCTTCACCTTTCATCGTATTACGGGAATTACGATCATCTTGAGGATATAGTGACCCTGATAAACAGGGAGGAGCCCGATCTGCTGATCAATACCGGTGATTTTGTCTCCTACGGGTGGCAGGAGTTCGGCGGGTGTGACACCATACTGGGCAAAGCACATGCCAGGTACGGAGCCTTTGCCGTGGTGGGTAATCATGACGACGGGACCTACTACCCTGATTATGATAAACATTACGGGGATGAATGCACTGAGATGATTGCTGGGAGCATTGCCCGGTCAGGCTACCTTTTATTGTCAGACACCTCGGTGACGGTAACCCGTGACGGCGCGAGGGTTGCAATAGCCGGTATCGTCACCCACGGCCATCATCTCGACATGAGCTATGGCGACTTCAGGGGGACTCTCGGGCAGATACCTGACAGTCTCTTCACGATCCTGCTCCTCCATGACCCCGCAGGATGGGATCAGGCTCTGGCGTGCGTCAGACAGCCGGATCTGACCCTGGCAGGCCATACACACGGGATGCAGATGGGGCTTCCGGGAGGGCATATCTCTCCGACCGTCTGGATACACAAAAGATGGAAGGGTCTCTACCGGCATGACAATAAATATCTTTATGTGACCTCTGGCCTGGGCACGATGGGCATGGCTGTAAGAATCTTCATGCCGCCGGAAATCGTTGTAATTACCCTAACACGAGACTGATAGTTATCATTTTGGATTTTTTTAGTATTTTTGCTGCAGTATGAAGCTTAAATATCTGATCGTAGCAGCCGCCCTTTTGGCGGCAATTCCTCTATATTCCCAGGAGAAGGGTCTCAATGCCATTACCAGGGAGGCATCGGAGGAATATATGAAATACTTATCCTCCGATGAACTTGAAGGAAGAAGGACGGGGAGTGAAGGAAACGAGGCGGCTGCGGCCTATATCAGGTCGGCAGCACTCAGGCTTGGCGTTAAGCCCCTGCCGGGGCAGAGTGACCTCTTACAGACGCTTGATTATCTCAGAGTAACTACAGTCACCGATGAGTCAGCGATAACTTTCACCGATACTACAGGTAATATTCTTAACACTGCAGAGATAATGCCACTGGTTCCACCCGGTGACACAGTTAACCTTAGCGGTGAGGTTGCCTTCGCCGGTTACGGTTACATGAACAGCAACGACAAATACAACGACTTTGCCGGCATCAGCGTTAACAACCGGATAGTGATCATCATGACCAGAAACCCGGACCTGCGTGGCAGCGGTATGCCCGCCTCAGGCACCGGTATCAGTGAGATGATCGAAGTGCGAAAGCTCCCCATGATCATGCTCCAGAAAGCAAAAGCCGTTCTCTTCGTGGCTGATCCAGCCCTTGGATCTGATATTTCTGCAGACCTGCTCTCAATGGGGTCATCCTATCAACTTGTTCCGCTCTTCAAAAAACATCAGTTCAACTTTTCACTGAGTGCATATGCTATCTCAACTGAGACTGCCAACCTTCTCTTAAAGCGGTCAGGCCATACGCTGAAGCAGCTGCAAGACAGTATTGCCTCGTCACTCAAGCCGGTCTCCTTCATAATACCTGACACCAGGGCTGACATCCGGATCAATGTTTCCAAAGATACAGTCACCAGCTCCAATATCATTGGTTATATCGAAGGATCAGATCCGATTCTGAAGGATGAAGCAGTCATGTTCACTGCCCATTATGATCATGTGGGTAAAGACATTGCCGGGAATATTTACAACGGTGCCAATGACAACGCTTCCGGGAGTGTCGGGCTGTTGAATATTGCCGCAGCCTTCTCTGCTCTTGACAGGAAACCAGCCAGAAGTGCTATCTTCTTCTGGACAACAGGTGAGGAAGAGGGTCTGCACGGATCTACCTATTATACTGAAAACCCTCTCTTTCCTCTTGAGAAAACGGTGGCAGCCATCAATTTTGACATGATCGGCCGGTCACGCCGTGACACCGACGTAGGTGCCTCACTGACAGGTTCATTAGATATCACCGGAAGTGATACTATCAAGATCATATCAGACCAAAACTGCAAACGTCTGCTCTCATATGCAAATGAGGCTTGCAGAAAATCCCATATCTATCCCATTGATGAGGGCAAAGGAATGCACTTCTCCGGTTCCGATCACTATCCATTCTACCGCAAGGGGATCCCTGTTCTCTTTTACTTCACCGGACTGCATAAGGATTACCACAAGCAGACTGATGACTATGAGTTCATCGATTTCGACAAGCTGTTAAAGGTATCGCGTGCAGGCTTTATAACAGGTTATAAGGTAGCAATCTCTCCGGAACGACTGGAAAGAGATAGAAAAGGGCAAAATTAGCCGTCATCCTACTGATGAAAAAAAGAACTGTCACTCTTGACTCCGGGGAGGTTGAGCTTGATATTGTGAGGTCATCAAGGCGGACAGTGGCTCTTTATGTAAGACCGGGAGGCACGCTTCTTATCAGGGCTCCGTGGTATGTACCGGTTAATGTGCTTTTGCAGTTTGTTCACCGTAAAACATCCTGGATCGAGCAACAGATTATACGACTTAAGGATGCAAAACCTGTTGGAGAAGCTTTGCCGATAACAGATAAAGGCATAGTTCCATTCATGGGCAAAGAGCTTACCGTGAAGGTTATAGATGGCTCCCACCGCAGTGCCGCGGCTACTGACGGCCAGCTGATCCTCACCGTCAACAGGGAGGCCACTCCTGAATATCTTTCTGAGATGACCGAAGCGTGGTACCTCCGGGAAGCGAAGGCTTATATGAGATTGCGCACTGCTGAGCTGGCGGCTATGCACTCAGGAAAGTTACCGGCACCGTCAGCAGTAAATGTGCGCAAAATGAAACGCCGATGGGGAAGCTGTAATTCCAACGGCACCATATTGCTCAACCGTGAGCTGATAAAGAAGGATCCGGCACTGATAGACTATGTCATCATCCATGAGCTATGCCATCTTGTGCATCATAACCACAGCGGGGAGTACTATGCTCTGCTGGAGAGTATTCTTCCGGAGTTCCGGGAGCTCAGAGCGAAGATCCGTACTCAATAACAAGCCTTAGCTATTAAATCGTGGGCAAGGAGCCGTCTTGAGGTCGGCACAATAGAGATTACTGCGAAAACTATTTCAGTGAAACCCGGGTATTGTCTGATATATGTTTATCAGGCAATATTGGTGTAGACTGCCTGTATATCATCGTCATCTTCAAGGCGGTCTATCAGCTTCTCCACATCTGCCATCTGCTCTTCGGTGAGAGTTACGGGATTGAGGGCGATGCGCTTCAGGGAGGCCTTAGCAACCTCTATACCTTTATCTTCCAATGCCTTGGAGAGGGTGCCGAAGTTTGTGAAGTCGCCATAAACATACCACATATCATCATACTCCTCCATTGATTCCAGTCCTGCCTCAATCAGCTCAAGCTCCAGATCCTCGCCTGAGCTGTTTTCGGGGGCATCAAATTCAAAGACGGCCTTTCTTGAGAACATGAATTCGAGCGATCCTGTAGGCACCGCTGATCCGCCGTTCTTGCCCAGCAGGGCCTTCACATTGGCTACAGTACGTGTATTGTTGTCAGTTGCAGCTTCAATCATTATAAGCACCCCGTGGGGCCCCTTGCCTTCGTAGATGATCTCGGCATAATCGGCATTATCCTTCCCCGAAGCACGTTCGATGGCAGCCTTAATATTATCCTTGGGCATATTCTGTGCCTTGGCATTCAGTATGGCTGTACGTAGTCTGGCGTTCATCTCGGGATCAGTGCCGCCGTCCCTTGCCGCCATAGTTATTGACTTGGAGAGCTTTGGGAAAAGCTTTGACATCTTATCCCATCTGGCCTCCTTGGATGCCCTGCGATATTCAAATGCGCGTCCCATTATGTTAATTAAAAGGTTAAAGGTTAAAGGTTGAAGGTTAAAGGTTGAAGGTTAAAGGTTGAAGGTTGAAGGTTGAAGGTTAAAGGTTAAAGGTTGAAGTAAGGTGGGGCAAAAATACAATATGGGAGTGATAATCCGATGATGGCCGTAAAAAATAGTTTTTCATTTCAGGCGAAGAAGAGGTATGCGATAAAGATTGCCGTTATACTGCCAACTATATCAGCTATCAATCCACATATAACTGCATACCTTGAATTTTTTATCCCCACCGATCCGAAGTAAACGGCAAGAACATAGAATACGGTGTCAGTAGAGCCCTGGAGGCAGCAAGAGAGCCGTCCGACGAATGAATCGACACCATGGATTTTCATAACGTCAATCATCATCCCCCGTGATCCACTGCCGCTGAGCGGCTTCATCAATGCAGTGGGCAGAGCCTCCGTGAAAGAGGTGTCAAGGCCCAGCCATGCCACAAAGGTAGTGATACCGTTGACGAGCAAGTCCATTGCTCCTGATGCTCTGAAGACACCAATAGCTACCAGGATTGCTACAAGGTATGGTATAATGGTTATGGCAGTCTTGAATCCATCTTTGGCCCCTTCAATAAAGGTTTCATAGACATTCACCCTTTTGATCATTGCCATCACAATGAATGATATTATTATGCTGAAGAGGATAAAGTTTGCCGCGAAGGTGGAGATAAGGTTTATCTTCTCCTGTGGCAGGGTACTGAAGTACCATACAATACCTGCTATTATCGCTGTAAGACCACCAAGATATGCCAGCACAACCCTGTTCAGCAGGTTTATCGTCTGAGCTATGGCAACACTTATCAGGCCTGCCAGTGTAGCAGCAAATGTTGATATAAGTATCGGAATGAATACGTCCGCCGGGTTAGCTGCCCCAAGCTGCGCCCTGTAAACCATGATCGTAACGGGGATGAGGCATAGTCCTGACGCGTTCAGGACGAGAAACATAATCATCGGGTCAGAGGCAACCTCCTTATCCGGGTTGTGCTCCTGCAGCTCTGTCATGGCCTTCAGCCCCATTGGCGTAGCTGCATTGTCAAGACCCAGCATATTAGCGGCAACATTAAGCATCATGGAGCCGTTGGCAGGACTGTCAGCTGGCAATTTGGGAAACAGCTTCCTGAAGAAGGGGCCGATAGCTCTGGAAAGCAGGCTGACGGCACCGCCCTTCTCTCCCACACGCATTAACCCCATCCAGAGGGTGAGCACCCCGGTGAGTCCCAGTGATATCTCAAAACCGGTTTTTGCACTTGAGAAGGTGGATTCAACTATCTTGTTGAATATCTCTGTGTCACCACTAAAGATAAGTTGTGCCAGGGCAAACACAAAGCCAATCAGAAAAAAAGCGATCCAGATATAATTAAGAGCCATCCAGTAAAAATTCTCAGTCTTTAAAAATAGGGAAAAATTTGAACTTGAGAGACGAGATGCAGGAATCAGAGTTCATCCACCTCAATTATTTCAAATGGAACCTGCAGAATGGTTCTGAAATCATTGCCGGCATCATGCATATTCTCATCACCGTTCTCGCAGAACCAGCGGATAAGAACTTCGCTGTTGGCCATGTATAGCTTCTCAAATTTCTTGAACAATGCATGAATCCTGTGGGAAGAGCTTGTATTGAAAAACTCAAATTTCACACTCAGGACGGTACGGCCAGCCGGGCATACGCTATATCCTTCCATATAATCAAGCAGCGGACCATAGAATACGTTGGAATTCTCTGGTGTGGACTTGCCCTTAATCTCAAACAGGCCGAGATCCGGATCAAAAGTGACAGAAGGCGTTCTGGGGGTTTCCTTAATTATAATCTTTTCCATCTCCGTCAAACAGCAGCAGAGGATAAATATAGAATATTCCTTTCACAATGACAAAT
The DNA here is from genome assembly GCA_034003345.1 of Bacteroidales bacterium. Lineage (GTDB taxonomy): Bacteria > Bacteroidota > Bacteroidia > Bacteroidales > VadinHA17 > SR-FBR-E99. Next base: position 27,724 of record JAVEYS010000014.1, read on the forward strand.
CAAAAGGGGATGTTGAAAAGTTGTCGGAAAATTAAGAGAGCTTTATATTATTTTTGAAACAAAGAGGTATAACACTTAAAAGACTGTTGCAGAATGACCAGGAAAATCAGGCGTATCAACATAATGTTCTTCAGTGCTCTATTAATATTTTCCGTTCCCTGTATTCTGTCAGCTGACGATGTCAGGGTAAGTGGCACCGTGTCAGACGAGGGGGGTGTGCCGGTAATGAATGCAAAGGTCTCTTTCTTTCTGAATTCCAATGAATACAGGGTTCTGACGGGGACTGACGGGCGCTACTCCTTAAAAATAACCGGGTCATACGGTGATGTTGAAGGACAGTTTCAGGTTGGCACACCTTATCCCAATCCCTTTAACAATAGTGTCAACATACCATTTGTTATCAACATTGCCGGTGATGTGATGATGAACATCTACAACCTTTCCGGCGAGAAGGTCAGGGTCATGGTCTTCCCCGGTGTTGATGCCGGAAGTTATAATGTTATCTGGGATGGCTGCGGAAATAACAACACACCTATGGGCGCAGGTCTTTACATCTACGCCATCACCTTCAGGGGAAGGACCTACAGTGGGAGGCTGGTGAAGGCATCGGGCGGGTCATCAGTTTCATCCGGCAGCAGTCTTCAGCCGGTGATGATGCCGCCTGACATCGTCCTGCCGGAGCCCTCATACCGCTTTAATGTCATTGCTGAGGTGACCGGACAGGGTTATTATCCTGTCAGGCTAACAGACATCACCCTTGAACGTGACACTGTCATCGATTTTGTACTAACGCAACAGAGTGTCATGCCATTCATGGTAGCGGGAGATAATCTTGCCAGGTATGTTGACGGTGATTACCGGCCGATGTTACTCAAGGGAATAAACCTCGGGTCATCTCCTCCCGGTTATTTCCCGGGAGAGATAGCATATGCCATTCCACCTGATATGTATGAAAGGTGGATCAATCGCATCGGTGAGGCCGGATTTAATTCAATCAGGGTCTATACCCTTCATCCCCCTGTCTTTTACGAGAAGCTTGCCGAATACAATCAGCGTCATTCTGACAGGCCGCTTCTTCTCTTTCAGGGCGTATGGCTCGAAGAGGTGGAAGATGCCTCCGATCCTTCATGTTATGATCTGACCAACCGCCGCAGCAGCTTCAGTGCTGAGATAGCCGAGGTCATAGACTGCATCAACGGTAACGCTGATATAGCCTTCAGGTATGGCAAGGCATATGGTATTTACAGGACTGACATTTCGCGTTGGACGGCAGGGTATATCATAGGCAGGGAGGTTGCCCCTCAGGAGATTGATACAACAAATAAGTTCCACCCCGGTGTCTCATCCTATTCAGGCACTAATTTCAGCATCAGTGGCGGCTCTGCTTCAGAGGCTTTCATCGCTGAGATGCTTGACAGGGTGGAGGTCTTCGAGAAGGCTGAATACTCGGTCAGCAGACCTGTCAGCTTCTCCAGCTGGCCTACTCTTGACCCCCTGGAGCACCCCACTGAGATATTCACTGATGAGGACGTCGCCTCGTTTGACATCACCAAAATAACTGTCAACGGCGGTCCCGGTCTGTTTGCCAGTTACCATGCCTATCCCTACTATCCAAACTTCATCAGCCAGGAGCCCTCTTACCAGGGCTACAGTGACAGTGAGGGTCCTGACAGCTACCTCGGTTATCTCACAGCCATGAAAAATCATTACAGTGGCATGCCGCTTGTAATTGCCGAGTTTGGTGTGCCCTCAAGCTGGGGCAGTGCACACCAGTCATACAGTGATATGCATCACGGTGGTTACTCGGAGATACAGCAGGGAGAAAAGAACATGCGAATGATGCACAACATGCTTGATGCCGGCTGCGCGGGGGGATTCATGTTCGCATGGATGGATGAATGGTTCAAACGAACATGGATAGTATTATATCAGGAGGCTTACGGCGTCAACTCAGGATCGGAGACCATTCCCACACGACAGTTATGGCACAATGAGACCTCTCCCGAGCAGTGCTTCGGGCTGCTGGCTTTTGACCAGGAGAGTATACCTGAATATATAGAATACAATACAGACGCACCTGCCGGACCCATTGCTTCAGTAAAAGCGACACATGACGAGGGATTCTTCTACCTGGAGATAAACAGTTCAGCCGGTCTTAATCCTTCTGATGAGTTTATGGTGGCTTTTGATACCTACCTGGGCAACACCGGTGAATCCGAATTCCCTGGCGGTGCTGCGGCTACCAACAGGGCAGAGTTCCTCCTCACTTTTACCCTTGAGGATGATACAGCACTCCATCATGTGACCCAGGCATATGATCTGAACGGTCTTACTATCCGTTTCAACCTTACCGATCCGGACCTGCAGAAATACAGAAGCACTGTAACAGACGGTGCCCCGTGGGATCTCATGCGGTGGACAAATGACGGCTTTGAACTAACATATCAGGATATTGGCAAGATGCCCCTCGAGCACGCTGAGTCATTCACAGATGGTAACAGGGCCGCGGTGGCATGGAACGACAGAAAGATAAAGATCAGGCTGCCATGGACAATGCTTCATTTCTATGATCCTACGCAGAGGATGGTCAATGACGGTGCAGTATCTTATGACGGAGGATATAACTTTGAGATAATAACCAAAGAGTCAGACGGTATAGCGGTATCAATAGACTATAACGGGACTGTCACCAACAGCACCAACCGGTATAGCTGGCCAAAGTGGCTTATTGTTCCCTCCACAGTAGAAAGGGAGAAAGCCTCGCTTCACATTATTGAAGAGGGTCTGGAGGATATTCCTGATTACGTTAACTAAGTCAGGCCTTTGCGGGTTCTTTTTTTCTTTTCCTTTTATCCTCAAAGCCGTTTCGTTCTGCTTTTCCCCACCCTTTCTTACCGCGCATTGCTTCAAGGTTACCCCTGACAGCGAAGTATGTGTGTACAGGATAGAAGAATGGTTCCAGCATTGCAGTCCCTATCAGTCTCATCACGTCTCTTTTTCTGCGATACTTGTGGAAAGTTATCTCCTCGAAAAGCACGGCCCATGTAGTGAGGCTGACTGCAAAGCTGTAGACAAAAAGGAAGAGAAGCAGGAAGAAGGGAAGGTTCAGTGCTCCTGCTATTGCCAGGTAGACAGTATAAACCATACCCAGGAAAGCGATCAGTGGCGCTGCCCATTCAAACAGAAGCCAGTAGGGATAGCCCAGCATCCCCAGGCGGCCGTAATGGCTGTTAAGCATCATCTTCCGGTGTGTCCATAACGACTCTATCAGGCCCCTGGTCCACCTGGTCCTCTGCTTACGCATTGATTTGAGGTCTGACGGCACCTCTGTCCAGCACAGTGGGTCTGGTATGTAGGTAACCTCATAATCTTTCTTATGCTCCGCCATGTAACGTCTCATTCTGAGTACCAGTTCCATGTCCTCACCCACGGTTTTGACATTATAGCCACCTGCCTTTATGACCGTCTCGCGGTCAAACATGCCCATGGCACCTGAGATAAGCATCAGTCCGTCAAGATGGCTCCATGCCATCCGGCCGAGAAGAAAGGCTCTTGTGTAATCAAGCACCTGAAGCCGTGGCAGGAATTTTTTGGGAAGATTGATCTGCCGTATATGACCACGCTCAATATCACACGAATTTACGATGCGTATGACACCGCCGGTGCCTATGACCCTCTTGTCCTTCTCCTCAAGGAAGGGTTTGACGAGCTTGAGGATGGAATCCGGTTCAATGATGGAGTCGGCATCAATAGTAACTATGAGATTACTGCGGCTGATATTGATACCTGCATTGAGCGAATCGGCCTTGCCACCGTTATTTTTGTCAATAACAGTCAATCTGTTGTATGCCGGGTCTTTGGATTTGTATACTCCTCTTATCTTCTCGCAGGGTATGCGATAGTCAAAATAGTAGTTCACCCTCACAAGCTCATATGCCTGTCTGATCTTTTCAAAGGTATCATCCGTTGATCCGTCATTGACTATCACAACCTCAAAGTTGTTGTAATAAAGTGACAGAAGGGTGCGCACATTGTCTATTATTGTCTTTCCCTCGTTGAAGGCCGGGGCGATGATAGTTATCCTTGGGCTGAAAGGAGAAAGAACGAGGGAGTTGTAGTTGACATAACTGTTCTTGCGCAGATATTTTCTCAGTGCAAGCGCTGAGTGAATACCAAGCATCAGGTAAGACCCAAAGAGGACCAGGGTCAGATAGAATATCAGATGTGCAAAGATAAATCCCATAGTACTCAGTATATCCGGCGGTCAAGCACGTGCCTGACAATAATGTTGTAATTCTTATACTCTGATTTCATAACCTTTACAAGGGCCTGCACCCCAACTTCACCCATATTCTCAATAGCTTTGACAGCTTCAATCTGCAGCTGTACATCATCCTCCTTGTCAAGTACCAGTTTCAGGAACCCAAGCATGGCCTGTTCCGGCATCTTACCCATTGATTTTACTATTTCAAGACAGGTATTGTATTCCTGGAACTTATACATTCGCTTCATAGTGTCAAGCGAACTTCTCATACCCATGTCACCGGCAACCTCCACTGCCAGCATGCTTACACGCGGATCACGGTGAAGAAGTGACTTCCTGATCTCAGGCTCAGCATTCATCTGTTTAAATTCCCTGATCATTCTGAGAGCGAACATCACCACCGTCGGGTTGGGTGAGTTGAGCCATCTCTGAAACTCAGGAACAGGAATCTCATGCTGTATTATAAGATCATGAAGGGTTATCTGTTCCCATAGCGAGAAAGGCCTGGTCAGATGTGAAAGGAATTCAAAATGATCCCTTTCGCTCAGCCGTACAAGCGCAATCTGAGCTTCCATCCTGAGTATCTCATTCCGTGAGTTGAGTGACTTATACATCTCCTCATTGCCATCCCTGATGCCCATGAAAGCCAGCTCGCGGAATCCTTTGATCTTCCTGTGCCACCTCCTGCTACGCGCCCGTGCCAGTGAATCACTGTCGAGATCAAGATCCCTGTAGAGCTTTATCAGCTTCTCCCCGGAATCGCCCTTGAGGTTAACGCTGACATCTATCATCTGATCTATCAGCACCTGCCTGCGGTAGTTGTCAGAAGCTATCTTAACAAACTCATCAGGGCCGGTACTGCCGAAGAGATAATCAATGACAAGTGCCTGGTATCTCTCAAGAAGATATTGTCTTAGTTTTGCCTCCTTCTCCATCCTGTTCCTGTTCAGCAATATCACCACAAGCAGAATTATCATTGTGGCAAAGGAGCCGATGATAGTAAATATCAGGGCGTTTACCAGTGCAACGGATTTCCCGAAGTAATTATATCGTGTCAGCCACAGATTGTCACCCTTCAGGAAGAACATATTATGAATGTTGCGTTTTAAAGGTACAGCATCAACAGTTTCTTCGACAGTCACCATCGTTTCATCTGCCTCTGTCTCTTCAGGGAGAGGCTCTGTTTCCCGGGATACTGTCAGGGTATCCATGATGGTTTTGGAGGAGTCTCCGGCTGGCATATTATCAACCGTTTCGGTCTCTCTGTGGCGTGTCACCGCTCTCCCTGCGGGCTCGGGGAAAGAAACCGGGATATAGAGACAAGGAGCCGTTCCTGCCAGTGAACTGTTTATAAGAACCTTGAACAGGTTGTCATCTGCTGTCACCTCAACGGCCACACCAAGCATCTTCTCAATTCGGGTGCAGAATGTTTCTGCATTTGCCCGACGGTTGAAGGCACCCATCTGTATTACGTAATTGCCGCGAGTGAGAGAGAGCAGACCTTCAACGGTAAGCTCCGATGGGAACGAAGAGAGAATCGGCATATTAGTAACAGCCTCAGGGATATATGAAGAATCAGCTCTGGAGGTTTCAACAGGTGCTATTCCCTGCAGTGGGGCATTACAGAGTGCCAGGGCAAGAGATATGACCGGGAACACCTTCATCTTACTTTTCCTATTCCTCTGATGACACTTATGCTGCCTTCGAACCTGTTTCTGTAGTCTGAAGCAGAGTATTTTTCATAAGAATAGCCTGCTCCCACCCTGAATGACCAGTACGAACCAATCTGATTAAAATAAGTCACCCTGGCACTTGTAGCCTTCTGTCTTTCAAGGTCTGAGATAATATTAACCGGCTCGTCGGGTGCCGTGCCTGCACCAATGGTAAGCTGCAGATAGTCAGTTATATCGAAGTATCTCCTTGCAGTAAGATAGAAGGAGGTTGTCACGCCTATATCCTTAAAGTAGAAATAGCTCCTTGCTGAGAACCAATAGTTACCCAGGTATTTCTCAAGTGACACGGTGCCAATATAAATACTACGGGTAAAATAATAATAGTTGGCTCCTGCTGATGCTGCCCATCCTCCGGTGAAAGACTGCCACAGCTCCAGTGCTGCCCTGTGCCTGGGGAACCAGTCGCCCGGACTGTAGGCATAGGCTATATAGGCGTAATTTGTTTTTGTGAGTTCAGGCCAGGCTTCTGCCGCAAACTGGAGGCTGTTGGCATGTATAGGGGAAAGAGGATCGGGTTCGGGCGACATGTGACCCATGTTCACCGAGGCCACGGCAGTGCCCCATGAGAAACGATGTCCGGCTCCCAGGCTGAATACCTGCCACAACCGGTCATATGGTTCGGAAAAAGTGTCAAAGAGATAGCCTGCCCTGACATCCGTGGGAGGGGTGTTTTGCTGTGACCGGTCACGCGACCAGCGTCGTATGTTAGAAAGAGCCTCAAGAGCATCGCTATTGTCCGGATCAGTAGCGAGGAGTGTGTCTATCACAGCAGCCCCTTCGTCATAGCGCCCCTGCCAGGCCAGTATCCGGCCAAGGAGGATGCGGGCGTCGCCATAGCCGGGATATTGCTTTACCAGAACACGCGCTGCAGTCTCAGCCTCCTGATAGTCTCCTGTAATGGCAAGTGATCTTATCCTGGCATATTCCTGCTCCGGATCAGTAACCGTTTGCGCATGAAGGATGCCTGCAGTCATACCCATGATGACCAGCGCAAGTAAAAGTGATATGAACCTCGAGTGATGCATTCCTTATAGAACTGTTATTGCAGCCTTTATCTTCTGTATCAGATCATCAGGGTCAAAGGGCTTTGTTAAATAACCGCTAACCTTCATCTCTCCTGCCTGACGCTGCACCTGGAGATCACTAAATGCTGAGACTATGAGAACAGGTGTTTGCTTTTTAAGCTCCGTCCTCAGAAACCTTATTATTTCCAGTCCGCTGCGATATGGAAGATGAATATCAACAATGATAAGATCAAAATCAGTCTTGCGGAGAACCTCGATGGCCTTGTTGCCATCATTCACAGTTACCGGGTCAAATCCTTCACGCTCAAGCACTACTGAGATAGCCCTCAATGTTAATTGGTTATCTTCGCAGATAAGTATCTTTACCATTCTAGTATTTCTTTCCTCCCGGTCAGGTCAATATGGCTTTAGTCCGTCAATATTTTCTTATTATTGCCAAAATTGAGTGTTTTTATCCGTCCTTCAAAGAAAAGAACACTCATTTTTGACCTGTGTTGATAAATCGTTGATAAGCCACAGTCTTATCAAGGCTAAAACTCAGAGCTCCTTAATGCGAATATTACGGAACCTGACCAGTGAACCATGACCCAGGAAGCCGATATACCCCTTGCTGTTCTTCAATCCGGGATGCTCTTGTCCGTCCAATGTACCATTCTCAGATGCCACGGCGATATCTCCGTTGATGATGACTGCACCATTTAGCACTACCCTGATCTTTGTGCCCTTCACAGTCACCTCTTCATAGTTCCAGTCACCGACAGGTCTCAGAAAGCCTCTTCGGGCAGGGATGACACCGTAAACCGAACCGTGATACTGATATGGCTCCAGACCAGCATATATTGAAGAAGTGTTGTCAAGTATCTGCAGCTCCATACCTACATATGCCGCATCGCCTTCCGTCGGAGTGCGGATACCCAGACCGTTGTTAGCCCCCGGAGTGAGTTGAAACTCAAACCTGAAGACAAAGTCGGAATATTCATTCCCGGTATAGAGATTGCCGCCGTGAACTTCGCCCGGATTAATGACTATCATTCCCTCTTCAACAGTGTATGATACTTTGTCGCCTGTCCATCCGTCAAGAGTCATTCCGTTGAAGAGTGAAACAAATCCTTCATCTTTCTCCCTGTCGGTCAGGTTGTACTCTCTGAGATTGAGATCCCTGATATATATATCTCTGAAGCACAGATCGGTTCCATGAGCCTGGAGCTCAACGGGGCCTTTCTCAAAGATGGGCAGGCTCCTGTCCCAGTAGTTTTCCATGATTACATTGTCTGTCACCAGCTCACCGTTAAGCCAGACGGAGACCTTCTCTCCGATCATAAGTATATGGAATGTATTCCATTCACCCACATGGTTATCGGCCACCTTCAGCGGAGCTGAAGGATTTTTCACATTGTTGTACAGACCTCCTGAACCCACCTCTGCACCCACGTCGGTCCGCGATGTATCCCATATCTGTACCTGTGGAGTACCGCGCAGGTATATGCCGCTGTCTCCCTCTTTTGTAATACGCCAGTCGACATACATCTCGAAATCACCATACTCTCTCAGGCTGCAGAGATTATCACCGCTGCCGCTGAACCATATCAGGCCATCTCTGACGCTCCAGCTCTCAGGCAGTTTTCTGTCTGCCTCTTTCTGTCTGGCAGCCAGATCTTTAGATTTCATTGAGGCTCTTGTCAGAGGGTTGCCCACCAGTCCCTGCCAGCCGGCAAGGTCTTTGCCGTTGAACATAGAGACAAAGAGCTCATCATCAGGCAGCTCCATTGATGATGCTGCAGCAACTGCTGCTGAGCCCACCCCGTCTGAGGCATCATCATAATAAGAAGAGAGGAACAGTGCTGCCGGACGAATCTTCAGTGAGGCAGCCAGGTCGAACATTGCTATTTTCGCGTCGGGTGCCGCTGCATATGGAGCAATATCCTTGATCATAAGCATCTTCCTTTCAGGTGTCAGCTGCGCCAGTGAGACCATACTCAGATAAGCGTCGAATGCCGGTCTGCCAAAGGTCTTGTTTCCTGAGGAGCATATATCCAACAGAGCTTTCGCAGCCGTATGGTCTGTCCAGTGTGACAATGCATCGAAGCAGGCATCACGTGTCAGCGCATCACCGTTCTCAAACTCGTATGCGACCCTCTGAACTGCTTTCTCACCTCCGGTAACGGCAAGAAGAGGGATGAGCGTCAGTTTATCATGGCTCTTCCCGAGGGCGTCAAGAATTATGTCTGATCTTTGTCCCGGGTTATCACTCCGCATGGCAGCACTCACCAGGGCCCGCTGCAGCACATTAGCCTCAGCCTTTTCTTCTGTCTGCTCAAGCAACGATATTATCTGCTTCTGATCGTCATAGGAAGCCAGGGGTGCCAGGGAGGTTAGTGCGGCGGCCCTGACAGCCATGTCTTCCGAGCCGGTGAAAGGATATACCGTCTTGAAATATCTGCTGTCACCTGACCATGCCAGGAGCCATATAAGAGTGACGGTGCTGTGTCCGCGAGAGCCGGGCAGCATCTCTGCCACCTTTTTCATGTTGGTGCTGTCGAGAATTGTTGTCAGGACGTTAGCAGCAGCGCGGTGACCCTCCTCATTGTCATGCTTGAGTATCCAGGAGAGTATAGGATCTACGGCTTCTGTCCCCTGCAGTTTTGCCAGGGCAGTAACAGCCTCGCGTGCAATAGCCTGTGACGGGTCATCCAGTGCCTTCATCATCAGCGGTACAGCCAGCTCATCGCCGCGTTCACCAAGCATGAACAGTATGTCAGGCTTCGCCGCGGGGCTCACCTTTGCATACCTGCTTATCCATTTCGCTGTCATATCACTGCCCGGCATTGCTGCTGCCAGCCTCAGGGCTCCGACTCGAATGGCCTTATCAGTGTCACCGGCGGCATCAAGGAGTATTTTTATGGCACTGCTGCCCTTCACATCTGTTATGACACTCATGGCTGCCAGTCTCTGATTGGCTGTTGCCGGTGTATTGCTGGCAGAGATGACCTTGCCGGTTATCTTCTCCATCCCTCTTACATCACCGTCAAGGCCGATATTTCTTGCATAGAGAAGAAGCGACTGTACCGCTCCTGTCTGTTCCCACCGATAGGATGCCCCTGCTGCAGCGCTTATGAGCGTCTCTTCTGCTTCCGGGTCACCTGTTGATGCCAGGGCATGAAGGGCTGTTGCCCTCTCAGCTATTGATCCTTTCGTGTTCCATGCTATGTAGCTGTCGAGTGCACCGGAATACTGTTCCTCAGCCAGTGCCACCATTGTCTGTGCAGCGCAGGGGCATTTATCAGCCTTAAGGAGAGAGGCAAGAGCATCAAGAGCCGCAGGGCTGCCTATTGACTGCAGCGCCATAACGGCATCTTCACACATCTCCCTGCTGCCGGCATAGCTTTTCAGGGCATCAACTGCCACATCAGAACCTATAAGGTTTAGCTGACGCATGAAGAAGGAGCTGACCTCCCTGTCAGATGCATTCTCCATGAACCTGATACATTGCTTCTCCCAGATGCTTTTCCTGGTGTCATCCTTATCGCCTGACAGGTGCGCCGTGAGCGACGAGATGGCATACCGTGCCTTTATATCATCACCATATCCGGCAGGGACCACCTGCTCACAGATCATTGCTCTACCCTCGTCACCCAGCGAATACATTTCTTCCATGAAGCTAGAGGCAAGCTCCCTGCTCTCTGCCGGCATCCTGGCAAGCATATCTGCAACCCTGGTCTCAGGCGTTCTGATCTCCTGCCCTCTGAGTGCCATACCAGATACCAGGATGGCAACAACAATCAATAGTGATCTGACTCTGGTCATTATATCTGTTTCTTTATGTTTTACATATGCCATTCACCTCTCATCGGCTGGTCGATCAGGGCGTTGGCTGCATCGTCATCGATAAAGAGCTGCTTAACAGGATCAAAGCGAAGGTTCCTTCCCAGCCGCAAAGCCACCACACCCATATTCACAATGTTGCATGACCTGTGTCCGTTCACCTCATTGAGTGCGAAGGGTCTCCTTGTCTTCACCGATTCGGTGAACTGTGTTATCTGAGGCTCCGGGTCAGGCAATTTCCTGATCAGATCAGCCAGGCCAGGTATGTCAGATATGAATCCCCTGAAGATCTTACCTCCCGGCCCTTCGATATAGGCTGCCTCCTTGTCACGGTTCTCGCCATCAAGGATTATCTGGCAGCCGTCGTCATAAGTATATGTTATTCTCCTCCATGACCCCACGGCGTCATAATGTTGCTGTGGAGCATCAATCTCTACTGAGACAGGACTGGTATTGTCTTTACCCAGGAGATACTGTACGGGATCGATATAATGTTGCCCCATATCGCCAAGTCCGCCACCGTCATAATCCCAGTATCCACGGAAGTTCTCATGCACTCTGAGACTGTTATAGTGCTTAAAGGGAGCAGGGCCGAGCCAGAAGTCATAATCGAGGTCAGCGGGTACCGGTTCGGGTACGAGGTCAGTCTTGCCGCTCCAGTAAAATTTCCAGTCATAGCCGGTTATGCCGCTGATGGTTACCTTCAGGGGCCATCCGAGCACACCGCTGCTGACCACCTTCTTGAGTGGCATTACAGTGGTACCCAGGCCATAGAACTGGCCGGTGAACCGGAACCATGTGTTGAGGCGGAACATCCTTCCGTTAGCCCTGATGGCCTCAACAAGCCTCTTTCCCTCTCCTATTGTCCGTGTCATCGGCTTCTCGCACCATATATCCTTTCCTGCCTCAGCGGCCATTCTGGCTATTACACCATGCCAGTGGGGCGGTGTGGCTATGTGTACTATATCGATGTCAGGTCTTGCAATAAGCTCCCGGAAATCGTGGTATCCAGTCACTCCGCTGCCTGCTTTCTCAAGGGCTCTTTTGAGGTGTGAGGCATCTACATCGCAGACGGCAAGAAGCCTGGTATTTTCGTAACCGAAATGACCCAGCCCCATTCCACCAACACCTATGATGCCTTTGGTGAGATGGTCGCTCGGGGACAGGTAACCATTGCCTCCCAGCACATGACGGGGGATAATTGTCAGCGCTGCTCCGGCAACTGCCCCTTTGCGGATAAATTCTCTTCTCTTCAATGAACTTCCTGACATAATCTTTCTGTTTTACACTTCGTCCGGCACATTATAAAGTTTCCTCAAATCGTCAAGTTTTTTCCTGAGCTTCTTTTCCACCTTATCATAAGCAGGATCATCAATAAGGTTGTGCATTTCATGGGAATCTGACTGAAGATCGTACAGCTCCCACGTATCAATGTCATTATAAAAGTGTATGAGCTTGTACCTGTCAGTGCGGATCCCGTAATGTCTTCTGACGGCATGTTCTGCCGGATACTCATAATAATGGTAATAAATTGCATCACGCCATTTCCCGGGCTTTTTTCCTTTGAGCAGCGGCACCAGTGAGACACCCTGCATGTCAGCCGGAATCTTCACGCCGGCCAGATCCAGGAATGTAGGGGCAAAATCGATATTCTGAACCATCTCATCTATATCACCATGTGCGGTGAGCGATTCGGGAAGGTGCATCATGAGGGGTGTCCTGAAAGACTCCTCATACATGAATCTCTTATCAAACCACCCATGCTCCCCAAGATAAAAGCCCTGGTCAGAGGTATAGACTACCAGCGTGTTGCGTAGCAACCCTGACGATTCAAGATAATCAAGTAGTCTTCCTGTATTACGGTCTACTGATTGAATGGTCCTGAGATAATCAGTCAGGTACCTGTTGAGCTTGTAGATTGCCAGCGAGTCACCCGTGGGCGGATCGGCGTTAAAGGCCAGGCTTAGGCTGTCATATTCCCTCATCCATGCCCTGCGCTGTTCAGGTGAGAGCCTGTGATTAAGGTACCACAGGTAATCCTTCTCTGACTGAGAGAGAGAATCGCCATCAGTGCCTGTTATCTTAAGGTCATATGCCATCCGCATATCCTTGATAACGCTCATCTCCTGAAGGGAAGCGGCCACTCTGCCCTCATAATTGTCAAAGAAATTCTCAGGGACAGGGAACTCTGTTCCGTCATAGAGGTCAAAGTCGACTGTATCAGGCATCCAGTTACGATGAGGGGCTTTATGGTGCACCATCAGGCAGAAGGGTTTGTCCTGGTCTCTGTTCTTAAGCCAGTCAATAGCCTTATCAGTGATGATGGTTGTGGCGTAGCCAGGCACACGATTGGCATGACCCATCTCAATGAAGTCAGGATTGTAATAGCTGCCCTGCCCCGGCAGTATATTCCAGTAATCAAAACCAGTGGGGTCACTTTTCAGGTGCCACTTACCAATAATTGCAGTCTGATAGCCGGCCTGCTGCAGGAGCTTCGGGAAGGTGACCTGGGAGCTGTCAAACCTGTGCCTGTTATCAAGATGTCCGTTGGCATGGCTGTGTTTCCCCGTCAGGATGGCTGCCCTGCACGGTCCACTGATGGAGTTACAGACGAAGCTGTTGCGGAAGATGATTCCTTCATCTCCTATGCGGTCAAGGTTTGGAGTACTGTTGATCTCGTCGCCGTAGGCACTTATCGCCTGGTAGGCATGATCATCACTCATGATGAAAATAATGTTAGGCTTAACAGGTTCATGTCTGCGGCATGACAACAACATCAGGGTAATGCCAATAAGGATGCGATTTTTCATAATGATCTGATTATTGGTTATGGTTGGTTTTCCTGACTGGTCATATGTCTCCCGTCAGTCCGGTTATATTGTAACTATCCGTTTCCTGATGATGATCCATGAGACGATCAACAGGTAGAGAGCACAGAGGAGCAGAACACCCATTCCTGAGACTACTCCCATGGAGTCACTCACAAGGCCCATAAGAGGGGGTATCAGCGCCCCGCCGGAGATAGCCATCATCATGAGACCCGATATCTCACTGCTTCTTTCCGGATACTTCTGTACTGTGAGGGAGAAGACCAGCGGGAAGATATTGGCTACACCTATACCGATGATGAACACAAGAGCCCAGACTAAAGCTCTGGAATCCGGAGAAATGAACATAAAGAGGAAGATGGATAGAATGGATAGAATGGCACTGTAGAGAAAACCTTTCGTGGAAGAGAGCCTGGTAAGTATCAGGGCCCCGGCAAAGGTGCCCAGCATTCTTCCAAAGAAGTAAATGCTGCGACCTGACTGGGCGGTCACCTCCTGAAAGCCGAACCTCGCGGAGAGAAACTTCCCGGAGAAATAGTTAAACCCGACGTCTATTCCCACTACGAGAAAGATTGACAGGACCATCATTAGTATATATGAATTACCGAGAAGCTTAAAGGCAGATGCCAGTGAAGCTCTGTTTCCCGTGGCTTCTGTCTCTTCAATCTTTACGGTGCTCAGCCATAATACGCTCAGGAAGGAGATAATACCATAGACGAGGAAGAGCACTTTCCAGTCTGCGAAAAGGCTGGCAAAGAGAGCTGCCAGGGGGGCTGCTATCATCGAGCCTATTGCTTTAATGAACTGGGAGAAGCTGAGAAAACTTGAAGCTCTTCTCCCGGGCACGACATCAACCAGCAGGGGATTGGCAGATACCTGTACTATGGTGTTTCCGATGCCGAGGAGGGCAAATCCTGCTATTACCGTGGCAAAGTTATAGATGAAGCAGGGTATGAACAATCCTATGCCTGTTATAGCCATTCCGATATTGAGCATCACTTTCTTGCCCACACGTGCCTGGAGTATCCCTACCGGGACTGATAGTATAAAGAACCAGACGAATGCGGCAAAAGGTATCAGACCGAGGATGAAGTCACTCAGCCCCAGGTCACCTGCCACACGATCCTTACCAACACCCACGAGATCAACGAAGCTCATCACAAAGAATGAGAGGAGTACCGGCATCACCAGTCTCATCTCTATTTTTTTCTCATTCATAATTGTTGATTGTTCAGTCTTACATTAACGGGAGTGCCGGCTGGACAGCCTTCCAGAATCCATCATCGAACAGATAGGCGCTGCCGAGGAGGGCAGCATCCTCCCTCAGTTCGGAGACAGCTACCTCCGATGTGCACCCTGCCTGCCGGAGCTCCTTCTCCAGGGCAGGGCCAAAGAGTTTAAAGGCATATGATATATTACCACCGATGACCAGCATCTCTGCTCCGAACCTCATGAGCCAGGGGACAAGGAAAGCTCCCAGCCCTGTCCCGAATTCAGCGAACAGATCCCGTACTTCAGTGTGACTCTCTGCTTCCATGGCCACCTCTCTGACTCCTTCAGCTTTTCTTCCGGTCACCTCATTATATCGTGAGGTGAACCATCGTGTTGAGAAGTAGTCATCAGCAATCCCGTTGCCACAGGGAAGATGATAGACACATCCCTTTTCAGGCACCGTATCACCATCAACCACAGGCACGCGTTCATTAACGAAAGCTGATCCAAATCCTGTCCCCAGGGTCACAGCCATCATCCTTCGACAGCCGGCAGCCTTGCCGGCCCATGCCTCACCCACGCCGAACGAGCTCGCATCATTCATGAACCTCACCCTGCAGTCGCACGGAAGACCCAGCCTTGAGCTGACAGCCTTCCCTACATTGACGCCGTAGAGCTTCTCATACTTAGGGACACCTCTGATAAGGCAGATGCCGCTGACATAGTCAAACGGTCCGGGCATGGCAAAGCCTATGCCACGGAGGTTGAATATCTGTATTCCCCTCAATACCCTCTTCAGGGTATCAGTCCATACTTTAAGTATCTCGTCTGCCTCGGCCTTGTTGTCAACCGGACTCTCCGCACGTGAGCCCGTGATAAAACAGTGTCTCTCCATATCAACGGCTACAGCAGTGATATGGCTGCCGCCAATATCCACGCCTATGGCGATTTTCTGCAGAGAAGAATTCATGGTGAGTTTCCTGTGGCCCTGTTTTAAAACGTTGAAAATATCTAATTTCCCATAGAGTGCAAAATGAAAGCTGCATTTATTACGAAAAAATAGGAGCAGTCTGAGAATTGTTATAATTTCGTTATATTAATTCAATAATTTTCAAATATTCAAAATCAAATATCCTTCTGTTATGTCAAAAGCAACTAAAGAGGAAGCGCTCCTGTACCACAGCCGTGGTCGTAAGGGAAAGGTGGAAGTGATTCCCACAAAACCGTACTTTACACAGTTTGATCTGAGCCTGGCCTATACGCCGGGCGTAGCCTACCCGTGCCTTGAGATTGAAAAGAACCCGGAAGATGCTTATAAATATACTGCCAAGGGAAACCTTGTGGCTGTCATATCAAACGGCACCGCCGTACTTGGTCTTGGTGACATAGGAGCACTTGCCGGCAAGCCGGTGATGGAGGGCAAGGGACTGCTTTTCAAGGTTTTTGCAGACGTTGATGTGTTTGACATAGAGGTTAACGAAAAGGATCCTGACAAGCTGATAGAGATATGTTCAAAGATAGCTCCCACCTTTGGAGGCATCAATCTTGAGGATATTAAGGCCCCAGAGTGTTTTGAGGTGGAGACAAGGCTTAAGGCTATGCTAGACATACCTGTATTTCATGATGATCAGCACGGCACCGCCATCATCTCGGCAGCCGGATTGCTTAATGCCGTTGAAATAAGCGGCAAGAGACTATCGGACCTAAAGGTGGTTGTATGCGGTGCCGGAGCTGCCGCCAATTCATGCTCCCGCCTTTATGTGGCTCTCGGCGTGAAGAAGGAGAACGTCGTCATGGTCGACAGCAAGGGAGTCATTAACAGGAGGAGAACCGATATCAATAAGTACAAGAAAGAGTGGATCACAGAACGTGACATAAACACGCTGGCAGAGGCAGTTAAGGGAGCTGACCTGTTTCTGGGGCTGTCAGTGGCAGATATGCTCACGAAGGAGATGCTGAGCACTATGGCTCCGCAGCCGATAGTCTTTGCCATGGCCAATCCTTATCCCGAGATAAGCTATGAAGATGCTATGGAGACCCGCGATGACCTCATCTTTGCCACAGGCAGATCAGATTATCCGAATCAGATAAATAACGTACTGGGATTTCCCTTTATCTTCCGGGGAGCCCTTGACGTACGAGCCACCACCATCAATGAGGAGATGAAACTGGCAGCCACCAGGGCTCTTGCAGCCCTGGCAAGGGAGCCGGTACCGGAGCCTGTACTGAAAGCATACGGGCTCGAAAGCCTTGATTTCGGCAGGGAGTATATCATCCCGAAGCCTCTTGACCCGAGACTCATATCCAGGGTGGCTTCCGCCGTAGCTAAGGCTGCTATGGATAGCGGTGTAGCGCGGTTAAGGATAGAGGATTGGGATGCTTACATGAAGTCACTGGACAAACGCACATCGGAACATATTAAGAAGATAGCCGATATCTGTTGCCTCTGATGAATAATACACAAAGGGCCGGGCATAATCTCTCCCGGCCCTTTTGCCCTCATCACTTTATATGCCTGAGGGCTGCGTCAGGCAACAAAAAATCACAGTTTTATTATTACGGTTTTATGCCAAGTTTTGCCTCGAACATTGTCAGGATTATTGAGGATACCTGATCCAGGGTAAAACTGCTTCGGTTAAGTGTCACATCAAACAGAGAATCTAATGCTTGTGGCTTATTGTCGAGGAAATCCACTATCAGCTTATTTCTCTTTGCATCTGTCTCAGTAATGTATGCCTCCGCCTTTTCTGAGATCATCTCTTTCTTTTTCATTACATTCTGCAGGCGCCAGTAGCGGGGAGCCATGAGCCTAACATGCAATGCATTGCTCATATCACGTGTTATAGCTACTCCTCCCCTTCCTATTATTACAGCATAACCATCGCGTGCTATGGAGAGTACAACCTCCCTGATGGCTTTCTTAACCGAGCTGTCTGTCACATAGGAACCTGAGAATGCCATGATCATCTGGGAAATATCGCTCATGCCGAATCCCTGATAGTAGGTCTCAATCCGGTGGGTGTCTGTCCTGAGTTCATGGGCTGCATGATAGATAATATCCTTATCAACCCATTTCCATTTGTTTGTCTTGTACCTGACATTCATGTGTGCCACAAGCTCTGCTGCAACCTCCCTGCCATCACAGCCCGTAAGACGGGAGATAGTAATGACAGGTCCTGCCTGGTCGACTGGTCTGCCTAGCATCTCTGCCCTGTATCGGGTATCGAAGTAGTCGAATATCTTTTTCATGGCCAAGGCTTTACCTGCTACAAACCATGGTCATGACCACTTATGTTGCAGCAGTAATTAATCCCAACAAAATATAGTCAAAATTTATTTGAAATGCAACTTTTGCCGTCAAGATTATGCTGCCATTTGTCATTCAGGCACACTACTCCTTACCTGCAGGCTGGCCTCAGAAGTCCTGGTGCCCGGTGCGTCTGATTATCTCGTTCTGAAGATCTTCGCCAAGGTCATTGAAGTAATCGCTGTAACCTGCAACACGTACAATGAGATCACGATAGAGCTCAGGGTGTTTCTGGGCATCGCGCAGAGTGTCAGCGCTGACCACATTGAACTGTATATGATGTCCGTCAAGGCTGAAATAGCTTCTGATAAGTGCCGTAAGCTTCTGGTAACTAGACTCATCATCGAAAAACTCCGGGGAAAACTTCTGATTGAGCAGAGTGCCACCGGTCATGAGATGGTCAATCTTCGAGGCTGATTTGATCACCGCGGTCGGCCCCTGACGATCTGCACCCTGGGATGGTGAAATGCCTTCCGACAGGGGAACAAATGCCTTGCGACCGTCTGGTGTAGCGCCCGTAACATTTCCGAAATAAACGTGCGAGGTGGTCGGCAGCATATTGATGCGATGAATCCCCCCCCTGGGGGTTGGTCTCCCATTAACGGCATCATAAAACATCTCAAAGACGGCCACGGCCTGAGCATCTGCATAATCGTCATCATTGCCGTATTTGGGTGTATTATAGATCATATCATACTGCATCTCTTCCGACCCTTCGAAATTTTTTCTGAGTGCCTCCATCATCTCACTCCATGAAAACCTCTTTTTGTCATAGATATTGAACCTGATTGATGTAAGTATGTCTGTGATGCTTCCCAGTCCCACACCCTGTATATATGTCGTGTTATACCTGGCACCGCCTGCGTTATAGTCTTTTCCCCGGCTGATGCAGTCTTCAAGTAACAGTGAAAGGAACGGTACCGGAAGGTAGGTTGCAAAGGTCTTTTCTATAACGTTGTTACCTCTGACCTTCAAATCTGCAAAGTATTTTATCTGCTCCCTGTATGCCAGCATAAACTCATCAAAAGAGGTAAACAGCGATGGATCGCCTGTCTCCGGGCCCACCTGCACACCTGTACGAGTATCGTAGCCATTGTTCAGAGTAAGCTCCAGTATCTTTACAAGATTGAAATAGCCTGTCAGCCAGTAACATTCTGTGCCAAAGGCCCCGGTCTCAACACATCCTGAAGCTCCGCCGTTACGCGCATCAACAATGCTCTTTCCCTGCCTGAGCAGCTCCTGTATTATAGCCTCTGTGTTGAACACCGAGGGTTGTCCGAATCCGGTCTTTATTATGTCAAGTGCTTTGTAGATAAAAGCATCGGGATTATTTCGACTCACCTGTATCATTGAGCTTGGCTGGACAATGCGCATCTCCCTGATAACATCGAGGAGTATATATGACATACCGTTGACCGCATCGCTGCCGTCGGGTTTAACTCCCCCCAGATTTATAAGACAGAAGTCTGTGTATGTATTGCTTTCCTGTGCTGTGACACCCATCTTGGGTGGTGAGGGGTGGTTGTTGAACTTCACCCAGAAGCATCCGAGCAGTTCATATGCCTCTTCAGGGCTGAGTGTTCCCTTCTCCGTCTCATTTTTATAAACGGGCCACAGGTGCTGGTCAAGACGGCCGGGATTGAAAGAGTCCCATGGATTAAGCTCCGTCACCACTCCGAGATGTATAAACCAGTAGTGCTGCAGCATCTCGTGGAAGGTTGATGGTGCGTGTGCTGGCACACGGCGGCAGACGGCGGCCATTTTCTCCAGCTCGCAGCGGCGTTTCTCATCCTGTTCATCTGCTGCCATGGCCTGAAGGGCATCAGCATGTCTTCCGGCATACATGATTATAGCATCACAGGCTATGTCCATTGCCTTCAGCTCCTCACTGCGTTCAAAGGCTTCCTGATCATTAATATAATCAAGCCCGGAGGCTGCCTCTGCTATCTCCTTTTTCAGGTCAAGGAAACCGGTGTGGAACATCTTGTATCCCAGCACCGTGTGCCCCGGAGCCCTCTGCTCCTGGAACTCGGTAAAGATGCCTGCATTATATGCACCGAGCCACTCAGGAGTCATGCGTTCCATGATACGGTCACGGTTGCTGCGTCCTTTCCAGAAGGGGATGATCTCTTCATTATATATATGCTTTACCTTGTCATCAACCTCAAAAGAGACCTTATCGCGGCTGTGGAGTATTTCAAGATCACTTATCGAGTGCAGGCATATCTCCGGATATGTTGGGGTGGCTTTTGGTGCCGGCCCTCTCTCTCCCACGATAAGCTCACCGTCATTGATGCAAATAGCTTTATGGCTGAGGATATACTCGAATGCCCGGGCCCTTAGCACCGGGGCTGTGAGCCCATGCTCCTCCTCACCCGAATAGAACTGCGTAACCAGCTGTGCCCTCTCGGCAGTGATCGTCTCCCTTGCATTGAGACTCTGTTCCCTGAGCCTCATCACTCTATCTGTCATTTTCATCTTTACAAAATTTATTATCACTGTATGATATCTTGTGCCGCAAAGCGGCATAAAACCCATGTTTTTATTACTATTTTGTTTTTGGTAATATGGCTCCTGTTATATTATCGGCACCTTCTTATTTACTTTGAATTTCAACCGCCTTTTTTCACATGAATACCCAGTGGTTTAAATATCTCAATATAATTATCAAGATGTCCGTTCGAAACCTGGCTGAATGAAGCCATGCGGTCGGGCATTTCAAAACGGCGGTACTTTGAGCTGCCTGTCTTATGGTATGGCAGCAGATTGATCTCCTTAATGTTACCGTTGTTGCGGCTCCCAATGAACTGTGCCAGCCTCTGCATGTACTCCGAATCTGCCGTCAATCCGGGGATAACCGGAATCCTCAGCATCACATCCGTCCCACTCTCCAGGAGCATGTCAAGATTGGATATGATCAGTTCATTGCTCACCCCTGTGTATTTCTCATGAATCTCAGGGTCAATATGCTTAACATCATACAGAAAGAGGTCAGTGAAAGGCATAATCGATTTCAGTGTTTCAGGAGCTGCATATCCTGAAGTGTCAACCGCGGTATGGAAACCTCCATTCTTGAGCATAATGAGTGCTTCAAGAAGAAACGCCGGCTGCATCAGAGGCTCACCTCCTGAAAATGTAACACCTCCGGCAGAATGATCCATGAATACCCGGTCGCGCTCCACCATAGCCATTATCTCCCCGGCGGTATAGTACTTCCCTACATTCTCTTCTGACCTGAACTCCCTGTCTCCCACCCTGTCAACCCTCCCGACAATGCTAATGCAGGCTGACTTACCCTCGGGGTTGTGACACCACCAACAGTCAAGCGGGCAACCCTTCATAAAGAGAGTGACCCGGATGCCAGGACCATCATGAATTGCATACCTCTTTATACTGAATATCAAGCCTTCCATAAAATATAAGGGATTAAGGTTATATAATAAATAATGGAGCCGGGGCCAATGGAGCCCCCAACAGAAAGGCTAGATGCTATAGAGCATCAGGCAGTGATAGAGCCTTCTTCCAAGGCGGTTCATCATAAACCTGTGTTCAAGATTGTGCATAATACCAGATTGAAAAGCAAAGGTACTGAAATTTCCCCGGGAAATATTAATGACCCGGATTTGGAAATGCCAATATATTTCTTTTCATGTAAGTAATTGATATTATATCAAATACGGATATCAATTATTGATTAACACAATTTTAACAGAAAATCAGTGCAACATTACCATGGGTCACCGGTCTTTATACTGTAAATAAGATGGAAAAGGACAGTTCCACTTTTTACCTAAGGACAGATTAGTGTTAAACAAAAACGGGTTAGTCATGAAAAGATTATTAATTGGATTGTTACTCTTTGCCTCATTGGCTTCACTGTCATATGGCAAAGTGGTTGTGAAGGGAGAATCAAATACTCCTTTTGGCGCTTATACCATCGAGGTACTTGATCAGCCAATGATGCTTGGAGGTGAAGATATGAAATGTTATCTCATCAGCTATGAAAAAACTCCTTTACAGGTTAAGGTGTTTGTTGACAAAGAGAAAGGATGCAAAAACTATGTTGTGGTTACCGATGATCTTTCGGTAATGTATACCTGCAACGGCAAGTTTTTTGGCGTCAACAAGGTCAGCAATAAGTACAAAGCAGCAGGTGTCAGCACTGATGATAATTGTCTCGACAGGTCCAATTACTTCCATCAGAAAGTCATCACACAGGGTGACGTTGCAGAATTTGATGCAACAGCATTTATTGCATCCTATTTCCCGGCTTTGATCAGTTAGATCCGGCAGAAAGATTTTATTTTCCTTCCTTTATCAGGCCATCCGGCCTGTTTACGATCAGGTTTAGGTTGAAATGGGGGTGTCTCAAAAGGGCACCCTCATTGTTTAATAAAGGTCGAAAGAGATGTATAGCCATTAATACCACTTCCCTTTGTACCTTCAAAATAGAGTAACCAGAGAAAAGAGTAAGCAGAAGCAGAAAGAGGTTTGCCTGCGCTTGCACAAAACCTGAGAGAGGTAGCCACAAAGGCAAAATCTTCTCTTTTTGCAGAAGCATCTCACCGCTGATGCCATGCATCAGAAAGCAACCAGAAAAGAGAGGCTGCCCCTCTTTGCTTTGAGGCACCATGTTTTTTTTATTGACAATTATCAGGTGTCAGCAATGGGAGAAGATTATATTTGAATCGGGAAATATTCAGTTACTTTTTAATCAAAATCCAGTATCTTTCGCGACTTATGAAAAAGAAGATAAGATTCAGTCTTGTGTATCGTGATATGTGGCAGTCCTCCGGCAAATACCAGCCAAGGGTTGACCAGTTGACGGAGGTGGCTCCTCACATAGTGAATATGGGTTGCTTTGACCGTATTGAGACGAACGGCGGTGCTTTTGAACAGGTACAGCTGCTGTATGGTGAGAACCCCAACAGGGCTGTCAGGGAGTGGACAAAACCATTTAACAAGGCCGGCATACAGACACATATGCTTGAGCGTGCCCTTAACGGCATAAGGATGTACCCGGTTCCGGCCGATGTGCGACGCCTGATGTATAAGGTCAAGAAAGCACAGGGTGTTGACATAGCGCGCTCTTTCTGCGGGTTGAATGACCATCGCAATCTTGAGCTGTCTGTCAGATATGCGCGTGAGGCAGGCATGATATCTCAGGCTGCCCTTTCAATTACTTCATCTCCCGTACACACCGTCGATTATTTTATGGAGGTTGTTGACAAGGTAGTGGAATACGGGGCCGACGAGATCTGCCTGAAGGATATGGCCGGGGTGGGAAGACCGGCATCACTGGGTGAGCTGGTGCGCCGGATCAAGAAAAAATACCCGGAACTGATTGTACAGTATCACGGTCACAGCGGACCCGGTATGTCAGTTGCCTCCATGCTGGAGGTAGCCAGGGCTGGCGCCGATTATCTTGACGTAGCCATGGAGCCCCTTAGCTGGGGCATGGTACACCCTGATGTCATTGCCATCCAGGCTATCATGAAGGATGCAGGTTTCGATGTTCCTGATATTAATATGGATGAGTACATGAAGGTAAGATCGCTTACCCAGGAGTTCATTGATGACTTTCTTGGTTACTTCATCGATCCCCGTAACAGGCAGATGACCTCTCTTCTTATAGGCTCCGGGCTACCGGGCGGCATGATGGGCAGCTTGATGGCTGATCTTAAGGGGGTACACCAGGGTATAAATGCGGCTCTCAAGACGAAAAACAAACCCGGACTGTCAGAAGATGAGCTTGTTGTGTGGCTCTTCAGGGAGGTGGAGCATATCTGGCCTATGATGGGATACCCTCCACTGGTCACACCATTCAGTCAATATGTCAAGAACGTGGCACTCATGAACATCGTCTCACTGGTAAATGGCAATGACCGTTTCGCTATGATAGATCCTAATTCCTGGGACATGCTCCTTGGCCGTGCAGGAAAGCTTCCCGGCACTCTTGCACCTGAACTGATTGAACTGGCGAAAAAGGAGGGCAGAGAGTTTTATGAGGGTAATCCGCAGGATAACTTTCCTGATGCACTTGAAGGCTACCGCAAGGAGATGGCAGACAACAACTGGCTTGCCGGTGAGGATGAGGAGGAGCTCTTTGAGCTTGCCATGCATGACAGACAGTACCGTGATTACCGGTCAGGCGTCGCCAAAACCCGCTTTCTTAAAGAGATAGATGACAGAAAGGAAGAGATATCAAGGAGTGATACGGCTAAGATTTCGCAGAAAAAACTACTCTTCGCTCCCGAGAACGGTATAGCGTTCATATACTCCGGGACTACGGCCACCTACCGACCGGAGGAGGAGTATCATATCGAGGGTGAAGAGGTCAGAAAGGGAGAGATCCTCATGTATTTAATTAACGGGCGAACATTCAGGGAGGTGGTATCTGACCGTGACGGTATAATTAACAGGATAACCGTAAAGAGCGGAGACAAGATCAGTAAAGGTGATCCTCTGGTAGAGTTCCGATAGCCACATGCTGAAGTTCATATGCTGCAAAGCAACTCATTTACTGCCGGTTTCTTTGTATTTTTGGTATTATTCAATATTTTTAACCAGGCAAACCCAAACAAACATCAACTATTATGAAAAAACTGTTTATCATGTTTCTGATTGTTTCTCTTGGAGTCATCTCCTGCAAAAAGGAGAGCTGTGAGAATCCTTTTTACTGTGACTGGAATACTCCTTTTGAGGTTCCACCCTTTGACAAGATCAAGTTTGAACATTTCAAGCCTGCATACCTGAAAGGCATGGAGGAAGAGATGGCTGAGGTAAACACCATCATAAACAATACTGAGGATCCCACCTTTGACAATACTATCAGGGCCCTGCAATTCACCGGTGAGCTGCTGACCAGGGTACAGCGTGCCATGGGTCCTCTCAGCGGAGCCAATACCAACGATTCTATCCAGGCTCTTCAGAGAGAGATGACGCCCCTCTTCTCAAAGCACAGGGATGATATTTCGCTTAATGATAAGCTCTTTGAAAGGGTCAAGTCAGTGTATGAGAACAGGGATAAATTCGATCTGACCCCTGAGGAGAGCAAGCTCCTTGAGGATGAGTATATCGGATTTATCAGAAACGGTATAGGTCTCTCATCAGAGGATAAGGAAAAACTGCGCAAGCTTAATGGCCAGCTCTCAATGCTCTCCGTCAGGTTCGGTGAGAACCTGTTAAAGGAGACCAACGCCTTCACTCTTGTTATCGAAAACGAACAGGATCTCTCAGGGCTGCCTGAGGGTGTCAGGGCGCAGGCTGCCTCAGCTGCTCAAGCCAGGGGAATGGAAGGCAAATGGCTGTTCACCCTTCAGGCACCGAGTTACTTCCCCTTTTTGACTTATGCTGACAACAGGTCTCTTAGGGAGAAGATGTTCAGAGGATATATGCTGCGTGGTAATAATGGCAATGATAATGACAACAACCAGATCGTGGCCGACATCGTCAGACTGAGAGTTGAGAGGGCACAGCTTCTTGGCTATAAGAGCCATGCTGACTATGTGCTTGAACGTAATATGGCCAAAGAACCTGAGAAGGTGCTGAGCTTCCTGTCTCAGATATGGGATGCAGCACTGCCGGTTGCCAAAGCGGAGGCAGCAGAACAGCAGGTGCTGATTGATAAAGAGGGAGGCAAATTCAAGCTTGAGCCATGGGACTGGTTTTATTACACCGAGAAGATACGGAAGGAGAAGTATGACCTCAGTGACGAAGAGACAAGACCCTATTTCTCAGTCAGTAATGTCACTGACGGAATGTTCTACGTCGCCAACAGGCTTTACGGTCTTGAGTTCAGTGAGCGGAATGATATTCCGCTCTATCACCCTGACGTGAAGACTTTTGAAGTTAAGCGCAACAACAAACATGTAGGCATTCTCATGATAGACTACTATCCGAGGGCTTCCAAGCGTGGTGGGGCATGGTGCAGCCCTATGAGGCCCCAGAGGCTGGATGAAAATGGCAAATTCGTCACTCCGCTGGTGAGCATGGTCACCAACTTCACTCCCCCTTCAGGCGACAAACCGGCGCTTCTTACTCCTGATGAGGCAAGCACCCTCTTCCACGAGTTCGGGCATGCATTGCACAGCCTGCTTTCAAACACTGAATATACCAGTGGCGTCTCCCGCGATTTCGTGGAGCTGCCCTCACAGATAATGGAGCACTGGGTGCTGGAGCCTGAGGTGCTGAGAGTATATGCAAAACACTACCAGACAGGTGAGGTCATCCCTGATGAGCTCATTGAGAAGATTGAGAAGGCAGGTAAATTCAACACAGGCTTTACTACCGTGGAATACCTGGCCGCATCATCCCTTGATATGGAATACCACTCCCTTACAGAACCTGTTGAGGTCAATGTGGGCGAATTTGAGAAGAGTGCAATGGATAAGTACGGTCTCATTCCGGAGATAATACCCCGCTACCGTTCGACCTATTTCAGCCACATCTTCTCCGGCGGCTATTCATCCGGCTACTACAGCTACATCTGGTGTGAGGTGCTTGACGCCGATGCTTTCAAGGCTTTCAAGGAGACAGGTGACATCTTCAACAAGGAGGTGGCTGCACGCTTCGAGAAAGAGATCCTTGCCCGCAAGGGGTCAAGAGATGAGCTTGACATGTATATCTCATTCAGAGGTCGTGAGCCAGGCATTGAGGCCCTGCTTGAAAACCGCGGTCTCGTAAAGCAGTAGCCAATGAAAAGAAAGGTGGGTGTGCCGGAAAAGGTCCTCCCTTCACTGATCATCCTTGTACTTCTGTCATGCCAGGCTGTATTTGCCTCTCCACGGGTTGAGAGAGGGGTGCTTGACCTGAGGCATATACAGCAGGGAGATGAATTCAGTGTAAGGATGAACGGCGAATGGGAATTCTATTTCGGCACATTCATCTATGGTACTCCGGGGCACATCACCGATACACTGAGGCCTGTTTGTTACAGCTCGGTTCCCGGATACTGGAGCGAACAAACCGTTGACGGACAGATGCTCCCCCGCTTTGGATTCGGGACCTACCGGGCTCTTATATTGCTGCCCCCCGGATATCTCGACCGCATGGGATTTGACATGCCCGTATTTGACACATCGTATGAGCTTAGCATTAATGGAGTTACGATGGCCAGAAATGGTACTCCCGCACGCAGCCGGGCCGAATCAATACCGGCTTATGAGCCCCTGTTCTTCAGCTATGTCCCTAAAAGCGACACCCTTGAACTGCTTATCAGGGTCTCAAACTATGAACACCGGCGCGGTGGATTCTGGATGCCGCTCAAAGCAGGCACCTTCCATACAATACAGACCAACTTTACCAACCAGTGGTTCCTGGCAATAGCAACATCAGGAATGCTGTTTGCCTCTGCTCTCTTCTTTTTCATCTTTTACCTTCTCTACAGGCGAGACAGAAAGCTGCTGATGTTCTCAATACTGGTATTCTGCCTTGCTCTGAGACCATTCCTGTCGGCACCCTACCTGATTACCATCATTGACGTAAGGAACTGGTATATGATTGTAAGAGGCGAGTACCTGATCCTGCTTATGATGATAGCCTCCGGAACATGGTTCGTCAGTCTCATCTACCCCACTGCATGGTTCAGACGGTTTGCAGTTGCCGTTGATGTGATATTTCTTATAGGGACAGTGGTGGTTCTTGTACTTCCGGTATACCTCTTTTCCTATACGGTTTTTGTCGTTGAGGCCGTGGCGCTGTTGGTGATTCTTTACGCCATTATAATGAGCATAAGAGGCGTGCTGAAAAAAAACAATATTGATCTTTTCTACCTGATCGCCTTCATTACCTTAGGTGTCGGACTCATTGCCGATATTGCCCTCTCAAACGCCCTTGAGGAAAACCAGCAGCTTTATATCCTTTCATTTCTGATGCTTGTTTTCGTGTTGATACAGGCCACACTCCTCATAAGTGACTGGATACAGAAGGGCAAGGAGATGGAGAGCCTCTCACTGCAGCTTGAGGAACTAAACCGCAATCTTGAGTCCCGGGTCAAAAAAAGAACAAGAGAACTTCAGGAAAAGACTGTTGAGCTTAACGCACGCAATAACCAGATAGCTCAGCAGAACAAAAAACTGTCAGAGTCCATCAACCTGAAGAACAAGATATTTGCTGTCATCTCACACGATCTCCGTAGTCCAGTGGTCAACATCCTCTACACACTCTATATGCTTAAGGAGGAGGAATTCCGTGATAAGACGGAGTCTCTGGCTGATTCATGCATCCAGTACTCGCAACAGCTCATTGGACTGCTTGAAAACATGCTGGTATGGGGCAGAGGTCAGGAGGATATGATACGCTATGCTCCGGCTGAGAACGACCTGGCAGATATCATTCTTACAAATATCAGTATACTCAAGGACAGCGCTGACCGGAAGAAAATCTCACTGAATTTCACACAGGTAGGAAGGTCGAAGGGGTGGTTTGACAGGGATTTGATAGACATTGTTACCAGGAATCTGCTCTCCAATGCCATCAAATACACCAACCACGGAGGCAGAATAACTGTTCATGTGAAGGAGAAGGAAGAATCATCTGACTGGGTGACGATAAAGATTTGCGACAACGGTGTAGGTATAACCGAAGAGCGTCAGAAGAAGCTCTTCAAAGGCAATGAGATAGATTCCACTCAAGGCACTGACTCAGAGAAAGGGACAGGAATTGGTCTTAAGCTGGTTCATGAGCTGGTGACTATCAGTAAGGGGACAATAACCGTATAATCCACACCGGGCAGTGGCAGTTGCTTCACAGTGATTCTGCCGGGTCCGGAGAATGGCAGGAAAAGGAAGGATCTGTTGTAACCATAGCTGCCTTACACCTC
>JAVEYS010000015.1:0-55628 GCA_034003345.1 Bacteroidales bacterium
GATTTTAAAAAATCTGCAATTTGTTCCATCCATTCAGACTTTAATTATGACAACCAGATTGACCTAAAGTTACTCCTGGTGTTGGAAATAATAATGAGTAAATGATGCAGAGACCAATCAGCGGTCGTCATTGCTGTCAAAAACTTTCTTTCCGCCGACAAATGTCTGAAGCACTTTGACATCTCTTATTTTAACCGGATCGATTGTCGTGATATCGTTATCAAGGACCACGAAGTCAGCGAGCTTGCCGGGCTCAAGTGTGCCCTTTATGCCTTCTTCAAATGAGGCATATGCGGCATCTTTTGTATATGCTCTCAGCGCCTCTTCAACGGTGATCTTCTGTTCAGGTATCCATCCGTCAGGGTTTTTATCATCAAGCGTCCGGCGGGTGACGGCAGCATAGATACCTTCCAGGGGCGTTGCAGGAGCCACTGGCCAGTCGCTGCCGAAGGCCAGCAAGGCACCGGCGTCAAGGAGTGACCTGAAAGCGTATGTCGTTTTCATGCGCTCCGTACCGATAAGCGGTTCGGCCCACTTTCCGTCATCGATGGCATGGTAAGGCTGCATGCTGGCAATTACATTCAGGTTCGCATACCTCTCTATGTCTCCCGGGGCAATATGTTGCGAATGCTCTATCCTGAAGCGCCTGTCACGCTCACCGTTCTCTTGTGCCACCCTTTCATAGGTATTGAGAAGAAAATTGATGGCACGGTCACCGATGGCATGGATCACAACCTGCTCTCCTGACTTGTCAGCATTGGAAACCCAGCTGTAGAGGTCCTCCTTGCTGTTTACAAACAACCCCGAATCGGTTACCATGTCAGTGTAGGGATCAATGAAGGCAGCTGTATGTGATCCCAGGGAGCCATCAACAAATCCCTTCACACCGCCTGTCCTGATCCACTTGTCGCCGAAGCCCTCGCGGTCTGTCTGCTCCTTAAGGGCATTCCAGCTGCTTATGGTATGCATCACATAGACGCGGGTGATAAGCTGTCCACGGCTGCGCACTGCAGCAATGGCATCTGCATAGCTGCCTGCATCAACAGCCTGCACTGAAGTAACACCGTTGGAGGCAAAATAATCCATGCCGGCCACCAATGCCTTCTCAACCTCCTCCTCCGGGGCTGGCGGAATGATGTTGAATACCATATCCATGGCATTGTCCTTGAGGATGCCTGTCAGGTCACCACGGCTGTCCCTGCCAATGGAACCACCCATGACATCCTTTACCCCTGCATCAATGCCTGCGAGCTTTAAGGCCAGAGAGTTAGCCAGTGCCATGTGTCCGTCAAGGCGTGAGACAAAGACCGGGTTATCAGGTGTGACGGAGTCAATCCATCCTTTCTCAGGCAGACTCTCCCATCCCTTACCGTCCCAGCCGCCACCAAGGATCCATGCTCCTGGCTTCTGTTTCGCGGCAAACGCTTTTATAAGGCTGATGAACTCCTCAGGTGTTGAGGCGTCCCTGAGCTGTACAGAGGCAAGATTGGAGCCCCCCTCAAGGAAATGAACGTGCGAATCAATGAAACCGGGAGTGACGAACCTGCCCCCGAGGTCTATGACAGTCGTGTTTATCCCTTTGTGCTTCATCACTTCCCCCGTGCCACCAATGACAACAATGGTATCTCCTGTTACCGCCATCGCTTCAGCAATGGGCTGTTTCTCGTTTCCTGTCCAGATTTTTGCATTAGTAATTATCATATCCGCCGTTTCTTTTGCATCATTGCATGCTACGGCAATCACCGCCAGGATGATGACCGTGAGGCCTTTCTGCAGTCTTTTCATATTTATATTTATTGATGTGGTTTTATTCTTCCGGGTCATGCCGCTCTTTCATCTCGTTGATGAGAGGCGTGGCCTTCTCAAGGTCTTCTTTAAAAATGTACAGGGCTATGACTGCCGGCACTGCTCCCAGATAGCCAAGGTTGGAGTCATTCTTGATAAGCGACTTTATGCCAGTCTCCTTGAGCCTTTCCATCAGCAGGAGGGCGGTCGGTTCAGGACCGGTAAATACTTTGATAAGATTGTCTTCCTTTTCCATTGTATGTGTGGTTTTAATTTTATCCGGATATAATGTTCCTCCCTTTGTGAGCCATGAGATGCCAAAGGCTACCAGAGTGACAGTCTCTGCATAAAGAACAAACCTCGAGTCCTCATGGCTCTCATCGAAGAAAAGAAAAAAGATCTCTATCGCTGCCATCGATACCAGCATGATAATGCCGCAGAGCCTGTAGATCAGGTTTCTGCGCCTCTTCATCTCTGAAGGGCATGCCTCACCCCTGGTAAAGAGAAATAATGAAAAGAGGGACAGGATAACGAAGAAAGATGCAGCAGAGTAATAGTGTACGTTTGCCACCCAATCATAGGCGCCCTCCTTCACAGTAGGAAAAAAGGCGATGGCGAGTGCCAGGAAACCTGCCAGGTTCGCCGCAATGTTATCCCACCTGTCATAACCCCTGTAAAAGAAAAGGAAAAGGGCTATGGCACAAATGGCCCCTACAAAGAGATCGTGCATGCCGGTGTGGTAGTAGGCACTGATATTCTGCAGGAGGGTGTCGCCGCCGAAAATAATGGTGTGCCCCAGCACCAGTACAAACGGGAGAAGGATGCCTATCCAGCCTACTGCCTTTCGTAACGCGAGGTAGGAATGGATCTGGTCTTTATCTGCATATATCTCTTTCATTGTCAGGTGTGGCTTTCTCTCTCCGGCAAACCAATAATCTTCCGATGATCAACTGCCGTCTATTCAGGTCTACAAGTTAAAGAAAATCCCGGGTATCACCACCCGGGATTTTCTGTTATATGGAAGATTAATTCCTGCTAACCCAGGCAGGAGCTTATCCCTGACAGGTTCCGCAAGCTATTCTTTCAGTTGATATAGACGTACATAATCGACCACCATTGATTGCGGCCAGATGGTTTCATCCACACCTTCCTTCCCGCCCCAGTTGCCTCCGACGGCAAAATTCATGATAATGAAAAAAGGGTGATCAAAAGGCCAGTTCTCTGCTGTCCTGACTTCAGGAGAGTAGGTGTTGACAACATTAGACGGGTCATCCAGGTAGAAGCTGAGAGCATCAGGGGTCCAGATCAAACCATACAGGTGAAAATCCTCCTCAGCAGTTTCAAGCGGTACCAATATATGAAAATCAGTGACTCCTGACTGATAGAGGGTGTGAACATTGGAATGGGTAGTATCAGGTTGAAAACCCACATATTCCATAATGTCAATCTCACCGCATGCAGGCCAGCCAACCTCTTTTATGTTGGCGCCCAGCATCCACAATGCCGGCCAGGCTCCCCTGCCAGAAGGCATTTTTGCCCTGAACTCAATGCAACCATATGTGAACTCCTGCTTATGCTGAGTGGAAAGACGCGTTGAGGCATAACCCCCTTTTTCATTATTACCTGTCCTGGTGGCAGTAATAAATAGTCTCCCATCCTGGAGTATATAGTTATCACTGTTTTCAACATATTGCTGCCATTCATTGTTTACCTTGCCTGCCTTCCATAGCTCAAAAGACCAGTTGTTCAGGTTGATATTGTTGCCGTCAAACTCGTCAGCCCAGACAAGCTCGTAGCCTTTCACGGGTTTTTCGTGCGTAGTTATGTTTGCTTTGTTCCTGTTATTGTTGCAGGAAACCGAAAGAAGCGTCACTAATGAAAGAAGTAGAATTGGGTTTTTATACATGACTGCTTAATTTAATTGCTATACTCTGACACATTCCGTTATTAATTGAGGAAAGACATTGTCTTCAATTCCCTCACTACCTTTCCGCTGATGGCGTCTATGGCTGGCTGTCTCTCCACCTCGCTACCTTTCCGCTGATGGCGTCTATGGCTGGCTGTCTCTCCACCTCGCTACCTTTCCGCTGATGGCGTCTATGGCTGGCAAACGGTTATGAGACCGGATAATTCTCAGTTCTATAAAGACCGGTCATGCCGGCAGGCAGGATGAATTAAAGAAGGTAAACCGGCAATTTAACAGACCCATTAAAGGGATAATGCTGAAAATTGCCGGTCAACCTCAATCCAAACCCAGATCGTTTAATTGCTATATTAATCTTTTATATACCACGGAACCTGGTTGATGCCATCATATCCGCCATATTGTTCATCAATAGCCTTTTGATAGTTTACAGGATTTGTGGTCTTTTCATCAGTGGGATACTTCCATCTTTTTGGGTAGACGTTTACATCATCAGGATTCATGCTGGTAGTTGGATCAAGAGGATATTCCGGATATCCGGTACGCAGGAACTGAGGATAGTTGCCTCCGTTGCCCTGGAAGAAATCGATAAGCCATCTCTGTGTCCATATCTGATGCAACCGGTCTTCCTTTGATCCTCCGGTAGCATAAGCTGCCGCACCTGTGAAATAATTGTCTATATAAGCCTGAGTGATTGGCATTCCATGTACCATGCCTGCTGTATGGTTTAGGTTCATGTAATATGATAACATGGCTTTCACCCCGTTTTCATAGTAAGTCTGAGCATCACCGGTAAGCCAGCTCTCCTCAATAGCCTCAGCGATAATGAAGCACTGTTCTGAATATGTGAAATAGAGCATCGGATCATTATCCATGAACTGCACATAGCGTGTATTCAGGAGCGAATAAGCTCCGGCGTCATTGTTAAGAGCCAGGTCTTCAGCAGCAAGTTCTGTAGGAGCACCTGCGTAGGCATCGAAATCATTCTCTGTCAGTCCTCCGTCAATAAGTGCCTGTGCGGGTTCGGCAAAGTAAAACAGCCTGTAGTCATTCAGATTCTTCAGGGCATCTACAACAAGTTCAGAAACGCCGGTATATATTCTGCGTGATTCACCGTTATACATCGGATATGATGCGTTGGAATTCAGCGTGAAAACCAGTTTAAGGTTATCATCATTTCCGGTCATCAGGTTTCCGGCATTTACAATGGCAGCAAAGCGGGCTTTCTGTGCAGTTGTGGCTTTCTTACTCATGGTCATTATGACCTTTAACTGTAAGGCATTGCTCAGCCTGCGCCATTTGGTAACATCACCGTCATACATGATATCACCGGTAAGAGTCGCTCCATTGGCAAAATAGGTTTCAGCCTGCTGAAGATCATCCAGCACTGAGGCAAACACATCAGCCTGTTTATCATATACGGGCTTGGTAATACCTTCAAGGGCCTTACCGGCTTCTGAATAGGGGATATCACCCATATCAAGTGAAGCCGAGAATCCATACCATGCCTTAAGAAACAATTCAAGTCCGTTGTATGAAAGCTCATTGGCTGCGCCTTCAGCAAACTGTGACATGTATTTCAGGTCGGTCAGCATGGTATATGATCCGAAACTCCCATAAGGCCAATATGAATAATAATACTGATACGGGTTAGGGTTAGTTTCAAGCATTGCAATGTGCTTGTTAAACAGGTTACCGGAAGTGAAATCATTTGGATTCGGATTCCAGAACCTATATGTGTCTTTTAATACTTGTGTTGCAAGCATCGCCGGAGTAACCTCATTCGTCTTATTCGGGTCGGTATTTATATCCTCGAAATTACTGCAGGAAACCGCCAGGAAGAATGAGATTGCAACTATAATAGTATATTTTAAGTTTTTCATGGTTCCGTTCTGTTAGAATGAGAGTTTAATATTACCTCCAAGGTATCGTACTGAAGGATCAGCAAAATCCTCGCTACCACCATCGGGGTCAGAGTATTTGAAATCCTTGGCCCAGAACAGCACATTCTGTCCAATAAAGCTTACGGAGACATCCTTGATGAAACCCAGGTTAGCAATGACATTGCTGGGGATGTTATAGGTCAGAGAGACTTCACGCAGTTTAAGGAATGTCCTTTCGTAAACATCATTGGGGTTTGCACTGCCGCCCCAGGCGCTTGTGCTATGCAGGTCTATCGTTGCCTGCTTGTAGGTATAGGTCACATCATTGGGCGCATATACTCGTGTATCGCTTGTAATGTTTCCAAAGGAGTCATAGGTGACAGACCCGGAAGTAACCATTACACCATCGCCAACGTAGTTCTTGGATCCCGGAGTAAGAACATCTAATTCACGCTCAGGAGTAACTGAATTGGGATGCACCCCTGATTGCCACATGTAACTTTCAGTTCTTGTGCTCATTAAGCCTCCTACAACACCGTCGAATGACATGTATAGGGTGAAGTTCTTATACCTTAATGAAGAACTTAATCCCCATAACCAGTCGGGATTACTGTAACCGTATACTGAATAGTAAGTACTTCTCTGGATTTTACCATTGCTGTAGATATGCTGCCCGGCATATTCTCCGGATGGAACATACAGATAATCCTGGAGTGTGAATGCATCAGTACGGTTGCCAACCTTTACCCACGGATTATTGGCACTGTAGACTGAGTCAAGCTGGCCATAAACCTGCTTGTAGGTAGTCCAGTTAAGGTTTATATCCCACTGAAGGTCTTTAGTCTTTACCGGAGTGCCTCTGAGTGCTACCTCCCAACCGCTTTTTAGATATTCTTCATCAGTATTAATGTATGTACTTGTATATCCTGAAGCTGATGTCATTGGTCCCGATTTCAGAACATCAAAAATATGTTTCGAATAATAAGTCACATCAACAGCTATACGATCTTTAAACATTATTCCCTGAATACCGAACTCCGTTGTTGCAGATGTATTAGGGCTATAGGTATCGAGGTAGAGTGATGAGGGAGCTGACGCACCGGTCATATCATTCCATGTACTCGGGGTTACTGTAAATACACTATTGATACTGTATGGATCAGGGGCAGTCTTTGCGGTTGCCCACGAGCCTCTGAGCTTCAACAGATCCAGCCATGTCCTGGCTGATTCAGGCAAAAGCTCGGATGCGACAAAGCTACCTGATACAGACGGGTAGAAATATGATCTGTCAGACTTGGCTACATTCTGGTTTGCAAGCATGGATGTCCAGTCATTACGGCCGGTAACATCTACATAAATCAACCTGTTCCAAGAGAGTGCGAGACGGCCGAACAGTGAATTTACCTGCCTGGCAGTAGTACTCCCGGCAACGGCAGCTGAATTCACAGATGCGTTGAGCGAAAAATATTCCGGGATGGAGATACCACCCATGGTCTTGGCGTTAATATTATCGCTTCTGTCAAAAAATATTGTACCACCGGCAAGGTAATCCACCTCAAGCTTATCAATGAATGTCTTCTTACCGGTCACCAGAAAGTCACTGTTGATACTGAAGCCCTTGGTCTGGCCTGTCATATAGGAACCCTTTCTGCTTTCACCCCAGGGATAGGGGATTCCAGGTATACCTGTATTCCCTGCAGATGTGTAAGAACCCTGGGAAATTTTAAGTTCGCCCCGCTCAACGTAGAAATCAAGCCCTGAACGAAAAGTAAATGTCAACCAGTCGGTTAAATCGTAACTCGCATTAACATCAGCATTGAAGATATCGCGTGATGCTGAGCGCGTACGCTGATACCTGTCAAAATAGGGACTGTTCTGGGACTTCCCGGAATACCCCAGATATAAGGGTCGTGATAAGTCATAACCAAACTGATTGTTCTGTAGCTGACCGGGTATTAACCAGTAATTGTCTTTATAATCAAGAATATCGAAATCAGCTGGTGACCATATGAGCAGGGTATACATAGGATCATACGAGGTATACCCGTTCGAGCCCATATTCGGGGTCTCTCTCTTGGTATACGACATATTGGATGTCAACCTGAACTTGTCCAGATTAATATCCCCACCCAGTGTGTAAGAATATTTATCCAGAATGGAATTTGGATAGCGTCCTTTATTCTCTGTCCAGTTAAGTGAGCTTCTCAGAGATAACGCGTCATTTTTAAAGGAAACACTGATATTATTATTTGTTATATAACCCGTTTCCAGGAAGTTCTTGAAGTTGTCTTTGCCAACAGGCAGGTATTCAAATTCCCTGAACTCTTTTGCAATCGGATCCCATTGTCTCTGGATGGACCCGTCCATGAAAGTACCCCATGACTGATCGGAGTTAATATCGTACGTATAGGCAGTCCCGCGTCCATAAACACTTTGTTTCTCGGGAATCGCCAGGAATCCGGCATTGAACATGGTGTTGGTGGTATAATCAACCGATACGCCGGTTTTACTTGTGCTGCCGTTTTTTGTTGTGATGAGGATGGCACCGGCTACTCCACGGAAACCATAAAGTGCAGAAGCAGTGGAGCCTTTCAGGACTGACATTGATTCAATGTCTTCCGCTGCAATGTCATTCAGTTTCTTGTTGGAGTAGGCAATCCCGTCAATCACAATGAGTGGTTCCTCACCACGGACGTAAATTGTGGGTTCAACGTTAAAATCGGTAGAGTTCTGTACCAGAACACCTGCAATCTTACCGGAGAGCGAGGTCCCGACATCAATGCCGGAAACTTTCTGAAGACTCTCGCCATCAATCCCCTGTACAGCATATCCAAGGGCCCTCTCCTCCCTCTTTATACCCAGAGCCGTCACAACTACTTCTCCTATCTGAAGTGCAACGGGAGTCATGGTGATGCTTAGCTCGTCACCATTCCTTATTATACGTTCGATGGAAGTATATCCGAGAAAGGAGAATTCAACCGTCTCCCCGGACCGGACATTGGATAAAGTGAATTTACCATCAAAGTCAGTGGACGTTCCGTGTGTTGTATTTTTTACAATTACGGAAACACCGGGCATCGGTAATCCTGTTTCGTCGGATACCGTTCCCTTAATATCGAAAGTCTGTGCATTGACTGCATAAACCCCGAAGAATAGAAAGAATAAAAGAAAGACTTTCATTCTTCTGGAACATAAGATTAATTTCATAGATCTTTGAATTAGGTTAGACTTATGGATTGAGTTAAAAAATCAATGTCAAGATAGGTCTCAATACCAATAATCATCTATTTTTTACCTACACAAAAAGCCTACAGTTCTAAGGCAGAAAGATATTTTCGGTAAATATTCTCCAGAGCCTGATTTTACGGGTGATTGAAGTATCCCCTTCAGGATGAGAGATTTGTCATTTCTCCTCTAAAGGTGTTTTTGTAGTGGTAATGTAGTGGTAATCTTATTCTTCGTAGAGGCTAAAGATCCAGAATGTAATTTACCAGACTTCCTTCATGTGGAAGATTCATGCGTTTTCGCAGCCTGTACCTCCTGGTCTCAACGCTTTTTACAGAGATATTTAGAAGAGGAGCTATCTCCTTGGATGACATATTCAGCCTTAGATATACACAAAATTTCAGGTCATTTGGTGTAAGGTTGGGGTGCAGGCTCTTAAGCTTGTCAAGAAACCCCTTGTCAGTTTCATTGAAAGCCCTGACAAATATCTCCCAGTCTTTTGTGTTACTAAGGTTTTTTTCTATCAGTCTGCTGACAGATAAGGTACTGTCTCTGCAATCATCCTTTTTGATCTCTTTCTTAATCTCATTTAGCAACTCATTGTTTCTTAGAATGTTCATCTTCGAGATAGCCAGCTCCCTGTTCTTGCTTTCAATATCCCGGTTAAGCTGTTCATTCCTCAATTCAACAATCAATTTGTCATTTTTTAGCTGCTCATTAATCAGTTTCTTATAGAAATGGCGGTCATATGCCCTGTTGATGAAATAACCTGCAGACAGCATTGTCAGAAGATATACCAGCAGCGCAATAGTTGACAGATACCAGGGCCTGTTAACCTTGAACCTGTATGTAATGAAATTCTCTGATAAGATGTTGCCAATCTTCGCCCTTGCACTGAAAACATAATCGCCAAAGCCCAGATTTTCAAATTGTGATGAAGCCGCGGTTGACCATCCACTCCATTTTGTGCTCTGCCCTTCCAGTTTGTACTGATATTTGACATCAAGGTATTTATTGTATTCAGGCACCGAATAGCTGAATGTAATTATTCCTGCTTTATGCCTGAACTCCCCTGGTTCTGTGATATCCTGATCTACGGTATTATTATCAATATCCTTCAGAACAACAGAGTTCAGGTGGATTTTATGTGCCGCATCATTTTTTACCCCTGAAATATCTATGGTTAGATATCCGTTGGCTGTGCCCAGAAGATAGGTGTCATCACTAATCCTGGAGATATTCTCGAAACTCTGTGTTACTTTTCTCAGATTAAGGGGAATGGGGACAGAGTGTATCCGGGGTTCGTTAGTTAAATGATCAGTGGTTGCGTAATAAATATTGTCCTTGGAAAAAGCCCATAGCTTTTCGTTGCCGTCAACCACCATCTTACCGGTAATGTAATCTTCATTCTTGATTATTGGACTTAACAGACTGTCATAGATGAATGAGCTGCTCTTGTCATCATATCTATATATACCTTGCTCATAAGCATATAACATCTCACCATTGAATTTGACCAGGCTTGAGTTCTTGGCATCGTGTGAGAAGGGCTCCATCGTCAGATTCAATACTTTTGTGAGACTGTCGTCAACCTTTAGTTTATATACCCCTTTGTATTCATGATTTATCCAGATCTGATTATTGTGACCCAGTTCAAAAAATCTTGATGAAGCATTGAACCCAACTATTTTATTCCTGACATCCCACCTGCCATCTTTTTTTTCTAAAAGATAGAGTCCGTTATAATTTCCTTTCAGTAATAAATTCTCTCGTGAAGGAACCTCTCTGAAGGTCCATGTGCCTGGATTATTGTCTATCAGTATAGCCTTGTCCCCCTTAATTTCAAAGGTGCCCAGGTGATGACCGCAGAATAGAGCTTCATTTTTATAATTAAATAAGTCCCAGACCTGGCCACTGGTATTCTCAATGAATTTAAATGGTTCCTTGCTGTTGACCTCCTTATAGAATAATCCCTGATTGGTGCCGAGGTATAGATTATTACCAAAGACCTTTGAGGTGTATACGGTCCCGAGTTGGCCTTCATAATCATTGAAGAACTTGATAGGTGAAGTTATATTAACACAGTTGACCCCGTTGTCGAGGCCAATCCATAGGTTGTCATCAATGTCTTCAAAGAGCGATAATGCTGTGTTATTACTAAGACCATTGCTCTGGTTAAGACGGTAGGCAATCTCTCCATTGCTGTTTATGAGAATAATACCGTTGGAAATAGTTCCTATTACAAAACTCCCGTCTGCCAGCTGTACTCCGCAGAAAATACTGGCCTCGACAATAGTCTTGTTAGCCGGTATATCCCATTTTACCACCTTGTTGCCCTCCACCCTGAAGAAACCTTCCTCAATAGTAAGTAAGATCAGATGCCTGTCTGCTTCAAAAATATTGACGATCCTCTTATCCCTTATTGCTGGATCATCAAGGAAAAGGCTGGATTCACCATTTTCCATTTTGTATATCCCCTGACCCCTGACATCATAGTAGATATCATTGTTTACTTTAAATGCCCTGTAAATGCTTGCCTTGGAATCAATTATCCTGAATTTGCCGGTAGTGGAGTTGTAAAAGTAAATGTTGCCCGCTGACTGAAATATTACCCATTCATTAAGCTCAAGAATACTCCATACCTGATCGTCATCTCTCATCTTTTCTACAAGCAGTGGTGTCAGGGAAACATATTCCAGCTTCCCTGTGGAATTCCTTACCCAATATCCAAATTCCATATAGCATCCTGTGTAAACTCTGTCACCAATCACCGTTACAGATCTGAGAACGGTATTATTGGGAGAAGGATACAATCTCCACGTAGATCCGTTATACTCAAGAAGCCCTCTGTTATTAGCCACATAAATGAATTTATTATCAGACTGTGATATCTGCCAGTTCTGATTATCCGCATTATAGTCTTCCGGCTTGAAGATCTGTATGGGAGGAAGAGTCTGAGCATGCAACCCTGCTAAAGGTATCAGTGAGCTGACTATTAATATTTTTAACCACTTATTCAAACCAGGGTTTTTTG
This sequence comes from Bacteroidales bacterium, assembly GCA_034003345.1. Classification (GTDB taxonomy): domain Bacteria; phylum Bacteroidota; class Bacteroidia; order Bacteroidales; family VadinHA17; genus SR-FBR-E99. The sequence goes on from JAVEYS010000015.1 coordinate 11,852, forward strand.
CATGTTTGCATTCAGCCGATAAAGGCAATAAACAAATTTATGGAAACTTTTTTGTTTTAAGACAACAAACACCCTGCCTCATGCCTTAGGGGAAGGAGAGCGTTCGGGAATGGTCAGGGCAAACGTCTGTCTTTCCAGTTCCACCACTTGACAAGCTCAGGATCAGGATTGTCGGTCCGGGCGAAATAGACGGCGGAACGAAAGACATAAAGAACACAGGGATCCTGTCTCACTCCTCGCAGACGACACAGGTCGGAATACATCTTCTCAGGGTCATGGCGGCGCAGACAGCTGACATCATCGATGCCAAGGTCACGAAGGTCCCTGGCCAGGCTTTTGCCTATCCCCGGAACCGCCTCCAGACGGTTACTCAGTTTGTCTCCTTTTTTGATCATGGCGGTAAGTATAGATATCTTATTTCATCCTTAAACCAGTCCGGCCCGATTTTGCAGGAGCTACTCCCGACTTGTAAGGGGGGCGACTGTGGTCAGGATCAGGTATCAATAGTGAGCCGTCGTATCACTCTGCATGGATTGCCGGCGGCGAATACATCTGAAGGCATATCCCTGGTTACCACGCTGCCGGCTCCTATCACAGCGCGGTCGCCGATTGTCACCCCAGGGCATATTATAACGCCGCCCCCTACCCAGACATCCTCGCCTATGGTAACCGGCTTCGCATACTCAAGCCCTGAAGCTCTTTCCCTGTAATCCATGGTATGCGTGGCGGTATATATCTGTACAGAGGGACCAAACAGAGTGCGACTGCCGATTGTGACCTGCATCACATCCAGTACAACACAGTTAAAGTTGAAAAAAACCTTATCCCCGATTTTGATATTGTAACCGTAATCACAATAAAATGGTGGTTGCACCCATAAATTACCGCCCGCTGCGGGAAGTAACTCATTTAAGATCCGATTTTTTTCCTCTTCCTGATCCTGGCCGGTTTCATTGAGTTCCTTAAGGAGAAGCCTGGCCCTTAACCGTTCTGCTGACAGCTCCTGGTCAGTTGCATCATACAACTCTCCGGCAAGCATCTTCTCCTTTTCAGTTTTCATTTGTATAAAAGCGATGAACAATAATCCTGTAAATAGTCTTATTTCTCTCTTTGAAAGATCTTAACATAATCTATATCATGGTATTGAGGAAAAACTGTTGTTGAATCGGGATCCCCCGGCCATCTGCCGCCGACAGCTGTGTTAAGTATCAGATAATGAGGTGTATGTGGAATGCCATTAGTGGTAGAGTGGATGAGCTGGTCATCTATATACCACCGGATTGAGTCAGGTTCCCACTCCAGGGCATATAAATGAAAGTCAGCAGTGTAATCAGTGGGGCTGCGCCAGGTGCCCGAGCTGGTTTTCTTCTGCCCGTCAAATGAGTAGTAGTGAAGTGTGCCGTAGATCACTCCGGCCTCATGCCCGAGGAACTCCATGATATCAATCTCACTGTACCAGGGACGCTCCTCAGGTATCATTGATTCTTTTCCACTGGCCACCGCCTCCGCCATGATATATTCCATCTTCCAGTCGCGGTTCTGCGGATAGAGCCAGTGGGCAGGCCATAACCCCTGTCCGCCGGGAAGCTTTGCCCGGATCTCAAAACGGCCGTAAACAGGGGCACACTTGCCTTTAGTGTCAAGCCTGCCACTGGTGTACTCATGCGATCCGTACTTCCTCTTGCTGCTCCTGATCCTGAGTATCCCGTTCTCAACAAATACCTCCTCCGGTATGTAATACTGGAGCTCGTTATGCTTGCTGGTCTCTCTCATGAGGACATTCCACTTTGCAGTGTCAAGACTGCTGCCGTTGAAATCGTCATACCAAACCAGCTTCCATTTCTTTTCCGGTTCAGGTCTGGTAAATGACAGAAACATAGGTAGTGATAAAAACAAAATCAGAAACAGGATGAGGTTGCACCGCGTTTTCATGTCAGTTTTTTTCTTGATGATTTATATTTTGAAATTCTCAATGCCCTCTTTATCAAAAGTACAGTTGAGCCATTCACCGCTGATCTCAACCCCGCATTTCCTGTAAAAGCTGATGGCAGGCTCATTCCAGTCAAGAACCTGCCAGCGCACTCTTTTGCAGTTCTCCTCCTTTGCAGCCTCCATGATCTTCCTCAATAGAGCCGAGCCTATCTTGTGTTGCCGGTAGGCCTGCCTGACAATTATGTCTTCAAGATACAGAGATTTGCCCACCCAGGTGAAATATGCAAAGAAAAAGAGAGCCATACCTACAATCTCCCCGGCTTCGGTCTCGGCTATAAGGCACCTGAAGAGATCCTTTTCCTGTCTCATCTGTTCAACGCTGTTGGTAACCTTCTCAGGGGCTCTCTCAAATTCAGCAAGCTCCTTTATGAGTGACAGAACAGCAGGGAAATCATCCTCTGTAGCAGGTCTGACGGTGATATCCATTTTCTCCTTGTTTTATATTAAACGTTAATTATTCCCACTCAACTTCACATGTATGGTTCCCTGGCCCCTGGCTGTACAGTTGCCTATATGGGCCGCAGAGAGTATCCCGGCCTCCCGGAGCTCCGCCAGCAGCCTCTCTGTCTCACCGGACGGGACGGTGACAAGCAGTCCGCCGGAAGTCTGGGCATCACAGAGAAGTGTACGTGTCATTTCCGAGATATCCTCACTCCAGTCGGTATGCCTTCCAAAATAACTCATGTTGTTGGTTGTGCCTCCCGGTATGATGCCGGCTGCTGCCAGATTGGCCGTCTCGGGGAAAAAGGGCACCCTGTCGGCAAACAGCTCCACATCCACTCCACTGGCAACGGTGACCTCACTCAGATGTCCGATAAGTCCAAAACCCGTAACATCAGTGCAGGCATGAACTGTATAGCTCTGTAGTATATCCGCGGCTTTCCTGTTTAGCTCAGCCATCGAGGCTGTCACCTCTACCCTGGTCTTCTCGTCCAACAGGCCGCGCTTCATGGCTGTTGTCAGGATGCCTGTGCCGACCGGCTTGGTGAGTATTAATGCATCGCCCTCCCGGGCTCCTGAGTTCGCCCATATCCTGTCAGGATGAACGGTGCCGCTTACAACCATCCCGTATTTGGGCTCCGGGTCGTCTATGGTATGGCCCCCCAGAATACAAATACCGGCCTCCTGAGCCTTGTCAGAAGCCCCCCGCAGTATCTCCCTGAGAACATCCATCGGGAGACGGTTCGACGGAAAACCGACGATATTCAAAGCAAACATCGGTCTGGCACCCATAGCATAGATGTCACTAAGCGCATTGGCGGCAGCTATCGCGCCGAAGTCATAGGGATCGTCAACAATAGGGGTGAAGAAGTCTACGGTCTGAACGAGTGCCATCGTCTCATTGATACTGTAGACGGCTGCGTCATCAGAGTTCTGAATGTCAATCAGTATGTTCGGATCAACCCCTGCCGGGATATCTTTCAGGATCTTCTCCAGCTCCTGCGGCCGCAGCTTGCAGGCACAGCCGAGACCCTGGGTGTATTTCGTGAGTTGTATCTTCTCACCCCAAGAGATCTGTTCCTGCTTCTGCAGGGCAGCGTCTGGCCGCAGACGTCTGGCTATACCGGCAATGATCTGTGACGCCTTGTCAATCTCTGCAGCAGTGGTATAACGCCCTACGGAGAACCTGATGGTCCCCATGGCGTAGTCGGTATCCAGCCCGATGGCAGTGAGCACCGGCGAGAGATCAACGGAATCAGTATGACAGGCAGCTCCGGCTGAAGCGGCAATGCCATTCATCTCCATCTCGTTAAGCAAAATATTGGCTTCCGTGTTCTTGAAACTTAGACTGAGAGTGTTGCTGAGCCTCAACATGGGATGACCATTAAGCTTCACTTCCGGGATCATCTCTGCCAGCTGTTCGTATAGCTGGTCGCGCATCTTCCTGTAATGAGCAATGTTCTTTTCAAGATCACGACCCGCTATCTCACATGCTTTGCCAAGACCGACGATCTCCGCAACATTCTCTGTCCCCGCACGCTTGTTCTGCTCGTGGTCAGCACCGTGGATGAGCTTCTCAAGCAGGATACCGTCCCTGATGTACAGGACCCCTATGCCTTTCGGGGCATAGAGCTTGTGACCGGCAATCGTCAGCAGATCAACTGCCATCTCCTTTACGTCAACAGGAAGCTTCCCTACTGACTGTGCCGCATCAGTGTGAAAGACAATGTTGTGCCTGCGGGCAACAGCGGCGATCTCGCTGATGGGCTGGATGGTGCCTATTTCGTTGTTGGCATGCATTACCGAGATGAGAATCGTTGCCGGTGTGATGGCAGCCTCAATACGGGCCGGGTCAACCAACCCGTATTCATCAACCGGAATGTAGGTGACCTCAAAACCCTTTCCTTCAAGATACCTGCATACCTCCGTCACTGCCGGATGCTCAATAGTGGTGGTTATTATGTGATTTCCTCTGTGACGGTTGGCATATGCATATCCCTTGATGGAATAATTGTTCGACTCGGTGCCCCCGCTGGTGAAGATAATCTCACCGGGGTGGCAGTTGATGAGGGAGGCAACCTGCTTGCGGGCTCTCTCCACGGCAAGCTTAGCCTCAGTACCAAAGCTATGAGCACTCGATGGATTGCCGAAGTGCTCATAGAGATAGGGTTGGATTGCCTGTGCCACCTCCTTGTCAACAGGTGTGGTGGCGTTGTAATCGAGATAAATTGTCATCAGGGTTCAAATAGGTAACATGACCCGGCTATTACTGAGAAAATCATGAAGGGCTGTTGCTAATATTCTACAACCAACAGCATATTATTCTGCTGCCGAGAGTCTTATTTTTTGTCAGACATCTCTTTCTTGAAGGTCTCGAGACTCGTGGCAAAGGCTGCATTGAGCTGTTCAATGTTTTCCTTAAGGGCCTCCTTTTTGTCATCAGCAGCCTCATTGTACTCGGCTATCTTGACATCAATCTCCTGCTTCTCCTTCTCCAGAGCGTCAAGCTTTTCCTGGTATACGCTTTTGAGGTCATCACTCAGCAAGTTAAATTCATCCTTCACCATCTCAACCTGCTTTCCTGCGCTCTCGGTAAACTTGTCAAAATCGCTCATCAGGTCACCCAGCTTGTCAGAAGCATAATCCCGGGTGGCATCTAATGCCTCATTGGCCGCTTTTTCAACATCTTTCGCGGTGGTCTCTTTCTTTGACTGTCCACAGGATACAAAAATTAATACAGTAACAGCAAGAAATAATTTCATTGTTGTTTTCATAAGTAATTATTCTTTGGTTTTGCCTACTCTTGAGGATTTTCGGCTTTCTCCTGATAGTTGAATAATCAATGGTTTTAAAGGATAGAGCTCCGGGCGACACTTGTATGTCACCCGGTAAAAGCACCTGCAATATCGGTAAAATCAACGACATAAACCATAATGTCCTTGAATCTTGATATTCTGTAACTCACATAGTAAGGGCACACGGGTCACATCTTATTTGTTACTCCGCACTGATAATTATACAAGTATGACCTGTCAATGGAAGCTACAGTATCAAAAAACTGAGGCCTCCGCTCGTATTTGTCACTCCGTGATTTGCCGTTTACAGGTAGTCAGCAATGCCGGAGGCAAATGGATGAAAAGCAGACTCTCATTTTTTTGTGAACTCAATTAATTCCACCGGGGCTCCGTTGTGCTTAATCATGGCCACCCTCACTTCATCACTTTCGCTGTTCGGCATAGTGATGATATCAAAATTGTGTTTTCTGAGCTCAGCATCAAGATCATCGACTTCAAAGGCAATGTGCGGCACTGTCTGAATCAGATCATCGATGGGGGATCTCTCTTCAAATCTCATCCATTCTATACCGAACGGACTTGTTTCAAAGCCGGAGACATGAAATTTGAATTGTGGCAGATATTTTTCACCTGACATCTTCTCCTGTGTCGGGATACCCAGGTGGTGAAATCTCCAGCCCCAGTTGTTGATTGCCTCCGGAGGCTCATGGTCTTTTCTGATCTTCTTCATCTGGCAGATTAATTATTTGCTATCCGGAAATTATTGTACCTGAATAATATGTTCTCAATCATGCGGAATTAAAAAGTCCCCGTCTATTATCAGAAGCTTAACACCTGTTGTTGTCTTTGAGCGGTGAGAGCTTAAATTATCTGAAACGACATATGTCATTCCTTCTGTCAGTCGGAAATCATTGCCATCTTCTGATTCACTGACGAATTCACCCTCCAGGCAATGTACTATATGCCCTTTCCGGCACCAGTGATCAGCCAGATATCCCTTTGAGTATTCAACTATCCTTATTCTTAACCCCTGAAGCTGAAGGGTCTGCCAGAAGGCTGTTCCGCTATCACCGGGGTGCTGAGTTACGGGAATCGCATTCCAGTCAATAACCTGGAATGGAAAATTATTTACTGTATCAGACATAACTTTTATTTATTAGGTTTTGGTCAATTTGTCAAAGCATAAACACATACCAACCTGTCGATTATTTATCTTTTGAATTTTTATCTACCAGCTTGATTATGTCGCTCATCATCTCAATTTGTATTTTTTGTAATTCCAGGAGTTCTTGCTGCTGATGTAATATTAAATGGTCAATTTTCTCGTGCAGTGTTCTGATTTCTAATTCAGATTTCAGATTAATCATATAGTCATTCTGAGCCCTTTCTCTGTCTTTGTCCTCCTGCCTGTTTTGACTCATCATTATTACCGGCGCCTGCATTGCTGCCACACAGGAGAGGATTAAATTCAACAGGATAAAAGGATAAGGGTCAAATCCTTTGTTAATCAGCCAGAATACATTTATCGAAATCCAAAGAAAAATAAAGATGCCAAACAAAATGATAAAAGTCCAGCTCCCGCCAAAAGAAGCAACCTTATCAGCAATTCTTTGCCCGAAAGTCAGAACCTGGTTTTTGTCTCCGTCTAATTTATCCGTTAAGGTTGTCTCTTCTGTAAGAGATGTTAATACAGTTTTCTCTATATCGGTTAGTTCTTCAATCTGCCCACTCAGGTATTCAGAAATATATTTTTCCCTGTAATGATCTAATTCATCAAGCGACAGGTAATTATCTGTTGTAAACTGTGGGTTATCCTTCTGGATAAGATTAATTATTGATTGTCTGAGTGTCTTTCCGGAAATTCTTTCAGAAATTGGAAATTCTTTCTTGGATAAATCACTGTAAAATGTTTTCATCTACGGTTTCTTTGAAGTTTTAAACTTTTATCAGGAGCCATACTATCTGATAGATTACCATAAAGATATGCATTGTAGAAGTATTTGCCGATAGCCAGCTATGCAATGGACAATATATGTTGAGTAAATAACCGGAGCACCTTTGGGGAGCTGACTTTTTTACCCGATAATTATATCAAATTTACTTAATAAACCTGAGAGTCCATCTGACGAAAATCTGGTCTTTTTCAATTTGTTCTTATCAGGATCTAAGGAATAGTTGTATGAGGTGAGGAAATCAACCTTTTCCAGATTTGTGTGGTCAAAAACGGCACCCCGGAGGTCACAGTTATTGAATGATGAGCCTGTCAAATCACATTCGGAGAAATCAACCTCATGCAATCTTGTGCCTGTAAGTGAAGTCTTGATAATTCTTGTTTTATAAAAGGATGAATGATCCAGAATGCAATTATCAAATTCAAAAGATAACCCAAACTTATTACACCCTTCAAAGTGGAGCCCCAACATTTTGCAATCATGGAATTGTATGTCTCTGAAAGTGGTATTCGTCAGTTTGGCCAGGCTTAAATTGCAGTACTTGAATACACAATCTGTGAAAACAAAGTCAGAGAGATTACATTCTGAAAAATCGCAATCCTGAAACTGGCAACCCTCATACTCACCTTTCCTCAGAGGATTTACCTTAAAACTCCTGTTCTCGTACTTATTATCCGGAAAATATGGTTGATCCATTTTTGCTTTATTATCTGTTGTACTCAGTTATTATAGCCATTTTTTATTTCTGAAATAGCCTAGCATACCAAGACCAATCAGGATAATAATACCCCACATAATGAAATAGCTGTATTTGTAGTGAAGCTCAGGGATAAAATCAAAGTTGGTTCCGTATATTCCTGCTATGAAGGTAAGCGGAATGAAAATAACTGAAAAGACTGTAAGAAACTTCATTATGTCATTTAACTTACTGCTTACTGTGGTATGGTATATGTTTAATTGATCTGACAATATTTCCCTGTAGCTCTCTGAAGAATCAATCGCCTGATTGATGTTGTCAATAAGCTCTTTAAAATGGACTTCAGTGCTTTCATCTATGAATTCAGATTCCAGTTTTGAGAGCCCTAATATCATCTCTTTAGCAGGATTAATATTCTTCCTTAAGTAATTTAATTCCCGCTTGTACGCATTAATATCACCAATTATTTCTCGTTTAGGGTCAGGAAAGAGATTCTCTTCGAGAGTCTCAATTTTTTCACCTAATGAACTAATAATATACAGGTAGTTGTCTATGACAATATCAAGCAGTGCAAATAACAGGTAATCCGTTCCTCCATTTCTGATCCTCCTTTTTTGTTTTCTTATTCGCTCACGCAAAGGTTCGAAGACATCCCCCTTTCTTTCCTGAAAAGAGATGAGAAAATTACGGGTCAAGATAATACTTAGATTCTCAAAATTCATCAAACCAGATTCATGCACTTGTTGAACCATCTTTATGGATAGAAATATACAGTTATCATATTCCTTAATAGTTGGTTGGGCCTGAGTATTCATTACATCGGCTAAAATCAGATGGTCAAGGTTAAATTCATTGGCAATCTCTTTAAGGATCTCAGTATTATGCAGACCATCCACATTAAACCATGTTACAGTCTCTTTTTCCTGATATTTCACTACCTCCTCTATGCTATTGATTGTTACCTCCTTCAGATTATTGGCATCATAGTCTATTACACGTAACAGCACATCATCTATTTTCTTTTCTCCTCTGAATATCAATTCATCCGGTGAAATTCCAATTTCTTCTTTTGACTTCTTTAAGAATCTGGCCATTGTTCTGATTTATTAAATTCCCTGTCCTGTGATAGGTTAGTTGTCAAATTTCTTACTGCATCATTACTCACAGATAGTTTTTCCATTTTAATGTAAATAATTTCATAACCTGCTAATCCGTAAATTAACTAAATCTGTTTTTACCAGCTGCCGTTTTTTAAGTAATTGTGGTTACTATTTGTTCTCTTTTAGTATTAAACTGAGTGCAGTATCTTTAGTTATGTACGCCCATGCCCAATTTATAAATATAATAAGTTTGTTCCTGACAATTGAAATATGCAACGGGTGTAAAAACATCCATGTCAGGCAGGCAACAAAACACCTGAGCATGACAACCTGCAACAATGTAGAATCAGTGGTTGATCTCTTAGCTCAGTCACTGTCCAATATTGCGGGATTAGCTGCGTGATGAGTTTATTACCGCGCTGCCGGTCAGGCCGCTAAAAATCAGACCCTTAATGAGCCCCGGAATCCCCTGACGCCGTAGTATGAGGACGCTCCGTTATGATACACAAAGACATGATCATACCGGCGATCAGTAAAGATGGCACCGCCAAGTTTCCTGATCTCTGGGGGCGTTCTCAACCAGCTCGACGTTTTCGTATCGAAACTTCCAAGCTTCTGAAACTCCCGGTATTGTTCTTCCGTCAATAGTTCAATGCCCATGGCAGCTGCCATATCCATGGCGGTGGTCTCAGGCTTATGTTCCTTCCGTGACTCCAACGCTTCATGGTCATAGCACACACTTCTGCGACCAGCAGGACTTTCAGCTGAGCAATCATAAAAAATGTATTCGCCCGCTTTTTCATCATAGCCAATAACATCCGGTTCACCACCGGTTCTCTCCATCTCATTGAGTGACCACAGTTTTTCTCCGCCGGCTGGTGTATCCAGCTTTGCTTGTACACTGACCCATTCAAGACCTTTGTGACGGCTCATGTTTTTCTCAAAACGGGCCTGCAATGACCTGATTAGCTCTTCGCGTTGTTCCGGAGATAACTCTCTCTTTGCTCCAGTGTTTGACATAGATTTAATGTTAAGTGAACAGGGGATATTACGTTATTATGGGAACAATCAAACGGGATCTATGTTCAAGCTTTGTACTCCATTATATGGCGGAAGACCCCACCGATGCTAACGGCCCGGCAATGAGGCAACCCGGGCGTTAAGTCACGGCATGTTATGCCGTGGTAGCGGAGAGCCGGCATGACTATACCATGTGTTACACAGGTTAATTATCCTATCTGTTTTGAAAAAATCCAGCTAGTTTTTTAAAATTAATAGATTTCGTTATCTCAGATGAATAATTAATGTGCCCATTATTCTTAAAGTATTCTTCATCAGCATTTTTTTGGTCCTCTTCATTAAAACAATTATAACCATATCCAAAGTAAACAAATGTTAATAATTGAATTGCAGAAACAGGCAGGGTTCTGTCCCAGTATTCTGGGTTGAAACGCATTAGTTGCAAACCATCGCCAATTCCGTTTACATTAAGAATAGCATCATCACTTCCATAAAATGCGGGAGAATTTAATTCTGTGACACTCATTTTTTCTATTAAAGGTTTTATGAAGTCGTAAATCATTCTATCATTTTCCTTATAATATTTAAGTTTTGCGTCCACTATTTCTCTGACAGTTACAGGTAACCAATAATCTGGTCTATCGGGATTGAAAACAACCACTTCGCCACAGGTACGGGCCTCACAATCGTAGTATCTTACCCCGGGTGCAAGTTCTTTTACAAGCGGAAAAACCATAAATACTTGCCCCAAAATCGAGCCTTCACCCCCTTCATTCAACATGCCTCCATGTCCACCCATTTCTGTATTGTTAATTTCAAGACTCCAATGAGGCGGTTCAACTTTCCACTTTCCTTCTCCATTGGCATCTTTCAGAAATAATTGAAAGTCAAAATTTAATTCGCCTCTCAAACCATAATTCCACTTGTGAACCTTATAATTATCATCTGCATATCCTGTTAAGGAAACAGCCAGATCAAAGCCTTTATTGATGTTCATAACAGGTATGTTCCCATAAAAATAATCTGACAAGGTTTTGGCATTATTTCCAAAAGTTACATATTCGGTTCCTCTTGAATTGAGACTACTATTATAGGAGTAAGCTCCTTGTTTTTCAGTCAAATATGTTGTTTGAGAAAAGACGGAATGAACACTTAGTAAATAAGCACAAACCAAGGACAAGTATTTTAATGCTTTCATCTTCTTTTTTGGTATTCAAATTAAATTTATCAATGTATGAGGCATGAAGTTTAGTCATACAAATAACCTTTTTATCTCAATAGTTCTTAGCGGGCGTTAGTGTAGCCGAAATTGTTCCTTCCGTAATTGTATATTCTGTTCCATTCGTACTTTTTTTCTGATCTTTCTTCTTAAATGTCCAGCTTATGTTGTATCCTGATTCGCTTTTCATAATTTTGCAATTCGTATCCTCAAGTGCATCACCACCGCCCGTGCACCAAATACTGTAGCTGTCATAATCACCTCTGTTATCAGACCATCCATCAAAGTAAAGATGCTCGGTGTAAGAGCCAACAGCATTTATATTCAGTCCTAATCCAAAATATTTGTAATCGGGAGAATAATCGAATTGAATATCGACTTTTGATATTTCAAATCCGCGAACATTATCGTTTCTGATTCCTGCGCTATAAAGCTTTCCATCAATTGTTTCTCTATGCGTTGAAAACTCATCATAAAATCCTTCGCCAGTGACAATCATTGCAAGCGGTTCTGCTTCATCAGAGAAATAATGAAATGATTTTGTTGGCTCTTCAGTCATGTTTTCAATAACAGCAATAATGTTCCCATGAGATTTCGTTTGAACTCTTTTGCTGCTTTGATTAACCTGTTGCAGTCCACCCATATCGAAAGCCATTACTGTATCTCTGTTTAAAGTAGTTGTAGAAGTAATTTGGGCATTTAACACCCATTGTTTAGGTGGGAGCGGTTTGATCTGAACATTGGCTGTTCCATGAAAAAAATCGCCCCATCCATATGGTTTCAGATGAGGATACCAGGCAACTATCTGCGCGATACCAGATTTTTTCCCGGCTTTGAATTTAACAGTTACTTTTCCTGATTCATCAGTAACCGCGACATGCGGGGTTATCTCGCCTCCAATTGTTCCTTTCATGAGGAGAATGTCATCATTGATTTGAATAGTTGTATCAACAAATATAATGCTGCGATCAGCCAGGGGTACACCATCACAGTCGATCATTGTAATATCAATATCAATGGTTTCTTCAGTATTGACAATTCTCTTTGCAGGCTTTATAGTAATCATCTCCGGATTTACATCAGATATAGCCACTTTTTTATCCGTGTTTCGTTTGTCTACTTCAAATTTCCGGATAGTTTCAAACAGCGGCATCATCTGCATAGCTGCCTGTTCCCCTGCATTGTTAGCACTTTCCACATTCGCACTAAATTCACGTTCAACAGTCTTTACTACTTCGCGCGATATTGCTGTTTCAAGAACGAGTGTGAAAATATACTTGCTCCCGCTGGCCTGTACTTTGCTTGTAATTAAATAATTAGAAGATTTCAAAGGTCCGGGCGACGGCAAATTTGAATATTCATACCCAAATTTCAGTTTCCCATTTTGCAGATCAATGGCATTGATCATAGCGCCATCACGCCATCCAATGCAATCTTTTGTCGGGTCATTCGTGCGCATATACCCACGAGCAGCCGCAGAAGGCCAGAACAGGGTCTGCCAGGCAACAATTGAATCAGGATTTTCAGTCGGGCGGGGTATATTGATATAACAATCGTAAAGGCCTATGCTGGGCCGTGAACAATCGCCGCATGCCTGCGCGAACGAAGCTATCCTTACCGAAATCAATAGAGCAAAAAGCAGGGTACATTTCATTTTAAGACGTATTACAGTGTAATAAACTCTACACGACGGTTTTTCGATTTATTCAAAGCATTATCATTAGGTGCCAGAGGTTGAGTTTCACCTTTGCCTTCGCTTTCGAGCCGGCCGGCATCAATGCTGTAGGCTTTGACTAATTCATTTTTTACGCTCTCGGCTCTTCGTTTCGATAAACCGAGATTCAAATCATCAGCACCGTCGGAATCGGTGTGTCCAACTATTTTAACCTTTATGTCAGGATTGTCTTTCAGAACAGAGGCTATCTCTTTTATTGAGGGGGTCGACTCTGGCTTGAGCCTGTCTGAATTCACATCAAAATAAATGCCGTATGAGACCAGTTTGCCTTCTGTAATAAGCTTGTTTCTCATATCGGGCATTCCAGCTGCCATACGGAAATTGCTTATCAGCGGTGTGGTCTCATCAGAATTATCGTCTATCCTGAAAATGTTATAAGTGTAATTAGCCTGCAAGCCCCTGGGCAAATCCAATATCTTTTGGTCGTTGGCATACATTCTTACCCGTTGTTTTTGAACCCAGAACGAGATATGATATTTTTCCATCGCTTTGAAAGCAAAATTTACTTGCCCCTCATCTCCTTGCCATTCTCGTGCTTCCGACCAATTGTTCCAGATCAGCGACTCATATGCAGGTTGAATTTTTAACCCTGCCTGGCCGGGCTGACTCCCAAGTGACGGGTTGGCCAATTCTCCTGACAGAAAATACAAATCCACCACAGCAGGAATTTGCGACCCCAGATCGCTTAAAATATATAAATCAAATTCGATGGTATAGTTGTCGGTAAATGGATCTTTGACTTCGGGAATATAATACCCTGATTGGGTAATCTGAAACCATCGACCCTCATACTGATCTAGAGTAACAATTTCACCACTGCCATTGGTGAGCCATTGCAGCGGAAAATCGCCGATATTTTCTGAGGAAAAATCATCAAAAAAGATAATCTTCTCTCCGGGAACAAAGTCAAACTTGCTTGTTATGCTGCCAGTGGTTTGTGAGAAACAAAAGCTCCAAAGCAAACCTGCCATCAGAGTTAAAAAGACTTTTTTCATTTTTTATTCATTAACTTAATTCATACTAATTTTTTTTATGTAGGTAACAGTTGACGGCATTTGCATGTTGCATCACACCAGTCAGCATATGGCGTGGTTCTTGCACTCAAGCTGGACGACTTCAATTATCAATAGTCCGTTAGGAGTAAGAAACCATGACGGCAGGAGGGAGAACCCCTGACTGAAACGTTAAGGGCCAGCCCATTCCGCCGACCATAAAACTGTCCCCTAAACCGCGAATTAGTCGCGACGTGAATAGGCAATTGCATAGACAAACCTGTTGTTTGATAGGGTTACTTAAAGCTTGTTTTGTCTGGATCCTGAAGAGAGTCGTAAATTCCCGGAATATCAATATGATCTTTACTCTAACAATAATACAAATAATTCTTTTTTGTTAAGACAATCTTCCTGATTTTCTTTTTAGCGGGCTTATTTGACAGAATAGTCTGTGTTTTATCTTAGAATTTGTCATTTCACCAATTTTTTATTAAGGACTAAAAATGAAGCCAATCATAATTCCGGGTTGCTATATATCATGGCATACTTAACAAAACTAAACCCTTATTGGCTATCCTGCGTGTTGGGCACAGTAGTTTATTTCTATTCTGCAAATCTTCTTTTCTCAATTATATCCATTCATCACCTTCCTAATCATTTAAAACTTTTTATCAGTTTTAAATGATCTGGATTGTCAAATAATAATTGGCCGGGGTAAGCAAGCCGGTGATAGCCTGAGACTGAGATTACCTGACTGGAGGCAAGAGATGTAAACCCCCGCCAGCCATAGCTGTGTAGTCTGACGGTGTAATGTGCTAGTCAAACTGAACTAGTCAACCTGAACCCTTCTCTCGCCCCTGTAACTTCTTAAATCCTTATTTTCTTTCAGATAAGTGATTGTTGCATCAGCAGTTGTAATAAAGAGCGATTGACCCGGATCAGCGTGCTGGTATTTGTAAACCTGTGTCATATAGTTATTCATGGCAACAGTGTAGGTTTGGTTCATGTCAAGCGGGGTGCCACTTTCGGTCAGAAGAGCAACATCTGCAAGATTACCGTCCGCATCCAGAGTCAGTTTTGTTTTGATCCCCGACGGATAGAGGGGATGATTGTCGTCCATGGTGTAGGCTGCGAGCATCAAAGAATGGATCTCATTTCCGGTAAGTCTGGTTACTACCAGTTCATTGCCAAACGGATCAAGCTGATAAACATTCATGACCGTGATAGGCCCTTTTGCCAGATAATCTATCCGGACACCTCCCGGGTTTACCAGTGCGATGTCGGCTTTGGCAGCATCACGTTGAGCATCGGCCATGAGGTAACCAAGCTCCTCATAGGACGAAAAATCATCAGTGGCTGTTGCAATCACCTCTTTCAGTGCGGGATTGTCATTGTATCTGTCAACCATGGCACGGATGGAAGGCTTTTCGTTCTTCGAATTTCTTATGTTAATGAGCTCCATGTCTCTTTGCAGCGTTCCATCACTTTTAGTGGTCAGCTTGATCAGAGTGCCGTATTTCAGTTTGTTCTCGGCCTGCGTAATCAGAACGCCGTTGTGGATTTGTTCTTTCTCAACCTTTGTGTGTGAATGTCCGCCGATGATCAGATCAATGCCATCCGCCATGGTCTCGGCCAGTTTTACGTCCTCTTCAAAACCGAGGTGGGTCAGCATTATGAAAATATCACTTTGATCTTTCAGATAGAGATATTCGGGAGCCACTTCAAAAGGAGAGCGGAAGGTAAACCCCTTTACATTGTCGGGATGAGAATCGGGAATACCGTTTTGATTGATTTGTAAAAGTCCGAGAAACGCAAGTCTCAGCCCGTTGGGTAGCGTGATGATCTTATAGGGATTCAGCTTAATATTAAGCGAATCGGCCGCTGTAATATTGGCGCATATAAAACCGAAGTTTGCTTTGTGCGTCAGATAGCTGAATCCTTCAGGGTGCGAATCGAACTCATGATTACCTGCTGCACTCAGATCAAAGCCTACAGCATTCATCAAATCAATCATGGGAAATCCTTTTTCGGGATACTGATCGTTCACCGGATTTCCTGTTTGATTGTCTCCCGCACCAACAAGAAGCATGTCCGGATAGATGGCTCTTAAGCTATCGACGATGTAAGCAAGCTTAGGAAAATTATCAATGGCAGCATGCATATCGTTTACCGCAAAAATGATGGCCTGTTTTTCACCCTGCGTGCTGGTAATAACTTTTTTTCCGGTACTGCAGGCGAAAAGAAGTCCGATCGCAAGCAGGGCAAGAACGAGTTTCGGGAATGAAGATGTCTTTCTGCCTCTGTCCTTTATAAAAAGAGTGTTGCCATCGGTCAGCTCTCCGTCGCTGGATACCTTGTTTCCATAACGGTCTTCGATGGGAGGGAAGCGTTTGGGACTTTTGATGCCATGGTGAGAATAATACTTCACAATGGCATCTTCTACTTTGGCTCCGTTGTGTAGTTCAAGCTTAGTGTCGTTTACTGTGACTTTCATCCACCTGGGTTTTGAGATTGATACAAAAAATTAAGATACGATTTTTCCTCCAGCAATAAATGCTATTCGTAAATTGTTTAAGTCAGGATAAGAATATGTAACCCGTTTATTTGCTTACCCTTCTGACCCTGCGCCACTTTATCTCTTCCTATTATGTCCATCCGCATTTTCCTATTACTGCATGACCCTAATGATCTAATTTCTCTCCATTCGCTCCCTGAGACCACCGATGGCTTTAAGTGGCGACTCAACGATTAGCACGTTGGAGATCCATTCCGGGATAGTCCCTGCAGGGTCAACAAAACCTTCAAGTATGACATGAGTCGTTTCTTTACCGGCAGGTCTGATAGTCCACGTTTGCCGGTAATCTTTAATTCGCACCTTGTCTTTGCGCTCCGGAATGACCCCGTTGAGTGATACGGCATCAATCTTGCGTTCACCCGTAACCAGATCGATTGTAACTGTAACATCCACGCACAGATCGCGATCAGTAACTGGCGAGGGTAAATCATATACCAGGTAGTATTGCGCTTTCCGGTCCTTCTCATAAAGCAATACTTTGATCTGAGTGAGCTTTTTGTCCCACCAGTCAGTGTTGTAAACGTCTTCCATCACGGTGAAAACCTTTTCTACAGGTGCATTTATATTTGTTACTCCTCTATAGGATCTCAGTGTCTTTCCATCCTCAACACGCGTATATATTTTTATGCTGTCCTTCTCTTTGACAAAATTCCACGATTGTGCTGCCAAAGGAAATGGAAGCATCAGGGTACAGAAAAAAATTGCAATGAGGTGTAACTGATTATATCTCATATAAGCTCGAGTTTTATTCACTGATCTCTTTAAAGAATTATACAATCTTTGCTCTTTCCCGGATATTTTGATTGTGGCGTTTCATTGAACATGACAGCACGGCAAGATAGGAATTTTGTGTTAACCTGACGATCCTTCAGGTCCCGGGCATAATAAAGAAAAGAGTATCCTCAGATACTCCTTAACTATACAAATTGACAAGTGATGGCGACAGACAAAGACTGACCGCAGATAGCAATGTGATTTTATAGTATTTAATTTTGCCTTAACCCGGGATATTGCTTTGCATAGCTTTGCCCGTGTTAGCTGCTGTTTTTCTGATTTTTAAAACGAGATGGTTGGAACTTTGAAGGTATTAGGATCGTTACTTAGTCCATGTTTATAGTTTATAATCTCGATTGATTTAGGGATGATCTTAATGAGCACAAATTTATCTTGCCAGCCTTGTATACTATTCCAATAGTCTCGTTTCATTTGAATCAGTAAATCCTTATTGTCAATAACTGATGCAGAGCCGTTTATATTGACATACCCTTTTACAGTAAGATGGTTTGCGAAATAAACGCAGACGTTCGGATTACTTCTAATTTCTCTGACTTTACGGCTTGTTCTTGAAGTAGCAAACCATATAACAAAGTCATCTTCAACAGGAAAGGCATTCATTGTCCGAATTTTGGGCAGCCCTAAAGAGTCTACGGTGATAAGTCCACAATAAGTAGTTTCATTAATTATTTCGTGAGCAGCCAGAATAATGGTATCTCTATTTACAGAAGATTGTCCATTCAATTCAGAATAAAAGGAACTGGATGTTGAAACAAGTACAGTGAGAACAAATAGAAAGAATATGTTTTTCATAGCGGTAGATTAATTAATTATCTTTTATGATCGGTAAGACATGATTTACCCTATTAAAAATTGATATTTTGTCAAAAGTAGTTGACAGGGTGGTTGTAAATGGCAACTTACGAGAGTCTGTCTGATAACCTGATTTTATTCCGTAATATTATATCTTTCATTGGGGATTATACCTGCCTGCTGCTTTCTGTAAAATCTGTTCAGGCATTAAATATACCGCCTGTTGTGTGGTGCTTAAGTATATTTTTTTGTTCTGACTAATACACATCTAAATCATTTCCAACTATAACTTTTCCTTTATATTTTAAAGCTATCTCGTCTCTCAATTCCTGCTCGGATGCACCCCAAAATAATATGTGATAAAGTACTATCAGTTTAGGGTTTGTTTTACTTGCAATTGCACCAAGTTCATAAGTTGAAGTATGGTTGCTTGAATGGTAGTCTTTCCAGAATGCATTCTTTTTATCATATCCTTTTTTACTATAGACTTCATGTACCAATATATCTGCATCATTTGCATATTCTGTAATTTTTTCTGATGGTTTAGTATCACCAGATATAACTATAACTTTGTCGGGTGTTGTAAAGCGAAATCCCCATGAATTCGGCCATGACCCATGAGGAACAGGAAAAGCTTCTACTATTACATTCTCATCCTGGTAAATAACTCCTTCTTTCTTGAATTCATGACTATTTACACGCCAACCCTGATTATTAGCAGGTTCAGAGCCATATAACCGATACCTGATGTCCTCTTCGTATGCTTCAAGAATATTTTCGGTCATTTTATTAATTCCTTCCGGACCATATACTTCAAGAGGTTCATCTCTCCCCATTACCCATGGAGTTAAAATTAGATCGGGATAGCCTGTAGTATGATCGGAATGTAAATGGGTTAGAAATGCCCGTTTAATATTTTTCACTTCAAGGCCACTTATCTTACCACCATATGTCGGAGACATAGCAGCAGCTTTGCGTATTAATCCAGGGCCAAAATCAATAATGTAGGGTGTATCAAATACGATTATAGCTAACGAGCAACCCGATTGAAATGGGGACGGATTTGGATTGCCAGATCCGAGTATTACTAATTTGGTTGTATCCGAATCCGAAAAATCTCTCTGTGAAAAAGAATTAATAATCCCACAGGAGAAAAGAAGAAGAACCAATAACTTAAATTTCATACCTGATATTTTAAATAAATTGTGATAACGAAATTTCATTAAATACCACACAACGATGGAGTTATGAAACGTCGCGCATCTCGAAGCACTGGTTTATCAGTCCGCTAAGCCGTTTATTAAATATTATTCCGCTCAAATATACCACTATCCGCACATTGTTTTATGACCACGTGTTGTGTGCTGGCATTCTATTGTACTATAAATTCTATTGTCTTTCTTATCGGCTCATTTGAATCTTTCCCAATCCAAAATAAATGACCCCACTCACTTTCTAAGCCAACAAGTTTTGATTCCTTTATCATTTTATTTGCATATTCAGCGTGTTCAAATGAAACACTGTTATCATTTCTACTATGCAGTATGAGTGTTGGACATTGAATCTTTGAAATTTGTCCTTGCTCTACATCATGGTCAATATCACTCATAAACCCTGTTTTTGAATTATATTGTTTAATTGTCGATAAGAGATCTTTTATGTCATTCTTCTCTAATTGATGAGGGCTGTTCTTTGAAAATTGAAGATAAAAATCATTGGCAATCATTTTGGGAAATATTCCAGAAAAAAACCGTATCGATCCCCATACTATTTTTTCTGTTTTTGGATTAAATAGTTTTTTTGCAGTCTTATAAACTGGTCCGTCATTATCTAACCATTTCTTTGATACAGCTGAAGCCAAAATTAATTTTTCAACTATTTCAGGATACATGGAGGTCAATTCAATTGATGGTAGTCCACCAGCGGATATTGCATATAAAACTACTTTATCAATTTTTAAATAGTTTAATAATGAAACTATTAAATCAGCTGTTTTCTTGGGAGTAAAATTATCGTCAAGTGGAGTATTCCCATATCCCGGACGTGAAGGTGTAATGAGCTGATATTTACTTGTATCAAATCCTTTGTGAAACAGAGTCTCTCTGCAGTTAGAATGTCCACCATGAAGAAACAATACAGGTGTTCCTTTGCCGACTATCGAATATTCAATTCGTCCTTTATCAGTATCTATTATTTTTATTTCCATTCATGTCTTTTTATTCAAAATCGCTCATTTTACTTGCACATAACGGTCAGCGGTATGTTTTAGTAGGCGGTAACGGTTTTCAAACCGTTATGGCGCATGCTTTTTCCAGATCAATTTCAGACCGTGATCTTTCTACCGTTACGTTGAGCGTTATATTTATTGCAGTATTGGTTAGTTTTCAGTTACTAAGATATTTTTTCTTTGGAGATCTTCCAACCGTTAAGGCAGTTATGCAAAAACTGTGGCACAGCCTGTTAAATATACTGCATACTAGCACACGTCACTTTCTCAATAAACTGTCTAGTTGGTTATATAGATTTATGCCATCGCTTGGTCTTTTAGCCTTATTAGAAACAACTAACCCTTCTTCATTAACGATACAATATTGAGGAATCATTGGGATAAAGATTCCTTTATCTATGAGGTCAGCTTTTAGAATGCTGTCTAATCTAAGATGGTTACCTATTAAGTTATGATCAATTATAAGATCGAACCATTCATTTTCGTCAAGGTCGGTATCAGAATTCAGATAAACGATTTCGATTTTATTGCTATCTAAGAACTTGTGCAGGGCTTCATTATGCTTGAACTCTTCCATACATGGATTACACCATGAGGCCCACCTATCTATGTAAATTGGTTTGCCCTTGAATCTGTTGGTTAGATCCTCAAATGATACAATTGGATCAACCTTGTCTAAAATGTAGATGTTCGGAGCTAACTCATAGTTTTTATTGCTGGTGCAGCTTCCAATAGTAAGAACAATACTGATGAAGAGTAACTTGTATTTCATTATTTGGTATTTTAATGTGTACTAACGTTTGACGATAAGTGGCCTTGCCACAGGGTTGCGGTGGCACGTGTTTTTGCACTCGTGGTAAGGTGCAGGGTTAAACGGCTACTACTTGATAGTCGCGTTGACAAAAACCGTGACACCAGCAGGGGGACCCCGGCGAGAGCCGGGGCGGACCGCACCGCCGTCCACAAAACAGTCCTCTTTAACCAGATGAATCTCGCGGTGCGGAAAGACAATAGCATATACCAACTTGTAATGTGCAGTTTATTTATTTTAATGTTTTGATTTAATAAAAGATTATAGAGTCAGAACCAACGTCTTGTTTTTGTTTTATAATCAAGGTATTTATCGCCAAATACTATTTCAAGTTTGTTCTCTTCATAAGGAATAATCACCCTATTAATAATAATTACAAAAATTATCGGAAATATAAATGGGGATAATGACCCTAAGGTAATTACTAATCCAAAAAAAGCTATCGCCATGCCAAGGTAAAGAGGATTTCTGCTTAGCTTGAAAAGTCCTGAAGTTATTAGTACATCAGGAGTTTCGAATGGTTGAATTGAAGTCCTATTTTTCAATAAGGCAGAATTAGTTATAAGCGTCATTAGAATCCCAACAATAATTAGAATAATGCCAAATAGATTCAAGGGGAAAGGAATTATCTTAAATAATGGGATTGTCATGTGAAATAGAATTGATAATACTAGAAAAGCTACAAAGTAACTATCGGGTGTCATACGTTTCTTCATAAAATACAATGATTTGGAGGTCAATTAAAAATGATAGGCAAACTATCTGACGATCAGGAAATAGCACATAACGTTTGGCGGAACCGAACTCGCTTAGCGGCTGAGCTCATGAGGACTCACGCTGATAGGTGTGAGGACGAATAATGTGCAGTTGCTCCGCCAGCTGGCGGATGGTGGCGTGTCTTTTGCCCTCGTGCTTGACGGCAGTTAGGTACATTGTTCCACAAAGTAGTCGCGATGTGCAAATAACATGATCTGCCAGCTGGCGGAGGAGCCCCCTGGCCTTAAGCCGGGGCCAGCCGGCTGCTTTTGCGGGGGCGGCGCTAGCCGCCAGAACGGGCCGATAAGGCACTGACTGGTTCTGGTGTGCTGGTCTGGTGGATCAGCGCGTAAATACCAGCTGGCCGAAAGGCAACCGGGGAGGACACAACGTAAGGAGTGGACGACGAGCTCAACGAGCCTCGCCTCCTGGCGAGGGGAGTTAACCTGGGACGCAACCAAAATCGTGAATATTTGTACTAATCGTGTCTGCGTCCCTGCTCAATGATATCCATCCGCCAACCGGCGGATGGGATCATTAATTGCATATACCGACCCGTTAGGTTTAGGGCTTTTTAACCCGGAATTTATCATCGTGATGTTCGCAATCTATCAGAAGAGCAGGCTGAAGGCTCTTCACGCATTGGCAACACCATTTTTCTAACAGAGAACCTACTCATGCGTGATGTGCCTGAAAGCCAATATTGACAGAACGATTTCAACTTCTTAAGCGATACAGGATCTGATTTAAAACTTTATACTATAACTAATTGATGGAATAATCGGGAAATAGCTTCGCTGCTTAAGCGCATACCTTTCAGTACCGGGGATTATGTGATGACGGGAATCATAATCAGCCGTTCTTTCAACAAAATAATAATACGGGTTTTGCCGGTTATAAAGATTGTAAATGTTAAAACTAAGTGTACGCTCACCCCACCTGACCTCTTTGTAGAAATTTATTCCCACGTCAAGCTTATGGTATGCCCTCATCCTCGATGAGTTCAAGTCACCATAGATCAGGCCATAGTCCTGGTAACTACCTATCGCGTCAAGATTGTCACCGGGACTGGTGATCATCCTGTATCTTTCCGTGGCCAGGGTATACGGATTACCCGTACCATACACCCATGTGGCTGATAATTGAATATTGCTTCTTATCCTCTGGAGATATACAATGCTGATATCGTGGTTCCTGTCATACTTAAACGGAAACTCCTTCCCGGAATTTAAATTCTCAAACCGGCGTGTTGTCTTTGAATAGGTATATGCGATCCAGCCAGTCACCGGCCCTGCTTTTTTCTGCAGGAGGAATTCTATTCCGTATGATTTTCCGGTTCCGTTTGTCTCAACCTGTGACTGCCAGTCGATCGATGAGGAGAGAGCCGATATACCTTCCTTATAAGTAATAAGATTATTCATGGTTTTATAATAACCCTCCAGGCTTGCATCAAACAGCCCGTCACCAAATGTTCTTTCAATTCCAACCGCATACTGCATGGCTTTCGACGGCGCTATAAGGTCAGTTACCGGAACCCATGTATCGTTTTGCATGTTTGGTCCTGAACCTGTCAGCAGGTGAACATATTGTGTCATGGTTGAAAATGATGCTTTTACAAATGTTCCGGTTCCAAGCTTAAGGCTGGTAAGCACCCGTGGTTCTACCGATGAGTAATTTTTACCTGATGTCCGGTAATTGGAGAACCTGAATCCAATATCTGTAAAGAACCTGCCACCAACGGAGATCTCATTCTCAATATAGGCGGCGGTTTCAAACCCGTGTTGCTTACTGCTTCCCATGACTGACTCCGTTTCTTCAAAGTCGCCGGAGGTCTGAAATGTCATTGTATTTGGATTGAAAAAATGCCAGATACCTGTTCCACCATATTTGATTGAATAGAAACGATTGACATAATAGTCAAAATCAATCTTTGCAGCTACATCGACAATTCCTGAGAAATACCGGTATGACGATTCTTCTTTCAGGTCATCAGACTTCATTTTATAGCTAAACTCATTATCCAGACGATACCTTGTGGAATATACAGTGAGGTTACTGAACAACCTGTCACCGTAGATATGGTTCCACCTGAAAGACCCGAGTATATTCCCCCACTGGAGGGCCATCTTGCTTACTTCATGTTCTATCTTGTTTACGGTCGTTATTTTATCGTCACCTGAATAGATGCTGAGATAGATCCTGTCATCAGGTGAGAAACAATGATTCAGTTTTGCATTGAAATCATAGAAAGTATAACCGACAGATACTCCGCTGCTTGAAAAATAGGTGAGCGGCCTGGTGATCAGGTCATACATAAGCCTCCGGATGGATATAAGGTATGATGTTGTATCTTTTTTCATCGGGCCTTCAATCATGTATTTTGCAGCAATCATGCCTATCATGAAGTTACCGTGTTGCTCCTTCATGTTCCCCTCTTTCATTCTGATATCCAGAACAGATGATAAGCGGCTTCCGTATCTTGCCGGGAAGCCTCCTTTTATCAGTTTCATGCTGTTTATGGCATCAGAGTTGAATGTCGACACAAAGCCTCCCAGATGGTTCACATAATAGACCGGCACATCATCTATGACCATCAGGTTCTGGTCCGGACTGCCTCCTCTGACATAGAGGCCGCTTGAGGCCTCATTGCCAGACTGGACCCCGGGCATCAGCTGAAGCGTTTTCATGATATCAGATTCACCACCCAGGGCGGGCAGTACAGTGACTTTCGAAACAGGGACCGAGATCGTGCTCATCTCTTTTTCCCTGTCGTATGTAACAGGACGCGGAGCTCTGACTGTGACTTCTTCAATGACAATATTAGATCTTAGTTCAATGTCAATCTTCAGGTTTGCGTCTGGAAGAACCTTTATTGTATCCTGTATGTAACCTACGAATGATGTCTGAAGCCGTATTGTATCTGCTGCCGGGAGGCGTTTCATCGCATAGTAACCAAAACCATTGGTGATGGCATACGAGCCGTCATCAATGCAAACAACAGTGGCTCCGATCAGTTTTTCTCCCGTTTCAGCATCGGAGATATATCCGCTTATGGTTACCTGCTGGCCATGGCTCATGACCAGGGCAAACATAAAAATAACTGATATGAATGTCAGTCTTTTCACCTGATCACAACATTGATTGTTTTGTTATCTGATGAATAACCGGCGAAGATGCCGTAACCTCCTGTGATGTTTGAGTACATATGTACCGGATCCGGCAGCCCGGTAAAAATGTTGGATTCCAGGCTGTACTGGTAGATTATCTGCTTCCTGATATAATTATAGTACGACTCTGATATTGAGCGGAGAGACACGAATAAAATATAACCGTATTCAGGCCCTTCTCCGATCAGAGGCATCTCACCTGTCTGAATCCAATAATTTGCCTTAATGCTTGTCTGTTCCCCGTCAAATAATTCATCAGTAAATACAATGGATTCAGCATAATAATCAAGCAGGCCGGTAGAAACAAGTACGGGATCTGTACTGTACATAAAACCAACACTATGACGATAATTAAAGCCAGCCACATAGTAATCTGCGATAACGGAAAGCTCATAAAAGTCGCGACCGGGTTTATCCGTAAATCCCAGTTCTAACTGCATTACAGGATAGTTATTATCATTCATCATAATCGAATCTCTGTGAACATATGATTCTATCAGAGTCCTTGTGGGAATGCTGTCTTCAGATGATACGTCGTCTATCTCTGGCGCACTGACTACCAGGGAGTATTTTTCTCCTTGTTCGGCATTAATATGTGAATAGTAGTAGCCATTATTAAAGATGAGGGTATCAACTTCTTCATCGTTGCAGAAAAGCCTGATCAATCCATTCTCAACAACGGGAGTTGAATAGTCGAATGCCGACGCGGTTTTACTCAGATGAACTTTGAACCTGTGGCCGTCGGTGAAGAGGCTGTTGACAACAAGTTTGGGTTCATGTGCAGGGATATCTATCTCAATGATTTTTGTACAAGTAGCACAACAAATCAGTAAAACCGGATATAAAAGTATGGCTGTGGGCTTCTTCATTAGAAATGATAATTCACTTTATATGAGAAAACATAGTTCTTACTATTGACGAAATCAATATTGGAGAATTTCATATAGAGATCGATGCTGAACTTTCGTGATTTGGAATACAGTGAGACGCCAGGGCTAAGACAAATGCCAAATCTGCTCTCCTTTAATTCCGGAAGCCACTGGTTCTCCTCCCAGTACCTGTAAGAATAGTATGGTAAAACTTCAGCAAAAACCCTGACTCTGCTCTTCGGGAAAAATGAATACCGGGCAAAGGCTCCGGCACCCAACCTGAAAAAAAACAAGTCGTTACCGGATTGGAGATTGACCGGGAAAAACCCATTCACCTCCGGTCCAGTCGAGAAATGTGGTGTCACATGGTAAGCGTATCTTATTCCAAAGACCAGCTCCGGCATGAAGCCCCGGAAGAGGCTCTCATCGAGGTAAGGATTGAGTTGCAGGCCTATCTGGTTCATGTATGGGCTTTTAACAATTTCTTCACTTGTTGTCTGAGCACTGACTGATTGCGTGATTAAAACGATTGCAATGAGATATAGAAGTTTCCGAAAACTAGTTTTTTTCATTGTATTCACTTTGAGGTGGCAGTATACGGTTTTGTTCTAATTCAGATTCTATCCCTGAATGATTGTCAGAGTAATGCTTTTTAATCCTTCTAATTTCCTTATTTTGGTCTTAAACCACTTGTTATTAAAGGACCACTTACCTGCTTTTAGCATTTATGAAACAGTCGCGCAGAGAAAGGCAATTGAATATACCGGCCTGTTGGCGGTAGTTAATTGAAAGTTAACCTCTTCTGTGCAATTTGTTCTCCCTCTGAGTTAGTTATTGTCTCTTCAATTGTTTTATAATCTGGGGTAAGTAATTTTGGTATGTAGATTCCGAATAAAATGAAAATTATACTTAAGAAGAGCATTCCGCCATATGCAAGAAGTGCTCTTTCAGGAGGATTGGAGGCACCACTAATCCATAGAACACAAATGCTAATAATAAAAATAACCCCTACGAAAGTGATCCATTGATAATACTCTGTCTTTCGAGCTGCAACTAAGTACGTAAGAATCGCTATTAAAATTAAACCTTCAAAGTTTGAGGTAATTATCAATGCAATAAAAAGGCCTATTAGGAGCAGAAGAAAAAGTGTGTTGTAAATACCGTATTGTTTTAATTTCCTTGGCTCTGGTATATATTGAATTATTCTTGCTATTGGCTCATGAAGCCTGAAATCATTATACATGGCGTAGATTTCCATAAAAACTGCTTCTTTGGATTTGCCAGCCTTGATTTCCCGCTTTGCTAGTTCTCTTATTTTCCGTTTATCAATTTTCATAGGACATGTGACTTTTAATAAGTGCCAACGGTCGGCGTTATGGTTAGTTGGCGTTGGGGTGGGTAGTGCCATGGCGCACTTTTTGCCTGCCAACTTGAATAAGGTGATTTTCAGTTTTATGTACTGCTTTCTGGAAACCAAGCAAAAAGCGTGACAAGACAATTAACTATACCGCCTGTTATGCTTAGGTCTTGTTGCTTAACCAATGGTTTTGGTTTAATCTCAAAAGCAATTGGATTACGTACGTTGCTTAACATCTGATAGTTTACTGGTTTTTGTTAATCCGTATATCATGAAAGCAATTCCAACAAGGATATATGGTAAGCTTAATATTTGGCCCATGTTTATGGATAAATTCTCTTCAAAGCCTACTTGATTCTCTTTAATAAACTCAATAAAGAATCTCGCCACGAAAACCAACGTTAGAGTTAGTCCGAAGAAGAAACCGTTAAGTTGCTTTCCCCGCCATTTTTTATACAGGAAAAGCATAATTAAAAAGATTAAGAAATAGGCTATAGCTTCATATAGTTGTGCAGGATGTCTTGGTATGTTGTCAACTCTGGCAAAAACGAAAGCCCATGGCATTGTTGTAGGCAATCCGATAATTTCTGAGTTCATCAAATTGCCTAACCGGATGAAACAACCAGCTAACGGTCCAACAATTGAAACTAGATCAATAGTTTTGAGCATTGATTGTTTTGTTTTTCTGTGGTAAATAATCAGGGCAATGAGTATTCCTATTGCGCCACCATGGCTGGCTAAGCCTTGATATCCGGTAAATTTGAATCCACCACCTGGTTGTTGTTGGATTGGAAGTGTCATTTCCAATGGATGAGCCAAATAATACGATGGTTCATAGAATAGACAATGTCCTAATCTTGCTCCGATTATTATCCCGATCAATCCGTATAATGAGAGTCTCTCTAGGTATCCCGGCGGGATGTTCTCCAATTTAAATATTTTGCTTAAAATGTAAATGGAAAGGATTAAACCGCCCACGAAGAGCAGGCCATAATACCTGATTGAGATACCGAAAATATTGATGATTTCAGGATTTACATTCCAATATATATAGTTGTCAGCCATATAATAGTGATAAAATTTGTTTTATCATTTTATTGTCCGTGTTAGCAGAAGTTCTTTAATTTGAATCTATAAGAATATTCTTCCCCTCTCCCTCTTTGTTAATTACCTCTATTTTGGGTTTCCCCTCTTTGTCAACGTATATTTTCATTTTTAGCATGCCTGCAGAGTCATACAAAAACAAACCATTGTCATTATTAGTATTGCGTCCTATAAAAAGCCTTCTTCTCGAACCTTCTGTACTTTCTAGTTCTTTCTCCTTTTCTTTCTTTTTCTCAGGATCTGTTATTTTATTGAGCTCATCGAATTTAGTTATAGCTGATGTCAAACTTGAACCTATTGGAAATTCATTGAACATTAATCCTCTAACTATCTCAGCATTATCATTTTTATACGTTTCATTATTTAATATTTGGACTACTTGGTCATTGCGGTAGTTGTCCATCGTAAATGATATTCCAGAGTGCACAACATCTTCTTTTTTATTCAGGCCGAAAACAATTCCTCCACATTCGTCTCCTTCATTATTAAAGAAAATAATTCCGGCAGGCCTTTCTCTTTTTGGCAAGTCCTTTCCGTCAATTCTACCAGGGTGTTGTCTGGTTTCATTGCTTATAACCACCCGTAAACTTCCATCTTCTCCAATTAGATTTAATCTCTTTAAGGTAAGTTCATCAACATTTAAATTTTTATCTTTCACGTTAAAAGATGAGAATAGAATAAATGCAAATGCAACGGTACTTACTATTGCATATCCTGTTAAGAAATTTATTTTCTTATTTAGTTTTTCGTCCATGATTAAATTATTGTTAGAAGATTGTTATGATTTTATAATATAGACGATTAAATATTGATTTTGTCGCAGTTGCTTAGTTAAAATTTTCCGCTAACGTTCGGCCCTATATGATTGTTGCCGCAGAGTCCCGGTGGCACGTGTTTTAGCACTCGTGGTGCGTTGCAGGGGTATGCGGTTATTTATTTATTGTCGCGTTGGTAAAAACCGTAACACCAGCAGGGAGCCCCCGGCAGCAGCCGGGGCAGGCCGCACCGCCGACAACTTAGCAGTCCTCTTTAATTAGAAGATTCTCGCGGTGCGGAGCGCCAATTACATATACCGACCTGATGAGAAACGTTTATTTCTTGTAACTTAGTTCTTCAAGACATACGACGCGATGATTGATTTCTATGCTATCTTTTCTGGGCGACTTAATTCTTTGGGCAGTGTAAACTATTCTTTCAATTTCTTTGGTATGAGAACTGGAGGCATTAGGAGATATTGATGCTATTGAGATTTTACCATCAGCGTCAATTCTAAGATTGACCTTAATCCTGAATGTGTCAGTCCAATTCTTAACGTACACTGAATATTGTTTTTCAAAGAAGTTTACAAAACTGTCTTCATCTTGGAATTCAATCTTGCGCTGCTTACGGTCGCGAGCCTGTTGAATGTATCTGATTAGGTAATTTTCCTTTATCATCTGCGCTGATTCAGCACATAATTTTGCCGTAATTTTAAGTTTTTCTGGTTCAAGAATGAGGAAAGAGAAAATATCATCTTTGATACTATGCTTTGTATTATTGATGAAGTATTTGCCCTGTATGAAATCTCCTTCTTCGTAATTCAACTGGCAAATTTTCTTAAGGCCACATTTAAGAGTCCACTTGCCATCTTTGAGACCTTCTTTTATTATACCAGAAAGAACATATGTTTTGTTCTCAGAATCTAGCTTGCTGGAAGCAAAAACATCAAAGTGTTCATCATAATAATAAACCATCTCAAAACTGCCGGATTGGTTCTTAAGGTTGCTGACCCCGTTTGAATTATTGAATTGAATCAATCTTTCTTTGTTATCATCATATACAACTTCTTTGGATACTTTACCATTTTGATAATATTCTACCCATTTGCCTGACCTTTTATTATTTACATATGAGCTTTTAAGCCTCACAGTTTGATCTGGATAGAAATAAATAAATTCACCCTCTTTGATCCCATTGTGATATTGCCCGGTCATTTCGACACTGTTGTTCATGTAATGGTCAACAACAGTGCTGTCAAACTTCATCAGATCAGGATTGAACCCAGAGATGCGATAATAAGTGGCATCTTTCATCGAAGTGATTTCCCATTTCGAATTGTAGTAGACCTTATCAAAGTCCTGGGTGTATGATAATGAACTTACAAGAAATAAGAATAAAGATATCCATTTGGTTTTCATGGGATTCACTTAATGTTGAAATTATGGTCGCGAGGTTACGGGTCAGATTTTACAAAATGTCGCCCAACGTTCGGCGGAACCGGAGTCGCTTAGCGGCTGAGCTCATGAGAACACACGCTGATAGGTGTGAGGACGGATAATGTGCATTTGACGTCCGCCAGCTGGCGGATGGCGCGTGTTTCTGTCCTCTTAGTGCAGTGCAGGGCTTTGTGGTTATTACGTTGTTCTCGCGTTGGCAAAAACCGTTGGGGATTTCAAAGCAGCGTCTCCGGCCCACGATAAAGCTGAAACTTTTATTGTAATTAAAAACTTATCTGCGCATCAGCCCCTATGGTTTGTAGTAGCTGTTAGCGTTTGGGCTTTGGGTTCTTTCTATAAAACACATCTGCTCGTTATCAAGAGAGATGTCTGTCATAGCACAGGATGTCGTGTTCTCTGAACAGTTGGAGATTATAAACGTAGGGCATTTCAAAGCACCTACTTATCAGGTTGCCAAACCGTTTAATAAATCTTATTTCATTTAAATTCAGTACTTTCCTTCCCGAACTTTCATTGCTTATTCTCCGTTTTTATTCCTTTCATCTGCTTACCTTCTGCTTATATAATCAAGATAATTTGACAGGGGATTAGCAGAACTGGTGTTTATCGATTTCATCCAGTCAATAAGTGGTTCACGATAGTTTGTGTAAGTATAAACCGGATTGGGGTCATAAGTGGAAAAGTTATAATCACTACGCGCGTATAAATAATCTATTGTAAGCACTGTGTAAATAGTTTCGTCGGTAATTTCAGTACCGTTTGACAAATGAAACCCACCAATCGTGGTCATGCCTCCCATACAAATATCGTTGGCTAAGGCCATCACCTTCAACTGTTTTCCGGTTAGTTTCAACTTTATAATATCGTTTTCGAAGGGTAATAGCCCCACTATTGTACTAAGGGTAATAGCTCCCGATGGAATAGTTTGACGAATACCCCCACCATTGGTTAATGCAACATCGGCATCGGCAAATTTATGTAGCCACGAATCGCATACCATATTACGCATTTCTGCAGATGTCTGATTTATAATAGTACCAGTGTAGGCAATCTGCTCCGATAATTCGCTATCGGTCTTAGTTTTCCAATAATTTACAATTGATTGAATGCTGTCATCGGCACCAACCCCTGTATTTTCAACTATTTTATATTCAAAGTTTGAAGTGGTGGCATCGTCCTTATTATAATCGAACTCTACCTTGCCATAAGCTTTCATATAACTTGAAGCTTCAATTAAAACTACGCCGTTACTTATATTGGTATACCACTCGTGGCAATGTGCTCCCCCAATAAGGCAAATTCCATTACTAGCTGCCACGCTTACCAAACTATTCATATCACTACTACATATATGCCCGATAAGTATTAGCACTGTGGCTCCATTTTCTTTTGCTTCTCGGGCATATTTTTGGACAGCCTGGGCGTAATTGGTAAACTGATAATCTTTAACATTAGTTGGGAAGGTACTTGTTGGAGTACTTAGCGAAGCTAAGCCAATAATTCCAACCTTTACGCCATCGATTTCTTTGATTATATAGGGTTGTGCAAAATCAGGAATTTCATTGGTGGATGTTTCAATAATATTTGAAGCCAGTAAAGGAAAAGTTAGCTCTGACAAACGTTGTTCTAAAACGTCAACGGTAAAATCAAATTCGTGATTACCTATGGCAGCGGCATCATAATGCATTGCATTCATAACCTCAACCATTGATTCACCCTGAAACCACGTTGATATAGACGGCCCGGACCACATATCGCCACCGCTTAATATCAGATAATTATCAGAACCGTCATATCCCTCGTTTTTTTTCCATTTATACATTAAACCGGAAGCACCCCCATAATCACCTTCAGGAAGCATCCAACCATGTTCATCATTGGTATATAAAACAGTAATATGTGTTACTGAATGTTCATTTTCTGGGATTGAATTATCTTTCTTACAACAGAAAAGCGAAAAAATCATCCAAATGGTTATTGTTACTAAGGTGAATCGTTTCATGGTTTTGAGTTTTCGTCAAATAAATATAATTATAAAATTCGTATAGAATCGTGTCTTAATAGCCTTAATACTAACGTTCGGCGGTATGTGAATGTTGCTCCGCCAGCTGGCGGACGGTGGCTTTTTTTGCCCTCGTGGTGCGATGCAGGATTATGATGTTGATTTGTCTATTGTCGCGTTGGCAAAAACCGTGACACCAGGAGGGGGTCCCCGGCGGGAGCCGGAGCGGCCTGTGCCGCCAGCCACAGAACAGTCATCTTTAGTCAGAAAATTCTCGCGGCACAGAAGCCAATGACATATACCGACCTGTTGTGCTGAGTGCATTAGTTTAAATCTAGAATTATAGCTAGGTTTTCTTTGACTTTATTGGATAGACTTTCAGGTAATTCCCCAAGCTTTTTAATTAGTCGTTTATTATCAATTGATCGCACCTGATCAATCATTATGTCGCAGTTCTCATTAAGATTTGCAGTACCCTTTTTAATATGAACTCTTAAGATTTCGGATTCTTTCTGAATATTTGTCGATAGAGGACATATTATCGTTGAAGGGTGAAGTATCTTATTCAGAAGATTTGTTTGTACGACAAGCACAGGCCTTGTCTTACCTGGTTCTGTACCTATTTGAGGGTTTAAATCAGCCACCCAGATTTCAAATCTTTTAACTTGCATAATCTATCTCCTCGAATTCATTAAGTACGGAAAGAGACTCGTCTTTTACTAAGGCAGATTCTTTCTTAAGTTTTGATTCTAAGATTTTACGTCTCTGAATTCTATTATAGTATTCGAGAGCCTCATTTATGTACCTGTTTCTCGGCATCTTGATCTTGGAGAGAATATTCTCTGTTTCTCCGAAGATCGAGTCGTCTATTTTTAATGATACTGTTTTCATGGTATTAATATTATACTACAAATGTATATGAAATTAGTATATACTGCAAGTATATTGGAATAATACTTATCAGGTGCGTTTTAGCATTCAGCACAACGTTTGGCGGTATGGGCCTGTTGCCGCAGGGTCGTGGTGGCACGAGTTTTTGCACTTGTGGTGCGGTGTAGGGTTATGCGGTTATTACTTTATTCTCGCGTTGGCAAAAACCGTGACACCAGGAGGGGGTCCCTGGCGTGAGCCGGGGCCAGGCCGGCAAGCTGGTTTTGTGGGGGCGGTGCTAGCCGCCAGAGCTGGCCGAAAGGTAATTACATATACCGCGTTGTTAGCTGCTGGCGGTGTTTTCAAATGTGACAAGAAACGTTTCAGGTGTCATTACAGGTAGAGAACTATCTTTATAGTCTTTAATATTTCTGGTGATTATGCAGTCTACCTTTTTGTGTTCTTGAGCTGAAAAATATTGAATGGAATCCTCAAAGTCTTTGGAATCCGAGTTAAGCGCTGACTTAACTATATCACTATCAACCTTTAGAATATCTACCAGTTCAGTTAATTCCTGAAGGCTACTGATAACCTTTTTGTGGGTTCCAAACTTTCTGAGAACGTAATAGAGATTGCTGAATGAAAGGGATGAAACACATCCTTTGATTTTCTTTTGATCTATCAATGAAAATATTTTGGCAGATTCAAGAGAAAATGGCTTTCTATCAGTAAGGAAGTCAATAATGACATCTGTGTCAATAAATACATTTCCCATTCTAGAGGTATTTATTGGTCAGTTGATCCGATAATTCTTTCTTATAGTCAAAATCCTGAGGCACTTTAAATGAGCCGTGTAAAGATCGCACCTTTGGAGTCAACTCGTTATCACTGATAGATTTTCTATGTGTTAAAGCCTTGAAATACATTTCAACCAGGTCGGAAAGGCTCCGTCCTTTGTCTTTTGCATACGATTTAGCCTTCCGGACTAATTCGCTGTCTACATTGAGTGTGAGTTTTGTATCCATTGTTACGTGACATATTTACTGCAAATATACGTATTTAATTAATGTATACGTAATAATTGCTCTAATTTATTACGTGGTATCCGCTTGCAGCTAACGTTCGGCGGTATGTGCAGTTGGCGCAGAGTCGCGGTGGCGTGTTTTTGCCTTTGTGTTTGACGGCAGTTAATTTCTTTGTTCCACTAATTAGTCCCGATGTGCAAAAAACATGATTCGCCAGCTGGCGGAGGAGCCCCCTGACGATCCGTCAGGGGCAGCCGGCCAGCTAAGCTTACAAAGCATTGTTTTATACGTTATTTGTCCGCTGGCCGAAAGGCAATTGCATATACCGACCTGTTAGGCTGCGTGTTCTTTGGCCTTTTTGATGCTTTTGAATTCATTCTTTTTGACTCTCTTTTCTTCCTCTATATCATAGTCATTCTGAAGTCCAAGCCAAAATTTGGCTGAATTTCCGAAATAATAACTTAATCTTAGAGCAGTATCTGCAGTTATTCTTCTGAGACCTTTAATAATCTCAGAGGTTCTTGTCTGCGGTATACCGATATCTTTCGAGAGCCTGTAAGCAGAAATATTCATGGGCTTCAGGAATTCTTCAAGAAGCACTTCACCTGGGTGTATATTTGGTAATCTTTCCATGTCTGTCATTTATGATAGTCAATAATTGTAACTTCTGTCGCCAGCCCGTCATCCCACTGGAATGTGATTCTCCATTGGTCATTTATTCGGATGCTGTAAAGGTTATTTACTTTGCCACTTAACTTCTCAGGTTTGTTGGAGGGAGGAATTCTAAGGTCGTTAAGATTATTAGAGTTGTTTAACATTCTTAGTTTTCTCCTTCCGATCACTTGGATTTCTGGAGGCATGTTTCTAACACGTTCACCATTCCAAATTTTCTCAGTCTCCTTTGATCCAAATGAAGTTATCATTAACGTTTTGCGTTACTAACGGCAAAGATAAGTATAATTTTTCAAATATGCAAGCAGGAATTTTCGACATGCAGCCTAACGTTCGGCGGTATGTGCAGGTTGCCGCAGCTTGGGTGTGGCACGCGTTTTTGCACTCGTGATGCGATGCAGGATTATGCGGTTATTAGTTTATTCTCGCGTTGGCAAAAACCGTGACACCAAGTGGGGGAGACCCGGCGTCAGCCGGGGCGGGCCGTACCGCCGACCACTTAACTTTCTTCTTTAGCCAGAAAGTTATCGCGGTGCGGAAAAGCCAATGACATATACCGACCTGTTAGCATTTCGGGCCAATTTTTAAATTGTTTAACAATTAGAGGTTTTCGATTACTTGATATCGATGGAGTTAAATATCTTGTCTTTAAGCCTTTGCGAGTAATTGTCAATTGGGGAAGGGGTTTGAAAACAAAATACAACAAAGTTTTGTCTGTTAGCCACCATTTTACTGAAGAATTTGTATTCAACTCCATTGCTCACATAGTCAAAGGATAAATCGCTTTGAAAATATTCCTTTTGAAAGGTATAGGTACTGTCAATATGTTTCAAGTCAAATGATTTTAAGAATGCATCAACATTCTTTTTTAATTGTTGTTTTAGTGAGTCATTAGTTATCGTATCCCCTTGATTAATGGAATACTTGTAGACTGTAATCAGGCCGTCTTCAAGAGAAGCCTCCCATATCTTAGGGAAAATCGACTCCTTAATTGTAAATTCAGTTTTTCTGGGAATGTTAAAAGAGATGGTGGGGTCAATCACAATTGTTTGATTGGGATTAATGCAACCATACCCTACAGTAATGGTAAACAGAACTAAGGCAGCAAGTTTATTCATTTTGTGTTTTGGTTTATGGTTAAAAATTTGCGACTTGGGAACTATCATGATAGAAAGCAACATTGTGTATTAACTAACAGAAGTATCCAATTTATCTGGGCGTGACTGGCCTGAATGCTAACGTTCGGCGGTAAGTGGCGTTGGCGCAGAGTCGCGGTGGCGCGTGTTTTTGCACTCGTTGTGCGGTGCAGGGTCATGATGTTATTTGTTTATTGTCGCGTTGGCAAAAACCGTGACACCAGGAGGGGGTCCCCGGCGGGAGCCGGGGCGGGCCGCACTGCCGACCACTTAACAGTCCTCTTTGGCCAGAAAGTTCTCGCGGTGAGGAAGCCAATTGCATATACCGACCTGTTATAGCCAGTGCATTTTTATTAAGGCCTGTGTATAAGGTTTATCTCTGATAGTTCCTGTCCAATTTTATGAATTCCGAGCAGGATTTTTTCAGTCTGGGCATCAGATGGTTTCTTACGACCCTGTACGTACTGAGAGAGTAAGGTTGGATTCATACCAATCTTGTTGGCAAGAAACTTAGCGTTAATTACTTTGTAGTACTGGAAGAACTGTTTAAAGTCTATTTCAAACTTAAGGTTCTCTTGTTCAATGCGAATGTCATCTTCTTCAAAAAGGAGATTTGCAGCTTCAAGAGCATTATCAATTAATTCAGGAATTGTCCTGCCAGTAGTATAGATAGGATAGTCTTCAGAGAAGGCAGAAAAACCAGTATCTGTCTTCTCCACTATCATTTTTATTTTTTTGTTCGTTGTTTTCATCTCCATTACCTTAATTAATTCTCCAACTTCAAACCTGCATCCTTGAGTATCTTTCTCTCAAGCCCTTTACCGACCTCCTGACTACCATGATTTGGGAAGATGATCATGCCTGGTTTTTTGTCATATTTGAGTTTTACATGCGAACCTTTTTGTGAAACAGGGTACCAACCGTCTTTTGTCAGGATCTTCTATAGCTCAGAACATTTCATTGTCTGTTGAAAAGATATTACAATACAAAGGTAAATAATAATTTACCTAGATGCAAACTTTCTTTTGTATTTGTTATCGCATTGGCTATAACGTTCGGCGGTATGTGGCGTTGGCGCAGAGTCGCGGTGACGCGCGTTTTTACACTCGTGGTGCGATGTGTGATTATGATGTTATTACTCTATTCTCGCGTTGGCAAAAACCGTGACACCAGGAGGGAGTGCCCCGCGAGAGCGGGGCTGGAGGGCTGGTTTTTGCCCGGCGGCTTCAGCCGCAAAGCCGGGCCGATAAAGCATCAACTGGTTTTGGTGTGCTGATCTGATGGATTAGCGCGCAAAAACCAGCCGCGCCAATGACATATACCGACCTGTTATGCTGCGTGATTGTTATTTATCATAGTGATATCGGCAGCCATAGATAAGTAATTCATTGTCATTTACCTGGTAAACTAATCTATGTTCATGATCTATGCGTCTTGACCATAACCCTGCCAGATCATATTTTAAGGGTTCAGGTTTCCCAATTCCAGAATAAGGGTTCGATTGAATATCTTTGATTAAGGCGTTAATTTTCTTTAATATCTTTTTATCCTCTGCTTGCCAAAATATGTAATCTTCCCAAGCATTTTTTGAAAAGATAATCTTCTTCATTCTTCAACCAGATTGCTTTGGATGGTATTTCCAGACTGCATTTGTTCAATTGATTCATAGAGTCTTTGAGCGTTCTTTTTTGAACTGAGCAGGTGTAATGTCTCCATTATAGAATTATACTCCTCAAGGGAGATCAATACAGCCCCTTTTCCTGACCCACGTTTGATAATCAGGGTTTCATTGTTAAGTTCCACACTATCAAGGTAGTCCTTAAGATCTTTTCTGAATTCTGAATAGTTTGCTGCAATCATATCTTAATTATTAAAGCATTATTAGAGTACGAATATACGTACTTAAATACGTATTTACAAATTTCGTGCAGAAGATTTGTTCATGCAGCATAACGTTCGACGGTATGTGCAGTTGCCGCAGCGTCGCGGTGGCGCGTGTTTTTGCACTCGTGGTGCGGTGTAGGATTATGATGTTGTTTTGTTTATTCTCGCGTTGGCAAAAACCGTGACACCAGGAGGGAGTCCCCGGCGGGAGCCGGGGCGGCCTGTGCCGCCAGCCACAGAACAGTCATCTTTTAGTCAGAAAATTCTCGCGGCACAGAAGCCAATGACATATACCGACCTGTTACCACACGGTTAACATTAATCATAATGGAATCTGCACTTTGCGATCCATATCTCGTCTTTTTTGACCTGATATATTAACCTATGCTCTCCGTCAATTCTACGAGACCAGAATCCTTTATACTTAAATTTCAATGGCTCTGGTTTTCCAATACCTGAATGGGGGCTTCTAGAAATATCCTTCAGAAGCTCATTAATTCTTTTCAAGGTTTTCTTATCGGTCTTCTGCCAATAGAGATAGTCTTCCCAAGACTCATCAACGAAAATGTATTTCATTGTTTGAGCAGTTCTTTTTGAAATGCCTTTTTACTTTTCAATTTTTCTATAGCAGAATCTAGTCGTTTCTCATTAGCTTTTGATGAAAGTTCATGCTGGGTAGCTGCCAAGGAATTGTATTCATCAATAGACATGATAACGACACCTGTATCTTTGCCTCTATTGATTATTAGAGTTTCAAAATTCTGGGTGACGTTATCAAGATATTTCTTGATATCTTTTCTGAAGTCTGATATTGTTGTAGTTGTTATCATGGCATTAATAAATTAGTACATATTGAAGTACAAATATATGTACATTAATTAATATTTCCAATTCTTCCTGAATATTTTTAACTGTGTGGTAACGTTCGGCGGTATGGTTAGTTGGTGTTGGCGCGGGTAGCGCCATGGCGCACCTTTTGCCCGCCGACTTGGGTGCAGTTGTTTTCAGTTTATATTTTGATTCTCTAAAATACTTTGCAAAAGGTGTGACAAACCAATTAACTATACCGCTTGTTAGCTGCTGGCAATTTTTGTTTTCTTTATTGCTTTTAATGCCATAAATAGAAGAAATATAATGCATAGATATGCGAAATAGTTACCTAAAATAGAATAAATGGTTGTTCGTCCCTTGGTTGGTACATCTGAGTACATAATTAGGTCATCGGTATTAAAATAATCCATAAACGATAAAACCTGACCTTTGTAATTAAAAGATGCAGACACCCCACGTGATGTAGCCCTGACCAGGTTAAATCCATGCTCAATAGCTCTTGCAGATGCAACATAGGTGTGATAAGGTGTTATTTCATGCCAATCATTACCAGGGACCAACATTATATCAATATTCATTTTCCTTACCTGATTTATGAGTGATGGAAAATCCATATCAAAACAAATGGCAGAACTTATTCTTCCAAACGGAGAATCAAAGTATTTAATAGTTCCATCTCCATAATTACCTTCACCAGGAGTTGGTTTCGCTTTATGATAAGTCAACAGTATTTGACCTTTAGGCGAAATCCAAACGATTTTATTTTCTGGATACAAGTTTGGATAATCTTTTGGTATTACCTCCATTGGCAGTCCAAGGTATATGCTTTCTTTTTTGGCAACAGCTATCGCTTTTGAGATAAAAACATCTTCTATATCCTTATTCAATCTAACTGCTGTTTCAATACCAAACACAACTTTTGCACCTGAATAGGATGCAATTTCACAATTCTTTAGAAAAAGAATATTGGCTTTCTCAGAAATTGAATCTGGAATAGGATAATACCTGTTTTCAAATGATGATTTAGGAACATTTAT
Organism: Bacteroidales bacterium; assembly: GCA_034003345.1. GTDB lineage: Bacteria > Bacteroidota > Bacteroidia > Bacteroidales > VadinHA17 > SR-FBR-E99. The sequence goes on from JAVEYS010000015.1 coordinate 51,921, forward strand.
TGATGCAATCCTTACAGTTTTGCCGTTTGTATCTATAGATAATCTTGCTTGCCCAAACAATAATATAATTCCTATAGGAATACCATAAACGAGAAAAGCTGTTTTTATTTTACTTCTTTCAAATGAGTTATCCCAGAGCCAATTAATTAATGATGATGTCCAGGTTATAAAGAAGACAACACCCCAAATTCCAGTTAATGACACAATTTGCAACAGTTGTAATGATGATTGTGTATGCGCTAGTGTGCCGTAAGACCCTGATGGATTAGCATATACAACAATAAACTCCATAAGTACATATGAGGCAGGGAAAATGAAGGTTGAAACAATTCCTTTAATTCTGAGAGTGAAAACCCTATCTAATAGAAAAGTTAAAGAGGTAAACACACTCATCATAAAGGCAAGGAAATAGTAGAAAACGCCAGACATTGGCAACATGCCTTTCCAGATAATGAAATTCGAAACCCAACCTGCTAGAATAATGAACAATAATCCTTTAAGGGTTTTGTGAAACCTATAAAACCGAATTAGGAATAATGGAGCTAGAAATGTAGCTCCTGGTATAATCCACCTTCCGTTCGAAAAGAAAAGGAACGCAAAACCTATTATCAAATAAATATATGATTGGTGGTTTTTAAAATTACTCATGTTAATATTTTATGTCTATTCAATTTTGTAGAGATCTTGTTATAGGGAAGTAAGCATTGCTTGCAGCTAACGTTCGGCGGTATGTGCATGTTGCCGCAGAGTCGCGGTGGCGCGTGTTTTTGCACTCGTGGTGCGATGCAGGGTTATGATGGTTATTTCTTTATTCTCGCGTTGGCAAAAACCGTGACACCAGGAGGGAGTCCCCGGCGGGAGCCGGGGCGGCCTGCACCTCGCTGGTGATGGATTCCGGAATGTGATTATACCACTTATTATCAAAAGACCAGTTACTTGCTTTTAGCACTTATAAACCAGTCGTGGCACAGAAAGGCAATTGCATATACCGACCTGTTACCTGCTGGGCTTTTTAGTGCCTAAATGGATTTTGATAGGGTCTTGTCTCGTATCAAATACATCAGTGATTATAACACCTTCTTTGACCTTTTTATAGATTATTTTGTAGTTGCCTTCAACCAAGTATCTATGATCTTCACCCAGCTTCTTAAGAGTTGGTTCTAATTGTCCAGATAATGGGTGTTTAACAAGTTGCCTGGTGACAGAGAATATTTTGAACCTGATTCTGTGAGCAACCTTCTGGCTGGCAGCCTCACTGTAATATCTGCATATCTCAAATAGTGAATTAGCTGCAAAATCAGTCCAGATGACTTTCATAACGTTACCAAGATTCCGATTCTTTTTCTAAGGCTTCTTGTGTTTTATACCTTCCTGCTGTGTAATCTCTGTTTGATTTTTCAGCTCTGTCTAACAATTGCTTTTGAGTGAAAGGCTTGAGCTTTCTTTCAGACCGGACTTTGTTTTCCAAAATAGCAAGCTCAATCTTATTGAATATGCTCTCATCTTCAAGTCCGGCTATATATTCGATAGCATTGAGTTTTCTCGTCTGCAAGTCCATGATCAACGTTTTTACAAATATACAACAGAAAATTCAACTTTATGTTAACTCGCCAAAGCCTTGCAGGTAACGTTCTGCGGTATGGGGCTGTTGCCGCAAGGTCGCAGTGGCACGGGTTTTTGTCCTCGTTTTGCGGTGCAGGGTTATAAGGCTATTACTCAATTATCGCGTTTGCAAAAACCGTGACACTAGGAGGGAGTCCCCGGCGGGAGCCGGGGCAGCCGGCCAGCTAAGCTTACCAAACGTTGTTTTATACGTTATTTGTCCGCTGGCCGATAGGCAATTGCATATACCGACCTGTTACCAGCAGTTTTTCTTTATGCTATTTTGACTGATTGATCCAGAAGTTCTACATTAAAATTAATCCTGGCATTTAAAGCTTTGAAGACTTTAAGTATAGTATCAAATCTTGCATCAGTAAGACTATTTTCAAGCTTAGATATTTGAGCTTTCTGAACTCCAACTAATTTCCCGAGTTCTTCTTGTGTCATGTTACGATCTTTACGAGCTTGTTTAATAGCTTCACCGAGCAAGTCAAGACGTAATTCATTCTCAAATGCTTCTCTTCTAGAAGTACCCCGTTTACCGATATGCTTATCAGTAATCTCCTCAATGCTGTATGTCTTCATTTCTCCCTTTTTCATCGCTTTTGAGTTTTTTGTTCAAAGTATAATATTCTCAATTTCTCTGCCTTTTCAATTTCTTTTTTGGGAGTCTTGTCTGTTTTCTTAACAATCCCGTGAGTTGAAATTACTACAGTATCGATTTTATCAGATTTGTCCCAGAAAGCAAAAAGTCTATAATGTGATTTATTGAATAAAGTCCTGAATTCCCAAGTTTCACCAGATAGTTTCTTGAAGAGTGAGTTGTCATTAATTACTTGAGCCTTAAGGATATTATATATTATCTTTTCTCTGGCTTTCCCATCCATGTTATCTAGAAACTCGGCTGCCTCTTCTAAGAATCGGACTTTGAATCTTTCAGTCACAGTTCACTATTTTCTACAAAGATAAGAGTTTCTTTATTAGGAAACAAATAATTATTCAATTGTAGCCGAAAATTGCTGGTAACGTTCGGCGGTATGGGCCTGTTGCCGCAGGGTCGCGGTGGCACGAGTTTTTGCCCTCGTGGTGCGGAGTAGGATTATGATGTTGTTTTGTTTATTATCGCGTTGGCAAAAACCGTGACACTAGGAGGGGGTCCCCGGCGGAAGCCGGGGCAGGCCGCGCCGCTGACCACTTAACGGTCCTCTTTAGCCAGGAAGTTCTCGCGGTGCGGAGCGCCAATTGCATATACCGCCTGTTACCGCCTGTGCGTTTTAATCTAATTGTAGTGTAAGAGTTAAATGCCCACCAAATCCCTTTTGAATAATCTTCATCAAGGTTGATAATCTTATATCAGAAGCATTATTCTCAATCCTTGAGATATATGATTTATTGGTTCCACACCTCTTGGCCAGCTCTTCTTGGGTAAGTCCCATTTTAAGCCGAGCATCTTCAATGAGTGCACCAAGCCTGAAGACCTCAAACTGTTGTTCCCATTCTTCACGTTTTGGAGTACCTCTTTTCCCGTATTTATTGTCAAGAAGTTCCTCAAAAGTTGTAATGTTCTTATCTGCCTTTTTCATTTTTGTACTCCTCCATAACCCTTTATGCTCTTTCAATCTCTCTCTTAGGTGTTTTCTGTGTTTTCTTTATGTATGCATTTCCGACGACCACAATATTACCATGATCAAAGAATGAAAAGATTCTATATATGTTACTGCCTACTTCAACTCTAATTTCATAAAGGCCTTTGGTTCCCTCCATATGTTTGAAATATTTTTCTGGAACATGAAGAGTTACCCTTATCAATCCAAGTGTCCATTCAATCTTTGATTGGACATCATCTGGTTGTTCTTCATAGAAATCCAGAAAATACCTCTTAAAGAATATGATCTTCCGTTCAAAAGCCATGCCACAAAGTTAACTAATTAGACAACAATTTGCAAATGTCTGTATGACTCTTAACGGATTTTCCCCCGCTGTCTTGTCCTGAAATACGGCTACAGGTTAATACTGTTTTTTAAGCACTCATTTTAAAGACATGGTCTGGGGTTTTGTATCCCAAAGATAAGTGAAGTCTTTTTGTGTTATAAATTCTGATTGCAT
>JAVEYS010000016.1:0-54766 GCA_034003345.1 Bacteroidales bacterium
TCTGAACCGGACATGGTGCCCTTGTAGGTACCCTTTACCAGAACGGAAACGCCCGGCAACGGTATATTCTGATCGTCAACAATAGTTCCCCTGATGGTCGTCTGCCCGTGAAGCGAAGACAGACTTATCAGGAAAACAAGCAGAGTAGTTAGAATTTCTTTCATAGTGGGCAAATATTTTATCCAAATTATGAAGTAAAAATCACTGGATAACCATATATAGGCGAAGTTGATTTTCTCAATGTCAAATTAATCCCTGACCTGCAACTATACATTACTACAACAATCCAGAATATGTGATTGTTTATCAGATATCTGGGGATTTATTTTAACAATAGTCTGCAAAGACGTTGCAGGTAACGTCATGCATACATTAATGCAAAGTTTATAAATCAGGGAATGATTTGAATTACAAAATTCAGAGAGAATTTTATATAATTCACATATAAAAAAAAAGTAGAGATGTTGCATGCAACGTCTCTACTGTGTAATCCGGAACGATTTGTATTTAATATCCCAGTGTGAACTCCTTTTCTGTGGCAGGTATGCCATCCTTCATCCATGCAGGCATCTCTTCTCCTTTAAGATAGTGATTGAAGAACTGTGACATCCTCTTCTGGAAGTCGATCCTGTTAGGCATTTTCTGCGCCCAGTGCGGTTCACCATTATAGTTGAGCAACCATGCTGGCTTGCCCATACGGCGCATTGCCACGAAGAACTCAATTCCCTGGTACCAGGGTACGGCACCGTCCTGGTCGTTGGCCATGATAAGTATTGGCGTATTAATCTTCTCAACGGCAAAGAGCGGCGAGTTCTCCCAATAGAGTTGAGGAGCCTCCCATATAGTAGCTCCTATGCGGCTCTGCTGATGCTCGTATTGCATCGAGCGGTTGACGCCCGTCGCCCAGCGGATGCCTCCGTAGGCACTATACATATTTACCACCGGTGCTCCTGACTCAATAGCTGCAAACAGAGTCGTACGTGTTGCAAGATAGGCAACCTGGTAACCACCCCAGCTGTGTCCCTGTGCTCCAATATGCTTTTCATCAACAAATCCCTTTTCTATCAATGACATTATTCCGGGCATCACACAGCTATAGGCGCTCTGCCCCGGGTGTCCGTCAGTGTAATAGACATCGGGGTTGAAGATAAGGTAACCGTTACTTGTATAATAGTGGTAGTCTATCGTTGATCTGCCTGGCTCGGGTATCCTGTGCCTGAACAGCTCTGTCGAACTCTTCTCGTAAAAATTTACGATCATCGGGTATTTACGTGAAGGATCAAAATTATCGGGTTTGTAAAGCAACCCTTCTATCTGACGACCGTCAAGAGAGGTCCATCTTACCACCTCGGCAGTGCCCCAGAGGAACTCATTCTGCTGGGGGTTGGCATTGGTCAGCTGTTTCTCCTCCCTGAATGAGATATCCGACAGAATGTAGTTGGGAAAAAGCCCGAAGTTCTCTTTCGTAAAGATAAGGTTCATGCTCTTCTTCGCCCTGAGCGGATTGCCCAGACTGTATTCTCCTCCCATAAGTTTCACGGGGCTCTCTTTCTTCCGCATATCAAGTGAATAAAAGCCCTCGCACCTGGTAACTTCATCTGTGCCCAGCAGGTACTGCTTTTCAGCGGGATCGACATATTCATTTTCCGTATCAAGGTCAAGCAGCCTGTACTTTATCCCCTCTGTTCTTCCGTTGACAGTGACATTTACCGGGGCACGGCCGGCTACAGGATCAAGCGACCAGATATCATATTTGTCAGAGACCAGGAATGCCTTGTCATCCTTCAGCCAGCCGGCTGCAGGGTACGACCCGGGAAGGTCTGGCACATCGTTCAGCTCATCCCATACTCTCAATGTCTGAGGTGTGGTCAGCCTGTTCTCCCTGCCTGCTGCCATGTCCCAGGCATACCATGAACTGTCAGCCTCCTGATACCAGCAGAGGTATTTTCCTTCCGGCGAGAAGCGCATCCTTGATCCGAACTGCTCCTTGATCTTTTTGGCCTCGCCGGTCATCACGTCAACAAGCCATACATCCGTTTTCGCATTTCCTTCCCACATAGACTCCAGGTCATAAGGCAGCGATGACGAAGCTGCTGCTTTCGGTCCGTCTCCCTTATCAGGCAACTGTATGTCAGGCATCTCCTTCGTTGCCAGCTGAACGGTTTTCTTCAAATCAGCATGGTATACAGCAGTATAGTATTTTTTCATGTCGCGCGACTTTCTGATAACCTGCGCGGTATGCAATGTGCCTTCCGCCCAGTGCCAGACATCAACATTAGCACGATCCTCGTCAAGTATTGTAGTGTCCTTCAGTTTATATTCAGGAGAGGTCCCGAAATAGAGTCTCCTGGTCTTCTCACCGAAGGTCAGCGGAGCATTCTCATTAATGATCCACCCCTCAGGCAGACCGGCAGTTCCCTCACTTGCTGCCAGCGAGGCCACTCCCTTGCCATCCCAATAGCAAAGCGAATATGTGTTTCCGGCCTTGTCCTTCTCGTCAAAGGAGAGAATAAAGGCTGCCCTCTCTCCCTTCTTGTCCATCGAGAGCTGCTTGTATTTCGCTTTTCCCGTATATAGAACACTCTTCTCATTCTTTTTCAGGTCAACCATGACCACTCCGGGCTCCTGCCCGTTATCGTCACCGGTAGTGGTATACATAAGCTTCTCAGCCTCCGCAGCAAAAAGAAATTCCGTGACAAACCTGACCGAATCGGTCTTGCCACTGGCTAATTCCCTGTAATACAGCGTATATCCATTATCTGCCGACTCGCTCTTAGGCTTCTTCCCCTTCTCCTTGCCTGACTCCTGACCCAACTCCTTGCCGGCTTCTTTGCTGACTTCCGACATATTTTCCCTGCCGTTCGCAGCAGTGTCTTTCTGAACTGCAGTCTTCTCCTTCAGCGGCTCTGTCTGCCATGCAATCCACCCTGACCACTTCGAGGGTATCTTATATGACTTCAGCCTCCGTATTGTGTCAGTAATGCCTGTAGTCACGTTATGGATGGCCAGCATATCCATCGGCATGTCATCCTTCTTCGTTTTTTTCAGCTTCAGCACCTTTACAGTATCCTCCGGCGGTTTGATAGTAAAAAAGAGAAAATGTGAGTCCGGGGATATGCTCAGGCCAGTGCCGCAGGGGAAAGTAGCCTTCAGCTCTCCGTCACTGTCATAAAGAGAAGCGAGAGGATCACCCTGCGACGGTTCAATCTTAAATGCAATCAGTGATCCGTCATCTGATATTACCCTTTCAGTTATCTTATTCCACAAGACAATATCGTCAATGGTAAGCGGCCTCTTTTCCTGGCCTGATAACTGGTTGAAAATTACCAGAACGAAGACTAAAGATATGACTCTTTTCATCATAAATAGATTTAATTAATGTTTAATTATAAATTGTTCCGTCAAGATGGAGAACACCCATATTATTGATTTTATTCCTATTGAGCTATGTATCGCTGATCTTCAAAGCCCGGTTACATTTCCGTCAACCCCGGTACCTTATTACTGTATTCACCCGGTTTCAAGTGCTTAAAAATAATACTTTATCGGATGGTAAAATATGTTTTGTAAACATGCGGTCTGCAAACTCCATATTAACGTGTCCGGAGTTACATCACACTCTTTCTGATAATTACCCTCATTACTTTTCATATATCCAGGATACGCCCCGGGCCTTCCTCATCGGAAGCAAGCACCGGTTTTTGGAATTTACTTATATTAATGCATAAATTTATCATTACAGAACCCGCATGATTCACTGCAAAAACAATCATGCCTCTGAATAGAGCGAAGCTGAGTACAAATATTATATGCAGACATAAGTGGTTTCGTCATATCTTTAAATCGGGATTATCCTAAAATGAAAACAAGAGAATCCTTCTGCGGACTATTACTAATAACAGTTATCGGTCTGAACTCTTCATAAGAAGAGGTACTGAAATAAACCCCGGCAACATGGAGGAGCTCTACGATGAGTCTTTCAAACGTGCCAGTGAAAAACCGGATATTGTATCTATGTAAAAGTGTAAAAAATGAAAAATGAAAAAAATATCCTTATCGCATTGATTCTGACGGCATTATCAGCAATTACATCTGCGCAGGGGAGAGTGGTCACAGGAGTGATAACGGACAACCGCAAAGTACCCATCGTTGGCGCTACAGTATGCCAGGTGAATACGACAAACTGCACCGCAGCCGACAGAAACGGTATCTTTCATCTCCTGCTTGAGTCAGGCAGGGATAGTAGTCTGAAGGTTGAGTGTCTCGGATTCAACCCTGTGGAGGTTGTTATTAACGAATCAACATCGTTCCCTCTCAATATCACCCTTGCTCCTATGTATATCCCTGACGAAGCTTTCCTTGACGACAGCTATTCAGAACGAGACAACAGCGTCACCATCCGTTCGTCACTGATCCTTGATGCCGTCTTCTCCGACTTTGCAGAGTTTGCTCCCCTGCTTGGGGCATACAACACCGACCTCATGGATTACTTTGCGGTGGCAGGCCCGGAGTTCGGCGCATCATTCTCACGGATCTATGTCGGCTTCGGGCTGGGCATGGGATACAGTTACAATGATGACTATGACACGCTGATCATCGACCTGAACAACACCTCCTACAAGCTTAACTTCGGATATGATCTTGTGAATACGAACAGGATAAGGATTACACCCCTGGTCTCTGTGAGATGGCTGAAGTACAGGTTGCAGAATTATGCCGGTGAAAGGAGAATAAGCCTGGCCAGCTATCTTGAGGAGCGTGATCTGGATCTCAGGTTCAATCAGACCATTGCCGTGGCCGGACTGAACATAGAATACCTTATGTATTCACAGACTTACGGGCATAGCGATTACTGGTCAATAGGACTCTTTGGCGGCTATGCAGCCAGACTCAGCAGAGAGCCCTGGATCTATTCAAGGGGAAACCGGATAATGACTGATGAGAAAATCAATTTTAAACCTCTGACTTTGGGGATCAGCCTTTCTTATTACACAATTGTAAAATAAAAAAAACTGATAGTTCTTCCAACAGTTATAAGCCATCCCGCGGGCATATATAGAGGAGATAAAACCCCTCGTGCGCCAGCTCCGGTGACCCGCTGTTATATGGTCAGAGTAGTATTTCCGCCACTCACCCTTCAGAAACCGCAATTGGCCTGCATCTTATTAAGGTCATGATTACCTAATTAATATATTTGTAACTCAGTTGTCTTATCTGGCAATTGAAACAGGAATAAGTACTTATTAACAATCAATAGCAAATGGCCTGTAATCAAACCGCACTGATAATAGGTGCCGGGATCGGAGGAATCGCTACGTCTATTTTCCTGGCGGAGCGAGGTTATAAGGTTGACGTCTATGAGAAGAATATCTCTGCAGGTGGCCGGTGCGGACATATAGTCCGCGACGGACACCGCTTCGATCTTGGAGCAACAATGGTGCTGATGCCTGAAGTTTACCGCGACGTATTCAAATCACTTGGACTGACACTGGAGAATGATATGCAGATCAGGCCTCTTGATGATATCTACACCCTCTGGTTTGACGATGGCACCAGGCTTGCCTTTACTACTGACAGGAGACGGATGGAGGAGCAGCTTGAGAAGATCGAGCCGGGGAGTTTTGCAAAGGCAGAGGAGTATGTCAGAAAGGGGTTTGGTCTATACACAGTGGCTTTTGAAAAACTTCTCGGACGCAATTTTACCCGGTTCTTCCAGTTCTTCAATCTCAGCAATGCCCTTCTTCTGATAAAGCTAAAGACCTACCTCAACCATTACCGCTACACATCACGGTTCTTCAAGTCTGAACATCTGCGCATGGCCTATACCTTTCAGAACATATACGTAGGCCAGAGTCCCTTCAGCGCTCCTGCGCTCTTTTCAATGATACCTGCAGCAGAGCTAACCGAAGGCTCAATGTTCCCGGTGGGAGGCATGTACAGCGTTGCTGAGCGACTGATGACCAGGGCTGTTGAGAAAGGTGTCAGTTTCCATCTTGCAAAGCCTGTGAAGCAGATCATTACTGAGAGAAGAATGGTGAAGGGCGTTATTTTCAGCGACGGCAGTGAAGCACAGGCTGATGTAATAATTGCCAATGCTGACCTGCCATATGTATACCGTGAGCTGCTTCCTCCAGGACGCAAGTCGCGGCGCCTTGAAAGGATGAAATACTCATGCTCAGCCCTTGTGCTGCACTGGGGACTCGATAAACAATACCCCCGGCTTGGTCACCACAGCACCTTCCTCTCAGACAACTTCAGGGAGGGATTGGACGAAATTTTCAGGGACAAATCTATGGGCGACGACCCCTGTTTTTATATCCACGCCCCGGTACGCACCGACCCCACTGCAGCACCTGCAGGGTGCGACACGCTTTCAGTTGCAGTGGGCGTGGGCCACATTGATCAGAAACATCCGCAGGACTGGGACGTGATAGTTGACAAAGCCCGCAATGCCGTCTTCAGGAAGTTAAAAAAGGCAGGCATGGAAGACATCGAAGAACATATTAAATTTGAGATAGTAACAACCCCTGAAAACTGGATAGAGGCCCTGAATGTGAGCAGGGGATCGGTTTTCGGGAGCATTGGTCATAATATCCTGCAGATGGGCTGGTTCAGACCACACAACAGGGATAGCCGTTACAGGAATTTGTATTTCACGGGCGGCAGCACACACCCCGGGAATGGCATACCGATGGTGCTCCTCTCGGCACGACTTGTATCAGAGCGAATTATTGACGATCAGAAAAGAGGCTAAACAGGTAAATAGATGAAAACGAGGGAGCAGTTCATGGGGGTCTTTGAGTCTATTGACTTCGAAAAGATAATCGACCATCCTAATATACTTATAGCAGCTAATTTCTGGGATAATGAACGCTATTGTGCCGCCCGCACATGCTACCGGTTCATGCGTGCTCTGGATGATCTTATCGATGATCATAAGGCAGCTCATAAAGGCATCAGCCAGGACGAAAGGGAACGATTCACGTCAGAAGTCAGTGAATGGATGAGCATGGTCGGTACGGATATTAAAACCACCCCCTTCAATAATGAGCTGGGACATACTGTGGAACGCTTCCGGATACCATTGTGGGCGCTTGAGGCTTTTGCCGGATCAATGCTATATGATATTACGCATGACGGTTTCGCCACCCTCGATGACTTCATCAGCTATTCAGGCGGGGCCTCCGTGTCACCTGCATCTATATTCGTTCATCTGGCAGGCCTGCAGGAACAGGACGGGAAATATCTTGATCCCCCCTTTGACGTTCGCCGCACGGCTGAGTCATGCGCCATGTTCAGTTACTTCGTGCATATCATCCGCGATTTCCGCAAAGACCAGTTGAATAACCTCAGCTACTTCGCCGGAGACATCATGACAAAGCACAATATTACCCGTACGGAGATGAGCGAAATAGCACACGGAGCAACACTGACAGATGGGTTCCGTGCCATGATGCGCGAATACTACAATATCACCGACAGCTACCGCAGGCAGACCATTAAAATCATGGAGGAGATATGCCCGCTGATGGAGCCGAGATACAGGATAAGCCTCGAAATAATATTCGAACTATACATGATGGTCTTCGAACGAATTGACCCCGAGCACGGCACCTTCACAACCGAAGAACTTAATCCTACCCCTGCGGAGACGAGGGAGCGCGTGAAACAGGTGATTGAAAGGTTAAAGGTTAAAGGGTAAAGGGTAAAGGGTGAAGGTTAAAGAAGAAAGGTTAAAGGGTAAAGGTTAAAATGAAGGTGGGAGCGGGAAGCAGAGTTAGCGGGATTGCAGAACCAATAACAAATTGTAATTCCGGAAGCATTTATTATTTTGCATGGCAAAATGCCCGCTATGTTTAAGAAGATCCCCCACACCTATGTAATTGTCTTCAGCATTGTTGTGCTATGCGCCATGCTTACCTGGATAATCCCCGGAGGCACTTTCGACCGGCAGACGGTCACCGTAAACGGTATTGACCGCAGCGTGGTCATGCCAGGCTCATTCCACTACACCGAAAAGAATCCGCAGACCTGGCAGGTCTTCTCAGCCCTCTTCGACGGATTCGTAGACAAGGCAGACATAATCGTATTTATACTGATTATCGGTGGCGCCTTCTGGATCATGAATGAGAGCAAAGCCATTGACGTAGCCATCGGATCGGTGCTGCGCTTCACGAAGAGGATAGGCCACAGAGGGGTGATAAAAGCCATCGGGGCTGACAACCTGATCTTTATCGTGATAATGACAATGTTCAGCTTCTTCGGCGCTGTCTTCGGCATGAGCGAGGAGACCATAGCCTTTACCATAATATTTGTGCCCCTGGCAGTATCGATGGGGTATGATTCAATAGTAGGCGTCTCTCTTTGCTTCGTGGCAGCCGCACTGGGATTTGCAGGTGCCTTTCTCAACCCCTTCACCATTGGCATAGCACAGGGGCTCTCTGACCTGCCGCTCTTTTCGGGACTGGAATACAGGTTATTCATGTGGGTGGTAATAAGTGTATTAGGATTCACATATATACTCATCTACGCCCGGAAGATAAGGAAGAATCCCGAACGGTCACCCATGCACGAAGACGACGACTACTGGCGCAAGCTGCATGCAGGGACCGAACTGAAGATCCAATATCACACTCCTGTGTCAGCATGGATCATTTATGTAATCCTGACAGTGGTTATGATAATTTTCTCTGTTTATTACCCCGTCACATCTCTTTCATTCGGTGAGGGTCAGCTAAGAGTGCCGGCCATCCCGGTGCTGACCGGAATCTTTGCATTAACCGGGTTGTTAACACTCAGAAAATCGGTTCATTTCTTTGTCATCAATCTCCTGCTATTCACTATCCTCTTCCTGATAACCGGCGTGATGGGCTACGGATGGTACATCATGGAGATAGCAACGCTTTTCTTCGCCATGGGACTGGCAAGCGGTATTGCAATGAGCTATGGCGCCAACAGGATAACTAAGCTCTTTCTCGACGGGGTTAAGGATATCCAGTCGGCCGCCCTGATAGTCGGCCTCGCAGGCGGCATAATCATAATCCTTCAAAACGGAAACATTATAGACACCCTGCTTTACAAGCTCTCGGAATCGATCTCCGGGGCAGGAAGGGTGGCATCTGTCAGCATGATGTACGTGACACAGACTGTCATTAACCTGTTCATGCCCTCCGGATCGGCCAAGGCTGCACTGACCATGCCCATGATGTCACAGTTCTCAGACCTGATAGGTGTATCGCGCCAGGCTACTGTGGTGGCCTTTCAGCTTGGTGACGGATTTACAAACATGATAACACCAACATCAGGTGTGTTGCTCGGAGTGCTTAGTGTGGCTAAGATACCCTATGAAAAGTGGTTCAGATGGGTACTGCCGTTCATCGTGATGCTCTTCGTTCTGGGGTTCCTGCTTCTTCTCCCAACCCTGTTCATGGAACTGAAAGGGTTCTGACCTCCATCGGATAAGCAGACCAGATTATTTCATCGCCTTGCTCAGTATGCCCATTACACCACGGATGAAGGTTGCCGAGGTCAGCACCTTCACCACCGGGTGAGTCGCTGTCCTCCGCCTGGTGGTTGTACGCCTGGTGGTTGAACGCCGAGTGGTTGTACGCGACGGGCCTCCCGAATACTTCTCTCTCTCCTTCCTGGCGGCAGCCTCACTCCTCTTTAGCTCAGCAGATTCAATCTTCCTCTCAAGCATCTCTGCCGCACTCTCCGGATCAATAACCCGTGAATATTTTGTTACAAGCTGGCTGGAGCTGTTCAGGGAAGCGATCTCCTCTGCGGTCAGTATGTCCATCCTGCTCATCGGGGCGCGTACCATCATGGCGGCAAGCGGCGTCGGGATACCCTTTTCATTCAGGGCCGTCACCAGCGCCTCACCGGTTCCCAGCGATGTTATAGCCTCTTCAGTCTTGTAGTACTCCGACAACGGGAAATTCTCTGCCGTCAGTCTGATCTCCTTGCGGTCATTGGCGGTAAAGGCCCTCAGTGCATGCTGCACCTTCAGACCTAACTGAGCCAGCACCGGTGAAGGCACATCCATCGGATTCTGGGTAATGAAATAAACACCCACGCCTTTGGACCTGATAAGCTTGACTATCGTTTCAATCTGTTCAAGAAGGACCTTGCTTGCCTGGCTGAAGATCAGGTGAGCCTCATCAATGAATATCATGAGTTCAGGCTTGGGCTGATCACCTTTCTCAGGCATCGTGCTGTAAACCTCGGCCAGCAATGACAGCATGAATGTAGAAAAAAGCTTGGGCTTATCCTGTATATCAGTAAGGCGTATAACGTTTATATAGCCGTGGCCGTTGCTGTCCCTTCTCATCAGGTCCCTGATATCAAACGATTCCTCACCAAAGAACCGTTCAGCTCCCTGCTGTTCCAGCTCTATGATCTTTCTTAGCATGACACCTGTTGATGCGGTAGACATCGCACCATATTCTTTCTCCAGCTCCTCCTTACCCTCGCCGGTGAGATACTGTATCACTTTCCTGATGTCTTTCAGGTCAATGAGTCCCAGCTTGTTGTCATCACAATACTTGAAGATGATTGACATAATACCGGCCTGCGTATCATTCAGATCAAGGATACGCGAGAAGAGCACCGGCCCGAACTCTGATACGGTGGCACGCAGACGAACCCCGTTCTGTTCCGAGATGGTAAGGAGCTCAGCAGGGAAGCCCATAGTTGTATAGGGGAGATTTATTTTCGCATGCCTGTTCGTGATGAAATCATTCTCCTTGCCGGGCCGGGCGACGCCGCTGAGATCACCCTTGACATCCATGACAAGTGAAGGTATCCCCTTTAAAGAGAGTTGCTCGGCGAACACTTGCAGCGTCTTCGTTTTACCTGTTCCTGTAGCCCCTGCAATCAGTCCGTGACGGTTGAGGGTTTTAAGAGCTATCTTGATGTGTGCGTCAGCAACAGCCTCACCGTCAAGCATTGCACCGCCAAGGATAATATAATCACCCTTGCAGGTATATCCACTGCTAATGTGACTGAAAAAATCTTCTTTCCTGCTCATGACTGTTGTTATTAGTAAAACAAAGCCGTTGGGATACCTACCCCAACGGCTATCTAAATTAGTACTTTTTCCGGTTATTTAGTATTGAGAATCTCTTTTACTTTCTCAGCCAGAGCTTCTCCTCTGAGATTATGCCCTACTATTATGCCCTCACCATCAAGCAGGAAGTTTGAAGGGATGGCACTTACTGCATACATCTTTGCCGGAGCACAATCCCAGTACTTAAGGTCAGAGACATGAGTCCAGGTAAGATTGTCATCCTTAATGGCCTTCTGCCAGTCATCCTTGCTGCGGTCAAGGGATACACCGAACACATCGAACCCCATCTTGTTATACTCTTTCCATACTTTGACAACGTTAGGATTCTCCTGGCGGCAGGGGCCGCACCATGATGCCCAGAAATCAACAAGCATGAGCCTGGTGTTGCCTCCCAGCTTTGAATAGAGAGACACCGGGTTACCGTCAGCATCATTGAGGGTGAAGTCAGGAGCCTTCTGCCCAATAGCGACTGCCTTGAGAGAAACGAGTCTTTCCTGCATTGTTTTGATGATCTGAACTTTATTAAGAGAGGTATCAAGTTTTACAAGAAGACTCTCCAGCTCATCAGCCTCAAGATAGTAGGATATCTCGCTCAGAACAACAGGGGTGACATAAGAGACCGGATTGTTGGCTATAAACTCCTTTTTGAGTTCAGTCTGCCTGGCATCAAGTGCTTCCAGTTCTTTTTCTATTGACGATGCCAGCTCGTTGTTGCCTTCCATCCTGGCCTGGCGGTAGCGATCAAATATTTTTGACATTTCTGAATTTGATTCATCGAAAGCAGCCTTATAGGTATCATATTCGGCTTGTGTCTGGGAGCCGGTTACAGATGCCAGGTAAAGAGAATCAGCATGACCATTAATGATAATGTCTGAATTCTCAATAAAGAAATTAAGCCCGCCTCTTTTGTTCTTAAGAGCCAGATTAACCATCTGCGGATAATCTATTACACCATTCATTTCGAATGCACCATTCTCAATAACGGCTGAGTCAATGACCTCGTAACCACCGGGTATGCGTTTCTGCAGAACAATTGTTTCATTTGCAGAGCCATCGATAGTGCCTGTAATTTTAAATTTCTGCTCCTTTGCACAGGAAACGGCCAATGTCATGACCAGAAGAAGGATAAATGTCTTTTTCATTTGAGATTTTTTATTCAGTAAACACTCTTTTTTCTTAATGGTTCAAAGATATTAATATTTACCTACTGCCCCTTGTCGTTGAAATATTTATCGAGCAGGATTGATGCCGGTTTGTATGATGTAATTTCTCCCTCATGCAGTTTTTTCTCCAGTTCGGGGAGCAGAGCCACCACCTCCGGGTGACTGTAGAATGAGTGCTTCAGATTGTCAAGGATTGTCTCATGCATACGGGTCACTGCCTGCTCTCTCCTTCTCTCCCAGAACCATCCGTTGCTCTTAGTAATGCTCACATAGTCACGAATGGTCTCCCACACTTCAGATATCCCGGTCTTCTCAAGTGAAGAGCAGGTCATCACCCTTGGGCTCCATTTTGAAGGTGAGGGAGGGAAAAGGTGCAGGGCGTTTTTATATTCCAGCCTGGCCATCTCGGCCTTCTGTATATTACTACCGTCAGCCTTTGTAATAACAATGGTATCGGCCATTTCCATGATGCCACGCTTGATACCTTGCAGCTCGTCACCTGCGCCGGCAAGCATCAGTACGAGGAAGAAGTCGACCATGGAATGGGCTGCTGTCTCCGATTGCCCCACCCCTACGGTCTCAACCAGTATTGTGTCAAACCCGGCAGCCTCACATAGTATGATTGTCTCACGTGTCTTGCGTGCTACGCCGCCGAGAGTGCCTGCGGCGGGGGAGGGACGGATAAAAGCGTCAGGGTCAGTGCTAAGCTGCTCCATGCGGGTCTTATCTCCCATGATACTTCCACCACTCTGCTGGCTGCTCGGATCAATGGCAAGGACAGCCAGACGCCTGCCGTAGCAACGCGTAAGCATCGTTCCGAAGGTGTCAATGAATGTGCTTTTACCTGCACCGGGGACGCCGGTGATGCCTAGCCTGACCGATCGGGAGCTGGCCGGAAGACAGCGCTCCACAACAGCCTGGGCAATGCCATAATGAGTGGGAAGATTACTCTCTATAAGAGTAATAGCTTGACTGAGAATGGTCCGGTCACCACGGAGGATCCCTTCAGCATAATCATCAGCCGTGAGTTCTTTCCGCCTGTTATTCTTCAGGCGGCTCAGCATATCCGGATTAATGCTCGGCGGCTTTGCTATTCCCTTCTGAACCGAAAGAGCTCCGGTAGATCTTTTATCCCTGCTCATCTCAACAAATGCCTCCGGTTGATCTCTATCTACCTGATCCTTCCCCAACAAGCACCTCGCCTTTTATCATCAGCATAACCTCTGAATTCTTTGGATCATTGGTGTAGACAAATATATTTTTGTAAATCTGCCCCTTGTAACCACCCGAATTGAACTTGGCTTTTATCGACCCTGCCGTACCCGGTTTGATGACATTCTCGGTAGGCATGAGAGCTGTGCAACCACATCCGGCCTTGACATGCCTTATGATCAGGTCACTCTTCCCCTCATTATTGAAGACAAACTCCACTTCAGCAGATGAATTCTGATTTAGCGTGCCGAAATCAACGGTATTCGACTCCAGCTTAAAGACAGGCGCATTGGCAAGCTCCTGGCTGTTCATTTCCGAAAAATCCTCAACCAGGTTAGCTGAGACATAAAGGTATATGCTCGATTGCAGCTGCCCGTTGACCTTAAGCCGAACCAGATCGTTCACATTACCCCAGCTGCTGCTGTTGAGCTTCGCATCATAGGTACCTTCTATCATACCTTTCTCTCCGGGTTTCAGAATCGCCGGACTCATCTTCAGAGACAGATGGGCCGGGAGTCCTTCAAACTCTATCCGGGCCGGCTCCTTTGATGTATTTATTACAGGCATAACCCTGATCTTCTTCTCAGTTTTCTTTGTTGTGGTGAATGCAAGGTGATTCGACTGAAACCTCACCGGTCCCACAGCAAAGGTGTAGAGCTCTTCCACACTCTTTTCCCGCGGCTCAACCTGTCCCTCAATAATCAGAACGGAGACTGCCGGCCTGGCATTTGAATAGACAGAAATGCTTTTGGCAAACCGGCTGCTGTATCCGCGCGGATCAAAAACGGCAGTGACAAAACCCTTGCCGCCGGGAGGTACCGGTGACTTGGTATAATCAGATGCAGTACATCCGCAGGAGGGCTGTACCCTGGTTATAACCAGTACAGAATCACCGCTGTTGGTGAAATTGAATACAGCTTCCTGCTTGCCTGCCTCTTCCCTGATCGTTCCGTAATCATGACGAGTATTTGAAAAATTAAGCTTTGGCTGGGCAGCAAGACCTGCACCCACCAACAAGAAAACCAACAATGATAAATTCTTTTTCATATTCGTTTGCATTTATAAGTATACAGGCTTGAAAAAATTCAATGCTCTCACTGAACAAAGATCAGGCCAAAAGATCGTACCATAATAACCGACAAAATTAATAAAAAAGTATGCGTCACTATTATTTTATTGGTTAATCCATTAGTTTTGTCACAGAGAACCCTTCTTTGGAACAGATTTTGCTCAAACCGCTGAGGGCGTTCTGCCATTGCTTATGATTAGAAAAAAACTCTTCATACCGTTTTTTATACTGCTCGGCCTCCTTGTGGTAATACCGGCTTCAGGCCAGTTCTATAATGGTATGCAGATGACCTTCGGCAAGAACCGGGTTCAGTACAAGGATTTCTACTGGACCTATTTCAGGTTTGATGATATGGACTGTTACTACAACGAGTTCGGCCGTGAGGTAGCAGAATATGCCTGCAAAGAGGCATCAGAGAAGCTGAATAAGATAGAGGACTATTTTGATTATACCCTTGACAAGCGCCCGATACTCATTATTTACAACAAGAAGAATGACTTCAGACAGAGCAATATAGGTCTCATCTCCTCGGATGACGATTACAATGTAGGTGGATACAGCAGGGTCATTAAGAATAAGATGATGCTATGGTTCAACGGTGACCATGAGGAGTTTAGCAAACTGATATCATCAGCCATAGCCGAGGTGGTGGTCTATGAAATGCTTTATAATGCCGATTTAAATGACAAGGTAACCAGCGGCTCAGAGATACAGATCCCCGACTGGTACATCAAGGGTCTTATCAACTATGTAGCCTTCGGATGGGATAGCGAGACTGACAACCGCGTCAGGGACGGTTTTGAGAACGGCAGATACAAAAATCTTGACAACCTGGAATATGAAGAGGCCGTCTATGCCGGCCAATCATTCTGGAAATACATTGGGGAAACATATGGCGATGCAATTATCCCGAACATTATATACCTCTCCAAAATTTACAAGAATATCGAAGACGGTTTTCTCTACGGACTGGGTAAGAGCATTAAGGACACTTACCGTGACTGGAAAGAGTACTACAAAAACTATTATGAATTAAAACCGGGAGAAAATTATCAGAAGCCCGGTGAGATTAAAAAGTCAAAACCTTATGAGCGCTTTACATCCGTCAGGGTAAGCCCCGACGGCCGAATGGTTGCATGGGTGTCAAATGACTGGGGGAAAAGAAGGATATGGCTTTATGACTCCTCCACCGGTAAGTCAAGAAAAATCTTCACGTCAGAGCCGAAATATGAACAGTCGGTTGACCACACTTACCCTGTAATTACATGGCATCCGGGCGGACAGATACTGACATTCGCAAATGAGGAGAAGGGAGGAATACAGCTCTATTTCTACCGTCCCGATCAGAAAAAGTTCGAACATCGTACGATGCCATTCTTTGAGAAGGTATTGTCTCTTTCTTACTCACCTGACGGATCAAGGCTCGCGATATCGGCCATCATCAACGGCATGACTGATATTTATATTCATACAATTATCAGCGGCACCAGTGACAGGATAACCTTTGACGTGGCTGATGACCTTGACCCCGCTTTTGTCAGGGGGAAGGATGAGACTATTATTTTCTCGTCAAACAGACTGACAGACTCACTCACCAACAGGGGTGACCCGCAGGAAAGAACAGGGCTGACGTATAATCTCTTCACATATGATCTCAGAGCCGCAAACGGTCAGTTGACAAGGCTTGACGAAGGATCAATGCAAAACCACCTGAGCCCGGTAGAGCCCTCGGCAGGGTCAACAGGATTTATAGGCAACGGCAACGGTATACTCAACTTTTACAGTGCAGAAATTGACAGCTCTATAGCCTTTATAGACACTGCAATGCATTATTCTTACTTTATCAAGGCCAGACAGACAACAAACTTCCCGCGTAACCTCGAAGCCTTTGACAGAAACGGGGGGTATGATGCCGCTGTTATCTTTGACAAAGGTCGCTACAGACTCCTTGCCGGACCGTCAGCGGAAACACCCACAGTCCGCAGTGACGATATCCGCAAAACATTGTGGCGGGCAGAGGAGACAGCCATGCTCAGGGCAGCAGACAGCATAAACAGGTTGAGAGACTCACTCCTGACAGAACGCGCCATGATGAATGATACTCTTAAGAAGCCGCTGTATGAGTATTTCGCTGCCGCCAATGAACCCATTGACTTCCGCAATTATGTCTTCGAAAAGGAAAAAGAAAACTATTATGAATTGCAGTGGCGCAAGGATTATATGGATATTGACCTTGACACCACCAGAATGACCATACCGGTTGCCAGGGTATACCGGCCAGCTTTTTATAATAATTATACTGCCGCTCAGATCGATTTTAATTTCCTTAACAACACTTATCAGGCCTATAACGGAGGGGCACCCTACTTCAACCCGGGACTGAACATGCTCATTAAAATCGGAACACTCGATCTCTTTGAGGATTACCGGATTACCGGAGGATTCAGATTCTCCGGTAATTTTGACAGCAACGAATATCTTGTCAGCCTCGAAGCCCTGAGGGGTAAACTAGACAAACAGGTGATCTTTCACAAGCAGTCGTTTGACACCTATAATGACACCAGCTATTACAAGATTAAGAGCTATACAACCTATTTTTCGCTCAGAAAGCCTCTGAGCGCCGTTCTCTCCCTGAAAGGAACACTAACCTACCGGTATGACAATTATGTGGTGCAGTCAACCGATCAGGCAAGTCTGATAGCACCCTCCTCTGACCGCCACTGGGCAGGTCTGAAGGCAGAGCTTATTTATGACAACACTCGCAAGCGAACCATCAATATCTATTACGGCACAAGGTTCAAGATCTTTGGTGAGTATTACCGGGAGGTCACTGAAAAGAACAGGGACATGTTCGTCCTGGGGGCAGATATCAGGCATTATCAGAAGATCCACCGCGACCTTATATGGGCTAACAGGTTTGCCGCCAGCACCTCCTTCGGTCCGGCCAGACTGATCTACTACATGGGCGGAGTTGATAACTGGATGGGGTACCTGTTTAACAGCGTCCCTATGTTTGACCAGACCGTTCCGGTAAACCCCGACATCAACTACGGATTCCAGGCCCTGGCAACAAATATGAGAGGTTTCAGTCAGAACATACGCAACGGAAGTAACTTCGCGCTTATCAACAGCGAACTGCGGTGGCCGGTGATAAGGTACTTCGCAGGCCACCCCCTGCGATCAAACCTCCTCAACAGTCTGCAGATTGTTGCCTTTTATGATATTGGCATGGCCTGGTCAGGGTGGGACCCCTGGGGCAATGAGAACTACTGGAATGACAAAGTCTACGAGAACGGTTCGGTGACGGTGACACTCGACGCCATGCGTGAACCACTGGTTATGGGGTTCGGCACTGGGGCCAGGGTGCAGTTGTTCGGATACTTTGTACGCGGCGACGTAGCATGGGGAATAGACAACGGCTATATCCTTCCAAAAATCTTCTATCTCTCTTTCAGTCTCGATTTCTGACCTGCCACTGCAACATCATGTTTACACGAACACAAATACTCCGGGAAGCTGAATCCATCCTGCCGGAAATCATTAAGGTAAGAAGGTATCTCCATCAGCACCCCGAACTATCATACGCCGAAAACAATACTGCCGGGTATATTATCGAAAGGCTCAGGGAACAGGACATTGAACATATGACCGGCATTGCAGGGACAGGAATAATAGGTATTATAGATGGAAAGGCCGCAGGGAAAGGCCTCACAGTTGGCCTGCGTGCTGATATGGATGCTTTGCCCCTGACAGAGGATACCGAAACCGGGTACCAAAGCCTGAGTGAAGGGGTAATGCACGCCTGCGGCCATGATGCACATATGGCTATGCTGCTTGGAGCGGCAATGATTATCAAACGGATGCGTGAAGAGTTTGCCGGCAAGGTATTGCTGGTCTTCCAGCCCGGCGAGGAGAAGGCTCCAGGAGGTGCAAAACTTATCACAGACTCAGGAATACTTGACCTTTTCAGACCTGATATATTCATTGCCCAGCATGTGGCGCCGGAACTGCCATCGGGAACGGCAGGCTTCCGCGAAGGCCCTGCAATGGCTTCATGCGACGAGATATACATCACCGTGACCGGAAGAGGAGGACATGCAGCAAAGCCCTCCGAACATACTGACCAGATACGCATAGCATCTGAACTGGTGCTGGCTCTTAAGGATACTGTCGAAACTGCGGCTGCTGAACAGACACCTGCCTTACTGGGGATTGGAAGGATTACCGGCATGGGTACCACCAACGTGATACCGGAGAAGGTGGAGATTGAGGGAACACTCAGAACCTTCGATGAAAAATGGAGAAGGGAGATAAAGAAAATGATACACCAGGTTGCAGAAGACCTGGCCGCCAGACGAGGAGTCACCATAGAGATGAATATTGTTGAAGGATATCCTGTCCTGGTTAATAATCCCCGGCTCACCCGCCAGGCATCAGAGCTGTGTCAGACACTCCTGGGAACAGAGATGGTGAAGGAAATAGATTCAAGAATGGGTTCGGAAGACTTCTCCTTCTATGCAGAAAAATACCCCGCCTTTCTCTACCGGCTTGGAGTAACACCCAAGGGTAATGAGATCAGGCAGTTGCACACTTCCGTATTCGATCTTGACGAATCAGCTATGGCCACAGGAGCAGCAATCATGGCCTGGCTGACATTAAATATGATACATTGAAACCGGTAACAAAATTTGTTTCTTTTTGGTTAGGAACTTATAAAAATAAGAGATAATTTTACGCCGAAATCTTTAAAACACTAGTAATAATGGCTTACAAAATTTCAGATGATTGCACAGCTTGCGGAACCTGTATAGATGAATGTCCGGTTGAGGCTATATCTGAGGGTGATATCTATAAGATTAACCCGGATATATGTACCGATTGTGGTGCCTGCGCCGACGTTTGCCCTGTTGAGGCTATTCATCCGGCTTAAACCGCATTCGCATTTTAGGGAAACCGGAAGCTGTCTGAAAGGGCAGCTTCTTTTTTTTAATCAGGGTTGTATTTTGCTCCTGTCAGTATGGCCTGACAATCGTTCATAGCCATCAACTGCTCCATAGTGACACCCGGATTGTTATTCATAAATCTTTCCAGTATCCTGAATCCTGTCCAGACCACCGCCCTGCCGGGAGATTCCTCTGTAAAATAACTGGTGAAAGGGGCTTCTCCGGTAAATTTACGAATAATGAATCCGTCGGGTGAGAAGAGAAGGTCATTACTCACCAGGTACTCCCATATCTCTCCTTCATTCGCCTTGCAAAATCGCAACTGCCGTCCGGTGAAACCATAAAGCAATGTGTCCGGAAGGGCAGGCATCATCCTCTTTGTGAAATATACAAGCTTGGCTTCGTGAAGCATCGTGTTCAGCAGTGTCCTGGTCCCGTAACCAGAATCATTGTAGTCCCACTCAGTGGATGCCCATGCGTACATGCAGTCAGAGGAAGTGTAGGCAGGAGTCATCTTACGTGCCTGATAGCTGAAGATACCCAGCGAAGGATAGTATTCGGAGTCAGCTCCCAGGTAACGGTCAAGACTTACCATCAGCAGAGAATCATCAACTATGATGCTGTTATTGAATACTGAGATGCATGTCATTACCTCAGGGATTACCCTTTCAGGGAAGTAATACCTGTAGTGCCTGAAAGCATTCTCCAGCTCCCGCTCAAGAACACTGTTATCAGGCCATACTTGCTTCACATCATCCCACAGGTCAAGGTTGCGCATGTCAGTGGCGAACATCACGAAAGCTGAATTCCATCTTTCGTCAGAGGGGTCACCCAGACCGATCACCCTGCTGTAGGTCGCCAGAGCTTCCCCATATTCAATCTTCAGGTCATCAGCCTTGGCGGCCATCTCATTGGGAGGTGTCTCAAATATCTCACCTCCTAAATCCCTGATGACAATATCACACTCAATACCTGACAGATTCACCTTATAGGGATCACGACGGCAGGAGATGATAAGCATGAGGATCAGTAACAACACTGAATTCCTGAGAAAGAGAGTGTAACGGGTCATATTTCCGGTAATATCTTAGTATCCCTGCAAAATAAGCGCATTTATTTATAATTTTGAAGGGCAAATCAGGATAAGATGAAAAGAGTATACAACAGTTCACTTTTGAGGGCACTTACCCTTCTGCTGCTTACGGCTCTGAGTATGCGCGGTAATTCACAGGAGCTTGTATTTGTTGTGCATGCTGATCCCGTCATTTCATGGATGGGCTCAAATGAATCAGAATACCAGGGAGAGGGTGCCAGGGCTGGGTTTGACATAGGACTTAATGTCCTTCATTTTTTTGCACCAAACTATGCCATCTCATCAGGTATCAGTCTGATCTCTGCCGGGGGACGACAGAGTGCAACCGAGGATCACATTATGGTGTTCAATAATTTTACCCCGACAATTTCCGCAGGTGACGAGATGAAGTACAATCTGCGCTACATGAATATCCCGCTGGGGATTCATCTTCAGACAAACCAGGTTGGATACCTGACATACTTCACTGACCTGGGATTCGATGTCAGACTCTTACTTAAGTCAACCGTTGACATCCCTGCCATGCAGATCAGCAAGGAAAACGCCAGTAATGAGGTATACGGACTGAATGCCGGCTGGCATCTGGGAGGGGGAATCGAATATGAACTGAGCATTGATGCCTCTATCATTGCAGGAATATCCTATGCCCAGGATTTTTTCGACCTCACAAAGGACCTTGAAGATGTTTCCCAGCCTGACGATCGTACTGGTCTGAGAATGATCAGGATCAGACTGGGATTAAAGTTCTGATGCTCACATTATGAAAGTAGCACTCGCACAGCTGAATTACATTCCCGGCGACATCTCACACAACAGCAGTAAAATCATCTCCGCTATTGAGATTGCGCAAGCCCAGGGTGCTGATCTGGTTGTCTTCTCTGAGCTGGCAGTCACTGGTTATCCGCCACTCGACCTGCTGTTTAAAAATGATATCATTGTTGCATCTACTGCCGCCGTGATGGAGATAGCAACTCACTGCAACGACATAGCAGCAATTGTCGGTGCTCCTTCCCAAAATACCGGCGTCTTTGGTAAAGGACTTCATAATTCCGCCTTTTTCTTGCACGAAGGAAAGGTCAGAGCTGTCATAAACAAAACGCTTCTGCCCACATATGACATATTCGATGAGGACAGATATTTCCAACCCGGCTCAATGTTCCAGACCGTTGAGCTTAATGGCGAAAGAATAGCTATCACCATTTGTGAGGATATATGGGACGAGCAGCCCTTCGGCGACAGGAAATTATGGAGGCTGTATAGCGTCACCCCTCTTGAGGAACTCACAAAGGAAAACCCTTCACTGATCATTAATATTGCTGCTAATCCATTCTCTCATAACCGAATAAAAATCAGGGAGGAGGTATTCATCAGAAACGCCAGGGAGTATCGAAAACCGTTCATTTCTGTCAACCAGACAGGAGGTTACACTGATCTGATATTTGATGGTTCATCTGTTCTCATAGACAGTGACGGCACCCTGCTGGAGAAACTCGCCTTCTGCACTGAGGAGGTGAGAACGGTAGAGATACCCAAACAGGGACAAGATCATAAAAAATATTCTCTCCCTCAGTCCTATCCTGATGATATGACCGGCTATGTCCACCGCGCGCTGGTCACCGGCATCAGTGACTTCTTCACCAAGGGGGGACTGAAGAGAGCTATTGTAGGCCTCTCCGGAGGGATAGACTCAGCAGTGGTTCTTGCTCTTGCTGCAGAAGCCCTGGGAGCGGAAAACACCCTCGCCCTGCTTATGCCAACAGTTTACTCCTCAGAACACTCGGTAACTGTCTCTGAGGAGATGGCCCGCAAGCTGGGAGTGCCATACCACATTGTAAGCATCGAAGAGACACGCCAGGTCTTAGACAGGACACTCAAGCCATTCTTTGAAGAGAGAGAGGCAGATGTGACAGAGGAGAATATCCAGTCACGCCTCCGGGCTGTAATACTAATGGCCTTCTCCAATAAATTCGGCTATATGCTCCTGAACACCTCCAACAAGAGTGAGGCAGCAACAGGATACGGCACATTGTACGGTGATATGGCAGGTGGATTATCAGTAATAGGTGATATCTACAAGACAGAGGTCTATCGGCTGGCAGAAGAGATAAATTCAGCAAATGAGATAATACCCCGTGCTATCATCTCCCGGCCTCCTTCAGCCGAATTGAAACCGGATCAGCTTGATACCGACTCCCTGCCCCCTTATGACCAGCTTGACCCTATTTTGTTCAGGTATATTGATCTGGAACAGTCTGCCGAGCAGATCACAGGTGAAGGGTTCGAACCTGCCCTGGTTGAAAAAGTGATTAAACTTATCCGCACCAGCGAATTCAAGAGAAAACAGACACCCCCCATCCTCCGTGTCTCATCCAAAGCCTTTGGAAGTGGCAGAAGGATACCTATCATTGCAAAATACACCTGAGCATCAATCACATCCCCAACTGCCTGTTTTATAGTGTGTTAAAAAAAGTTAATTTTCTTCTTGAATGACTTTTTTAATATCTTTGTACATGTTGTTAAACATAAGGGGAAATGTTCTATTCCAACGCATACCTTGAACAGTGTATTGAGGGGCCTTTTTCACTTTTCAGGGAGCTGCCTGACAAGGAGAAGGAGATTCTGCTTCAGGATCATCACTGCTCCTTACTTAGAAAAGGAGAGATGATTTTTCGTGAGGGAGGCAGGCCTGCCGGCCTTTATTGTCTTGCTTGCGGTAAGGTAAAGGTTTACAAACAGGGTATTGGAGGCCGCGAACAAATCATCAGGATGGTAAGGCCTCAGGGAATCATAGGTTTTACATCTCTCATTACTGGTACTACCTACACATCCTCGGCAGTTATGCTTGAAGACTCCGGTGTCTGCAGGTTTGACAGGGAACCTTTCATTAAGCTCCTCAGATCCAACCCCGATCTATCCATGAAACTGATGTACATGATGGCTGTTGAGCTCTCCTTCTCAAATAAGAGGACAGTTTCGCTTACTCAGAAGCATATAAGGGGGAGACTGGCCGAGTCACTCCTTGTCCTTCGTGATACTTATGGCGTTGAGAATGACGGAAGGACCATCAGGGCATACGTATCACGGGAAGACCTGGCATGTTTCTCAAACATGACCACCTCAAATGCCATCCGTACACTGTCAATGTTTGCCACCGAATCTGTTATAGTTCTTGACGGAAAAAAGATCTGCATTGTTGATTCAGCAAAGCTTGAGAAAATAAGCCAGATGGGCTGATCATTCGTTGATATATATTCTCTTTACCCTAGGTGGTATAGAGGTAAGTATCTCGTATGGTATGGTATTGCAGAGCGCTGCTATCTCTTCAATAGTCATTATGTTACCGAATACTTCAACTTCATCGCCGGGGCTGATATTCATTCCCGATACGTCCGCCATGCACATGTCCATGCATATGCTTCCGGTGATGGGCACCCTTCTTCCTTTGATGATGAGGCTGCCCCTGCCCTCTCCCAGTTCACGGCGCAGTCCGTCGGCATAACCCACCGGGATAACCGCAATCTCACGGTCGTGATCTGATGCACCGCGGCAGCCGTAGCTGACCGGCTCTCCTGCCGGCACAACCCTCACCTGTGATACTGATGTAATGAAACGGCCTGTATGCTTGAGCGTCACACCACTGTAACTACCTATACCATAAAGGCCTATACCAATCCGTGCCATGTCAAACTGGTATTGGGGAAAGCGGCTTATTCCTGAGGAGTTCAGCAGATGGAGCTTAAAACCATAACCCAGTACCTCTTTCAGACGCCCGGCGGCAGAGACCAGCAACGAGGCCTGATGGTGTGAGAAGTCATCATGAACCGGATCATCGCTTGATGAGAGGTGTGAGAACAGCGATATAACTTTTAGATGCTGCTGGCCGGGTAGTAACCTGCTCAACATGTCAATGTCATCTTTGCTGAAGCCCAGCCTGTGCATCCCCGTGTCCATCTTCAGGTGGACAGGATACTGGAACAGCCCGTATCTTACGGCTACAGCCATAAAGGCATCATATGACTCCTTGCTGTATATCTCCGGCTCAAGATTATGTCTTATGATCAGCTCCATTACGCTCTCATCAGGGTTCATGACCATCACCGGAGTTGTTATGCCGGCCTCCCTGAGGGCCACTCCCTCATCAGCATATGCCACAGCAAAATAGCTGACATTGTTATATTCAAGCAGAGAGGCTATCTCCGCTGATCCTGAGCCATAGGCAAATGCCTTTACCATGGCCATAATACCGGTCCCCGGATTCAATAAATGCCTGAATTCATTGAGGTTATAGACGACGGCATTCATATTTATCTCCAGGCGTGTCTGGTGCAACTGTCTGACAAGAAGGCTGCTGATACGTTCAAATCCGAATACCCGTGCTCCTTTTATCAGTATTGTCTCATCACGGAAACTGTAACTGCGAAAAGTATCAGCAAACTCGGCGGTGGAGACAAAGAACAGTGATCCTGCCGGGAAGAGATCCCTCTGTCGCGCCAGCGCCTCCCCTATACCAATAAAGCGGTCAATGGCGGCATTCCTCACAGCCGCAGAGACCCCCTCGTAAAGCTTTCTCTCGTCGCCGCCTATCTGTCTGAAATCTGAAAGGATGAGACTTGTCATGCCCCTGGCATGATTACGCAGGAAATCAAGCGCCATCCCCAGGGAGGCCGGGTCTGAATTATAATAATCCTCTATCAGTGTACAGCCGTTGATGCCCTTCTTCACCTCCATACGCATTGCAACTGCCGGCAGCAGAGGCAGGGCATCTGCGATCACCCCTGCAGAGAGTTCTTCTGCCAGGCAGCAGGCAATTACAGTTACGGCATTCTCTGCCGAGGCACGGTCAGCAAACGGTATCAGAGCCTCAAACTCTATCCTGTCAGCCAAACATCGCACTTTCTGCCTGGTGCCTTTTACCTGACGTACCTCAGCTCTGAGCGAAGCATTTGAACCTGAGAGTGACCATGTATATAGGGGAACAGAGCTGTACCTCTGTGAGATCTCTTTCATTATTATCTCATCGTCACCGTTACAAATAATCATCCCGGCTCCTTCTGCCAATCTGAGCTTTTCCTCCGCTATAGCTTCCCGGTCTCTGAAATTCTCGCTGTGTGCATCGCCTATGTTTGTAATGATGACCGTATCCGGCCTGATGATACGAGCCAGTCGTTCCATCTCTCCCGGTTTTGAGATACCCGCCTCGATGACTGCTACCTCAAAACCGTCATCTATATTCAACAGAGAGAGAGCCACTCCCACCTGCGAGTTATAGCTCCTGGGGCTACGTATGACACTTTTTGTTGTGCTGATAATTCCGGCCAGCCACTCTTTGACTATAGTCTTACCTGTGCTTCCCGTCACCGCAATGACTTTGCCGTGGAAGCTCTCCCGGCGCCAACGCGCAAGCCTGTGAAGAGCCTCGAGTGTATCATCAACTATCACAAACGAGGCCCCAACCATGTTCATGCTCTTGTCAGGCATGTTGTCGACCAGAAAGAGTCTCACACCCCTGCCATAGAGCGGTTCAATGAACCTGTGCCCGTCATGGTTGGGTCCGTGCAGGGCGATAAAAAGCACATCATTCCCCGCACCTGATGAACGGCTGTCTGTCATTATCCCGATGACAGTCAGTGAGACATCCCCATAGACTGTTCCGCCGGTTATATTTGCAAGTTCCGAAGCGCTGATTTTCACCTGTTGACTGACTTGATATAGCACGACCGGCAGAGAGGTTCATAAATATCCTTCTCACCCAGTACCACCACTTTTTCATCATTGGTCTTTCGATGTGAATAGTTGGCCAGGTTACCACACCTGACACAGATGGCATGTACCTTACTCACATATTCAGCTACAGCCATCAGAGCAGGCATGGGTCCGAAAGGTTTTCCCGAAAAATCCATATCCAACCCCGCAACAATTACTCTTGTACCCGAATCAGCCAGGATAGTGCATACCTCTATCAGGCTGTTGTCAAAAAACTGCGCCTCGTCAATCCCCACCACCTCCACACCGCCGGCAAGCAGCAGTATCGAGGAGGCGTTTTCAACAGGTGTCGACGGAATTGAGTTCTCATCATGTGACACAACCCTGTCTTCCGAATATCGTCTGTCTATTGAAGGTTTGAATATCTCCACCTTCAACCCGGCAAACAATGCTCTGCGAAGTCTCCTAATCAGTTCCTCGGTCTTACCCGAAAACATTGATCCGGCAATCACCTCAACGGAACCGCGTTTACCGACGTTGTCAACTGAATTTTCAAGAAACTCCATACTTCAGGGAATGAATTAGCCGTTCAATACTGTAATAAGATTAATAGAGGCGGGAAAGATTATTATTAATTACTTTTGCAAAATAAATAAAACGATCATAATAAAAAACAAAGGTAGATGGATTTACTGAAAGCAGTGAGCATAATTGGGAAGGATCTGGAAGAGGCGATAGCATTGCTTGACCAGTTGTCATCAGAGCCCGGATCACATATCGCAGAGACCGAGCTGGCAAGGTCAAGGGTGCGCAGCGCCTCTGACCTGCTGAGACTTCTTCCTTCCCTTGCCGGGACTCCGGAACCGCAAGAGAGACAGGAGATAAAGAGTAATATTGTAAAAGAGGTTGGCACTGAAGTAAAAGCGGAAAATATCATATCTCCGTCTCAACCGGCACAGCCGGATAAACCTATGATTGAGTCTGACAGACAGCCGGGGGCGACTGACAGTATGGTTGAGACTCCGGAGCCGGAGAGCCCTGCCATAAATGAGACCGAAGGAGAGACTGCCAGGGGCCCTGTTAAACAAAACGCAGAGACACATAAGAATCACGAGCATTTAAAATCAATTCTGGCAGACAGGTTCAGCACTTCCGGGACACTGGGAGAAAAGATATCATCAGAAAGGCATGATGAAGTAATATCATCTGTCATGCACAGCAAACCGATAGCCGACATTGCTGCCGCAATAGGCATGAACGATAAGTTCTTCTTCATCCGGGAGCTCTTCAGTGGCGATGTGATAGCTTACAATACCACTGTTACGAGGCTTAACGCTGCCGCCTCACTGGGTGAGGCAATGAAAATCCTTGACGAAAGCACAGTTATGGGTTCGGATCCCGCAGCACAGTCGTCATTCGTTGATGTTGTCCGCAGAAAATTCAGTATTAATGTCTAGACTTATCCTGGTGCCCACACCCATTGGAAACCTTGGTGATATCACCATGCGGGCCCTGGATGTGCTGAGGTCAGCAGGCCTCATCCTTGCGGAAGACACCAGGACCACACGTATCCTTCTTGACCATTATGGGATAATGGCGCCTATGCGCTCTCATCATAAGTTCAATGAGCACCGCAGTCTGGAGACTGTATGTGACACTATAGAGATGGGCACCGTTACTGCTCTCGTCTCTGACGCCGGCACACCTGGGATCTCAGACCCCGGCTTCCTGCTCGTCAGAAGGTGCCTCGAAAGAGAGATACCGGTTGAGACGCTGCCGGGACCTACTGCATTCGTGCCTGCGCTGGTAGATTCCGGACTGCCATCCGACCGCTTCTGTTTTGAGGGGTTTCTCCCTCAAAAAAAGGGAAGACAGAAACGACTGGCTTCCCTGGCAGAAGAAGAGCGGACAATGATCATTTATGAATCACCCTTCAGGGTACTGAAGACCCTGGAACAGCTGGCTTCAGTGCTGGGCAGTGAACGGAGAGCCTCCGTCTCACGTGAGCTCTCCAAAAAATTCGAAGAGACACGAAGAGGTACTCTGCTCTCACTGGCAGCACATTTCAAAGAGACACAACCCAGAGGTGAATTCGTGATTGTAGTCGCCGGCAATTCATTTAAGGATCGCCCCGAAGAAAATGACTGACAATGAGATGCAGGATTGCCGTTATAGTGATGCTCCTTACACCGTGCATCCTCTCTGATGCCCAGGTTATCAAAGGCAGGATAACAGACAATGCCGGCATTCCCATGCCTGCAGCATCGGTATATATACCGGAACTGCGCCAGGGTTCAACTACCAACAACGAGGGCCATTATGAGATCACCCTGCCACCGGGCAGCTACACCATTACTTACCGGTTCCTCGGTTATACTCCGGTAACAAAGGTGTTCACATTAACCACCGAAGACATTGTTGCTGATATCACTCTCAGCGAACAGCTCTTTGAGATACCACCTGTAAGGATCTCAGCCTCGGGAAAAGATCCGGCATACTTCATCATGCGAAAGGCGATAGGCATGGCTCCTTTCCACCTTAACCAGATAAAGAGCTACAGGGCTGAAGTATACATCAGGGGCGGAGGAAGCCTTGACAGGATACCTGCTCTGGTTAAGAGAAGGATGAAGTTTGAAGCCAATGATAGCGAATTGCAGGAAGGCAGATATTATTTTTCAGAGTCGTTTAGCATTATAACATTTACTGCTCCTGACAAGTATGTCCACCGGGTCATATCTTCCAACTCAAGCATGCCGGCAGGTCAGGAACAGTCTTCTCCGATGGATTACCTGGAGGCAAGCTTCTATCAGCCTCTCCTGGCCGATATTGCTATCTCACCGCTGGCACCCAATGCCTTCTCACACTATACCTTCTCATTCATGGGGTCATCATCACAGGGTGAATTTGTCATTGACAAGATCAGGGTGACACCACGCAGGAAGAGCCAGCAACTCTTCTCCGGTGTGATCTATATAGTGGAAGACCTCTGGGCCATTCATTCGCTTGACCTGACCAACGAGAACCTGGCCGGCAATATAAGGGTCAGGCAGCTCTACACCCCGGTAGAGGATGGCATATGGATGCCCGTCAGTCATGAGTTTGACCTCGGATTATCCGTTATGGGCATAAAGGGCAGAGCATCATATACCAGTGCAGTTAAATACCTCGATGTTGAACCTGACAGATCCATCTCGCTGCCTGCATACTTCAAGGCTACTGAAGAGGCAGATCACAGCAGGGAGATAAAAACCGGGGAACAGGAAGAGATAGAGTCTATTTTGGCCAGGGAAGAGCTGTCAGCCCGGGACATGTCACGGCTATCGCGGCTGAACAGTAAAAATGCCCGGCATAACACTGACAAGCCGTCGTTGGAGATAGAAGATAAAACCAACTACATCATTGAGGAAGACGCCACCCGGAAGGACACCTCATACTGGGCTGAGATAAGACCTGTTCCACTGACGCAGGAAGAGACGGCAAGCCTGGCAACGGTCTCTGCCAGTGGGCAGCCACTGGCACATCGTGACACCTCCACGATAACCATAACCTTAGGATCGGGAAGACAAGACAGGGAGAAAAGCCCGGCGGTAACGCTCATAAGGAATATGGTTTTCGGCAAGCGATGGCAACTCTCACATGATAACTATTTAACCTTTGACGGCCTGTTAGATCCGGGGAGTTTCTCCTTTAATAGTGTTGACGGGTTTGTGACAGGTACAGGGATGAGCCTGTCAGTTAGATCGGGTGAGGCGGGGCGCCTCACCTTAGCTCCCTCAGCCAGGTATGCCTTCAGCCGCGAGAGACTGATGTGGAATATAACTGCCAACCTGCTTTATGACCCGCTCCGTGCCGGCAACATCTACCTGAGAGCCGGCAGACAGACTGATGAGTTCTCATCATCAGGAATAAACCCTCTGCTGAATACGGTCTCTTCCCTCTTCTTCAGGGAAAACTGGATGAAGCTTTACAACAGCACATATCTTATTGCAGGTCACAGGAGCAACCTGGCCAACGGTCTTAATCTATCGCTGTCAGCAACGTATGAGCAGCGTGAGCCGCTGGACAACAACACCGTATTCTCATTCTTCAGACGAAACCGCCCATGGTCAGACAATCTTCCCGACAATCCTTATGTAACAGCTGACGATGACGGCCATGATCCACTGACCATATTTGCTCACAGCCATATCTCATTCACATCAGTACTGACCTATACACCACGTCAACGTTACCGGCTCTCGGGAGGAGCCAGGATAGATGCAGGCTCAGACTACCCTACCTTTGCTCTTTCATGGAAGCACGGGTATAATTATAACGACACCCTCACAGGTCATTATGACATGATCATGGGTGAGATCAACCGTACTACCAGATACGGACCGCTGAATGAATTCCGCTGGCGCATCCGCGGAGGCACTTTTTTTCAAACGGATAACGTACAGCTTCAGGATATGTACTTCTTCAATACGCAGGCATCGCCGGTTCTGGTAAACAACTATGAGGATGCCTTTTATCTGAAGCCATACTACTCCGTCTCAACGCCTAAGGGCTTTGCCGAAGGACACATAGCTTATACCTCCCCTTTGATTATACTCAAGAGAATGCCGGGGCTGAGCAGAACTCTCATCAGAGAGAACCTTGGTCTGTCTGTGCTGTGGACCCCTGATTACGGTTACTACTTTGAGACAGGATACGCTCTGAGTGAAATATTCCTCCTTGCAGAGGTGGGCGTGTATGCCGGCTTCCACAACAGATCATTCGAGTCTCTGGCGATCAGGCTCACACTGAGGCTGAAATGATAATCTCAGAATAGTGGTTTACGACCGTTGTCGTCATTGGAAAAATCGCTGAAGTCTGATGAGAGATCGTCATTCATTTTTGATCCCATGGTATACACTCCGCCGGCAGATGCATCCGGGAAAGCGTCAGAACTGAACTCATCAGGCTCAACAAAGGAGGCACGGTCTTCCTTGAAATAAAGGAGGATCTCGTCTGTTGGACCATTACGGTTTTTGGCAAGGATGATATCAGCATGGCCCTTTGTCGATTGCCCGTCTTCAAACTGTGACACACCCATCTTTTCAGGCCTGTGGATAAAGACCACCATATCAGCATCCTGCTCAATAGCACCTGATTCACGCAGGTCAGACAGCATCGGTTTCTTGTTTCCACCGCGTGTCTCCACTGACCTGTTCAGCTGCGAGAGGGCCAGTACCGGCACTGCCAGTTCCTTGGCGATACTCTTCAGTGACCTTGAGATAGAGCTCACCTCCTGTTCACGGCTGCCGGCATCGGGTGGTCCGGTCATCAGCTGCAGGTAATCAACTATCACCACATCAAGCTTACCCTGCGCCTTGAGCCTCCTGCATTTGGCCCTAAGCTCAAAGACAGAGATAGCTGGCGTGTCATCAATGAAAATGGGTGCCTCGGTGAGCGACTTGATGCGCGACTCAAGCAGTGACCACTCCTCAGAGGAGAGCTTGCCGTTCTTGATCTTCTCACCGGGGATCTCCGTTTCTGAGACGATGAGCCTGTTCACGAGCTGGATAGCCGCCATCTCAAGAGAGAATATTGCTACTTTCCTTCCATGGTCAATGGCCATGTTACGAGCCATGGTAAGGGCAAAAGCCGTCTTCCCCATGGAAGGCCTTGCAGCTATAATGACAAGCTCTGACTTCTGCCATCCTGAGGTGAGCCTGTCAAGCGTGGTGAACCCTGATGGCACCCCAACAAGAGCATCTTCCTTCTTGCCCAGCTCCTCTATCTCGGTGAGAGCCTGCTTGATGACCTCATGTATAGGAGCCACCTCATGCTTTATATTGCCCTCGGCAATCCTGAAAAGCTCATCCTCACTCTTGTCAAGCAGCTCTGTTACATCAAGGGTGTCTTCATACACCATGTTCTGTATAAGGGTAGAAGCACGAATAAGCTCACGCTGTATATACT
This sequence comes from Bacteroidales bacterium, assembly GCA_034003345.1. Taxonomy (GTDB): domain Bacteria; phylum Bacteroidota; class Bacteroidia; order Bacteroidales; family VadinHA17; genus SR-FBR-E99. Next base: position 32,198 of record JAVEYS010000016.1, read on the forward strand.
TCTGCAAAACAATGCGGGCATGATATTCGATATTAGCCGCCGAAACAACTTTGGAAGTAAGTTCACTGAGATAGACAGGACCGCCAACCTCGTCAAGATCATTCACGCGCTTGAGCTCCTGCGTCACTGTAAGAAGATCTATAGGCTGATCGCGTTTATTAAGCTCCACTATGGCTGCAAAAATCTTCTGATGAGCTGATGAATAAAAAGCATCCGGCCGCAGCATGTCAACAACCATCCTCGCTGCCTCGATCTCAAGCATGGCAGCCCCGAGTACCGCCTCTTCCATCTCAGGTGTCTGCGGAGGTACACGTCCACCCTCCGGGATAACAACTACCGATTGCTTCTTATCCTGTCTTCCTCTTGCTGCAACTTGTGCCATTAATTTATAGTATTGATATTCAGTTTTTTATAAACACAAACCCGATGTGGCTGCTGTGGCTAAAATTAGCAATAACCACTGTTAATGATGAATCTGCAGAATATTTGTTTCAAACAGGTCATTGTTAAAAAGATGTTGAAAACGGATATTATCAGGAAAGATGATGAAAATTAAAAAGGTTCATATATTTTTGATCTTTCAAGAGTATTACATGCAATGGTAGTATTTCCAAGGGCAAAGATAAATATTGGTTTAAGGATTATGGAGAAGAGGCCTGACGGCTTTCATAATATAGAGACCTTCTTCTACCCGGTAGATCTTTTTGATGCTCTTGAATTCGTTGTCAGAAAAGATAGCCGGAAGCATGACACCCTGAAAGTGTCTGGTATAATGGTGGAATCTGACCCGGAGAGTAACCTGGTGATGAAGGCGATTAAGCTCATGCGGCAGTCGTTTAATTTTCCCGGGTTACGTGTACACCTGCACAAGAGCATCCCTGTTGGGGCAGGACTGGGTGGTGGCTCCTCCGATGCAGCAGGCATGCTGAAGGCTCTGAACAGGTATTTTGAATTTGGACTCAACTCCGAGGAGCTGCGGTCATTCGCCGGCAGACTGGGCAGTGACGCACCCTTTTTCATTGACGGCACACCGTCATTTGCAGAAGGAGTGGGAAATATCCTCTCGGAATTTCCGCTTGATCTCAGAGGATATAATATTGTCATTCTCTACCCTGATGTTAACATAAATACAGCCATGGCATATGCATGGTGCATGCCATCTTCTTCGGGGCTGTCGCTGCGGCAAATCCTTAATCTGCCGGTGAGTGAGTGGAGGGGTAGGGTGGTCAATGATTTTGAAGATAATATCTTCCATAAATTCCCGCAGGTGAGCATGCTCAAGATGGCCCTCTATGAGGCTGGAGCCCTTTACGCCTCCATGTCAGGCAGCGGTTCAGCTGTATATGGCATCTTCCGGGATGAACCGGTACTGGCGCGTGAAGTATCACGCTTTCTCCTTAACACCGGGAATATGATCTGATGGCCTTCCTCCCTCAGGCTATCTCCACAAGCACAGCTCCCTTGGTTACCCTGTCACCCGGTTTAACGTTGACGGCAATAACTTTACCAGCAATATGGCTTTTCAACATGTTCTTCATCTTCATGGCATCAAGTATGACGATATCATCTCCCTCACTGACACTGACGCCCTCGCTGACCAGCACTTTCACCACCGTCCCTGGTATGAAACTGCATATTCTGCCAGGCACAGGCGGCTCATAGGGCCTGCGCCCCTGATAACGGCTGCTAAGATTTGTGGTGTACTCTGTACAGTCTATGACAAGCTTCTCCGGCACTCTCTTTTCCATAACTCTCTGTTCTTCATTGTCAATCAGAATGGTGGTATGCCATGCTTTTTCCATGGCATCTGCACAACCTTGTTCTCTGACACTTCCAGGCCGTGCAACAGCAGCCTGCGTGTCTCTGACGGCTCAATGACCGCATCAACATAACCTCTTGAAGCTGCCACATACGGGTTGGCAAATTTCTCCCTGTATTCTTCGACCTTTTGCTTACGCATCTCATCAGGATTGGAGGCTGAGGTTATCTCCTTGCGGAAGATGATGTTTGCAGCACCTTCTGGTCCCATGACAGCTATCTCAGCGGCAGGCCATGCAAATACAAAGTCGGCGCGGAGATGACGGGAGCTCATGGCGATATAGCCACCACCATAAGCCTTGCGCAGTATCACCGTCAGCTTGGGCACCGTGGCTTCACTGTAGGAGTACAGCACCTTCGCGCCATGTCGTATGACGCCGGCATGCTCCTGATCAACCCCTGGCAGATAACCCGGCAGGTCAACAAAAGTGATTAGCGGAATGCTAAATGCATCACAGTAACGGATGAACCTGGCAGCTTTGTCTGAGGAATCAACATCAAGCACACCGGCCATCTCCATCGGCTGGTTTGCTACAAAACCGACGGTCCGGCCCCCTAAGCGACCGAGGCCGATGACCATATTGCGTGCATACATCTCCTGAATCTCGAAGAAATCGGAGCCGTCGGCAACAGCCCTGATAACATCCCTGATATCATAAGGTAAGGAGGGGTCTCCCGGCACGATCTGCTCAATGTCATACCTGCTGTCAGGAGGCACCGTCTCTACGGCAGCAGCTTTCACTTTGTTGTTGCGGGGGATAAATGAGATCAGTCTCTTGATCTGACTGAAGCACTCCTCTTCTGACATAGAGAAAAAATGAGCGACGCCGGAGGTCTCACAATGAACCCGCGCGCCGCCAAGAGCCTCCATCGATATCTCTTCTCCAAGAACAGTTCTGATGACTTCCGGCCCTGTGATGAACATCTTGGAGATATTCTCAACAACAAAGACAAAGTCAGTAAGCGCTGGAGAATACACAGCACCACCGGCACACGGACCCAGGATTACTGATATCTGTGGTATCACCCCGCTGGAGATGGTATTTCTGAAGAATATCTCACCGTATCCTGCCAGTGAGTTGACGCCCTCCTGTATGCGCGCACCGCCCGAGTCGTTTATGCCGATAAGTGGTATCCTCATCTTCAGTGCGTGGTCCATGATCTTGGTTATCTTTCGCGAGTGCATCAGACCCAGTGACCCCCCGGCGACAGTAAAATCCTGCGCATATATTGCAACCGGGCTGCCGTGAACAGTACCGGTGCCTATCACCACGCCATCACTGGGAAGATGCTTCTTATCCATCCCGAAGTCGCGCGCATCATGCTCCACGAACATATCGTACTCATTGAACGTACCATCATCAAGGATAGCCATAATACGCTCACGTGCAGTATTTTTGCCCATGGCCTTCTGCTTTCCGACAGCTTCCTCGCCGCCACCGAGAAGCATCTTCTCACGCTTCTCCTTGAGTTCCAGTATCTTTTTTTCAAGTGCCATAATTCAGCCTCATTTCATCAAAAATGCTTTATATGAAAAAGCAAAGCAATATATATAAATTTCATTTATGCACAGAGGTAATAAAAACGTGCTATTTTGGAGCAGTATAATATACCCCCGCAGCAATGAAGGTGTAAATGATATTGGGGATCCACATTGCCAGGGCCGGATCCAGATCGCCCTTCAGCGAGAACTGCGAGGCAAACTGCATGAACAATATGTATGAGAAGGTTAGTATCAGCCCGAGGCCAATCTGCATGCCTATCCCTCCCTTGATCTTTCGTGATGAGAGCGATACTCCGATCAGCGTCAGAATGAAAAAAGCAAAGGGCGAAGCATAGCGCCGGTGTTTCTCGTTGAGATAGAGCTTAACCTCGTCTGAGCCCTGTGACTTAAGCACCTGAATATAATCAAGCAACTCACCGTGGGTCATGGTATACACAAATTCCGGCGATCTCGTGAAATCGTTCGGACCCACATTCAGCAAAGTATCTATTCGCCTCCCTGAGGTTATCCTCTCACCTATGCTGTCAGTATCCCTGATATAGTACCACCATGCTCCCCACTTATTAGTAGTGCTGTCCCATCTTATCAGGTTGGAAGTCATCTTGGAAACCAGCTCTCCTTTATCATTGAATTTCTCTATACTGAAATTGCGTCCGCTCTGTGATATCTTGTTGTACTGCTCCATGTAGATATATACGTTGGGGCTGATCTGACGGTGTATTGACGGGACGTTGACCCGTCTGAAGTCAGACCTGCGGTAGTACTTCTCCTCAAAGTCGAGCCTGGCTATGTTCGAATGAGGCAGGACATAGTTCTGCAGCATGAAGGCACACAGGGCAATAAATGTTGCGGAGATGAAATATGGTACAAGCAGCCTCCTGAAGCTCATTCCGCTGTTGAGCATAGCTATTATCTCGGTGTTAACTGCCAGTCGCGAGGTGAAGAAGATCACCGAGATAAAAACAAACATAGGGGCAAACAGAGTGGCAAAATAGGGTATGAAATTCAGGTAATAGTCAAAGATTATTGCCTTTAGCGGAGCCTGCTTCTGGATAAAGTCGTCTATCTTCTCGGAGAAGTCAAAGATTACCGCTATCCCCAGTATCAGCACCAGAGAGAAGAGAAATGTACCAAGGAACTGTCTGATGATGTACCAGTCCAGTATACGTGGAGTAAGCCTCCTCAGACTCTCTCTGAAATTTTTCGAACTGTTTTTTCCTTCCATATTCCGAATGTACCGTCAAGTATTCTCTCCCTGGCCTCTCTTACAAGGGAGAGGTAGAATGAGAGATTGTGTATGGTTGCTATCTGTGCACCCAGCATCTCTCCCGAGATCACCAGATGACGCAGGTATGCTTTTGAGTATGTACGGCTTATCTCAGAAGCCGATGAGGCATCCACAGGAGAAAAGTCAGTTGCCCAGCGCCGGTTCCTTATGTTGACAATGCCTTCACGTGTAAAGAGCATACCGTTGCGGCCGTTACGGGAAGGCATGACGCAGTCGAACATATCAACCCCGCGGGCTATACCCTCAAGGATGTTTGCCGGCGTTCCCACTCCCATAAGATATCGCGGTTTATCGTCAGGCAGAATTTCGTTGACAACCTCAATCATCTCATACATCACCTCTGCCGGTTCTCCGACAGAGAGTCCGCCAATGGCATTCCCCGGCATCTCACTTGAGGCACATTTATCTGCAGAGATGCGTCGCAGATCACTGTAGATGGCCCCCTGTACTATGGGAAACATCATCTGATCGGCCCCGTATAATGGTCCGGTATTCCTGACCTGCAAAACACACCTGTCAAGCCATCGGTGTGTCAGCTCCATAGACTTCTGCGCATATTTGTGATCACAAGGCCATGGTGCACACTCGTCAAAAGCCATCATGATGTCCGCTCCTATAGCTCTCTGGATATCAATAACGCTCTCGGGAGTGAACAGATGCTTTGATCCGTCAATATGCGACCTGAAAATGGCACCCTCTTCCGTCAACTTCCTGTTAGCTGCCAGAGAGAATACCTGGTAGCCTCCGCTGTCGGTAAGAACAGGCCTGTCCCATGACATAAACCGGTGTATTCCGCCTGCACTGCTGATAATATCGGTACCGGGACGAAGGTATAAGTGATACGTATTGGCCAGTATCACAGGCGCATCGATCTCTGTTTTCAGATCACGGTGAAGCACCCCCTTAACCGTCGCGGCAGTACCCACAGGCATGAAGATGGGTGTTGGGATATCACCATGCGACGTGCGTAATACTCCTGCTCTGGCCGATGTGGCTCTGTCTTTCCTCTCTATACTGAACATCACTGTCTGACTGGTGGTCACAAAAGTAAGCTTTATCAACCTCATTTTAAACAGACAGTTATCAATTTGAGGAAAAGGCCTCATGATTGTTGAAAAATAACTTGCATCCATTATTCAATTCTTTATAATATTGCGGCATACAATGTGATATTCTATGATCCTTTCAACCGATACAACTCATCTCATCCTTCTGGCCCTGTTCATCGTGATGGCTCTGATCCAGACCTGGTACTGGATAGGGTATTACAGGAGGTCTGCATTCAACAAGGCTGCGAAGACGGATCCACCGGCTAAGCTCCCTCCTGTTTCCGTAGTCATTTGTGCCCGGAATGAGGGTGAGAACCTGGCGAGGTTTCTCCCTGCAGTGCTTGAACAGGACTACCCCTCCTTTGAAGTTGTGGTTGTCAACGACTGTTCAGAGGATAATACCGATGATGTGCTGGGCAGCATGATAAAGAGTTACCCTCACCTCAGGGTGTCAATGATCCAGAAGGATCCGGGATTCACACACACCAAGAAGCTGGCAATGCTGATAGGCATCAAGGCGGCAAAGAATGAAATGCTTGTCTTTACTGACGCCGACTGCCGGCCTGTATCTGCCAACTGGCTCCGCGAGGTAGCCTCGGCTATCAGGGATACAACAGACATTGTCATTGGGTATGGAGGTTACATGCCAGAAGAGGGATTCCTGAACCGCTACATCCGTTACGAGACAATGTTTACAGGAATGCAATACTTTGGCATGGCCCTGGCCGGAATGCCTTATATGGGTGTGGGACGTAACCTGGCGTACCGAAGAAGCTTCTTTTTCGAGAGAGGCGGATTCGGCCCGCATAACCATGTAATGTCAGGAGATGACGACCTTTTTGTCAACCGCAATGCCAACTCTGTCAATTGCAGCATCATGCTCACTCATGACTCTTACACCCTCTCGGTAGCACAGAAGAGCATATCAGCATGGGCAAAACAGAAGAGAAGGCACTTAACCGCCTCTGCTTATTATAAGAAAAGAGACAAATTCAGGCTCTTCCTTGAACCCTTTTCAAGGGTAGCCTACTACGGACTGTTAACCACACTGCTCATCATGCTTGCCTCGTGGCCCGTGGTGGCGTTCTTCGCTTTGACTCGTCTGATAATGCGGGCAGTCATCCTCAAAAAGGCCTCCGTGACATTCAACGAGCCCCGGCTGTGGTTTATTTCGCTCTTTTTTGATATCTTGGCGCCATTCTTAACGGCATTCCTTTACCTGACCTCAACCAGGAAAGGAAAAGGCAGATTATCATGGAAATAGAAAGCGGCCTATCGGAAAAAGCACAGCATGACCTTAAGGTTATTGACCGTGCACTGAACGGCGACAGCAGGGCATATACCGAGCTGCTCAACAGGTACCGTGATTCAGTTTATTATGTCATGCTCAGGATGATCAGCAATCCGTCTGATGCAGAAGACCTGACCATCGAAGCCTTTGGAAAGGCCTTCCATAACCTCGCCAAATATGTGCCGTCTCACGCCTTCAGTACCTGGCTCTTCCGTATTGCCACCAACAATTGCATCGACTTCATGAGGCGTAAGAGTCAGAGCCCGAGACCGTTCGATCATGATGAAGGAGAAGAGGACGAGGTAGAAGCTACTGTTGCCTCCGATATGATAGCCCCGGACGAACTGATGATCAACAGGGAGACAGCAGCTTCTCTCAACCGGATTGTTAAAACATTAAAGCCGCGATACCGCCGGCTGATAGAACTGCGCTACTTCGAAGACTACTCATACGAGGAGATAGCCAATGAACTGAGCCTCCCAATAGGAACGGTAAAGGCAAGACTCTTCAGGGCAAAAGTCCTTATACTCAATATGGTCCGTAGCAAAAAAAGCGGAATTTGATCACCGTCGCTGATAAATACTTCCCGTCGCTCACTGAGGAACAGCGCCGGCAGTTATCACTGCTGCCTTCTCTGTATAAGGAATGGAATAGCCGGATAAATATCATTTCCCGTAAGGATATTGAAAATTTTGAGATCAACCATCTCCTCCATTCACTCGCCATAGCACGATTTGTCACCTTCATGCCAGGCACAGCCGTTATAGATGTGGGTACCGGTGGCGGACTGCCGGGAATTCCTCTTGCCATACTCTTTCCACAGGCAGAATTCACTCTGATTGATTCCATCGCCAAAAAGATACGAGTGGTAAACGAGATAATCGCTGCCACAGGGATCAGGAATGTTCTGGCCCGGGCAGCAAGATCAGAAGAGATCACAGGGCAATATGACTTTATTATAGGCAGGGCCGTGACGAACACAAAACAATTTGTCAGCTTGACACGGCATCTGGCCTCACCACGTTCATTCAATGAAGTGAGGAACGGATGGATATTACTCAAGGGAGGTGACCTTGAGAGAGAGGTCACTCCTTTCAGGGCATCAGCTGAAGTTATTCCGGTAAGCCGTTGGTTTGACGAGCCTTACTTCGAGACAAAAAAAATAGTCTATCTGCCACGGTGAAACAAAAAATTTGACATATTTTCCTGTTTTTTTCAAAAATTAACTACCTTTGCAGTCTTTAAAATTGAAAAATAACCAACGAAATTATAGGAACAGATGAAAAGGACATTTCAGCCATCGAGAAAGAGGAGGACTAATACTCACGGTTTCAGGGAGAGAATGTCAACACCAAATGGCAGACGCGTTCTCGCCGCCCGCAGGGCAAAGGGCAGGAAGAAACTGACCGTCTCTGACGAGGCAGGACACAAGGACTGAAAGGCTGACAGACAATAAAAAAGAGCCGTCTTAATGAACAATTAAGACGGTTTTTTATTTCTACAGTGTCACTGTGATGGTAAATTTGCTAATATCTCGTGAAATGAAAGAGCTGATTCTTAATAATGCAGGTGCGGAGACAGGAGAGATAGCCGCAGCGGTTATCGACGGACAACGACTGACACAGGAACAGGCGCTGACCCTTTACCGTAAGGCTGATCTGCCATTGCTGGCTGTACTGGCCACAGCTGTCAAGAGGGAGAAGAGCGGTGATGCTGTCTTTTTCAACCGTAACTTTCACATTGAACCCACCAACGTATGCATCTACAACTGCCGGTTCTGCTCTTACCACAAACCTGAAGGCGACCCTGACAGCTGGGAACTGTCAGAGAATGAGATACTTGATATAGTCAGACGTTTTGACGGTCTCCCTGTCACCGAGGTACATATAACAGGAGGGGTACACCCATCGCGCGACATCCATTATTATGGGAATATCCTGGCTGCCATACGCAGGGTGAGGCCTGACATCAGCATAAAGGCCTTCTCAGCTGTTGAGCTCGATTACATGATACGTAAGGCCGGAATGACATATACCGAGGGGCTGAAGCTGCTGCGACACTGTGGTCTTGACTCTATCCCCGGCGGTGGTGCCGAGATCTTTGATGCATCACTGCGCCGTAAGATATGCAGGGAGAAAGCCGACGCAGATACCTACCTGGCCATTCATGAGGCTGCACATAACCTGGGTATCTCATCCAATGCCACCATCCTCTACGGTCATGCAGAGAGCCCGGAACAGCGTATTGATCACATGAACAGGCTGAGGGAACTGCAAGACCGTACCGGAGGGTTCAATTCCTTCATCCCCCTGAAATTCAGACGCGAGAACAACCGAATGCACGATCTGGGAGAGGTGCCGGTAACTGAGGACATGCGTAATTACGCTCTCTCACGAATCTTCCTTGATAACTTCAGCCATATCAAGGCCTACTGGCCAGCTATAGGAAAGAATGCTGCAATGATGAGCCTCGCCTTTGGCACCGATGACCTCGACGGTACCATCGATGACACTACGAGAATCTATTCCATGGCCGGCGCAGAAGATATTAACCCTACTCTCTCCACCACCGAGCTTGTGGCAATGATACGTTCAGCAGGTTACCGGCCCGTAGAACGCGATACAAACTACCGGACAGTAAAGGAGTGGTAACAGACCGCGGCTACTCTCACAATATAATTTTATCTTTGATCCAGAGTTAATAATCTTATACCGCATCACACGATGAGTGTCAAAGAATTTCTTAAAAGCAGAGTCTTCTGGAGACAGCTTGGTCTGGCAATGGTCATTGGCGTTGCTCTTATTCTCATACTTATCATCTGGTTGAATATATACACACATCACGGCCAGTCGAGATCTACACCGGAGGTAAGGGGACTGACCCTCAGTGAGGCAGAACATGTAGCTGTCAAGAACCATTTTAAGCTGAAGATCATTGATTCAGTATACACAGCTTTTGTCCCCCGTGGGTGTATTGCTGAACAGACACCACTACCGGGTCATCGGGTTAAGAAAGGACGAACCATCATAACCACGATAAATGCCTTTAACCCTGAGATGGTGTCAGTACCTGATCTGGTAGGCCTGCCTCGTCGCCAGGCATTGTCAATCATTGAGACCTCCGGTCTCATGGCAGGTCAGTTGAATTATGTACCTGACCTGACCGTCGATTTCGTGCTCAGACAAACCATCCATGGACGCGAAGTATCGCCAGGTGACTCAGTACAGAAGGGCATGGTAGTGGACCTGGTGCTGGGCAGGGGATTAAGCAGCCAGCACACACCAATACCCAGACTGACAGGCTTTACCCTATTCCAGGCCAAAAACGAGATTCTGGGGGCATCTCTCAACCTGGGAGCATATGTTTTCGACGCTACCGTGATGACAGCCGATGACTCCCTGAACGCCTTTGTCTATAAACAGAACCCTGATTTTCACGCTGACGCTACCGTACAACTTGGTTCCGCAGTCTATATATGGCTTACGACAGACACCCTGAAGCTCCCATCCGATACCATGAATGTTGACACCGTTGCTTATAACGATGCTGAGCCAGGGACAAAACCTGATTTAGCATTCTTTAAATGAGGAAGAAACAGCTCACATACCTCTTGATTATCATATTGACAGTACTTGATGCTTCTGCCCAGGAAGTCGTTTCCGGCCTTCTCTCAAACAGGCAGTTGCATGAAGCCAAACCAGCAGTTTTTATGAAAGGGGCTGCTGCTGAAACCCCTGTTCCTCTGCCCTTTTATGATGACTTCTCTGCCAATACCATCTACCCCTCTGCGGAGAGATGGAGTGACATACAGGTCTTCATTAACAACACCTACTCGGTCATGCAGCCCTCACAGGGTATTGCCACATTTGACTGTCTTGATGAGAACGGGAACCTTTATGATGATGCATCATCCGTGGTGTTTGCCGCCGATCATCTCACTTCGCGCGAGATAGACCTTGAGTACCTCCCCTCAGACAACATCTGGCTGAGTTTCCTCTATGAGGCAGGAGGAGTGGCTGACATGCCGGAGAAGGAGGACAGCCTGACTCTTAGCTTCTGGGCTCCCATCGAGGAGAAGTGGTACAGCATATGGCATACCGGCAATATACCCACAGACGGATTCCATAGGGTAATGGTCCCTGTTACTGATACCAGGTTCCTGACATCGGGTTTCCGGTTCATGTTCACCGCGTATGCTTCGCTGTCCGGTGTGCTGACTGAACCCTCACAGGCCGGTAATGCTGACCAGTGGAATTTAGACTATGTCTTCCTTGATAAGGGACGGTCAGTGAATGACACTGTCATCCATGACGTCGCCATGACCCTGCCACAGAGATCCTTGCTGAAGCAGTACGAAGCAATGCCCTGGCGTCACTTCAGACAGGCATACCTTTCGGCAATGAGCTCCACAGCACCTGTTAACTACAGAAACAATGACACCATTGTACGGAATGTCACAAGGCATATTACTGTCACAGATATGCTTTCCAATGCAGTGGTACGCGACTTTGACGCGGGAGCGTCAAATGTGAATCCACTTACTGATGTCATTTATGATGCCCCCCTGCTCTATACATACAGCTCTGCCTCCACAGACTCGGCTCTCTTCAGGATTACTGTATCACTGATCACCGATGATTTTGATTCGAAACTGAATGACACCGTCAAATATATCCAGCGTTTCTCCGACTATTTTGCCATTGATGACGGCACGGCTGAAGCAGGTTATGGTATTAACGGCCAGGGTTCACGCAATGCCATGGCAGCATTGCGGTTCAGGTCATTCATTCCCGACTCCGTTACAGGGATTAGCTTCTGCTTCAATGATGCATACAATAATGCCAACCAGCGTGCTTTTGAGATCATGGTCTGGGCTGATGACAACGGACAGCCGGGAGTACTGCTCGGCAGCAGCGAAGGACCAGTAGCCGACCCCGGCAGTGATATCAACGGATTCAAGACATACCTCTTTGACCAACCTGTCAGCGTCACCGATTATTTCTGGATAGGCTGGAGACAGGCATCCGAGACCTTCCTCAACGCAGGTCTCGATATGAACACCCCTCCTGCCGGCAGACAATACTATCTGATCAGTGGCACCTGGCAACAGAGTCAGATAGAGGGAACAATAATGATGAGACCGGTGATGAAGGGGACTGGCTCATCCACCTCTTCCGGGAGCGGGACCCTGATAAATGACCTCTTCCGTATCTACCCCAATCCCACTTGCGGGGAGGTGACACTGGTGCCCTCTGACGAGGCACCTGATGAGTTCATCATTGATGTGATATCATCATCAGGCGCACGGTTAATGTCGCTTGAACGCAGCGATCACCCCAACCTTGGAGGCCTCGCAGCCGGTAACTACCTGCTGCTCATAAAGACAAGGGATGGACAGCCACTCTCATTATTGAGAGTGATAATAGTAGAATAACAGATTGATAATGAACGAAGAAGAACTGTCAGACAATCAGGAGCAGGAATTGTACGAGCACTACCGCTACGAGGTTAATCCCGGGCAGTCAATGCTTCGCATAGACAAATACCTGTCAACACGCATTGAGAATGTGTCGCGTACCAGGGTGCAGGCAGCAGCACAGGCAGGTAATATCCTGGTCAATGATATACCGGTAAAGCCCAATTACCGGGTCAAACCACTGGATATCATTCAGGTATTACTTCCGAACCCGCCCCGCGAAATAGAACTTATACCCCAGGACCTGCCGGTTAAGGTGATCTATGAGGACGACGACCTGATAGTTGTTGATAAGGCAGCCGGTATGGTTGTCCATCCTGCCTATGGAAACTACTCCGGTACACTGATGAATGCGCTGATGTTCCACTTCCGTGACCTGCCGCTCTTCCAGACTGGTGAGCTGAGGCCGGGGCTGGTGCACCGCATTGACAAGAACACCTCGGGGCTTCTCGTGGTGGCCAAGAACGAATATGCTCATAATAAGCTGGCGAGACAGTTCTTCAACCACACTACAGGACGACGTTACCTGGCACTGGTATGGGGCACTCCTGACCCTGCTGAGGGTACGATTACGGGACATGTCGGGCGCAATGTCCGTGACCGCAAGATTATGCAGGTCTTCTCTGACGGCAGCCAGGGCAAGCATGCTGTCACCCATTACAAGATCATTGAACAGTTCAGTTATGTGTCACTAATCGAGTGCCGTCTTGAGACCGGACGCACACACCAGATCAGGGTACATATGGCCTGGAGCGGACACCCGATCTTCAACGATGAGGAGTATGGCGGTCACCGGATACTTAAAGGTACAACCTTCTCAAAATACCAGCAGTTTGTGCGTAACTGTTTTGAGCTCCTTCCACGCCAGGCACTTCATGCACAGACGCTCGCCTTTGACCATCCCGTCACTGGTAAAAGAATCTCGTTCGAAGCACCCATTCCTCCGGATATGGAAGCCGTAATTAAGAAATGGAGAAACTATATCTCAGGCAGAGACTGAAGCTGAAATAAAAATTAAGAATTAAGAATTTTTGACTGTAAGCCTGCAAGGCCTTCAGACCTTCCGGCGTATCGCCTCGCCCCTCCTACCAGCTCCCACCTGCTCCTCCGCCTCCGAAGCTGCCACCTCCGAAGCCTCCAAAGCCTCCCCCGCTGCCGCTACCGGAACCACCTCCACCGGAGAACCCGCCCCAGCTTCCGCCATGTGACCGGCCGCCGCCCATCATGCTCAGAAGCAGCCACAACGGCAGGTTAGACGATCCCTTCCTCCTGAAATGTTTATTATTGGAGCTTCCCGCTGAGATGATAAAAATGAATATCACGATCATAATAAATATTATGCCCCCGGGAATGGTTCCTGAAGAGGACCCTCTGCCATAGTCCTGATAGCTGTACTCCCCTGCAGCCAGTGCCATAAGCACATCCGTTCCGGCATCCAGACCACCATAATAATCATTCTCACGGAACCTGGGGATGATCTCCTTGTCGATAATATCGGCGCAGGTTATGTCGGGAATGGCACCCTCGAGTCCGTATCCGGTGGCAATGAAAACCTGCCCGCTTGATCCATCTGTCTTTGGTTTCACCAGCACAAGCAGCCCGTTATTGAAGTCGCCCTGCCCTACACCCCATTCACGTGCAACCTTATAGGCAAAGTCTGACCTGTCATATCCCTGCAGGTCATTTACTATCACTACCGCAATCTGGTTTGAAGTAGTGTCATTGAATGCAACAAGCTTAGCTTCAAGCAACTGTACCTCGGAGGATGAGAGGATGCCCGCAAGATCGTTCACCAGCCGTGGAGGATCGGGTCTGGGCACCAGAGTCTGGGCTTCCAGAACAGGAAAAGGCTGAAGGAGCAAAACCAGGATTATAAAGTATCTCAGCTTATTCATCGTTACACCCCCGGTTCATTAATGTCGAAAGAGATGGTATCCGTTATCTCATTGATATCATCAATCATATGAGGGAAGTGTTCCCTGAGCTGTTCACCGGCCATAATTATCCCTTCGGTGAGACCTTCGGCGAAGAGGTTCTCACTGAATCGGCTCTGCATATGGTTACGTATATTGTCCCAGAAACCGGGAGGCACCACTGCATTTATGCCTGTGTCACCTATGATGGCAAATCTTCGCTCCCTCACAGCGAGGTATATGAGCACCCCGTTGCGGTCAGCTGTCTTATCCATGCCCAGCTTCCTGAAGAGCCATGCCGCCTCATCCATCACACTGGTCTTGCATGAGGACTCTATATGAACGCGTATCTCACCGGATGTGGCATGCTCGGCCTCGCCTATGGCCCTGATAATAGCATCCTGCTGTTCGCGGGAAAAAAACGTTGAAGCTTTCATTATCCCGATCCTCAGAACTCAACCTTCGGCGCCACCTCAGCACCCTCCATGGCTTCGAAATAGGGCCTGTCGCTGAACTTGGTGATAGATGCGATAAGGTTGTTCGGGAACTTCTTAATGAATGTGTTATACTCCCTGGCAGCATCATTGAAATTGTTCCTTGCCACGGCAATGCGATTCTCGGTACCTTCCAGTTCAACCTGCAGATCACGGAAATTCTGTGTGGCTTTCAACTCAGGATACTGCTCAACCACAACCATCAGTCTGGCCAGTGCCGAGCTGACCTCGCTCTGTGCTGCCTGGAAGTCCTGCAACTGACCGGGGGTGATATTAGAGGGATCCACGGTCACCTGCGTGGCCTTAGCCCTTGCCTCAATGACCTGTGTAAGTGTCTCCTGCTCAAAGGCAGCAGCACCCTTGACCGTATTAACAAAATTGGGAATAAGATCTGACCTTCTCTGGTACTGGGTCTCAACATTGCTCCACTGGGTTGCAACCTTCTCATTCATCGGCACTATCTTATTATAGATCCCAACTCCCCATGAGACAATCAGTAATATAGCCGCAACTACAATAATGATTGTTACTATTCCGCTAACAGGTTTCTTCTCCATTTTTTATTCATTTTAATTTATATTCAAAAATAAGTAAAATATTACTTGTAAAGAGGTTGCATACACCCTCTTCGCTGCTCCTGTAGTATAATATTTATTAATTTGTATTTCTCCGGGATATTAAATAATGTATTTTTGGGCCATAATTTTATCAATCATGAAAACCATTGCCATCATTGCAGGAGGGAATTCATCTGAATATCCTGTATCCGTCCGCAGTGCACAGGGTGTTGCCACCGCACTGAAGGGTAAATATGAGACTTATATTATTACCATCAAGGGCAGGGACTGGTACTGGGAAGATGCCAAGGGGCGTGTGTCCGGGATCGACAAGAACGATTTTACTCTTGTATATGATGACCAGCGGATAAGATTTGACGCTGCCTTCATAGCCATACATGGCAACCCCGGTGAGAACGGACTTCTTCAGGGCTATTTTGACATGACAGGCATACCCTACAGTAGCTGCGACGCTTTTGTCTCTGCATTAACATTCAACAAACAGGCCTGCAAGCTCTATCTGAATGAATACGGGATACCAATGACCGGAGGATTGCTTATCAGGAAGGATCAGGAATATGACGCCGACAGGATACTGAAGCAGACAGGACTTCCCTGCTTTGTCAAGCCTAACGCCAGCGGCTCAAGCTTTGGGGTGACCAAGGTGAAGGAGCCAGGTGAGTTTGCTCTTGCTCTTGAGCATGCCTTTGCTGAAGGGAATGAGGTGTTGGTAGAGTCATTTATGAAAGGCACTGAAGTGGCGTGCGGTGTTGTAAAAACAAGACACAGAAAAATCATTATGCCCGTAACCGAGATCATCCCCAAGAAAGAGTTCTTCGACTATGAGGCAAAATATGCCGGCGGGTTTTCCGAGGAGATCACTCCGGCCAGGATGTCGGCAGAACTTACATCACAGATACAGGAACTCTCTTCGGAAATATATGATATCCTCGGCTGCCGCGGCATTGTCAGGGTCGATTTTATCGTCACTGAAGACGGTCCCCAGTTCCTGGAAATAAATACTATTCCCGGTATGACGGAAGAGAGTATCATACCACATCAGGCTGCTGTGTCTGGCATCTCACAGACTGACCTCTATGCGATGGTGATAGAAGATTTGTTCTGATCTTTTCCCCGAAGAAAGGATTGTCTGTCAATCAGTTTTTTTTCTTGACTCTGCTATCCTGCTGATGAATGCGGTCACTGCTGACTGTTTAAGGAAGCTGTATTTTGCCCATGTAGGCCCTTTTCCCACTTTGAGTGATATAGCATTATCAGGAAGTGCCTTGAAGAGCTCTTCATCAGTCTTGTCGTCGCCAATAGCAAGGATAAAGTCATAACTACCCGATGCTGTGATATTTTTTGCTGCAGTACCCTTGTTGTAACCCGCCATCTTCACCTCAACCACCTTATGTCCGTCAATGATCTGAAGAGGCATATTGAATATTGACTCCTCAAGCTCGTTCTTAAGCTCAATGGCCCGGAGAGTTGACAGGTCCTCATCAGCGTTGCGGTAATGCCATGAGAGGGAAACCCTCTTCTCCTCAATGAATGAACCCTTGCACCTGTTGGTGTAACTGGCCAGCAGGGGTCTTATGCTCTCCTTCCAGGAGGTATCCTTATCAAGTGTTGACTCCCACTCCTCACCCGGATGTCTGATGAAAGCACCGTGCTCTGCAACAAGAGTCAGATCAAGGTTCGAAAACCATTTGCCGAGAAAATCTCTGTCTCTGCCGCTGATAATGACTACATCCGATACTGCTGCCAGCTTCTCGGCGAGTGAAATAAGTTGCATGTCGGGCACAGCCATTTCAGGCAGCTCCCTGATTGGCACTAATGTGCCGTCATAATCAAGGAATAACAGCGGCTTTTTTGCCTTGCGGAAAGAGCCTATTATCTTGTCCTCAATTTCATCATTGATGATCCTCACCCTGAAGCTCCGCCTGTCAGCCTTCACCTTGACCGTTGTTCTCAGTATATCATCAGCCCATGAGTAAACGTCATAATCGCGCAGCCTCTTTTTCATTGCTTCTATGCGCTTCTTTTTATCATCCTCCTTCATCGTCAGTGCCTCATAAATTGCATCGGCCATCTGCGATACATCGGTCGGATTCACAAGTAGTGACTCGCTCATCTCAGCGGCAGCTCCGGCAAGTTCACTCAGAATAAGCATACCATACTGCTGATGCTGGGCAGCAACATACTCCTTGGCCACAAGGTTCATTCCGTCGCGCAGTGGAGTAAGCAACCCGACATCGCTGTGTGAGTAGAGTGCAACAAGCTCATTAAATCTGAGTGACCTGTATTGATATATTATTGGATTCCAATCCAGGGTGCCGTACTTACCGTTGATACGGCCCACCGTGGCCTCGATCTCCTTCTTCATCTCCTGGTAGCGTGCTATGCTATCACGTGATGGCACCATCACCATGTTAAAGATGACCCGTCCCCTCATCGAGGAGTAACGTTCGAGGAAGAGCTCAAAGGCAGCCAGCCTGTTAAGAAATCCCTTTGTATAATCAAGCCTGTCAACTGAGAAGATAAGCAGACGGTCCCTCTTCTGCTTGCGAATCCTGGATATGAATTTCTCTGTCTCAGGTAACAATACTGAATCATGAAACTTATTGAAGTCAATACTTATCGGAAAGGCATCAGCCCTTGAATAAATATCTTCCGTTGTCACGGTATTGAGTGAGATGTCATAGCCGAGAGAACGCCTGACCGACTTTAGAAAATGCTGGGCATAGTCATGGGTATGGAATCCGATCAGGTCGGCTCCCAGCATTCCCTCAAGTATTGCCCTCTGTTGTCCGTCGGGCATTATACGAAATACCTCATAGGAGGGGAAAGGAATATGGAGGAAAAAAGATACTGCTGCTTCCGGGAAATCCTTCCTTACCATTCCTGGCAACAGAAACAGCTGGTAATCATGTATCCATACAAAATCACCCGGTTTTATTATCTTTTTCAGCTCATCGTAGAATATCTGGTTTGCTTTTTTGTAGCTCTCAAAGTAACCTTGCCCGAACACGGCCATGGAAGGGAAATAGTGAAACAGCGGCCAGATCAGGTCATTGCAGAAGCCACCGTAGAACTTCTCATTGATACTGTCCGGGATTTTCACCGGAACGAGCTCAAATGAGTTCCTGACCTCATCAAGTGAGTTCATCTGTTCAGCGGTATTGTCGCCTTTTCCGACCCACACCGTATTCTCCATTTTGGGACCATTTCCCGGTCCGGTCATCCTTTCTGTGAGGGAGAGTACAGCAGAGACAAGCCCTCCGGTATTCTGTACAGCGGTGAGAATGCCGTTTCGTTGTTTGAAAGCAAAGGGCAACCTGTAGGCTACGATGACTATTCTTTTAAAATCCGGAAGTTTGTTGTTTGACATCATTTTAGGTTTAAAGGAATACCGGTCTGTCAAGTTTGGCAGCAATCCGATAGATGGCATTCATCAGCCCCACATGGCTGTAAGTCTGTGGAAAATTGCCCCACTGGCTGCCGTCAAGGCCTGCATCCTCGCTGAACAGCCCCAGATGGTTGGAATATTCCAGCAGTTTTTCTATTGTACGGGCAGCTATGTCCACCTTCCCTGAGCTGGCCAGGGCCTCAGCATACCAGAAGGCACAAACCAGGAATGTGGTCTCCGGCTTGCCGAAACCGTCATCATGAATATACCTGTATACCAGCCCCTCCTCAGTTTTCAGGTGATCCGCCAGGGCTGCAAGATGCTCTTGTGCCCTTTCACCTGACGGGTCCAGGTAATTCATTGTAACAAGGTGTATGGTAGCAGCATCATAGTTGTTGTTCCCGATAGCCTGCATGTAAGCCTTGAGGTCAGGGCGGTAACACATCTCAATTTTCTCGGCAGCGCGGGCTGCCAGCTTTCCGGCCCTGGTCTTCAGGTCCTTGTCGGTGAAATGGGTGGCGATCTTCTCCGCTGCCTTGCTTCCTGCCCAGTGAAAGAGAAAGGTATAGCAGTTGTCCTGCATACTGTTGCGAAACTCCCAGATACCTGCATCAGGCTTCTCCATAGTCTCCTCTATACGACTGAGAAGCCAGTAGATAACCTCCCTTGACTTCTTGTATGAGAGGTAATTCAGTCTCCTGTCAATATAGAGCGGAAGCAGGCTGGCAAGAACCTGCCCGTAAATATCATACTGCTCCTGATTGAAAGCATCATTCCCGAGATGTACCGGCTTGTTGCCCATATAACCCTGAAGATCAAGCTCTTTTTCCTTCGGAACAGCAGTGCCCGCAATATTGTACATGGGCTTTATTTTATTCTTCTCCGACAGGATGATATTCTGAATGTAGAGGAAGTATTGCTCCAGCTCATCAAAATGACCGAGGTTATTGAAGGCATTGAGTGTGTAATAGGAGTCCCTCATCCAGCAGAAGCGGTAATCCCAGTTTCTCCCTGCCCCGGGGGCCTCCGGCAAGCTGGTAGACCCTGAGGCTATGATGGCGCCGGTGTCCTCATACTGATGAAGCTTCAGAACCAGGGCTGATCTGATAATCTCCTCCTGAAAGATATTGGGTATCGATGTGTTTTTGATCCATTGAGCCCAGTATTTCGTTGTCTTCTCCAGGAATCCATCGGCTGTTGTTTCCAGCGGAGCCTCCAGAGGCTCGCCATAGGTGAATACAAGGTAACAGGTATCATTCAGAATGAATGGCTGATTATTTGATATATAAGTAAGAGGGATATTTGTGGTCAGCCTCACCTGAGTATCAAAATTAAGAAACCTGATATGGTTGCTACCGGCAACTATCTGTGGCCTGAATTCGCCGTAACTTCCAACAGGCTCACACTTCACCGTAATAAAAGGATTACCGTCAAGAAGCTCTATCTTGCGGATAAGCATCAAGGGCCTGTAGTACCTGTCATACTGATAGAACCGGGGGGCAAAGTCAGTGACCCTGAACTTTCCATCATTGGTAATAAATTCTGTTGTGAGAATGTTTGTATTCTTCACGTACGACTGGTATGTGTAAAAGTCCGTAACCGCGGGCTTGACGGAAAACTCACCCCCTTTCTCAGAATCGAGCAATGATCCGAAAATGAAGCTGCTGTCAAACCTGGGAAGGCACATCCATTTAACTTCTGCTGTCTTGTTAATATAGGCAAGGAATGAACAATTACCTACCACTCCCATATCATATTTATGAATTGGCTCCATTTCTATAAATGTTAAATGAAGCTGTCGCGGCTGATAGCGGCAGCTGGCTCAGTCGACTCCCAAGTGGTCGTCGCTACAATATAAACAAATTATTCGGACTCGATGTTAAGGTTTTCAATCCTGTATGAGTCTATAGGAGCGCAGGTGCATACCAGGTTGCGGTCGCCGTACCCGTTGTCAATCTTGCCCACTGAAGGCCAGAACTTATTCTCAGCTAACCAGGGAAGAGGATAAGCGGCTTTCATGCGGGAATATTTATGGCTCCAGTTGTCATCTATTACTGCAGCTGCAGTATGAGGTGCGTTATGAAGGACATTATCCTCCCTGTCTGCCTCTCCTTTCCTGATCTCTTCAATCTCACTCCAGATGCTCTTCATGACATTAATGAACCTGTCAAGCTCAGCTTTCGGTTCAGACTCGGTAGGTTCAACCATCAGTGTGCCGTGAACAGGGAAAGATAGCGTAGGGGCGTGAAAGCCATAGTCCATCAGCCTCTTGGCAATATCCGACTCATCTACACCTGCATCCTTAAATCCCCTGCAGTCGAGTATCATCTCATGAGCGCACCTGTTGCCGGTGCCAGTGTAAAGCACCTTGAAGAAATCACCCAGTGAAGAGGCAATATAGTTTGCATTCAGTATGGCGAAGACAGTAGACTTTGTCAGTCCTTCAGCGCCAAGCATCATTACGTAAGCATGACTTATTGTAAGAATGTGAGCACTGCCGAATGGTGCTGCAGACACGGCTGTTATGCCATGGCTCCCTCCTGTCTTCACAACAGAATGTGAGGGAAGGAACTCTGCCAGTTTCGTATTGCAGAGGATGGGCCCCACCCCCGGGCCGCCACCACCGTGTGGTATTGCAAAGGTCTTGTGCAGGTTTAGATGGCAGACATCGGCACCTATGTGACCAGGGCTGGTCAGTCCAACCTGCGCGTTCATATTGGCACCGTCCATATATACCAGACCACCGTTCTCATGCACTATTTTTATCATCTCAATGATAGCCTCTTCAAACACACCGTGTGTTGAAGGGTAGGTTATCATCGCAGAGCAGAGGTTATCACGGTGCTCCACTGCTTTTTTTCTGAGGTCGTCAACACTGATGTTTCCATTGACGTCACACTCCACCACCACCACCTTCATGCCAGCCATAGAGGCACTGGCAGGGTTAGTGCCATGTGCCGAGGATGGAATCAGCGTCACATTGCGGTGACTCTCATTACGGCTTAAATGGTATTGCCTGATGACCATCAGTCCGGTATACTCACCTGCTGCACCTGAGTTAGGCTGGAAGGAGACTGCATCAAAGCCTGTTATCTCCTTGAGAGCCTCACCCAGCTCTTCCATCAGCTTATGGTAACCCTCAGCCTGATCGGCCGGCACAAAAGGATGTATGTTCGCAAATTCAGGCCAGCTCATGGCGAACATAGATGTAGCAGGATTCAGCTTCATGGTACACGATCCGAGCGGTATCATGCCGTTGGCCAGCGAGAAGTCCTTGCGTTCAAGCATCTTGATATAACGCATCATGTCAGTCTCACTGTGGTAGCTGTTGAAGGCACCCTCCTGCAGGAAGGGTGACCGGCGATGGAACTGGCTGTCAATGCAGAAACAGTCACACAGTTCAGTTACCTCTTCTCTCTCTTTCCCTGCAGCTTCGGCAAAGACAGCCACCAGATCGTTAATTTCCTTCAGCGTTGTAACCTCGTCAGTGCTGATAACTGCGCAGTTGGCACATGGGTACCAGAGGTTGATACCTTTGGCAAGTGCGATCTTCTGAATCATGTCGGAAGTGACTCCCGGCACTGCCTGCACCCGTATGGTATCAAAGAACTGCTCGTACATGATGGTATATCCCAGTTTTTTCAAAGCCCCGGCCAGTGTGCATGCTGTTGAAAAGATATGTCTTGCAATGTTTTTCTGACCCTCAGGGCCGTGATACTGTGCATACATGCCTGACATGATTGCCAGGAGTGCCTGTGCAGTGCATATGT
>JAVEYS010000017.1:0-50683 GCA_034003345.1 Bacteroidales bacterium
AGCACTGAAAGCATCTAAGTGCGAAGCTCGTCTCAAGATGAGATTTCCCTTAAGGGTCGTTGTAGACTACGACGTTGATAGGCTGCAGGTGTAAAGGTGGCAACATCAAAGCCAAGCAGTACTAATTGCCCGTGAGCTTTCTGAGGAATGTCTTATTATTCTTACAATTAACCAGTATGTCACGATATTTAAAGTCTTCAGGTGGCTATAGCGGAGGGGTTCCACCTCTTCCCATTCCGAACAGAGAAGTTAAGCCCTCCTGCGCCGATGGTACTGCAGAGCAAAATGTGGGAGAGTAGGTCGCCGCCGACTTTACAAATGAAGCCCCGATTGGAAACAGTCGGGGCTTTTTTGTTATATGACCATGAGACGAATCATGCGGACTGCAGTCAGGCTGAACGATGCCAGGTCATAACCTCCCTCAGAAAACATAATAACAGCCGCAAAATCAACATATAAAGGTCACAGAGAAATCTGCGGCCTTTTTTGTTTGTGCCTGCCAGCAGAGAAAAGTTCCCGAATCTTCAAGTCGGAGACCCTCGTAAAAACCATATCCTTTCATGACTTTAACTAAAAAAGTATAGTTGGGGCACGATTTACTATAAATGAGCCTGAAAAAATATGCCACTGCTATTAATGCTCCCTGACCGGCCGAACTGCCAGCTCCGATACTTTTAATCCATGACTCTGCCAGGAGTGAATTGGAATATTAATGCAAAAAAGATAAATTTGTTTTATATCACGTCTGACGTGTAAAATGCTCTTTTATCAAGACCAGCAATTCAGTTGACAATTTGCTGCTTTCAACAATATTGGGAATAATCATCATTTCCGCTAATATTCAGCCTGTTGGCACCGACAGCATCCTGGAATAAAGAAGCACAGTAAAATGAAATTCCTCAGGAGTATAGCAGATGCTGTTATAAAAAGGGGATCATTACTTTTTCAGTCCCTGAAAGACAAGATCAGATTCTATTCTGTCAGCCTTATCTATTATCTGAGGACATCGGATGCAAGTTATTTCCTGGTCTTCTCAATACTAGTCGGTTTGGGTGGCGGATTCGGAGCCATCATTTTCAGGTGGTTAATAATGCAGGTTAAGAACCTATTCTTTGTCAGGGGAGAAACGGTCCTCGGCTTCATGGGCCAATATTATGTTATCGCCCTCCCGGCCATAGGAGGACTTATCGTAGGGCTCCTGGTCTTTTTCCTGGCCAGGGAAGCCAAAGGTCACGGTGTGCCGGAAGTGATGAGAGCAGTGTTGATCGGTGGCGGAAAAATACGACCACGGGTGGCTGTGGTGAAGGCACTGGCCTCTTCTGTCTGTATAGGCTCAGGAGGATCTGTCGGGAGAGAGGGTCCCATAATTCAGATTGGATCTGCACTGGGCTCTGCCATCGGACAGCTTTTTAAACTCACGGAAGAGAAGACCAAAACACTTGTTGCCTGTGGCGCTGCTGCCGGGATTGCCGCAACATTTAACTCCCCTCTCGGTGGTATTTTCTTTGCACTTGAGGTAATACTCAGGGAATACGGTCTCAGAAACTTTTCCTCTGTAGTTATGTCATCTGTAACAGCTACGGTCATTTCCAGGCATTTCCTCGGCAACCAGCCGGCCTTCCAGATACCGCCATTTGACCTGTATCAGATAAGTGACTTCCTCTATTATCTTGTTTTCGCAATCCTTGCCTCAGTTGTTGCCTGGTTGTTTATCAAAGTACTTTATAAAAGCGAGGACATATTCAACAAAATAAAACTTCCGGAATATTTCAAACCAGTGGTTGGCGGGCTTTTAGTAGGGATAATCGGATTCTATTTCCCGCAAATATTCGGAGTAGGATATGAAGTTATCGAGGCCTCTGCCAGAGGAGAACTGGTATTATGGATTGTCATAACACTTGTCTTTCTTAAGATATTAGCTACATCACTGACCCTGGGGTCGGGCGGATCAGGAGGTATCTTCGCACCGTCGCTCTATATAGGTGCTCTGCTTGGGGAGGCGTTCGGGTTAATAGTACAGAGGATCATACCGGGTACGACAATACCTCCCGGTGCATTTGCACTAGTAGGGATGGCTTCCGTCTTTGCTGCCACATCACAGGCCCCTATCTCAGCAATACTCCTGCTGTTTGAAATGACAGGCAATTATAAGATATTGCCACCGCTGATGATAACATGTGTGCTTTCAGCAGTACTGGTAAGGTGGTGGTCAAAATATTCCATCTATACCCTGAAGCTGGTCAGAAGAGGAATTGATGTGGAGAGATACCAGTATGGCAACCTGATGGAAAGTATCACTGTTTCCCAGGCAATGATATCTGATGTGATAACCGTCATGCAGACAGATACTGTGAGAAAAGTGGGTCTTATGATTAAAGAGACAAATCACAGGGGGTTCCCGGTTATGACAGAAGATGGACACCTGGCAGGTATGGTCACCCGCACAGACATCAACAAGGCCCTGACCGAAGGACATGCTGAAGCAGAGATAAAGAGTGTAATGAGTTCAGACCTGATTGTCTGTTATCCCAATGAAAGCCTGAAAACAGCCATGCATAAGATAGCCAGTAAGAATATCGGAAGGATGCCTGTCGTGGAAAGGGACAATAAAGAGCATCTGATAGGTATTCTGACACGTAAGAGCCTGATAGCCTCATATTACAGGGCTTTGGAGTTTAAAAAGACCTATTCTGACAGCAGGTCTTCCTGATGCTTCTAAGGAAAATATCCGTACATTTATCTCGACAGCAAGAAAAATTTGTAAAAAAAGAACCGTATGCTATTACTGGGAATTGACCTCGGCAGCTCGTCGGTGAAGGTCTCCGTCGTTGACGGAGAGGCCGGCCGGGCTATATCCTCCTCTTCATATCCCTCTCCTGAGATGGTGATCTCGGCACCCCGGCCCGGATGGGCCGAACAGGATCCGGAAGTATGGTGGAAAAACTTCACGCACGCCCTGACCGCATGTCTTCAGCCATTGGGAACGAGGAAAAAAGAGATTGGTGCTATTGGGATATCATACCAGATGCATGGCCTGGTTATTGTTGACAGCAACAGAGAGGTTTTGCGACCTTCAATCATATGGTGTGACAGCAGAGCGGTGGAAACAGGTCAGATGGCCTATGAGCAGATGGGAAAGGATTTTTGTCTCCATCACCTTCTCAACTCCCCTGCAAACTTCACTGCTTCCAAGCTGGCATGGGTCAGGGAGAATGAACCTGCCCTCTATGATCGTATTTATAAGATCATGCTTCCCGGTGATTACCTGGCCATGAGATTGACAGATGAGATAAAGACCACATATACAGGTCTCTCTGAAGGTATTTTCTGGGACTACATGAGAAATGATATCTCTGAAGAGCTTCTTGAATATTTTGGTATTGATCCCGGACTACTTGCTGAACCGGTGGAGTCATTCACCCTGCAGGGTGAGCTTACAAATAAAATGGCTAAAGAGCTGGGACTGACAGCAGGAATACCCGTTTCATACAGGGCAGGCGACCAACCTAATAATGCCCTTTCACTGAATGTTCTTAAGCCGGGAGAGGTGGCTGCTACAGCCGGAACGTCAGGTGTGATATATGGTGTCACTGACAACATCCAGTTTGATCCAATGTCACGCATTAACACATTTCTTCATGTCAACCATACCGAACGTCTTACCCGTTTGGGCGTACTCCTCTGCATTAATGGCACCGGTATACTTAACTCGTGGCTTAAGAAGAATACAGGGGCAGGACTGAAATATCCTGACATGAATGACATGGCTGCCGGCATAGAGCCCGGCAGTGAGGGGCTGTTTATGCTTCCCTTCGGCAATGGTGCCGAGAGAATGTTACAAAACAGAAATATCGGTGCTTCGGTCCATGGCCTGAATTTCAATATTCACGGCCAGGGTCATCTATACCGCGCTGCTCAGGAAGCCATTGCATATTCGTTTCGATTCGGACTCGAGATCATGAAGGAGACTGGCATCAACCCGACAGTTATAAGGGCTGGCGAATCAAACCTTTTCCTGAGTAAGGTATTCAGGGATATCCTCTCAAGTCTTACCTCAACGGTCATCACTCTATACAATACTGACGGTTCAGTAGGTGCTGCACGGGGTGCGGGGATTGGTTGTGGTTTCTACAAGTCAGAGGATGAAGCATTCAGGGGGCTGGAGATCACAGGATCAAGCGAACCGGACAATGAAATGTCAATGATCTACGATGCCAGGTATATGGAATGGCTTGATATTCTTGACGATCAATTATTTGGATAAGTGGAATAGAATGGCAAAAAAGAACAAATATGAGTTATTCCCCACCACGGTGAAGATTAGGGATGAAAGGAGAGATTCAAAGAATACTCTTGCCTTTACACGGTATGATCCGGAGATGACGGTGGGAGGCAGGAAGATGAAGAATTACCTTCGTTTTGCCATAGCTTACTGGCATTCATTCTGCGGTGACGGAACCGATATATCCGGAGCAGAGACAAGGGATTACCCCTATGAAGGGCTGGAGGGTGATGACAGGATAAAAGTCAATCTTAACGTGGAGGTTAACCATGCCACTCTTACAGGCTACTCCTTCAAACATGATCTCCAGATTGCAACTGCCGCATGTATGCTGGCCAGTGCAGGCGATCATATTTCTTAAGAGAGCATTGCCATTACAGTGGAAAACTTACGAAGAATGAGAGAGAAACAAAGGATAAGCAGTGTTCAGATAATGCCACCTGGCTGTGAGACTGTAGTATCTGAAAGCATTGAAAGGGTAAAATGAAACCGGTGACCTCGAGGGAACTGGCCAAAGCAGTTAATCTGGACAATCCCGGCGGAGTGGTTATTGCCCAGGCTCTGATACAGATATTCCGCTACAACAAGCTGAACAGGCTCTATTCCAGCGCCTATGACCATGATCCTGTCATATTCATCAACTCAATACTTGAGCATCTTGACATAAAGTATGAGGTGGCTGACAAAGACCTGGAGAACATTCCTCTGTCAGGCCCGTTCATCACGGTATCTAATCACCCTTTTGGAGGTATTGATGCCCTGATCATGATAAAGCTACTTGCCACCAGACGTTCTGATGTAAAAGTGATGGCCAACTTCCTGCTTCAGAAGATAGACCCCCTGAGAGAGGTTATTGTACCTGCCGACCTGTCCGGGAACTCCCGCGATAGTAAGTTCTTATATACCAGTATCAAGGATTCGCTGCGATATATCAAAGAAGGCCATGCAGTTGCCATCTTCCCTGCAGGAGAGGTATCCACATATCAGTCTGAGTCAGGGCTGATTACGGACAGAGAGTGGCAGGAGCCGATCCTCAGGGCAGTGAGGATGGCTGCGGTACCTGTAATACCCGTTTATTTCCATGGCACAAACTCGCGGTGGTTCCATATTCTGGGTCGTATACATCCCTTGCTGCGTACTGCCAGGCTGGGCTCGGAGTTGATAAACAAACGCCATAAGGTGATCAGGGTCCGGATAGGCAAGCCCGTGACCGTGAATGAACAAGCCGATTTAGGTGATGTGGCACGCTACGGACGATACCTGAGAGCAAGAACTTACTCATTGGGATCAGCCCTGGAGGCAAAGCCGTTCTTCATCAACTTCAGGAAGCGAAGGAGCCGGAGGCAGGAACCTGTAGCGACACCTTGTGACCGCAACCTGCTCAGAGAGGAGATCAACTCTGTCAGGCAGTCATATGAGCTTTTTACCGCAAAAAATTATAACGTGCTCTTTACTCCGACACGCGCTATCCCCAACGTGATAAGAGAGATAGGAAGATTGCGTGAACTAACATTCAGAGAGGTCGGTGAGGGAACAAACAGAGCAATTGATCTGGACGAATACGACTTCTACTATCACCATCTCATTATCTGGGACAATGAAGCAGAAGCTATAGTAGGAGCATACAGGCTGGGAAAGGGAAAGGAGATACTCAGTCAGTATGGCATCAAAGGATTCTATATCAATTCGCTATTCAGGATACGCAGATCGTTTGAGCCCATCCTCAGTGAGTCGCTGGAACTTGGCAGGTCTTTCATCGTCAAGGAGTACCAGCGCAAAGCAATGCCACTCTTCCTCTTATGGAAAGGCTTGCTCACGGTCTTGCTCATGCACGCCGAATACAGATATCTTATCGGGCCTGTGAGTATCAGTAACGAGTTCTCATCACTCTCCAAATCGTTGATAGTGGAATTTATCAGGAACAATTGTTATGATTCCTCCATGGCACGGCACATTAAGCCAAGGAAAAAGCTTAACCTTCAGGTTGACAAGCGTATTGACCGTGATATAATAATTGCCGCGTCCGAGAAGGATATCAATAAGGTTGAAAAGGTGGTCAGCGATGTGGATTACGGTTACAGGATTCCGGTTCTTCTGAAAAAATATCTGGAAATTAATGCAAAAATTATCGGGTTTAATGTCGATCCTGATTTTAACAACTGTCTTGATGGTCTGGTAATGCTTGATGTGTACGAGATCCCTGCTGATTTTATCAAAGCGCTCTCCCGCGACCAGAGTGAAGTGACAGTAAAGGACAGATTCAGTGATAAGAAACGATAGGGGCAGGTGGCATTCCTGCCGGGAAAGATATTGATCTCTTGTAATAAAACAAACAGAGGCAGGTCTCCGACCTGCCTCTGCCTTTACTGTATGGGAAATATACTGCTAGTAAAATTTATATCTCATATCCTTCACCTCTTTTTTATCACGGAGAGCCTGATATGCTTCATAGGATGCACGTATCTGGTAGTTTGAGCTCATCCTTTCACTCACCATGGCCAGATCCTCTGCTACTGCAGGTGATGTGCTGTTAACCACGAACATATATACTCCGTTGTTGCCTTCAACCGGTTTTGACATCTTACCGGTTTCAGAGGCTGATGCAGCGGCTATCAGACCTGGTTCAATGCCTGCTCCCGGTACTGAATATGATCTGAAGCTGATGCCACTGGCATCCTGTACCGTTGTGCTGTATTGAGAAGCAATATCATAGAGTGTCTTTCCCTCCGCTGCCAGTTTTTTCATCTCTGTTTCAATGATCATTGCCTTTTTCTTCTTTGCAAGGATAAACCTGATGTCAGATGCAACATCCTCAACAGGGGCTATTCCATCTTCCTGTACCCTTGAACAATAGGCTACTACATACATATCGGGAAGCTCAAATACTGCCTGGCTGCTGTTGTCAAGCACAATATGACCTTCTTTGCTGTTCTGGAAGAGAGCCATTACCAGACTCCTCGCCTGTGTCAGCCCCGGCAGCTCTTTCTGGTCTGGGGTGACGTTCATTGCCAGTTTCTTATCGAGGTTGCCATCAGCTACTGCCTTGTTGAACTTCTCATATGTGTCATTGGTGCCTGCGAACTTTGATGCTTCGGCATAGATGATCTGTGTGGTCGTGCTGCTTGGGATGACCAGGCGATCAACGATGCCGATGTCATATTTCTTTACCTTGGGACTCTGATCAAGGATCTTAATGATATGGAGGCCATAGGTGGTCTCAACAGTCACCAGGTCTCCCTTTTTCCCGCTGAAGCAAGCGTTATTAAAGGGAATGATCATCATGCCCTCTCTGAACCAGCCGAGATCACCGCCTATCTGAGCCGACCCCTGGTCATCAGAGTTGGTCATTGCCAGCATATTGAAATCAACACCAGACTTAACAAGCGCAATAAGACTATCGGCTTCCTTTCTGGCCTCTGTCATGTTTCTTCCTGTATTGGGAGAGAGGAGAATGTGGGCAGCCCTTACGGAATCAGGACGGTCAGCAATGTCAACTATGCGTGCAAGCTTATATGAACCCTCTTCTAAATAGGGCCCGGTCACTAAAGACCGGTTGCCTGAGGAGGCCAGCTCGCGGAGGCTCTCCGGAAGCTCTGAAAGGGTTCTGTAAAAACCAGTGTAACGTGTGTCAGCTGTGAGGTTAATGAACTGAACTATGTCAGTTGCAGCAGTGAAATGCTCCTTTTCTTGCGTGGCCCATGTCTCAGCCTCTTTCATGTCAGCCTCCGAGGGGGCAATGTCAAAGACCATGTACTCCATGTCTCTCTGTGCAGTACGTTTGAAATTCTCTTTGTGCTTGTCGTAATAGCTTCTTATCTCTTCTGAGCTGACTTTTACCGCACTGTCAGGTATAGCTGCATAATTGCGCGACATATAACTGAAACTGACAGTGTTGCTGGTGAGGCTTGCTTCATACTTTGACTGTAAGCCGGTCACATAAAGTCCTTTGGACATAAGGTTAACAAGCTTGGTGTTAAGCCTGTCATTGATGATCTGGTCTTCAAAAAAGAGCCAGTAATTTTTTGTTGCCTCATCTGTCTCTGTAGCCTTCAGAAAATTCACCAGGTACGATTCATTAAAGGCGCCTGTTGATGGGTCGGTGAAAAGCTGCCTTACGATAGGATGCGGATTATCACCGAAAACAAGCATCTCCACCTCATCAGGGCTCACACCGAGACCGATTTTCTTATAGGTTTTGCCCATCAGCTTCTCTGACAGAATCTGTTGCCACACCTGCTCCCTGATGCTCTGCATCATCTCTTCAGTGACCTCATTGGAGCCGGACATTTTATAAATCTCCTCCAGGTCCTGTACCTTGCCTTCAAATTCCTGGTATGTAACTGTTTCGCCGTCAACCAGTGCAAGCTGATAATATTTGTCAGCCTTACGGCGCTGGGCATTATTGTTTCCGAAAAAGTCGCTAACAATAAAGAGAAACAGTGATAACCCGATTACGATTGCCACAAGCGGACCTGCCTTCTCTCTTAAAGTCTGAAGTATTGCCATTTGAATACTAATTAAATAATGAATTTACCTCTTGAAAATACAGGCGACAAATATAACAAAAATCAGTTAAACAAAAGGATGCATCCTGTTCTCATTTAATTTAACGGCATTGTGTTATGATAATTCTCATGTTTATTACATATCTCTCAGTAAATTAATATCTTGGAAAAGTATAAAATAATTGTTATGTCAAGTAACCTGAGAGGACTCTCTGCAAGAAGAGGTCTTGATAAGAGTCTTTATGAAGAGATTGTGAGAGCCTCCGGCACCTCAAAAGATGAGAATCTTAAGGCTGTTGCCGGTGAATTTATGACAGGTCAGGCTGCCGTTGTGGGTGCCGGCATCAAAAATAGATGATCTGACACCTGACCATGAATCATTCGCCGGTTAATGTTTCCTGCTGGGACATGCAGGGATAGTGTCAGTGCCCTGTGACTTCCCGATAATAAAACTGCTGGAGCACCTCTTTGAATTCACCATGAAGGAGTCGTGCGGTAAGTGTTTTCCATGCCGTATCGGTTCGGTACGTGGCTATGAGTTGCTGGCAGGGGCAGCAGGCAGGGGGGAGACAATCAGCAGACAGCTCTTTAATGATTTGCTGGAGACGATGCAGCTGGGATCACTGTGTGCACTGGGAGGCGGACTGCCTCTGCCGGTAAAAAACGCACTTCAGTATTTCAACGATGAGCTTGATGACTTCTTCACAACAAAAGAGTAACAGTAATGGCATCTTCAAGCGTGCCGAATGCAGTTCCGATATTAAAAATGCATAAAAATTAAATATACCCCCCAAAAAAAGAGGGGATGATAAGAGAAAAAAGTATAAAATAATAAAATATACCCTCAAAAAATAGGGCATAATCAAAAAAGATCTATTTTTGCAAAAAAAACAGATCATGGCA
Source organism: Bacteroidales bacterium (assembly GCA_034003345.1). Taxonomy (GTDB): domain Bacteria; phylum Bacteroidota; class Bacteroidia; order Bacteroidales; family VadinHA17; genus SR-FBR-E99. The sequence continues at coordinate 9,691 of JAVEYS010000017.1, forward strand.
GAATTACGTTTCAGTGCATTGAAAGAATTGTTCAACCGGGAACCTGTTGAGGTCATTACGCCCAGTGAGACCGTTTCTTCCTATTTTTCAGAGAATGTTTTTGACAAACTTAAAATGGAGCGCTACCTGAGTCGTGAGGCATACAAGGCGGTGATAATTGCAATAGGAGAGGGCACTCCCATCACCAGGCAGATAGCAGATCAGGTAGCCACAGGCATGCAGGCATGGGCTATGGAGCACGGTGTGACACACTTCACTCACTGGTTTCACCCACTGACCGACGCAACAGCAGAGAAGCATGATTCTTTTGTGGGCAGGGGAGAAATGGGAAACATTATCGAGATTTTCTCCGGTGAGGTGCTGGTCCAACAGGAACCTGATGCCTCAAGCTTTCCCAGCGGCGGAATCAGGAACACTTTCGAGGCCAGAGGCTATACAGCCTGGGATGTCTCATCACCTGCATTTATTGTTGGAAGTACACTGTGCATACCGACGGTGTTTATATCATATACAGGTGAGGCTCTTGACTATAAGACTCCGCTGCTCCGCTCTCTGGCTGTACTGGACCGTGCTGCCGTAGAGGTTTGCCATCTCTTTGACAAGGATGTAAAAAAGGTTATTTCTACCCTGGGGTGGGAACAGGAGTATTTCCTGATAGATGAGGCGCTTTATTATGCACGTCCGGATCTGATGCTGGCTGACCGTACTCTTATGGGGCATCCATCCTCAAAAGACCAACAACTCTCAGACCACTACTTCGGGTCTATTCCCGAGAGGGTAAAAGCATTCATGATGGAGTTTGAGTTTGAAGCCTACAAACTGGGAATACCGGTAAAAACGCGTCATAATGAGGTCGCTCCCAACCAATTTGAGTGTGCTCCTGTGTTTGAGGAAGCTAATCTGGCTGTCGACCACAACCAGCTGATAATGGATATTATGCGCAGGGTAGCCAGAAAGCATAAGTTCAGGGTGCTCTTTCATGAGAAGCCTTTTGCCGAGGTGAATGGTTCAGGCAAGCACAGCAACTGGTCCATGATGACTGACACCGGTGTGAACCTGCTTTCGCCAGGAAAGAATCCGAAGACGAATATGCAGTTCCTTACATTCCTTGTAAACGTAGTCAAAGCTGTGAATGACAACCAGGAGCTACTCAGGGCCAGTGTCACCAATGAGAACAACTCATACAGGCTGGGCGGTCATGAGGCTCCGCCCTCGATCATATCTGTCTTTCTCGGCAGCTACCTGTCGCAGATCCTTGACAACATTGCCAGTAAGGTGAAAGACAAGAAGATGACACCCCAGGAAAAGACAGAGATCAAGCTGGGTTTAGGGAAGATCCCCGGCATTCTGCTTGATAACACCGACCGTAACCGTACATCGCCCTTTGCCTTTACGGGCAACAGGTTTGAGTTCAGAGCCGTAGGCTCATCAGCCAACTGCAGCTCCGCCATGATAGTGCTTAATACGGCTGTGGCACGTCAGCTTAGGTTATTTTCCGATGAGGTGAACGCAATGATCAACAAGGGAAGGAAGAGAGACGAGGCCATCTTCCTGATCCTGAAGAAGTGCATAATTGATTCCAAGCGTATAAGATTCGAAGGTGACGGCTACAGTGAGGAATGGCATCGTGAAGCACTCCGCAGGGGACTGTCGGCAGAATCGAGCGTGCCCAAAACGCTAAAGACATATATCACTCCTTCGGCGCGCGAGACTCTTGTTAAGACCGGTGTGCTGACCAACCGCGAACTGGAAAGCAGGGTAGAGGTGGAGTTGGAAAAGTTCACGAAGAAGCTGCAGATAGAATCACGTGTTCTTGGTGACCTGGCAGTTAATCATATTATTCCCACGGCGGTAAATTATATGACTACGCTGGTTGAGAATGTAAGAGGACTACGTGAGATATTTGAAGAAAATGAGTACATACGTCTGGCAGGCGCCCGCAAAGAGCTTATTGTTGTTATCTCAGATCATATAACCATGATCAAAAAGCTGGTAACGGATATGATTGACGAGCGCAGGAAGGCCAATGCGATTGATGACCTCTACAAGAAGGCGATTGCCTATGAGAGCAATGTTAAACCATTCCTCAACGAGATCAGAGTCCATATTGACAAGCTTGAGCTGGTGGTTGACAATGAATTGTGGCCACTGCCCAAGTACCGCGAGCTTCTTTTTACCCGATAATTCATTTATTTTTTTTCATAAGTTTTGAGGTTAATAATGCTCTCCTTCAGGAGGGCATTATTTTTGCTGTAAGCTCTTGTGTCCGGCAATTATTGAAATTGAGGTACGTTAACATTGATAACAATCATTACTTTTGTATAAAACTAAGGTGGTCTGTATGAATAAATCATTTATCCTCATGGTTGTTCTTTTGCTGCTCATTTCTCCCGTGCTTGATGCACAGAAGCAGAAGGTGGAGCGAGCCTATGCCGCTTATGAAGCCGGCAGCTACTTTGAGGCAATCGACTTCTTCAAGGATGTCTATTCAAAGACACGCGACAAGCAGTTGAAGGCTGACATGGTCTTCATGGTGTCAGAGTGTTACCGTCTGATAAATGATCCGAAGAATGCGGAGCTCTGGTACAAGAGGGCAGTCAGGTCGTCATTCTCCAAGCCGGAGGCACAGTATTGGCTTGGTGAGAGCACCAAGAAACTCGGACGATATCCGCAAGCCATTGAGGAGTTCCGTAAGTACCGTCAGCTGGTGCCCGGAGACCCCCGTACAGAACAGCAGATACGCTCATGTGAGCTGGCCATGGAGTGGCAGGCTTCCCCCGAATCCTATGTTGTTGAAGAACTCAAGGAGGCAAATTCCTCGGACTCCGATTTCGGCCCTGCATTCGCCCGCGATGACTATGGGCTTTTGTGGTTCACCTCATCACGTGATGATGCCAAGGGCAACAAGGAGCATGGCGCTACGGGACAGAGTTTCACCGATATCTTCGAGACCAGGCTTGACAAGAAAGGCAAATGGAGCACTCCGGTACCCATTGATTTGTTCAACAGTGAGTTTGAAGACGGTACTCCCTCATTCTCTTCTGATTATACTGAGGTTTATTTTACACGGTGTGAAGCAGGCAAGCGAGAGGCAAAGGGTTGTGTGATAATGTATTCAACACGTGAGGGCACGCGCTGGGCAGACCCGGTGAAGATCGATCTCCTTGCTGACTCCATGGTGGTGGCTCACCCCGCCCTCTCTCCTGACGGTCAGACACTGTTTTTTGTCTCCGATATGCCGGGCGGAATGGGAGGCAAGGATATCTACCGCTCAACACGCACATCCCCCGGAAGCCCATGGTCGAGCCCCGAGAACCTTGGCCCTGACATCAACACCAGGGGCAATGAGCTTTTCCCCTACGTCAGGGAAGACGGTACGCTCTATTTTGCCTCTGACGGCCATATAGGAATGGGTGGACTTGACATTTTTAAAGCAGTATCACAGGCTGGTGACGGATGGACAGTGGAGAACATGAAGCCACCTATTAACAGCCCCGCAGATGATTTCGGCATTACCTTCGAGAGAGATGCTGAAAAGGGTATTTTCAGCTCTTCACGTAAGGGCAGGGGCGACGATGACCTTTATACCTTCGTGATGCCTCCGCTGCTGTTCAGTATCACCGGTCTCGTGAAAGATGAGAAGACCGGACAACCGGTTGATGGTTCTACAGTGCAGCTCATAGCCAGTGACGGTGCCAATCTGCAGACAGAGACAGGTGTGGCAGGCGACTTCAGGTTCAGTCTCAGGCCGGAAGTTGATTATATCTTCCTCGCCTCAAAGAACGGCTTCCTCAACGGTAAGGAGAAAGAGTCAACCAGGGGACAGGATAAGAGCCGCGAGTTCATGGCTACTATCCTCCTTACACCTATTGACAAGCCGATTGAACTGCCGAACATATTCTATGACTTCGGGAAATGGGATCTCCGTCCCGAGTCTATGGTCTCCCTTGACAAGCTCGTGGAGACACTCAATGATAACCCAAACGTGACTATTGAACTTATGTCGCACACCGACTCGCGCGATACAGAGGAGTATAATATTGATCTGTCTCAGAAGAGAGCACAGTCTGTGGTTGACTATCTGATTGGTAAGGGAATTGCCGCAGACAGGCTGACAGCCAGGGGTTATGGAGAGTCCAGCCCCAAGGTGGTTGACGAAGAGATAATGAAGGATGCACCTTTCCTCCGGTCAGGTGCAACCCTCTCCGAGCAATATATCAACACCCTCGCCAACGATGAGCAGAAGGAGATAGCCCACCAGATAAACCGTCGTACTGAGTTCAGGGTGCTGAGGACTGACTATGAACCTGCAAAATAAAAATAAGCCTGCCAGGGTATAATGACAGACCGATCGCGATACGCAAAGAGAGGAGTATCCTCTGGCAAGGAGGAGGTCCATGCTGCTATAAGCAGCGTGGATAAGGGCCTTTTCCCGCGGGCTTTCTGCAGGATAATACCTGACCTCCTCGGAGGTGACCCGGATTGGTGCAACATAATGCATGCCGACGGCGCCGGAACAAAATCATCACTTGCCTACATATACTGGAAGGAGACCGGAGATCTGTCTGTCTGGAAGGGAATAGCACAGGATGCTGTCGTGATGAACCTCGACGATCTGCTATGTGTGGGTGTCACTGATAATATACTCCTCTCATCAACTATAGGAAGGAACAAGAGACTCATCCCCGGCGAGGTGATAAAAGCACTCATTGAGGGAACAGAGGAGTTCCTCGAACAGATGCGTGATGAGGGTATTGGTATATGGTCTACCGGGGGAGAGACTGCTGATGTTGGTGACCTTGTAAGGACTGTTATTGTTGATTCAACTGTTACTGCCCGCATGAGACGGTCAGAGGTCATTGACAATTCGAATATCAGGGAAGGGGATGTGATAGTTGGGTTCTCCTCCTTCGGGCAGACAACTTATGAGAGTGGGTATAACGGCGGCATGGGGAGTAATGGTCTTACTTCAGCACGTCATGATGTATTCAATAAATATCTTGCAGTACTCTATCCGGAGAGTTTCGACAGGGAGATACCCCGGTCACTTGTCTATTCAGGCAACATGAGGCTTACCGATACCACCTCCGTCGGGGGAGTGGATGCCGGTAAGCTGGTCCTTTCACCAACCAGGACCTATGCGCCGGTAATAAGTAAAGTACTTGAGATCATGAGACCCTCAGTGCACGGCATGGTACATTGTTCAGGAGGGGGACAGACAAAGATCTTGCATTTTATTGACAGCCTGCATGTCATCAAGGACAATCTCTTTCCTCTACCGCCGCTGTTTGAACTGATACAGAAGAGCTCGGGCACACCCTGGGAGGAGATGTACCGTGTATTCAACATGGGCCACCGGATGGAGCTATATGTAGAAGAAAAGGAGGCAGAGGCTATTGTTGACATAGCTTCATCATTCAACCTTGAGGCACGTATCATCGGACGATGTGAATCCTCAGCGTCCGGGCGGCTAACCATTCGTAGCGGGTTCGGGAAATTTGAATATTGAACAGTAGGGAATCAACTCTCCTGCTGACCTTTTTAAAACCCCTCTCTCTATATTGACTATTGACTTACAATAGTTACCTTTGCACCCTGAAATTTGGCATGTAATGGCAAACAATCTTATTCTTGAGAGGCTTCTGGGAGTAAAGAAGCGCTTTGTTGAGGTGGGCGAACTGCTTAACGCCCCTGACGTAATGTCGGATATGAAGCGATTTATCAGGCTTAACAAGGAATACAAGGAGCTGAAGCCAGTGGTGGAGGCTTATGAGAGATACAAGAGTGCTGTGGACAACCTCGAAAGCACCAGATCGCTCCTTGCTGCTGAGAAAGATGAGGAGATGCGTGAGATGGCCAAGGCCGAGATAGATAATCTCCTTGGGAACATACCGGATATGGAGGAAGAGATCAGGTATCTTCTCCTTCCCGCAGACCCGGAAGACGAAAAGAATGCTGTCATGGAGATAAGAGCCGGCACCGGTGGCGATGAAGCCAGCATCTTTGCCGGAGATCTGTTCCGCATGTATTCAAAATATGTTGAGACACATGGCTGGAAACTTGATCTCAATTACTGTACCGAAGGCACTGCCGGAGGATACAAGGAGATTGTTTTCACTATCTTTGGTGATGGCGTCTACGGCATAATGAAGTATGAGTCCGGAGTCCATCGTGTGCAACGGGTTCCGCAGACAGAGACGCAGGGCCGCATACACACATCTGCCGCCACCGTGGCAGTGCTGCCGGAAGCCGGCGAGTTTGACGTTGAGATACGCAGTGATGATATACGAAAGGATACATACTGCTCATCAGGCCCGGGCGGTCAGAGTGTGAACACCACCTATTCGGCCATCAGGCTTACGCATGTGCCCACCGGGCTGGTGGTGACCTGTCAGGATGAGAAGTCACAGATCAAAAACCTGGAGAAGGCCATGAGAGAGTTGCGTACACGCCTCTATAACCTTGAGTACCAGAAATACCTCGACGAGATATCAAATAAACGCAAGACCATGGTCTCTACAGGCGACAGGTCAGCCAAGATACGTACATACAACTATCCACAGGGCAGGGTAACAGACCACCGTATCAACCTCACCCTTTATAACCTTCCCGTGGTGCTTGATGGAAACATTCAGGAGCTTCTGGATAAGTTGCAGATGGCGGAGAATGCTGAGCGTCTGAAGGCCAGCGATTATTAATAACCTGATAATGACTTCAAAAGAAATCTATCAGCAGATCCTGAAGAAAAAGTCTTTCCTCTGTGTGGGGCTTGACCCCGAGATCTCAAAACTACCGGCTTGCGTGGCTAGTGCCGTAGACCCCATCTTCGAATTTAACAGGCAGATAATTGATGCCACCCATGAGTATGCTGTTGCGTACAAACCCAACTTCGCATTCTATGAGTCATACGGACCCGCAGGCATGGCTGCCCTCGACATGACAGTCAGGTATATCAACAAGCTTGATACAAATATTTTTATCATTGCCGATGCTAAGCGGGGTGACATAGGCAATACCTCTAAGATGTATGCCAGGGCAGTATTTGGCGAGATGCCTTTTGATGCTGTCACTGTGGCTCCATATATGGGAGAAGATTCCGTTACTCCGTTTCTTTCCTATCCGGGGAAATGGGCAATAATACTTGCACTGACCTCAAACAGGGGGGCTGATGACTTTCAGTACCACACTGATAAGGGTCAGAGGTTGTTCGAGAGAGTGCTGGCAGTGACGCAGAGATGGGGGACGACAGATAACCTTATGTATGTTGTGGGAGCCACAAAGGCTGAGATGCTCGCTGATATAAGAAAGATCGTTCCTGACCATTTTCTTCTTGTGCCCGGCGTCGGCGCCCAGGGAGGGAGTCTTAAGGATGTTGCTCATTATGGAATGAACAGCCATTGCGGACTGCTTGTTAACTCATCACGTGCCATAATCTATGCTGACAGTACTGAGAATTTTGCGGTGGTCGCCGGAGAAAGAGCGCGTCAGATGCAGCTGGAGATGGCTGTGCATCTGGAGGAAAAAGGACTGAAGGTCTGAGGTCTGTCGCCCCGCCCCGCGGCGCCCCGTCATGCTGATCTGCAGTCCGTCGCTGCTCTCCGTCTGAAGGTCAAAGAGCGGATTGCCGGTCAAATGCAAGTTACTATTTACCTGCTGCCTTATAATTCATTTCCCCCGCCGTCATCTCCTTATCGGCACAATCCCGGAAAAAATGAAGGTGAGCCCCAAAACCAGGTACGTTATGTTAAGGGATCGACCTTGTAGTTGTTAAGGCGGTGGAGTAACAGTGTTACAATGCATTTATCCTCAGGCAGAGATTGCTTCGCACAATAATGATTGATGCCCTCTGAGGAAAATCAGAAAATATTTCGGCAACCTGTGAATAATATAATTTTTAACAGGAATTATGTAATGGCTTTCAGATGAAAGTATAAGACCTTTGTATAGTTATTTGGGGGAATTGAAACGGTTAATATACGGATGATGTACAATAGTGAAAAACAATACATTGATGATCCTGAAGCCAATCCAAGATTGTTACTGGCAATAGTGCTGGCATATGCGATTGTGATAACCGTATTCCTGGCTGCTGTCGGGATAATTTATGGATTCTCCCAGGTGAATTATAAGTTTGACTTATGACCAGACAAATAATACGGGGTAGTTTTCCACCCCCATCTCGTTATATGACTGAACAGTTTTATGTAAAATACAGGGGTTAGTTTTCATTGGAGTAGTTTTTGCCCGGTACTGAAACGCCGGTGGACAGATCAGGGTTAATGGGTTATTTAAGGTTTCAGGGTTAAAGGGTATTCGGAATTCAGCATGACTGATGACTGAATACCCTTATTATATTTAGAATTTTTCTGAAGCTGAATTATGAGGGAGCAGGACGGACGGCAGATATTTTCTCCTCATCCTGCGGGGAACAATATTTATCCAGCCACTCTTATCCCTGTTGCATATTTACGGCTTTCTGTCATCTGATCTTACCTCAACATTCGTTTGTTCATTTATTCGTTTGTTCTTATCTTTGATAAGCTGCATTTCTAAAATATCTGTCATGAAACCTCCATATGTTTGCACTTACAAACATAATTACATAATAATGTGGTATATGGAGGTTACATCATACAATAAAAACAGATTATTATATGATGAAAGAAGAGTTTCTCCACTGGCTGTGGAAAAACCGGCTCTTTGATGCCGGGTGTTTGTATGAGGGAGAGACCGGAGTCATTGAAGTAATCACTCCGGGAGACTATAACCGTGACTCCGGGCCTGATTTTTTCAATACCCGCCTCATGATAGGCGGCACTGAATGGGCAGGCAACACCGAGATCCATATCAACGCCTCTGACTGGTACAGGCATGGCCACCATACCGATCATGCCTATGACAACGTTATTCTGCACCTGGTCCATAACAATGACACCGATGTCTTTACAGCGTCAGGGCGGCAACTGGTCACGGCACAGCTTGTCTTTGAACCGGCACTGTGGGATAATTATCTCGATTTTGTCAATAACCCTTCCCTACTGGCCTGTTCAGGCCTCATAGGCATGACTGACGGCTTCATGGTTAAACACTGGCTATGGTCGCTTGCTGTCGGACGGCTGGAGAGAAAAAGTAATGAGATCAGGAAGATGCTTGAGATGACAGGGAAAGACTGGGAGGAGACTCTCTACAGGCTCATCTCACGATATTTCGGTTTCAGGGTAAACACAGACCCGTTTGAGATGCTGGCCTCGCGTCTCCCTCTTAAGATCATCAGGAAGCACTCTGACAGTCTTCTGCAAGTGGAGGCTCTTCTCTTTGGCACGGCAGGCCTTCTTGATGAGGCACTCTTCAGGGAGGCGGTCACTGATGATTATTACCTTCTCCTCTCACGAGAGTACAGGGTCTTGCGCACGAAGTATTCACTGCAGCCTGTTGATGGGTGGCTGTGGAAGTTTCACAGGCTTCGCCCCGCCAACTTCCCCACCGTCAGGCTGTCGCAGCTTGCAGCGCTGCTGGCACACAGTGACGGACTCTTCTCACGGATGCTTGACTGTACTGATGCCGGGAGCATGAGGAAGCTGCTCAGCGTCAGGGCTTCCGAATACTGGAATAACCATTACCTCTTCGGAAGGGAGGTGCCAACAAAGGCTGTCCGTGCCGGAAAGCAGTCGGTGGAGCTGCTTATCATCAATGCCGCCGCACCTATGCTCTTCGTCTATGGCAAGGCTACGCAGCAGCAGGAGAGATGCGACAGGGCGGTTGAAATTCTTGACACCCTGCCCCCTGAGGGAAACAGCGTGGTGGCTGACTTCATCAAAGCAGGTCTCAGTCCCGAATCAGCCTTCGCCACACAGGCACTTCTGGAGCTGCGGACCTTGTGGTGCAGGTATCACAGATGCCTCGACTGCCAGATAGGGTCTGCACTTATTGGTATGGGGCACAGGATCAGGGGTTCAAGCTCACTCTTGCTGGAGCCCTGATGCATCTCCACTGAGCCAGAGTGCAATTCTCCCGTAAATTGTATAAGAAAGTTTTCATCAGGCGCAACTTCTGGTATCATTCTTGCGTCTTTCCTACAGAGACTCCCTGATGCCAATTTATTATCAGGTAGCAGGATAGGGAATAGACAGTCAAATGCAAAAATTTCTTCAAATTGTTTGAATTATTACAAATAAGAGTTGTATCTTTGCGAACCAAAATCGGGGAATTTATTAACAATATATTGGATAAGGATATGTATTTGACAACGGAGAAAAAACAGGAATTTTTCAAGACATTCGGATCTTCAGAGATGGATACAGGCAGTGCTGAGGGTCAGATTGCTCTATTCTCCTATAGGATTGCGCACCTCACTGAGCACCTTAAGAAGAATAAAAAGGACTTCAGTACGCAGAGGTCGCTTATTAAACTGGTCGGAAAAAGAAGGCGTTTGCTTGACTATCTAAAAGTCAAAGATATTGCAAGGTACCGTGAAATTATCAAAGCACTGAACCTGCGTAAATAAACAAAGAAGGCAATTTCAGATTGCCTTTTTTAATTCCCGGAGAGGTCTCCCCATATTTATCATTTATCCCGTAATAATCAGTAATACAAATGTATAAGTTAATTGAAAAAAGCATTGATCTGGGCGATGGCCGGTCAATAGTAATTGAAACGGGCAAGCTGGCCAAACAGGCTGATGGCGCTGTGGTGGTAAGGATGGGTCGTACCATGCTTCTGGCAACTGTCGTGGCAGCAAAGGATGCTAAGGAGGATACCGATTTCATGCCTCTTTCCGTTGAGTACAAAGAGAAATATGCCTCCTCAGGTCGTTTCCCCGGAGGCTTTCTCAAGAGAGAAGGCAGACCCGGCGACAATGAGATACTCACCTCACGTCTTGTAGACAGGGTGTTGCGTCCTTTGTTCCCTGAAGATTTCCACGCTGAAGTATTTGTGACCATCAACCTTATCTCAGCCGATAAGGATATCATGCCTGATGCACTGGCCGGGCTGGCTGCTTCGGCTGCACTGGCAGTCTCTGATATTCCTTTCCACGGTCCAATATCCGAGGTCAGGGTTGCAAGAGTTAACGGCGAATTCATTGTAAACCCCACATTCGAGCAGGTAGAGAGCTCTGATCTTGACATTGTCGTTGGGGCCACATATGAGAACATAATGATGGTTGAGGGCGAGATGAAAGAGGTATCTGAGGATGTAATGCTTGAGGCACTCCGCATTGCCCACGAAGCAATCAAGCCCCAGTGCCTTGCACAGAAGGAGCTTTCAGAGATGGTCGGTAAGACCGTGAAGAGAGAGTATTGTCATGAGGTCAATGATGAAGATCTTCGCAAGAAGGTCTGGGATGAAACATACAAAAAATGTTATGTCCTCGCATCCGGCGGATTGGACAAGAAGACACGCACTGATGGATTTGATGCCATCAAGGCTGAGTTCATTGCTCAGTTCACTGAAGAGGAGCCTGCTAACGAGATGTTGGTGAACAGGTATTTTCATGATGTGGAGAAAGAGGCGGCACGCCGCCTTGTGCTTGATGAACACAAGCGTCTTGACGGGCGTAAGCCTGACGAGATACGTCCCATCTGGTGTGAGGTCGATCCTCTACCTGCCGCCCATGGCTCGGCTATATTCACAAGGGGTGAGACACAGTCGCTCACTACCGTTACTCTTGGCACAAAGCTCGATCAGAAGATGATTGACGAAGTCCTCAGGCAGGGATCAGATAAATTCACCCTTCACTATAACTTCCCGCCCTTTGCCACCGGCGAGGCTAAGCCTGCCCGCGGAACAAGTCGCAGGGAGATAGGACATGGAAATCTCGCACACCGGGCACTGAAGAACATGATGCCTCCCGATGAGACCAACCCATACGCCATACGCGTTGTGTCAGACATCCTCGAATCAAACGGGTCATCATCGATGGCCACCGTCTGTGCCGGGACACTGGCCCTGATGGATGCAGGTATCAAGCTCCGCAAACCCGTTTCTGGTATTGCTATGGGACTGATAACCGATAAGGACGGAAAGAAATTTGCAGTACTGTCAGACATACTGGGTGATGAGGATCACCTTGGTGACATGGACTTTAAGGTCACCGGCACCCGTGACGGTATAACCGCCACACAGATGGACATCAAGGTTGACGGACTCTCTTTTGAAGTGCTGAAGCAGGCTCTCACCCAGGCACACCAGGGAAGGCTCCATATCCTTGACATTATGGAACAGACTCTGGCTGAACCCAGACCTGAGCTTAAGCCTCATGCCCCAAGGATTGAGAAAATATACATCCCGAAAGAGATGATCGGTGCGGTCATCGGCCCCGGCGGAAAAATAATCCAGGATATCCAGGCTACAACAGGTGCCACCATCGTGATAGAGGAGATAAACGGACAGGGTATGGTTGATGTATTCGGAGATAACTACGAAGTCATCAGGGCAGCCCTCGACAGGATAAATGCTATATGCGCCGTACCTGAAGTAGGCAAGGTTTATACCGGTAAGGTAAAGACCATAACACAGTTCGGTGCATTTGTTGAAATACTCCCGAACAAAGACGGTCTTCTTCATATCTCAGAAATGGACTGGAAGAAGGTAGAAACCGTGGAGGATCTGTTTAAGGAGGGTGATATGGTTGAGGTGCAGCTCATAGAGGTTGATCAGAAGACCGGTAAGCTGAGACTCTCACGCAAACCCTTGATACCTAAGCCTGAAGGATACGTTGAGCCTCCTAAACGCGAATATAGCGAAAGAAGAGACCACCAGGGTTCACGCGACGGTAACCGCGGTAACAGAGATAACAGAGATAACAGAGATCACCGCTCACACGACCGCCGTCGTGACAATGACCGGTAGCTCCCTGAGAATTAATCATTCATGATCGTTAATTTAATGCTGAGACGCACTCTGTGCCTCTCAGCATTTTTATTGGTATTGTGACCATCAAATGTTATTTTTGATATTGATTGCAATGAGGGAATATCATGGAGACCGTAAGGTATAATTATATTGTTATTGAAGGGAATATAGGAGCGGGGAAGACAACCCTGGCATCAATGATAGCCAATGATTTCAACGCCAAGCTGATTCTCGAACGCTTTGCAGATAACCCTTTCCTTCCCAAATTCTACAATGACCCGGCACGGTACTCCTTCCCGCTGGAACTTTCATTCCTGGCTGACAGGTACAGGCAGCTGAAGGATGAATTGGTGGAGCAGGATCTCTTTATGAATTTCACTGTGGCGGACTATTATTTCATGAAGTCACTGGTCTTCTCATCCAAGACACTAGAGAAAGATGAATTTAGCCTCTACAGGCAGATCTTTTACATCATTTACAGCTCACTGCCAAAGCCTGACCTCTATGTCTACCTCCATCTGCCTCCTGAAAAGCTTCTCAGGAACATAGCAACCAGAGGCAGGGATTATGAGAAGTCTATCACGGCAGAGTATCTGTCAGGTATACAGGAGAGTTATTTCAATTTCTTTAGGCAGAACCCCGAGAACCGCTACCTGGTTCTTGACACTTCTAATGTCGATTTTGTGGCCAGTCATGAAGACTACCTCAGAGTGAAAGAAATGATTTTCAGGGATGAGGTCACGCCGGGCATCAATCTACGTAATTTCTAATTTTTTCACCCGGTAAATGCACTGAATGACTAAAAAATATCTTAAATTTGCAACCAAATCAGAAATTATCGTATAATTGTTATAGTTAAACAGAAACAGATCGCAACTAATAAAAAACAAATTATGAAAAATTTCACCAGACTTTTTGTCATTCTGCTTGCTGCTGTACTCGTGTCAGGTTGCAGCAGTCTTGACAAGATGAAGAAAAACGCAAATCTTGTCAAGTATGAGATTACGCCTAAAGTGCTTGAGACTCATGCTGGTATTGTTGCCGCACAGGTAGTAGCTACCTATCCGGAAAAGTACTTTGACAAGAACACCACTCTGAAGATTACTCCTGTCCTCGTTTACGAAGGCGGTGAGACAGCATTTGACGAACTCCTCTTTGCACAGGGTGAGAAAGTTCTGGCTAATAACAAGTCTGTTAGTTGGACTGGCGGGACTGTCAACTGGGCAGGAGATGTCAACTATATACCACAGATGAAGGTATCAGAATTTATGCTACGCGTTGAAGCAGAAAGAAAAGGGAAAATGCTGGCCTTTGATCCGATCAAGCTTGCCGATGGTGTAATTGCAACATCCACTCTGGTTGAGGATCACGCAATGCCAATAGCTTTGAAGGACAATTATCAGAGAATTGTTCCCGAACAGAAGATGGCAGATATCCTTTATAATATCAACAGGTCTGATATCAGGACCACCGAGCTGAAGGCAGCAGACATCCAGGCCCTTAAGGATTATATCGCAATGGTAATGGAGAATCAGAGGATACAGGTCAAGGGTGTTACCACCAGTTCATATGCTTCACCTGATGGACCTCTTACACTCAACGAAAAACTCTCAGTAGAGAGAGGCAAGGCTGCTGAGAAATATCTAAAGAAAGAGTATGGCAAGATACCTGAACTTACAGATCTCTTCGCCAGCCAGACAACAGCTGAAGACTGGGACGGTTTCAAAACCCTCGTACAGGAGTCTTCAATAGCTGACAAGGAACTTATCCTTAGAGTGCTTTCAATGTATCAGGATCCCGTCGTCCGCGAACAGGAGATCAAAAATATGTCTACTGCTTATGAAACCCTCGCTGATCAGATACTTCCTCAGCTAAGAAGGTCAAAATTCATTGTCGACGTTGACCTGATTGGTCTTAGCGATGATGAAATACTCAGCGCCATCAAGAATGATCCTTCTATTCTCAGCCTCGAGCAGATACTTTATGCTGCAACTCTGACTGAAGATCCTCAGGAGATGCTTAATTACTACCAGCTTGCTGCAGAGAAGGAACCCAAGTGCTATCGTGCATGGAACAATATCGGATGGGTATATCTGAACATGGGCAAGGCTGATGAGGCTATGCAGGCTCTCGAGAAAGCCAAAGCTCTGAAAAATGATGACAATGTAAAGAACAATATGGGCTTTGCAGCTCTGCTACAGGGTGACATCAAGGCTGCTTCCGAGTACTTCAACTCGATGTCAGCTGCCACCCCGGAATCAAAATTCGGACTTGGCACTATCGCAATTCATGAAGGCAATTATGACCAGGCTGTTAACTTCCTGGGCGACAAGCCTACTATGAACCTTGCCCTGGCACAGCTTCTTAAAGGTGACATCAACAAGGCCAATACAACCATGGAATCAGTTAAGCCATGCAAATGCGGTGCTCCTTCTTACCTGAAGGCTGTTATTGCTGCACGTCTTGACAACAAAGACGGCGTTGTAAACGGACTGCGTGAAGCTATAGGCTACAACAGTGACTGGAAGAATTACGCAAGAACCGATCTGGAATTTGCTAAATTCTTTTTAGATGATACATTCATTTCTATCACCAAGTAAGGGATAGTTAAGATAAACGAACCCCGTCACGCCTGAAGGCTGACGGGGTTTTTTTTATTTCCGGTGCGCCATCTTGCCTGCCAGATCCCAAAGGACTATTCCTGCACTGACGGCTATATTGAATGAATGTTTGGTACCATACTGGGGTATCTCAATACAGGTATCCGAAAGATCAACCACCTCGCTGCTCACACCGTGTATCTCATGACCGAACACGAGAGCATACCTCTTGCCCGGCTCCGGAGTAAAACGATCCAATGAAAGAGCCTCATCAGCCTGCTCCACGGAGACAATGGTATATCCTTTCCGTTTCAACTCCCTGACAGCATCCGCTGCACTGGCATAATATTTCCAATCAACAGACTCGGTAGCACCAAGGGCTGTCTTATGTATCTCCCTGTGAGGCGGTGTTGCGGTAATACCACACAGATATAAAGCCTCAACAATAAAAGCGTCAGCTGTGCGGAATACTGATCCCACATTATTGAGGCTTCTGACATTGTCTAGCACAATAATGAAGGGAGACTTGTCCGAAGAGTGGAATTCCTTTACACTCTTTCGGTTCAGCTCCTCATTTGTAAGCTTCCTCATTCATGAAAATTTTAACGAAAATAATTATAAAAAAGAGTAAATTACATACCTGTTAGCCGGGAGAAACAATAATAACATAATATCCATATCCTATCATGAATATCCACGAATACCAGGGAAAATCAATCCTGCAGTCTCACGGAGTACAGGTGCAGGAGGGTTTTGTGGCAGAGACTGCCGCACAGGCAAAGATGGTGGCTGAAGAGCTTCATAAGAAATATGGACCCGGTATTTTTGTAATTAAGGCGCAGATCCATGCCGGAGGTAGGGGCAAGGGCGGCGGTGTGAAGATTGCAGCATCTCCTGAAGAGGTTGCTGATGTGGCCTCCCGCATGCTGGGCATGACCCTGGTGACACCGCAGACCGGACCTGCCGGGAAGGTAGTGCATAAGGTTCTTGTTGCCCGTGATGTCTATTACAAGGGCGAATCAGACACAAAGGAATTTTATCTCTCCTTGTTGCTTGACAGGAGGAAATCGGCTTATGTGGTGGTTTACTCCACTGAAGGAGGCATAGACATTGAGGAGGTGGCTGCCAGGAGTCCGGAAGCCATCTTCACCGAGGTAGTCGATTCCAGCTGTTGCCTCCATGAGTTCCAGATGCGTACAATAGCCTCGAACCTTGGTCTTCACGGCAAGGCTTACAGGGAGATGACGAACTTCATCAGAGGTCTGTGGGAATCCTTCGTCAACTCTGACGCCTCCCTGATTGAGATAAACCCCCTGCTTAAAACCAGTGATGATAAGGTGCTGGCTGTCGATTGTAAGGTCACTATTGATGATAACGCTCTCTATCGCCATCCTGAGTTGGAGGCTATGCGTGACCTGGATGAGGAGGACCCCATCGAGGTGGAGGCCGGGGCCAGCAACCTTAACTACGTTAAGCTTGACGGCGACGTGGGCTGCATGGTAAACGGTGCCGGGCTCGCCATGGCCACAATGGATCTGATACAGCTCTCAGGAGGTAAACCTGCAAACTTCCTGGATGTAGGTGGCGGTGCAAACGCAAAAACAGTGGAGGCAGGTTTCAGAATCATACTGAAAGACCCCAATGTAAAGGCTATCCTGGTAAATATCTTTGGTGGTATCGTCAGATGTGACCGTGTGGCAGGAGGTATCATTGAAGCATACAAAACCATTGGTGACATAAGTGTTCCGGTTATCGTCAGGCTTCAGGGCACCAACGCCGTCGAAGCCAAAGAACTGATAGACCTATCGGGATTGAAAGTTATAGCAGCCTCTACCTTTAACGATGCAGCTGAAAAAGTAAGAGCTGCACTGAGTTAACCCTTTTAGCACTTCCATCGTTGATAAATACAGGTCATCCTGAAACTCCTTATTGCCTTTTGTTTTTACTTTGTCTGCGATTCGATAAATGAAAAATAAGTTTGCAGATATAATCATACCTGTGGCTGTCAGTGGCAGCTTCACCTATTGCATACCGGATGAATTGCAGGAAGCTGTGAAGCGTGGAAGACTGGTGGAGGTACCCTTTGGCCAGAGCAGGAATACCCTCGGACTGGTAATAAATATACACGACACACCGCCACCGGGAATGACATTCAGGGAGATCATCAGCGTGCTCCCTGAAGAGGCTTCGGTCAGTGAGCGCCTTACTGACTTTATTCTATGGGTATCTGATTATTATATGGCTTTCCCGGGTGAGGTAATGAAGGCTGCAATACCCTCTGCCGATGACTTGCCAGGCAATACCGTAAAACGCAGACCTAAGAAAGAGATTGCGGTGAGCGAAGAGTCTCTTTGCATGCCTGCCAGTCTCAATACACTTCAGACAGAGGCATATAGTACCATCATTCAGTTGTTCAATGAACGTGATGTGGTGCTTCTTCACGGTGTGACCTCCAGCGGGAAGACAGAGATATATATCCACCTTATGCATGAGCAACTCGCAACAGGAAAGCAGGTTCTATACATGTTGCCCGAGATAGCTCTCACCACTCAGATTATCGAACGTCTCAGAAAGCACTTCGGATCATCTATCGGGGTGTTCCATTCCCGTCTGACACCTTCAGCGCGGCGTGAGGTGTGGAAAAAAGTCAGTGATGGAACCCTCAGGGCAATATTAGGTGTGAGATCATCACTCTTCCTCCCATTCAGGGAGCTGGGGCTGATCATTATCGATGAAGAGCATGACTCCTCATACAAACAGTATGACCCTGCGCCACGGTATCACGCCCGCGATGCGGCAATGATGCTGGCACGCATCCATGGCGGCAAGACCCTGCTTGGCTCAGCCACCCCCTCGCTGGAGAGTTATCATAATGCCACTGCGGGCAGGTATGGCCTTGTTGAGCTGATGACACGATACGGCGATGTAATGATGCCGGAGATGATAATAGCCAACACACGTTCATTGGGGAGGAAGACGAAAGTGCCTCCACATTTCACACCTCGTCTGCTTCAGGCCATAGAGGAGGCCCTGAATAAAGGAGAGCAGGTAATACTCTTTCAGAACAGGAGAGGCTTTTCTCCCTTTATCATGTGCGCCGATTGCGGGTGGGTGCCGGCATGCACGAACTGCTCGGTGAGCTATACCTACCACAAGAGCATCGGACGGATGGTATGCCACTACTGCGGCAAAAGTGTCAGACTACCATCGGAGTGCCCGGAATGCGGATCAACCTCCCTGACAACAAAAGGATTCGGGACAGAGAAGATCGAAGAGGAGATAAAGATACTGTTCCCTTCCGCAAAGGTGGTGAGAATGGATCAGGATACGACCAGGAGAAAAAGTGCCGCTTCGGTCATCCTGTCTGACTTTGCTGCCGGAGCAACGGATATCCTGATAGGTACCCAGATGATCTCCAAGGGGCTCGACTTTGAGAGACTGACCGTGGTAGGTATTCTTGATGCAGATAACATGATGCATTTCCCGGACTTCAGGGCCTTCGAACGCAGCTATCAGCTCATGGCCCAGGTGAGTGGCAGAGCCGGCAGACGAGACCGCAGAGGCAAGGTGATTATCCAGACAGCTGATCCGGCTCACATGATTCTCAGACAGGTGCTTAAGAATGACTTTAAGGCAATGTGCAGATACCA
Source organism: Bacteroidales bacterium (assembly GCA_034003345.1). GTDB lineage: Bacteria > Bacteroidota > Bacteroidia > Bacteroidales > VadinHA17 > SR-FBR-E99. The sequence goes on from JAVEYS010000017.1 coordinate 28,793, forward strand.
GCTCGAAGAGAGAGCACTGTTCGGGTATCCACCCTTTACCAGGATTATCAGGATAGTGATCAGACACGGTGACATCGGGGAACTGAACATCTCATCAGCACGGCTGGCGGAAAACCTGCGAAAGCATCTGGGAAATATTGTCCTCGGTCCGGAGTACCCCCTGATCAGGCAGATACAGAAGTGGTACATCAAGACCATCATGATCAAGATTGACAGCAGCCTCTCACCCTCAAGAGTTAAGGAGCAGGTACGCCGGGATATAGAGAATGAAATGAAAATGACAAGAAAAGGAGTACTGCGGATCCATGCCGATGTGGACCCTCAGTAATTAGGATTGTCTATTAATATTAAAAGCTTATTTTTACTGGTCGGTCCATTTTCATAAATAGTGAGTCATCAAAAAGAGTGACAGAGGACAACCTGATAGTTATTGAACTTATGTTAATAAGGATCACTGACCCGGACAAGCCGAAGTAAGAACATAATGACCATTGCAATGAACAAGACCGGGCAGGGAGCGCGGACCTTAATGACGGGTGCGATTCTGCTCACAATGATGTGCGGATGCAGGCATAATGATGATATAATGACTGACCCGGCTGACCTTGCTAGCACTTTGATGGGTACAGACTCTGAATACCTGCTGTCACATGGAAACACCTATCCTGCTGTGGCTCTGCCCTTCGGAATGAACTTCTGGACGCCTCAGACACGCAGTAATGGCGACGGATGGGCTTATACATATGATGATCACCGCCTTGTGGGGATCAAGCAGACCCATCAGCCCAGCCCGTGGATCAATGACTATGCTGCCTTTTCGCTTATGCCTGTGACAGGGGGCAACAGAATCACCGAGGAGGCACGCGCCTCATGGTTCTCGCATAAGACAGAGGAGGCACGCCCCTATTATTACAGCGTCTACCTTGCCGACTATGATATTACTGCGGAGGTATCACCAACGGAGAGAGCTGCCCTATTCAGGTTTACCTTTCCTGCAAATGACTCTTCGGCAGTGGTCATCGACGCCTTCCCGGGAGGCTCAATGGTCAGGATCATTCCGGAGGAGAACAAGGTTATAGGCTACTGTCGAAATAATCATGGCGGTGTCCCTGAGAATTTTCATAACTATTTTGTGATTGTCTTCGACCGCAAGTTTGATTTTTATTCTGTATGTCTTGATGGTATAACTATGCCGGGACAAGCAGTCCGGGAGGGAGCTCATGCCGCAGCTGTTGTGGGATTCAGGACGGCACGGGGAGAGAGGGTCACCGCCAGGGTAGCATCGTCATTCATATCCCCTGACCAGGCATTGCTAAATATGGAGCAGGAGACAGGTGGCAGCGACTTTGACATGATACGCGATGCTGCACGGGAGAGATGGAACAGGGAATTGGGGCGTATAAAGGTGGAAGGCGGAACTGATGATCAGGTGCGTACTTTCTACTCGACACTATACCGGACTATGCTCTTCCCCCGGATGTTTTATGAGCTTGACGGGGAAGGCAATATTATGCATTACAGTCCCTATAACGGCAAGGTTCTTCCCGGCAGGCTCTTCACTGACAACGGTTTCTGGGACACCTTCAGGGCTGCCATGCCACTGATAACACTCCTCCATCCTGATCTGAGTTCACAGATTATGGAGGGTCTGGTAAATGCTTACCTGGAGAGTGGCTGGCTGCCCGAATGGGCAAGCCCTGGCCATCGCAACTGCATGATAGGCAGTAACTCCGCCTCCCTCATCACTGACGCCTACATGAAAGGTATAAGAGGTTATGCCATCGACACCCTGTGGAAAGCAATGGTTAAGAACACAACCGGTAACGGTCCCGTTCACTCCGTCGGCCGATATGGTGCAGAATACTATAACACTCTTGGATACGTGCCTTATGATGTGGGTATTAATGAGAATGTGGCACGCACACTTGAATATGCTTACGCCGACTGGTGTTTGTGGCAGCTGGCACGGGAGCTTGACAGACCGCAGGAAGAGATCGATCTGTATGCTGCCAGGGCGCTGAACTACAAAAATGTGTTTGATACAGAGCGCAAACTGATGCGAGGCAGGAACGCTGACGGTTCCTTCCAGTCGCCCTTTAGCCCCTACAAGTGGGGAGATGCCTTCACTGAAGGCAACAGCTGGCACTATACCTGGAGTGTGTTTCACGATGTGGCGGGACTGGCGGAGCTGATGGGCGGAACGGACCAGATGGCAAGGATGCTTGATTCTGTGTTTGTGGTACCTCCGCTGTTTGATGATACATACTATGGATTCCCGATACACGAGATACGTGAGATGCAGGTAATGAATATGGGTAACTATGCACACGGCAACCAGCCTGTGCAGCATATGATATACCTGTATAACTATACCCCGGAGCCATGGAAGGCACAGATGTGGGTCAGAGAGGTGATGGATAAGCTTTACAACTATACCCCCGATGGTTACTGTGGCGATGAGGATAACGGACAGACTTCGGCATGGTATGTCTTCAGTGCCCTGGGATTCTATCCGGTAACCCCGGGAACAGGTGAGCATGTGCTGGGTTCACCGTTGTTCAGAAAAGCAACGGTCACTCTGGCTGATGGAAAGGAGCTGGTGATCTCGGCACCGGATAACAGTCATATGAATGTATATATTGACAAGGTCCTGCTCAATGGCAGGCGCCTGGATGTGAACTATGTAACCTATACCCAGCTGCAGGCAGGCGGTAAGATTGAATTCATGATGAGTCCCGTGCCGGATAAGAGGCGGGGCGCAGATCCCCCTGCTTATCCTTACTCCATGAGCAGACAATACAGATAAATGCAAACATAGAAGCAAAGTTATGACAAAGCTTAACCTACAGGGTATATTTCCACCGTTGCCAACCTCTTTTGACAGGGACGAGAATCTTATGCCTGACAGGATCAGGTCTAATATAAAAAAACTATCAAAATATAACCTGACAGGTTTTTTGATTCTGGGTTCTAACGGAGAGCAGGTGATGCTCTCAGAGAGTGAGAAGATAAAAGCTATTGCCGCTGCCAGGGAGGCAATACCTTCCGGCAGGCTGCTCCTGGCCGGGACAGGTTGCCAGTCGACACGTGAGACCATAGCACTGACAAAGGCTGCTGCTGCTGAGGGAGCTGATGCAGCACTTGTTATAAACCCTTTCTATTACAAGGGCAGCATGAATCACGATGAGCTGGTCAGGCATTATTTTGATGTAGCTGATGCTTCTCCGGTTCCTATACTTGTTTATAACATGCCGGGTAACACAGGGATAGATATGACTGCCGCAATGATAATAACAATGGCATCACATCCAAATATTGCCGGGCTGAAGGAATCCGGAGGCAATGTGGTCAAGATGGGAGAGGTCCTCCGAAATGTCAAACCGGAATTTCAGGTTCTTGCCGGTGGCGCGGGTTTCCTGCTCCCGGCATTGGCCATGGGTGCTATAGGTGGAATCCTGGCCAGTGCAAATATCGCACCCCGGCACTGCATAAATATTTATAATGCTTTCATGAAGGGTGAGGTTGACAGGGCTAGGCATCTGCAACAGGCAATAATAGCGCTTAATGCTGCAGTAACGTCAAGATGGGGTGTCCCGGCACTTAAGGCAGCCATGGATCAGGTGGGGCTATGGGGAGGGCATGTAAGGAGACCACTGCTGCCATTCAGGGAGGAGATGAGACAGCAGCTGCTCACACTACTAGGTGACAACGAAGTATTACTTTTTAAAGAAACAGACAAATAGATTATGAAGGGAAGAAAACTACTTATGATTCCAGGTCCCATTGAATTTGAGCCTGAGGTGATGTTAGCTGTAGCCAGGGCTACGACAAGCCATGTAGCTCCTGATTTTATAGAATCTTTCGGTCATTCACTGGAGATGATGAGACAGGTATGGCTTGCCCCCTCCGGTCAGCCGTTCATCATGGCCGGCACCGGAACACTGGCAATGGACATGGCCGGATCAAACCTCGTTGAACAGGGTGACAGGGTACTGGTACTGTCAACAGGGTATTTCGGCGAACGGTATGCTGAGCTGCTGAAAAGGTATGGCGCCGAGGTCACTGTACTGAAGGCACCTGCCGGCGATGTCCCCACACTTAAAGCTGTTGAGGAAGAGCTGAAGAAAAAGCGTTACAGGCTGATGGTATTCACACATGTAGACACATCCACCGCAGTCAGGGTCGACCCCGAACCGCTGGGAGGCCTGGGGCATAAGTACGGGGTGATTACGGTGCTTGACGGTGTATGCTCCGTGGCCGGTGAGGTGATAAGACAGGATGACTGGATGATTGATGTTGTGCTTACTGCGTCTCAAAAGGCGGTGGGAGTGCCTCCCGGACTGGCCCTCATGGTGGTTTCTGAACGTGCTATGGAGAGATGGCGCACACGTAAGTCACCTGTCGGCAGCTACTACTGCGACTGGCATAACTGGCTTAATGTCATGCGAGCCTACGAGGAGAGGAGACCAGCCTATTTCGGGACACCTGCTGTTAACCTGGTGTGCGGTCTTGAAGTAAGCCTTGACCTTATACTGAAAGAGGGCATGGAGGCACGCTTCCGGAGACATCAGCAGGCGGGTCAATCATTTCGCGAGGCGATGAGAGGACTGGGACTAAGGATGATCCCAGTGAGTGAAGAGGTCAGCGCCAGCACCCTGTCGGCTCCCTACTACCCCGAAGGGGTGAAGGGCAGCGACTTCATGCGGGCTATCGCTTCATCGGATGTTATATTGGCAGGAGGACTCCTGCCGGAGATAAAAGACAAATACTTCCGGGTAGGACATATGGGCTCAGTGACCAGGGGTGACCTGCTTACAACCGTATCAGCCATCTCGGAAGCACTTGCCGGCTGCGGGTATATGAAAGAAAATCCACACCCCATTACTGCAGGATGATGGCCAATATGGCGGAAAATGTAATAAATTTGTTGTGCGTTTTATGGTTTACCAAAAACTCTGAATCATGTCACTTTCGGAAAAAATTGCCAGCGACCTGATGGCCGCTATGAAGGCTCAGGACAAAGAGGTGCTGGAAGCACTCAGGGCCGCAAAAACGGCCTTCATCCTTGCCAGGTCGGAGAGAGGCCAGCATAATGTGCTCTCACAGGATGAGGAAATAAAGATCATTCAGAAACTCGTCAAACAGAGGAATGAATCTGCTGCCATATACAGGGAGCAGAAGAGAGCTGACCTGTATGAGAAAGAGGAGAGTGAGGCAGCAGTACTTGAGAGATACCTCCCTCCAAAAATGAGCGAGACAGACCTTGAGAATGTTCTTAAGACCATCATAACCCGAATGGGAGCTAAGGGGCCCTCAGACATGGGGAGAGTAATGGCAACAGCTACAAAAGAGCTTGCAGGAAAAGCTGACGGCAGAGAGATCTCTGCAAAGGTAAAACAGCTGCTTGGCTGAGACGGAAGGAGATTGATCAGACTTTACTGTCTCCCGTGGTCGTTTGATGATTAAGTATCTGAAGGAGTCGTCTCCGTTTGGCAACAAGATCGTTGAGCTCAATCACCATATCAGCATTAACCTTCTCCGCCATGGGGATTACATACTTCTCGGTCTGGTCAAGATAATCGGAGATCCTCTGGTCAGAATGAGTATCACGATGCAGATCGGTGAGATTGCTTATACGATCAGCACACTTGAGCAAGAGGGCATTTTGTGATCCCTTCTCAAGTACCCTTTGAAGATACTGCTCCTTGGTCTCATCCCTCCTCTTTGTGACCTCCAGTACAAGTCCAACAACCTCAGCGCCTTCACTGTCTATCCATCTGATCTCATCAACCTGCGTCTCGGGCAGATCTTCCAGAAGGTCATGGAGCAGCGAAGCCTTAAGCAGAATACTGTTTGTGTAAAACTTATAATCAAGCAGGATACCAAGTGTAGAAAAACAGTGCCTGAACTGGTTGCCACCTACATCTCTCTTAACACTTATCAGCGCTGTGGCTTTAAAAATGTATGGTGCAAGTACTATATTCCTCAGGCTTTCCAAGGCAGTCATAAACGTCATTCTGAACCTTAAAATTAATGATTATGCACTAACCAGCATAATATGACATCATACTACTTATAAACACTGTTTCCACAGTATGAACAATGATCGGATCGTTGGGCGTCATCACAATAATAATGAACATCACTGAACATATTGGTCTATCTTTGCTTTCTTATAAAAAGAACATTTTTTTATGCCAGAGGAGACAAAAAGTGAAAGCAGGTCGGGAATGAGGGAGATGGCGAAGCTGTACAGGTTTCTGAAGCCTTATCGCTGGAGGTTTGCCCTGGGGCTTTTGTTCCTTCTTCTTTCCACTTCAGCCAGCCTGATGTTCCCGAAGCTCCTGGGCGACATGGTTGATCTGGCAAACAAGGGCAGGATGTCATCTGAGATAACCCGCACAGGATTGCTCCTTCTTGCCGTCCTTGTGGCACAGGCACTATTCGGCTACTCACGTACCAGACTCTTCGTGGTTGTAACCGAGAGAACACTGGCATCAATACGGCAACATCTCTATAATCATCTCATAAAACTCCCAATGTCCTTTTTCTCTTCAAGAAGGGTGGGGGAACTTAACAGTCGCATTTCATCCGACGTATCACTTTTACAGGATACTCTAACCTATACTCTTGCTGATCTCATCTCTCAGATAATTGTGATCATCGGTGGTATTACACTTATGATGATCAGTTCATTTAAGCTTACTCTTTTCACCCTTGCTATTGTGCCGGCAATATCGCTTCTGGCATTTTATTCGGGGAGAGCTATCCGGCGCTATTCGAAGAAGGCGCAGGCGTTCGTAGCCGAATCGAATACCATTGTTGAAGAGACTCTGCAGGGGATTCAGAATGTCAAAACCTTTACCAATGAGTCATTTGAGAGTATGCGCTACCGGGAAAAGACTGAAGAGGTGGCAAAAGCAGGTATTAAGGGAGGGAGATATCAGGCGGCGATCTCATTCATTATCCTTGGTTTCTTCATCTCCATGGCAGCAGTGATATGGAGGGGGGCAACTATGATCGCAAGCGGACAGATGGAGGCCGGGCAGCTCTTCTCATTCGTCATCTATTCCGGGTTTATCGGGGGAAATATTGCCGGAATGGCAGGTGTGTATACCCGTCTCCAGAAAACCATCGGTGCTTCTGAGAACCTGCTGTTACTTCTTGATGAACCTGCTGAGAAGATTGATGAGGAATACATCCCGGCCCCGGAACATACACTCCACGGTCAGATATCTTTTGACAATGTCAGTTTCAGGTACCCGTCACGACAAGAGGTGGTTGTGCTGAGGGATGTGAGCTTCACTGTCATGCCGGGCCAGCAGATGGCTATTGTTGGTCCCAGCGGAGCAGGTAAATCCACTGTTGCCTCACTGATTCTCAAGCTATATGACCCGACAGGAGGAAGGATACTGTTTGACGGACGTGAAAGCATGAATTTTCCACTGACGGCGTTGCGGGCTCAGATGGCGGTGGTGATGCAGGATGTCTTCCTGTTCGGCGGGACTATCCGTGAAAATATAGCCTACGGAAAGCCGGGCGCCACCGACACAGAGGTTAAAGATGCAGCTATACAGGCTAATGCATGGGATTTCATACAGTTGTTCCCTGACAGGATGGAGACGGTAGTGGGAGAGAGAGGCGTACAGCTCTCCGGCGGGCAGCGCCAGAGGATAGCTATCGCACGCGCTGTGCTTAATAATCCGAGGATATTGATACTGGATGAGGCCACCTCATCACTTGACTCAGAGTCAGAGAGACTGGTACAGGAGGCTCTGGAGAAGCTGATGAAGGACCGTACCTCTCTGGTTATCGCCCACCGCCTCTCCACGGTCCGCAAGGCTGATCAGATCATTGTACTCAACGACGGAAGGATCGTGGAACAGGGAACACACGCTGAACTGATCTCCAACAGCCACGGTCTTTACAAGACCCTGACGGAGCTGCAGTTCAGCACCTGATGCATGCTTTCATGCGAATGGGGCGGTATCCCGTCTCCCTTCCAGACTCTGATTACGACTTCACTGAGGTGTATCCGGTCTGACTAAGAAATATTTTTTTAAGGATAAAGCAGATGCTTTGACCATGAGCGGCTCTCTTCACCGCTCCTTACGTACAGTATCCTGTCGTGAAGGCGGTGTTCTCTTCCTTGCCAGAACTCCATATAGTCAGGTGACAGATAATATCCTCCCCAGTTATCAGGCCTGGGTATGAGTCTGTCACGATACTTCTCGTCTATCTCCGATGCCAGTTTTTCAAGCATCTCCCTGCTTTCAAGAGGTCTGCTCTGTTGTGATATTACGGCGCTTATCTGGCTCTCACGGGGCCGGCTCCTGAAATAGGCATCAGACTCATCTGCCGGTTGTCTGAAAACACTACCCCCAATCCTTATCTGGCGGTACATCTCGCTCCAGAAGAAAGTCATTGAGGCATTGTTGTTATGTTGCAGGTCTTCACCTTTCCTGCTGTCATAGTTGGTGAAGAAGGAGAATCCCCGGGCACTGAAGTCCCTGAGAAGTACAATTCTTCCCGACGGTCTTCCCGCAGCATCTGCTGTAGCCAGGTGAACGGCATGAGGCTCTTTTACATTATGTGAGACAGCATCTTCCATCCATCTTCCAAACTGAAGGATCGGATCTTCGTCAAAAAAAGCTGCATCAAGCCCTTCGCCATGGTATTCATTTCTAAGAATACTCGTCATTCTGCGCATGGAATTCATAATGGGTCTGTTGTCATGGATTTAATAATCTAATAAAACAACCACTTTCCGATTATGTTTAACTATTCCTGAAGGTGTCTCATTTTTATGAAAGTATTATATTTACAATATATAAAACAGTTGATATGTCTGAGACACGCATTTTACCCGTAATTGCATTGATTATTGCTCTGATTGTTTCTTCAGTTGCCAGTGCACAGGTGCCTGTTGAGGTATCAAATGAAAAAATTGTCTCAGGGGGGAAGACTTATTACATGCATGAGGTGCTGAAAGGCCAGACTCTCTATTCTATCTCCCGGGCATACAAGGTCACTATTGACGCCATTACCAGCGAAAACATCATTCCTGCCAGCGGCATACAGGCAGGACAGGTTATGAGGATACGATCCAATGAGCCTATGCCTGTAAAACAGACCCCTTCGCGTACTGATAATAAGGCAGCAACAGGAAGCATGTCATCGGCTGCAACAACAGGACCGGGAAGAGAAGTTGTCAGAGACGGTATAACTATCTCAAAAGAGAAGACAGTGTCATCAGGCAAGGTCTATTTTCTGCATGAGGTACAGAAGGGTCAGACTCTCTATTCACTTGCCAAGGCTTATCAGGTAACTATTCTTGACATTGACCGCGAGAATGCTATCCCGGCAGGCGGAATCCGTGCCGGACAGGTACTGAGGATTCCTGCCTCATCATCCTTGGTTTCTGTTACTGAAGGGAAGAACTCTACTTCAGATATTGAGGAGGAGAGACCTGTTGAGGCTGCTGCAAAAGCAGTGCCCCAGCCTTCGCGCACTCAGACACAGATGCCTAGCCAGGAGAGTACACGTCAGACTTCACAGCTTCCACGCCAGGAACAGGCTACCGCCGGAACAGGGATAAGCAATACACCAGCTAAACAGGCTGACAGCGGAACACCGGCACAGACCCGGGAGGCTTCCACCTCCGGACCGGAGCCTGAAGAAAAGACACAGTCTGCTGATACAAGGGAGCCGGTAACAAAACAGGCCCGGCCTGAGCGAAAGAAAATCCATAAGGTGCAAAAGGGGGAGTCACTCGCTGACATAGCAAAGAAATATAACCTAACAGTTCAGGAACTTAAAAAAGCAAACAAGGGAGTTATTTTTGCAATGCCTGATATGAGACTTGTGATACCATCTTCTGACGGGTCTGATAGTCAGGACTAACCAATCACTTAAGATGGATGGGGGAATGTATAATTCTCCATTCTGCCAGTAATGCCCGGAAAGCCTGCCGGCCATTCATCCTGTTTTACCAATCCGGATCTCTGGCCATATTGGTTGCCACAGGACAGGAGAGATAGAATTCAGGATATCCGGGATAGATAGCATCACAATGGGCAGATACCTGTACTAATTGGCTTATAAGGAAAAAATTCACTATCTTGGAATATGATTAATCTGGCGTTTAACTCTAAAACTTAACGGAAATGAAAACTTTCAAAGTATTAATTCTTTTTCTGGCCGTGATAGCTCTCACCGGCTGCAAATACAAGACGATGTCTGAGCAGCTTGAGATTGAAAAGCAAGATCTGACCATGCAGCTTGCCAAGAGCGATTCGACTCTTAAGCAGTATGTGTCAGTTATGCAGGAGTCAGTTCTGAAGATCAATTCTCTGCTCGGCGAGGATGTCACCGGATCACAGCAGGCCATGGGGGAGGATCTGCCCGCAAGACTGGACCAGGCTATAGGCCAGATCACGGCTTCTATGGAGCAGACTGAGCAGAAATACCAGGCTGCCCGGGGAAGGTATGCCAGTGCCGCCAATAAGATCAAGGCTCTTGAGAATGAGGTTGGAGAACTGAAGGTACTTGTTGAAAGGAAGGACAGCCTGATTAATGTTCTTAACGATAAGTGTGTCGCTTTGGGTGCAACCATTGAAGAGCAGGCAACCGTGATTGATGAAGTGAAGAATACGAACAGTGAGCTGGAGAACAAGGTCACGGAGATCACCGGCACCCTGAATACTGCCTGGTATGCCATGGGCACAAAAGAAGCCCTGACGGACAGCAATATCATTACAAAAACGGGAGGCTTCCTGGGTTTCCTGGGGAGAGTCAAGGTTTTATCACCCACAGTAACCAGCAGCAGACTGATGAAGATCGATATACGTGATAAGACAACATTTGAAATAAAGTGTACCCTTGATGATGTCCAATTCATCACCCTTCATCCTTCAGGAAGTTACAGTCTGGCTACCGTTGATGCTGAGACAGTAAGCCTGACAATAAATGACCCGGCAAAATTCTGGGAGGGATCAAGGTACCTTGTCATTCTCTATTGACAGGCTGCGGCCTTGACATTTAATATTTTACCTGCGTTATGCGCGGTGTGTTGCGTCTGTCATTACAACACAGGCTGATGATAGAACAGTGACTGGCGGAACCACAGCATTCACTGATCCTCTATACGGGCCCATATCGGAGAAATTATCCCGGCAAGAGGCCGGGTTGATATGTTCGTTAGGTTATTATTTATCCCTGCCCCAGGTCAGGACAATGATCATACCGATCAATGCCAGTACAATTGTTGATACGAGGATGTCGGCCAGCATTGCACCCGGGTTGTTGTACATTGTGGTCATTGACCATGATGAGAATGCAAAAGATGAGGTATACAAAAATCCGAACAGGGCGCCATACTTAAGACCGTCATTGATGTTTTTCGCTCTTGCCCAACTAAGGATAAGAGTCAGTAAAAGTGCCAGCACAAAGTTAGAGAGGATGATTGACCACCATATCATACCGTCCGCCGGTCTGCTGGCACACTGATTCATGTTGCCTGAGAAGAAATCCATAAGCAGGATCCCCCATACAAGCCATCCCAGGAGGAAATAGGATATTCCCCCGAAGAGTGTTCCTCTTAGAATTTTCATAGCTCTTCTGTTTTTGATTAAATCACTACCGTAATTTATAACAATAATTCAAATTGATAATGTCATTCAGCGGGGAGACCGTTGCCGGCGTCAAAAAGTAGTGCAATGTAGGATATGGCCTCTTTCGCCATATCAACGATCCATAAGTGCGGAACGATCCTGATTAACTGGTTGGTCATAAAGGTGTTCCTGACTTTTGATCTCAACTATCAATTTGCATAAAACAAAAGAATACCTGCAATGGATAAGAAAGATCCATCTATAATTGATAGATCCTACACATTTTCTGCAAGCACTTTCTGATATGTTTTAGTATCGGTATATAATTCATCCCTGAAAGGATTCTTTTTCCGCTTAATGATTATCGTTGCCTGATAGATTAACAGAGCGAGATTTGCCAGCAGAGCTATCAAACTAACTGTAAAGAATGCCTTAGGATTGTGTGTTGTCGGGACAGGTGCAATTCTGTCAGCAAACTGCGGAATGGTCATCACGAACATAATCCACAAGGCCAGTGTTGATGCTCTGTGCTGAAGCCATGCTCCTTTTTTAATAAAAAATGCAGGAATTGTACATGAGAGAAGTAATGCTACACCACAATAGAAAGAGTGGTCTGATATGCAGTTATAAGTATATGCAAAGTTCCAGAGATCATATGCTATTATCCAGGCCCATATCATATCAGGCCAGATCATATCTTTGGATTTGTCTTTTGAGACAATAATACCCAGCCAGCCGCATATTGTCAATATATTCAGCAGTCCGGCAATACCGTTCATGATATTCCATGGACCTGACATAGTCCACAGGTGCTCTATGTATCCGCCTTCCCACAGGCCGAAACCGTAAACCTGGAAATCCCTGATACATGCTTCAAGAATATTTATTGCAAGGATAGCAGCGGGGAAAGCAAGTGCCCACTTTTTCTTTGCCAGTGCAGGTATATATCTTATAGCCATGAAACCGAGACAGCCTGCAAGCGCAGAGTAGGTCTTTACCCAGTTAAACCATGTCCCTGTGCCGAACTCATTGTCCGGCGCTGCAGTTTTGGGCCAGACAAAAAAGGTCATTATCAGAGGAATGATAAGAAAAAGCAGAATACCTCCCCATTTTGTGGTTCGGCCAAATTCATTTAATGATATCAGGGCTATCATAACGAAGAACATGATTGCCCATCCTGTCAGTCCCGGTACTTCATATAATAAGTTCATATCCTGGTTATTAATTGGTGAGAGTTGAAGTCATATCTGAATCTTTGTAATGTGTTAATATATAGATAATTGACAATACCGGAAGGAGTAAATTATTTTTCACTTTCCTTATATAAATATATTAAAGAATTAAAGATCAAAATATGTTTCACCCATAAAACTTACATATTGATCTCATTCGACGGGCATATATTCCGGGGCACAGCCAGCTCAAGGAGATATTTGCCTGACTTTGATCCGGGCCGCGGCCGCAGTTATATGATTTTACCTCTTCCGGCTACCGTTGTCATGTGTCGCGGATTTCCATGGGGGCTGCCTGAAAAAGAAAAAACCTTTTATTTACTGCGGATGATGAGAAGATTGCCCTGACGCTCACCGCCTGACAGCGGATCGGTCAGGGCGGACTTCCAGCAGGGCGACTGAAAGAGAAAAATGCACCCTTTCGCTGCTCTCCGGGGTATATTTTATTAACCTTTCACTTTCAATAGCTCACTATTGACGCTCCAGGTCAATAAAAAAACCACCCACGATTTTTTGTGGGTGGTCATTTTTCTCTTGTCGGGGTGAGAAGACTCGAACTTCCGGCCCCTACGTCCCGAACGTAGTACGCTACCAACTGCGCTACACCCCGATTAAGCCTGTACTCCCACCAACAGGCGGAGAAGGAGACTTATACCTGAATAAATTCAGGTTCGCAAAAATAATAAATTTTTCTTCAGGAAAGTATTTTATACCTGTTAAAGCGTCAGCTCCATGATCTTACGGTGCAGGTCATTGCTGCTCACCGGTTTGGGAAGGTAATCGGTGCATCCCGAATCAATAGCTCTTAGCTTGTCGTCAGGGAAAGCATATGCTGTAACCGCCACTATGGGCAGCTTTTCAAATGCTGCTTCAGACCGCAGACGTCTGGTAAGTGACAGACCGTCCTCATCTCCCTTAAGAGAGATATCCATAAGCACCAGGTCAAAGGTCCTGCTGTGTAGCAGATCCCATGCCTCGCAGGCCGATGCCGCAATGGCAGTGTCATATAAACCTGACAGCAGCTTGGTGAAATACAGCTGACTGTGAGGATCATCTTCCACGATGAGTATCGCCATTCGTTTCGATGATGATGGATCTTTCATATCTGTATCAGTTTATATGATAAAGAACCTGCATTTATTTTTTCAGCGTGCAGAAGAGCAGTGTTCCAGTCGGTTTTGTCGTGTGCCAATCGGAACTTATCCACACCGCATTGGTCATCGCCCTCTTCCTTCTCCCGCAAATGCCATGCCGAAGGTGCAGCAACAACCATATCGGCGCAGGCCTTGTCCAGTGCAACAGGGTCTGTTGATGCAGCTATTCCTATGTCATCCACCAGGGGCATATCATTATATCCCCAGCAGTCGCAGTTGGGCGAGACATCTAAAATAAAGTTGATATGAAGAGAAGGCTTGTCCTTTATTGCTGCATGGGCATATTCGGCTATCTTCTTGCTAAGGATATCACCGCCGGAACTCCACTGGACCCTTGCGGCGTCATACTGGCAAACGGCCACACACTGGCCGCACCCGGTACATTTGTCATTATCAATGAAAGCCTTGCGGTCAGGTCCGAGATGAACGGCATCATGGGCGCAGTTGATGACGCAGAGTTTGCACCCGGTACAGTTCTTCTTATAGATGACAGGTGGGTTTCCTGAATGAAGGAAGAGTTTGCCTCCCACGGAGGCACAACCCATTCCCAGGTTCTTGAGAGCACCGCCAAACCCTGTCTGCTCATGCCCCTTGAAATGGTTAAGTGATATGATTATGTCAGCCTCGGCGATTGCAGTACCAATCATAGCCTTGCGCGTATAGTCATGATTTACCTCTATCTCACGGTAGTCAGTACCCTTGATACCATCGCCTATGATCACATGGCATCCGGTGCTGAGTGGGTTATAGCCGTTTTTAAATGCAGCCTCTATATGATCCGGACCGTTTGAACGTTCACCGTAATAGAGGGTGTTACAGTCAGTAAGGAAAGGTTTGCCTCCCCTCTCCTTTACCATTTTAACAATTGTGGCAGCGAAATTAGGCCTCAGGTATGCCAGGTTGCCCGGCTCTCCGAAGTGGATCTTCAAGGCTGTCATTTTACGATTGAAGTCGATATTATCAATACCGGCTGCACTCACAAGCTTCTCGAGCTTCTTCAGCAGGTTAAGCGAGGGAGTGCAATGCATATCAGTAAAGTATACCTCAGAGGTTACCATCATTATTTAACGAATTGGATCAGACATTAAGTATGTCAATAATATCAACCAGGTGCTGGTTGAGTCCTTTATGCTGTTTAACTGCTTTTCTAAAGGGGACAAGCACTATCTCGTCATTCTGGAGGCCCACCATAACGCTCTGCTGTCCGTCGAGGAGTGCCTCAACGGCAGCATTGCCCAGTCTGCTGGCGTTTACACGGTCAAGGGCTGAGGGTGATCCGCCGCGCTGGAGGTGCCCAAGGATGGCAACCCTGACCTCATAACCCTTTAGTTCAGGCTTGAGTCTCTCGGCCATTGCCAGGGCTCCTCCCTCTTCATCGCCTTCTGCCACGATAATAATATTGCTTGATTTCTTTCTCCTGTTACCTGTCTCTATCATTTTGGTGATGTTACGTGCCTCACCTTTGATCTCAGGCATAATAATTGCCTCTGCACCGCTGGCTATCCCGCTAAAAAGGGCTATGTGGCCGGCTTCGGCGCCCATCACCTCCACGAAGAACATGCGGTTCATTGCACTGGCAGTATCGCGTATCTTGTCAACGGCTTCAACAACCGTATTAAGGGCAGTGTCATAGCCGATTGTATAGTCAGTACCAAATATATCATTGTCTATTGTGCCCGGAACACCTACGAACGGTATGTTATACTCCTCGTTGAAGATGCTTGCACCCTTGAAGGAGCCATCGCCCCCGATCACTACCACACCACCGATACCTGCGTTTCTGAGGTTCTCATGGGCCGTTGCCCTTCCCTCGGGTGTCCTGAAAGCTTCACAACGCGCTGTCTTGAGAAAGGTGCCTCCACGCTGTATCATATCGGATACCGTATGAGCATATAACGGTTTAAAATTAGCATTGATCATGCCCAGATAACCGTTCCTTATGCCAATCACTTCAATGTTATTGTAAATTGCTGTACGGGTTACAGCCCTGATGGCTGCATTCATCCCGGGAGCGTCACCACCCGATGTGAGAACGCCAATCTTATTGATTTTACTCATTATTAAAAATTTAGTTAAGACAGTGCGAAATTACTACTATTTTATCCATTAACAATTTGTCCCGGGAACAATGTCATATCTCCATGAGGGCATCAGCTACTTTTTGTATAAGCCACTTAGGCGTGGATGTGGCACCACATATCCCTGTGCTTTTTGCGTTGCTGAACCAACTGCGATCAATCTCTGCGGGTGATGATATGAAGTGTGAGCGACTGTTTTCGTTGAGGCACACATCAAAGAGCATACGGCCATTGGAGCTTTTTTTACCGCTGACAAAAATGATGACATCATGCTTCCCGGCAAACTCTCTCAGACGAGGTTCACGATCCCAGACATGACGGCATATAGTGTTATATATCTTCAGGGTGTTGTCAGGGTGAAGAGCGGATTGTTTCTCGAGGTTCAGTCGTATGATCTCAGCCACCAGCTCGTACTCATCCTTGCTTCTTGTTGTCTGTGAAAAGAGCCATACCGGCCTGGTGAAGTCAATCATACTCACATCCTGCCTGCCGGTAACGAGTATTCCATTTGGACCTGCTGCTCCCATTAGTCCTATCACCTCTGCATGACCCTTCTTGCCAAATATGACTATCTGCCCCTCCTGTTTGACGGACAGCTCTGCGACTTTCTTGATCTTTTTCTGCATAGAGTGAACGATAGGGCAGGTAGCGTCAATGATGGTAATGTTGTTTTCTCTTGCTCTCTCATAGGTAGACGGAGGTTCGCCATGCGCTCTGACAAGTACCTTGCAGTCATGGAGTTTATCAAACTGATCGTAGGTAATGGTCACCATTCCCATCTCTTTCAGTCGTGTCACCTCTATGTCATTGTGTACTATCTCTCCAAGGCAATAGACAGGTTCTCCCTTGTGGAGTATCTCCTCGGCAATTCTGACGGCGTTCTCTACGCCGAAGCAAAATCCTGACCCTGGTTCAACCTCAACTTTCATTCACTCTCTCTTTAAATAGTTTTCTGAACCACACCATCTGTTCTTCGGGTGTCATGTCACTGTTATCGAGTATGACGGCATCCTCGGCTCTTCGCAGAGGGCTGGCCTCCCGTGTGGAGTCAATACGGTCACGATCGCTGATATTACGCGCCACAGCCTCGTAGTCAGCAGGTAATCCTTTGCTTACCAGCTCCAGGTAACGACGTTGTGCCCTTACCTCCGGAGAGGCAGTCATGAAAATCTTCAGCTCTGCCTCCGGAAAGACTACCGTACCTATGTCACGCCCATCCATCACTATCCCTCCCTTGTAACCCATTGAGCGCTGCAGCTCAACCAGTTTGGATCTCACCTGTGCGACAGTGCTCACGGCACTGACATTGTCGGATACCTCCCTGTCGCGTATCTCTCTCTCCACCACTTCACCGTTGAGCAGTGTCTCAGAACATCCCTTCTCCCTGCCAGGTCTGAATGAGATGTTTATCTCCGGCAGGATGTTGATGATATGTGCCGTATCAGCCACTCCGCCTGTGACAAGTCCTCTGCGAAGGCAGAAGAGGGTAACTGCCCTGTACATGGCACCGGAGTCAATATAAAGATATCCCAGTTCGGAAGCTATCGCCCTGGCAAAGGTGCTCTTACCACATGATGAGTAGCCGTCGACGGTGACAATGATCTTTTTTATTTTCTTCATTCAGTCTGCTAATTTAAAAACGAAACGGCTGACATAGGGTTCATATGTTCTTATTTTTTAAACATCAATTCAGGCCTCAGGGTGACAGTCAGGTGATTTGATCCCCCGGCAGGGTGAAAAGCATCATGCCCGAAAGAGAGTTCAAAAGCCTTTGTCCTTACTCCGAAGCCTGCTGAGAAGCCGGCCATACCCGAACGCTGTTCTGTCATCATCTCAACCCTCCGCTGGTAGTCCAGACCTACACCTATCCAGAATGCATCGGCAGGGAGTATCTCAACACCGAAGACAACATGCCTGAGTACATTTTCACCGAGGCCTCCTTCAGATATGTCATCGTCAGTAATATAGTCATAGGTCATGTCAGGCTTCTCCAGGTGCCTGAGGGTGAGAGAGAATCCAAACGGTGCGTGAGCCAGTCTCTTGGTGGCTCCGGCAATGATCTCGAAAGGGAGGGGTTCTCCCCCCTGACCTGTGTAGCTCTTCAACTGCAGTCCTGCATTCCTGATCACAATCCCGGCGTCAAGCAGCAGCCGTTCATTGTGGTAAGCGGCACCCATATCGGCGCAGATACCGGCAGAGAAATAGCGTTCCAGATGTGACAGTACCGGTTTAAGGTTTATACCCACTGTGAATGATGAATCTATCTGCAGTGACCAGATAATATTAAAAGCATATTCGGCTGCAGTGAAGGTGCCGGTAATATTGCCCGCAATATCCGCCTCCGTGAAACTGCCGTAACTGATGAAGCTGACCCCCGCAGCAAAAGTACCCCTGTTTTCAGTGTTGCGGGCATAGGCGGCATAACCATATTTGATACCTGCAAACCATGATGAGAAACTGAGGGAAATATCATTGTCCATTGAGCTGTCAAGCAGGGCAGGGTTAAAGTAAGGCAGGCTGAGGTCCCCCCGGCCCTGAGAGACGGTTATACCTCCTGTAGCGGAGGCAAACGCTGATTGGTTGAGATTGAGGAATTCATAGGTATTGTCGCCCCCGGTCTGACCTCTGACCGGCAGGAGGGTTGTGATGAGAAGGAGGGCAAGAGCCAGGTGCCTCATATCCATTTAGCTTGCAAACAAAGATAACACTATCGGTAAAACGACAGGATATCCACTTTCATTTCAGGCTGACTATGCACTTCGGCCTGCAAAGTCGACATCAACCACTGTTTCTTTCTTCCCGGCGGCCTGGGATAGAAAGAGGCCTGCTATTACCACCATCATCCCGATGCCGTTGCGGAGCGTCAGTTTGTCACCAACAATAAGGAAGGCAAAGAGTGCTGTGAAGACCGGAATAAGGTTACTGAATATGTTTGCACGCGATATTCCCACATGCCCGACCGAATAGGCAAAGAGGACGAAGGCGCCGCAGGATGCGAAGATGGCAAGAAGCAGTATCGAGCCGAAGCTCTCCAATACTATGCCTGTTGCAATCAGGCCCTTGAGGTCGAAGATCAGAAATAAAGGCAGGAAAAGTATCGCGCCGATGATATTCTGGATATTAACGATGGTGACAGGATCATAGTCTGAAACCAGCCTGTGCAGAACCATGTTATATCCTGTGGCTGAGATTACAGCAAGGAACATCAGTGCAAGTCCTTTAGGATTTAACGTGACGCTTCCTGTGCTGTTCGTGATGAAAATAATCACTCCCACAAATGACAGAATGACTCCGAGATAATTAATCAGTTTCAGTTTTTCCCGGAAAATTACCCAGGCAAAAATTACTGCAAAGACTGGTATTGTGGATATAATTACCGAGCCAACGGTTGAGGAGACATATGTCAGCCCGAAGCTTTCACCCAGGAAATAGAAAAAAGGCTCAAACAGGGCCAGCAGTAGAAAGTACTTGCGGTCACCTCTTTTGATGTGCGTATGCCGTCCGGTGATCCAAATGAAACCGGATAGAAAAACAATGGCAACGCATAGCCTGATAAAAACTATTGCTATTGGGTCATAGCTCCTGTTCGCAATTTTAAACCATACGAAGGAAAAAGACCAGAAGATCATTGCCAGGACAAGGGCGAAATAGGGTTTGCCTTTCATCTGAGGGAATACAACAAATTAAAAAATAAGCATGCGAAATTAGTTCTTTTTTCGATAACCCTGTCATTTTGGGATATTGCCGGCCAGGTGAATTCGAATGGCGTTTATGACGGTCCCTGTTTAATTGCATATAGAACTGTCTGTTAATTATATATAGGCATAGATATTTCGACCGGAGTGTTGCGAAGCAGTGTGTGGCTGTAATGGCGTAATGTTTTATTATTATATTTGCCACTTCAAAAGTTTAATGATATGAACGGAATCAAGATCGTTGTACTTGCCAAGCAGGTGCCTGACACACGCAATGTGGGTCCTGACGCCATGAAGGCTGACGGCACTGTGAACAGGAGTGTTCTGCCTGCCATATTCAATCCTGAGGATCTGAATGCACTTGAGCAGGCATTAAGGATCAGGGAGAAACATAAAGGCACGACGGTGACGGTTCTGACGATGGGTCCCGGCAGGGCAGCGGAGATAATCCGTGAGGGGCTTTACCGCGGTGCCGATGATGGTGTGCTGCTTACTGACAGGGCTTTTGCCGGCTCGGATACATTGGCCACCTCTTACGCTCTTGCCCTTGCAGTAAAGAAACTGTCTCCGGACCTGGTCATCGGAGGCAGGCAGGCTATTGACGGTGACACCGCGCAGGTAGGTCCTCAGGTGGCTGAGAAGCTGGGATGGCCGCAGGTGACATATGCTGAGGAGATGCACTTTGAAAATGACAGGCTTGTTATCCGCAGGAGGCTGGAGCGTGGTGTTGAAACCGTCTCCGCCCCGTTGCCCCTGGTGGTCACAGTGAACGGTACTGCTCCGTCATGCCGCTATCGTCATGCGCGCCTGGTGATGAAATACAAGTATGCGCGAACGGATACCGAGTTGCAGGCAGAGAGCTCTGATTATATCGCAGGCAGCCGGCCGTCAATTAAGATAACAGAATGGGATGTTGAAGCAATAGAAGCAGATGCTGACCAGCTGGGACTCTCAGGATCGCCAACGAAGGTAAAGGAGATTGACAATGTCATCCTGCAGGCAAAAGAGTCCATGCACCTGACAGCCTCGGATAAAGATATTGAGTCGCTTGTTATAGAATTGCTTGATAATCACACAATCGGCTGATTAACTGACTAAAAGATACATAAAGTGAATAATCTATTCGTCTTTTGCGAGCTGGATGAAGGGAGACCGGCTGAGGTAAGTCTCGAGCTGCTGACCAAAGGCAGGTCGTTGTCCAACACACTTGGCTGCAGGCTTGAGACTGTCGTACTGGGCAGTGGTCTGGAGGGCATAGAGAATGAACTCTTTCCCTACGGTGTTGATGTGGTGCATGTGGCTGACGACCCGGTGCTGGAGTATTATCGCACACTCCCTTATGCGGCAGTCATTGCCGGGCTCTTCAGACATGAGAAGCCTCAGGTAGCCCTTATGGGAGCAACAACTGCCGGACGGGATCTTGGGCCACGGGTCTCATCGGCCCTGCACAGTGGTCTGACGGCTGATTGCACCAGTCTTGAGATAGGAGATCATTATGTCAAAAAGACAGACACTACTTACAAAAACCTTCTGTACCAGATCAGACCGGCTTTCGGAGGCAACATAATCGCAACCATCATCAATCCCGATCACCGGCCGCAGATGGCCACAGTGCGTGAGGGGGTGATGAAGCGCGAGATAATAAACAAAAACTATCGCGGGGAGGTAAAGAAGATAACCGTCTCTGACTTTATCAGGCCTGAAGACCTTACCGTGGAGATAATTGAGAGGCACATGGAAGCCCGCAGGGTTGATATTAAGTCGGCGCAGATAATCGTTTCAGGTGGATATGGTATGGGCTCCAGGGAGAATTTTAACCTGCTGTATGAACTTGCGGCGGTGCTGGGAGGAGAGGTAGCAGCATCAAGGGCAGCTGTCGATGCCGGTTACACCGGTCATGAGAGACAGGTAGGACAGACCGGTGTGACGGTCAGACCCAAGCTCTATATCGCCTGTGGTATCTCCGGGCAGATACAGCATACGGCCGGCATGAACCAGAGCGGCAAGGTCATTGCTATAAACAATGACCCAATGGCTCCTATTAACAGCCTGGCCGATTATGTTATCAACGGTGATGTAGCCGAGGTGATACCCAAACTTATAAAGTATTACAAGGCCAA